>NZ_JAQGKQ010000047.1 GCF_028290025.1 Cypionkella sp. | reverse complement strand
CAGTTGGAGGACCCGACGCTAGAGGTCGATATTTTCGTAACCGACGTGGTGATGCCGGGGATGGATGGTCCGAGTTGGGTGCGTCAGGCGCTGAGAGCCCGCCCGAATGTCAGGGTGATTTTTGTGTCGGGCTATGCCGAAGAGGCAGTTTTAGAGGGGCAGGCCCGGATTCCAAATTCGACATTCTTGCCGAAGCCGTTTTCGCTTAGCGATCTGACAGCAACAGTGCAGGGACAGCTGCACTAAAGTCGCCGAATCTGTTGGCGAATTTACCGCTAAGATAAATGTTCTGTACCTGTTCTTTGGTAATGCTTCGTTAATCATGTTGCGGGATGCTGAGTTTGCGGGCATTTCGATTGCAATGTTCTCGCTTTACCCCCATATAGGGTAAACAAATACAGAACATCTTGGGCGATTGCCGCCTGAAGACAAGCGTGGGATAAGGACGAGCAATGGCAACGGCAGCGGCAAATCTGATCGAGTTGAACGGGAAGCGCGATATGGACAAGGCAAAGGCGCTGGAAAGCGCTCTGGCACAGATTGAACGGCAGTTCGGCAAGGGCTCGATTATGAAGCTCGGCCAGAACAATCCGGTGATGGAGATCGCGGCAACCTCGACGGGTTCGCTGGGGCTGGACATTGCTTTGGGCATTGGCGGTTTGCCGCAAGGCCGGATTATTGAGATTTACGGCCCGGAAAGCTCGGGCAAGACCACGCTGACACTGCATGTGGTGGCAGAGGCGCAGAAAAAAGGCGGCGTTTGCGCCTTTGTTGACGCGGAACACGCGCTTGATCCGCAATACGCCAAAAAGCTGGGCGTTGATCTGGATGAGTTGCTGATCAGCCAACCCGATACTGGTGAACAAGCATTGGAAATCGTCGATACCCTGGTGCGCTCGGGTGCAGTCAGCTTGATCGTGGTGGATTCGGTGGCGGCACTGGTGCCGAAATCGGAAATCGAAGGCGATATGGGCGACATGCAGATGGGCAGCCAAGCGCGTCTGATGTCTCAGGCCATGCGCAAGCTGACCGGCAGTATCGGCAAATCGAACTGCATGGTGATTTTCATCAACCAAATCCGGATGAAAATCGGCGTGATGTTTGGTAGCCCGGAAACCACAACGGGCGGCAACGCCCTGAAATTCTACGCGAGCGTGCGGCTTGATATCCGCCGCATCGGCGCGATCAAGGACCGTGACGAAGTTGTCGGCAACGCAACGCGGGTCAAGGTGGTGAAGAACAAAGTTTCACCTCCGTTCAAGGAAGTCGAATTCGACATCATGTATGGCGAGGGGATTTCCAAGGTCGGTGAGCTTGTCGATATCGGCGTGAAGGCCGGCGTGGTGGAGAAATCCGGCAGCTGGTATTCCTACAAGGATGAGCGGATCGGGCAGGGGCGTGAGAATGCCAAATCCTTCCTAAAGCAAAACCCGGCGATGGCGCTCGATATCGAGGACCAAATTCGTGCGGCCAATGGGCTAGACTTCTCGGTAAAATCAGACGCCGGACCAGTGTTGGAAGACTGATATTGGTTGGATGGGGTCAGACATAGATCTCGCAAATATCAGGGCCGGAAACGTCAAGTTTCCGGCCTTTTCGCATCGGCAGTGGACAGCCCGGACGCTGCCAGATAAACGGGGCGGAACCAAAGTTATTCCGCTTTTTGGAGGCCCAAGCCTATGGCTTCGTTGAACGACATCCGCTCGACATATCTCGATTTTTTCGTGCGCAATGGCCACAAACGGGTGGACAGCTCGCCGCTTGTGCCGCGCAACGACCCGACATTGATGTTCGCCAACTCGGGCATGGTGCAGTTCAAAAATTGCTTCACCGGGGTAGAAACGCGCGACTATAAACGTGCGACGACGGCGCAAAAATGCGTGCGCGCAGGCGGTAAGCACAACGATCTGGATAACGTCGGCTACACCGCGCGGCACCATACGTTTTTCGAGATGCTGGGCAACTTCAGTTTCGGTGACTACTTCAAGGACCAAGCCATTGCATTTGCTTGGGAATTGCTGACCAAAGACTTTGGGCTCAACAAAGACAAGTTGCTGGTGACGGTTTACCATACCGATGATGAAGCGGCCTCAATCTGGAAAAAGGTCGCAGGGTTGTCGGATGACAAAATCATTCGCATTCCGACCGACGACAATTTTTGGCGGATGGGACCGACAGGGCCGTGCGGGCCATGCACCGAGATTTTCTATGATCATGGCGACCATATATGGGGCGGGCCTCCGGGTAGCGCCGAGGAAGATGGCGACCGCTATATTGAGATCTGGAACAACGTGTTCATGCAGAACGAGCAACTCGCCGATGGCACAATGCGCCCGCTTGACATGCAGTCGATTGATACCGGCATGGGGTTGGAGCGGATTGGCGCGCTGCTGCAAGGCAAACATGACAATTATGACACCGATCTGATGCGGGCGCTGATTGAAGCGTCTGCACATGCGACCAACACCGACCCGGATGGCCCCGGCAAAACCAGTCACCGGGTAATCGCCGACCACTTGCGCTCTACTTCGTTCCTGATTGCCGATGGGGTGATGCCAAGCAATGAGGGTCGCGGTTATGTTTTGCGGCGCATAATGCGGCGGGCGATGCGGCATTTACATATGCTCGGTGCGCAAGATCCGGTCATGCACCGGCTGGTTCCTGCCTTGGTGCGGCAAATGGGGGCAGCTTATCCAGAGCTTACACGCGCGCAAAGTCTGATCGAAGAGACCCAACTGCTAGAGGAAACGCGCTTCAAAACCACGCTGGATCGCGGGCTGCGGCTGTTGAATGATGAGCTGGAGCGTTTGCCGCAAGGCGATGCGCTGCCCGGCAACGTCGCGTTCAAGTTATACGACACCTACGGTTTTCCGCTTGATTTGACGCAAGATGTGCTGCGCGAGCAAGAGCGTGCGGTTGATGTGGCGGGCTTTGATGCGGCCATGCAAGAACAAAAGACCAAGGCGCGCGCGGCTTGGTCGGGGGCTGGCGGAACCGCGGATGCCAAGATCTGGTTCGAAATCGCAGAGGCGCATAACCCGACTGAGTTCTTGGGTTATGACACCGAAACGGCCGAAGCCCAGATTGATGCGCTGGTGCGCGATGGTGCGCTGATTGGGGCTGCGGAGGCGGGGTCATCGGTGCAGATCATGGTAAACCAGACGCCGTTTTACGCTGAAAGCGGCGGTCAGGTCGGTGACACCGGGCTGATCCGCACGGCGACGGGTTTGGCCGAAGTCACCGATACCCGCAAGGCCGCCGGGGTGTTTATTCATATCGCGACAGTGCTGGAGGGCACAATTTTGCGCGGCCAACCGGCCAAACTCGAGGTTTCGCACAGCCGCCGCTCTGCAATTCGCGCCAATCACTCAGCGACGCATTTGCTGCATGAGGCGTTGCGGCGCGCTTTGGGCGACCACGTGGCACAGCGTGGCTCTTTGAACGCCTCGGATCGTCTGCGATTTGACTTCAGCCATTCGGCCGCGATGTCAGAGGCTGAGCAAATGAGCGTCGAAGCAGAAGTCAATGAATTCATTCGACAAAACTCCGTCGTTGACACTCGGATTATGACGCCAGATGACGCGCGGGCTTTGGGTGCGCAGGCACTGTTCGGAGAGAAATACGGTGATGAAGTGCGGGTTGTCTCCATGGGCAATCTGGATGGCTCGGGCAAGGGCAGCGATGGGCGAACCTATTCGTTGGAGCTTTGCGGCGGCACGCATGTGGCCCGCACTGGCGATATTGGCGCGTTTGTGCTGCTGGCGGACAGCGCTTCGTCTTCGGGCGTGCGCCGGATTGAGGCTTTGACCGGCCAAGCCGCACTGGATCATTTGCGCGCGCAAGATCAACGCTTAGCAGCGGTGGCTTTGGCGCTGAAGACGCATCCGGGCGATGTTTTGGAACGAGTCAAAGCCTTGCAAGACGAGCGTCGCAGCTTGGCGAATGAAGTGGCGCAGTTGCGGCGTGAGCTTGCGATGGGCGGTAAGGCTGGTGGTCCGGAAGTCAAGGAAATCAATGGGGTACGGCTGATTGCTCAGGTACTTACCGGTGTTTCTGGCAAGGATTTGCCTGGCCTGATCGACGAGATGAAGGCACAGATCGGGTCTGGTGCGATTGTTTTGATCGCAGATACCGGTGCGAAACCTGCGGTGGCGGCAGGCGTGACGGCGGATCTGACGTCGCGGATTTCGGCGGTGACTTTGGCTAAAGCGGCGGTTGAGGCGTTGGGCGGTAAGGGCGGAGGCGGGCGTCCAGATATGGCGCAGGGTGGCGGCGCGGATATCGCATTGGCCGAGGCCGCGATTGCTGCGGTTCATGCCGCGTTGGGGGTGTAATATGGCAACGGCTCTTTGGATTGCGCATGTTGAGGTCATCGACGCCGAGGCTTATGGCAGATACGCCGCGCTGGCAGGCCCAGTCCTCGCATCATTCGGCGGAGAATTCTTAGCAAGATCAGGGCGTTATGTTCAGCTTGAGGGCAATGACCGCGCGCGTAATGTTGTGGCGCGCTTCCCCAGTGTTGAGGCTGCGGTGGATTGCTATCATTCCTCAGCCTACCAAGCCGCATTGCAACATGCCAAGGGCGCATCGCATCGCGATTTGGTAGTGGTGGAAGAGCTGGGCGCGTAAACTTTCTATCTCAAGGTTTATGCAAATAAAGCTGCACTGGCTTGGTTTTGTGGTATGTTTTCCGCAAGAGGCCAGTCAGGTTCACAAGAGTGAGGGCAGTTTATGTGCCGTTGGGCAGCTTATGCGGGCGCGCCGATCTTTTTAGATGAGATTATCAGCCGTCCGGGGCATTCGTTGATCCACCAAAGTCATGGTGCGACCCAGTGCCATTCCACCATCAATGCCGATGGGTTTGGCGTGGCTTGGTATGGTGATCGGCCGGAGCCGGGGCTTTACCGTGACGTGATGCCGGCGTGGAGCGATCCCAATTTGCGCAGTCTGACGGCTCAGGTGAAATCCGGGCTGTTTTTGGCGCATGTGCGGGCCTCGACCGGGACGGCGACCAGCCGCAATAATTGCCATCCCTTCGTGCATGGAGTGTGGTCATTCATGCACAACGGCCAGGTTGGCGGCTATGATCAGTTCCGTCGCGATGCGGATATGATGATTCCCGACAGTTTGTATGCGGCACGAAAGGGCGCGACCGATTCTGAGGCATTGTTTTTGGTGGCGCTGGCGGAGGGTTTGGACAATGATCCGCGCGGCGCTTTGGAACGCGCTTCGGCCAAGTTTATAGCGGTCGCTTTGGCGAAGGGCGCGGCGCCGCATCTGCGGATGACTGCGGCCCTGTCGGACGGCAAGCGGCTTTACGCGGTGCGTTATGCCACTGATACCGCCGCACCGAGCCTCTATTATCGCTGGTCGGACTCGCGCGGCGGGATGGCCGTGGTATCGGAACCGTTGGAGGCAGGGGAGGACGGCTGGTACGAGATCGCCTCGAACACATTTTGTACTTTTGACGGGGCCGATGTGAAAGTAGAAGCGTTCACGCCGTGTCGGTTGGTCACGCAGTATTTGGCGGAGGCCAAGTCAGTCGCGGCTGAATAAGGCAAGGCTATTTGATTTTGCCGCTTGCTACCAAGTCTGCCAATATGTGATTAGGCACGGTGCAAGGCGCATCATAATTTCGATAGTAATCCATATCCTTAAAACCCTCCCTCTTAACGCCGGACGCTGTGCCGCGCGTCATTTTGACTGTCTGAAAGTATTCAAGACTTTGAATCTGGTAGTGATTGAGATGGAACCGATCATTGGCCGATACGGTTCGCGATGAATCGGCACCAAAAACCCGATGAACCCCCATTGTTTTTGCTGATTTTATAACAGAGGTGCGGCAGAGATATTTGAAGCCGATTTGCGCAAAGGTCCGAGGCTCGCAAAGAGTGAACGCTTGTCTGATGCTGGCCGGATGCTCAATAAGCCCACTGCTGCCGAAGATCCGCCAATTGACGTAAATGACATCCATTTATGAAAATCGGGCAATTGCTCAGCAATGGTTTCGCCGGAAGGACAGAACCAGAACTCATCCAGGTCGGCAACTAGCAGCCATTGGCATTTCTTGCCGATCTGCAATTCCTTAAAAGCTGACCAATAATGTTGGGTTTGGCGATGGCGCTTTGGATATTGCACGAGTTCGACAACACCTTTTGCGACCCAAGCCTCGGCTTTACTTACGGTGTTATCAGTGCTGCCGTTGTCGATGAGGAAAATCTTTCCAGCGCCCATCGAGATATAATGCTGAACCCATTCATCAATGTTCATGGCTTCATTCTTCATGATGGCAAGCACACCCAACTTATGATCGTGCCCGCTGAAGTGTTCTCGCTTAGCGCGCCGACGCAGCACGCGGGCGTTGTTCCATGCTTTGACTTTGCGCTTGAGCTTTGAAAACAAGACGAAAATCCCCATTATTAATCGTCAAAAATACACGCAGGAATGGAAAACTGCAACCTTTAGCGGACAAAGCGGGTTGCTTCGAAAGCTTACTTGATCTTTCCGCTTGCCACCAGATCAGCCAGAAGATGATTTGGCATCGTGCAGGGTGCGTCGAACCGCTGGAAATATTCCATATTTCTGACCGAGGTTTCGCTATGCGATGACGCATTGCCGCGGGTCATTTTTACATCTCGGAAGAATTCCAAGCTTTGCACAACGTAGTGATTGAGGTTGAACCGCTCGTTATCCGATACGGTTCGCTCGGAGCGCGCACCTGTTACCGCGTGGATTTCCAAACTTTGGCGCGATTTTACCACCGAGGTTCGACAGATGTACTTTCTCTCAGTGTGGAAATAAAGCGTGGGGGCGCTTAGGGTGAAGGCTTGGCGTATGCTGGCGGGATGTTTGTCGACGCCGTTATTACCAAAGTTGCGCCAATTGGCATAAATCACGTCATAAGCGCGGAAATCGCGCAGCTGCTCGACAATTGTTTCACCACAGGGGCAGAACCAAAACTCATCAAGGTCAGCAACCAATAGCCATTGGCATCGTTGAGCGATTTTGAAATGCTTGAACGCTGCCCAGTAATGCTTTTTCTGGTAATGCCGTTCGGGGTATTGCACCAATTCAACAACGCCCTTGTCGATCCAAATCTGCGCTTTCGCAAGGGTATCGTCGGTGCTGCCATTGTCGATCAGGAATATTTTTCCAGCACCCATTGAGACGTAATGTTGCACCCATTCGTCAATATTCATTGCCTCATTTTTCATAATACCGAGAACACCGAGGACGTGGTCGTACTGCGAGTGCGTTTCACGATCTTCCCGGTGGCGCGAGATGCGTTGGCGGTTCCAAGTCTGGATTTTACTTTTTAATGTGTTTAGCAAAACGACATCCCATGTTAGCGGTCGATGTGTAACGTCCCGGCCAGTTTGGCTGCGTCAACTAATGGCGTACAAGCGCCCGTTGCAGACTATTTGATCTTCCCGCTTGCGACCAAGTCAGCCAGAAGACGATCTGACGTTGTGCACGGCGCGTCGTGGTTCTCAAAATACTGCATATGACGCACGGTGTCATTCGCAGATTTTGCGGCCGAGCCACGGGTCATTTTGACGGTTTGAAAGAACTCAAGGCTTTGAATCGGATAGTGATTCAGATGAAATCGCTCATTGTCAGAGACGGTGCGCTCTGACCGCGCGCCGTAAACGTTGTGCAGGCCTAGGGTTTGCGCCGATTTGACCACCGAAGTGCGGCACAGGTATTTGTGGACCGAGTGAGGATGCAGCTTCGGCGCCCGCATGGTGAAGCCCTGGCGAATGCTGGCGGGGTGCTGCTTTAGTCCGCTGCTGCCAAACATCAGCCAATTTGCGTAAATTACGTCAAACTTATGAAACAACGGCAGCTGCGCTGCGATGGTTTCCCCTGATGGGCAGAACCAAAATTCGTCTAGATCGGCGACCAGAAGCCACTGGCATTTGCGCGCTATTTTTAACCGTTTGAACGCGGTCCAATAGTGCTGGCGTTGGCGATGGCACTTGGGATATTCCACCAGCTCTACCACGCCTTTGGTCACCCAAGCTTGCGCCTTGCTGACAGTGTCATCGGTGCTGCCGTTGTCGATCAGGAAGATTTTGCCAGCACCCATCGAGACGTAGTGCTGCACCCATTCGTCGAGGTTGATCGACTCGTTCTTCATAATCCCAAGCACGCCGAGGATGAAATCGTGCCCGCTTTCGGTTTCACGCTTGACGCGAAGCCGTTCGATCCGGCTGCGATTCCACATGCGAAGCTTGTCTTGCAAATTGGTCAGCACGCGCATCTTCCCGCAAATTCTGCTTGGGGTTTTACATCTGAAGCAGAGCGGTGCAACTACTTTCGCAACCAAGATCACCGAATGAAAAAACCCGCCTCTCGGCGGGTTTTCGTATCAAGCGGAGCGCGCGTTGCGCTTGCGGTCGTTCGGATCGAGGTAGCGTTTGCGCATCCGCACCGATTTTGGGGTGACTTCGACCAGTTCGTCATCGTCGATATAGGCGATGCACTGTTCCAGCGAGAGTTTGACCGGAGTGGTCAGGCGGACGGCTTCGTCGGTGCCGGAAGCCCGCACGTTGGTCAGCTGTTTGCCCTTCAGTGGGTTCACTTCCAGATCGTTGTCGCGGGAGTGTTCGCCGATGATCATGCCGGTGTAGACGGGTTCTTGCACGCCGATGAAGAAGTGGCCGCGATCTTCCAGTTTCCACATCGCATAGGCGACCGAAATCCCCGATTCCATCGAGATCAACACGCCCTGACGACGGCCCTCAATCGGGCCCTTGTGCGGAGCCCAATCGTGGAAGACGCGGTTAAGCACGCCTGTGCCGCGGGTGTCGGTCATAAACTGACCGTGATAACCGATCAGGCCGCGCGACGGCACATGCGCGATAATGCGGGTTTTGCCAACGCCTGCGGGTTTCATCTCAACCAGATCGCCCTTGCGGGGGCCGGTCAGTTTTTCGATCACAGCGCCAGTGTATTCGTCATCAACGTCGATAGTGACTTCTTCAATCGGCTCGGATTTCACGCCGTCGATGTCTTGGAACAACACGCGCGGGCGGCTGATCGAAAGCTCAAAGCCTTCACGGCGCATGTTTTCGATCAACACGCCCATTTGCAATTCGCCACGACCGGCAACCTCAAAGGCGTCGCCGCCGGGGGTGTCGGTGACTTTGATCGCGACGTTGATCTCGGCTTCTTTCATCAGACGTTCGCGGATGATACGCGACTGAACTTTCGAGCCTTCTTTGCCAGCCAGCGGGCTGTCATTGATGCCGAAAGTGATCGAAATCGTTGGCGGATCAATCGGTTGTGCCGGAATCGCGGTTTCGACTTCAAGCGCACAAAGCGTATCAGCCACGGTGGCTTTGGTCATGCCGGACAGGGTAACAATGTCGCCAGCCTCTGCAGCATCAATAGGCGTCATCACCAGACCACGGTAGGCGAGGACTTTCGAGACGCGGAATTGTTCGATCTTGCTGCCGTCGCGCGCCAAGGCTTTGATGGTTTCGCCAGCGCGCAAAGTGCCAGCCTCAACCCGACCAGTCAGAATACGGCCGATGAAGGGGTCAGCCGACAGCGTGGTCGCCAGCATTTGGAAAGGTTCTGCGCGGCGTTTGATCTGCGCGGGTTCCGGGACGTGCTTGATCACCAGCTCATAGAGCGCGTTCAGATCTTTGCGCGGGCCATCGAGTTCGACATCCGCCCAGCCGGAACGCCCCGACGCGTAAAGCACCGGGAAGTCGAGTTGGTCGTCATCTGCGCCGAGGTTGGCGAACAGATCGAAGACTTCGTTCAGGGCGCGCGAAGGTTCGGCGTCGTGCTTGTCAACTTTGTTCAAGACCACGATCGGGCGCAGGCCCAGAGCTAAGGCTTTCGCGGTGACGAATTTGGTTTGCGGCATCGGGCCTTCAGCGGCGTCAACCAGCAGAACAACGCCGTCAACCATGCTCAGGATACGCTCCACTTCGCCACCAAAGTCGGCGTGGCCGGGGGTGTCGACGATGTTGATGCGCGCGCCGCCCCATTCAAGGCTGGTGCATTTCGCAAGGATGGTGATGCCACGCTCGCGTTCAATGTCGTTGCTGTCCATCGCGCGTTCGGCGACGGCTTGGTTGTCGCGGAACGAACCGGACTGTTTCAGCAGTTCGTCGACGAGGGTGGTCTTGCCATGGTCGACGTGTGCGATAATGGCGATGTTGCGAAGCTCCATCGGGGAGGTCTCTTTCTTTTGTCAGCTTTGGCGCGGCGATAGCCTAGATAGGCCGGAAAGGCCAGAGGAACCTTGTCAGGTTGCGATGTATCGGTCGCGGCGGTGGTTGATTGCGAGGAACAGGTTGAAAATTGCGGCTCCAAGGAAGGACCAGAGCAGCAGGTTGAGCGGAATTATCAAAGCGGCGACGGCGAACAAGACGAGGTCAAACAGCAGCTGCGCATAGCCCGCCGGGAAGCCGGAGCGGTCCTGTAGCCATAGCCACAGCACCGAAATGCCGCCAAAGCTGCCGCCGTGACGCACCACGGCGAGGGCTGCGATGCCGAACAGACTGCCGTAGAGGATCGCGGCAAAAGCGGGGTCGATGCGCTGGAAACTGATCCACTGTGGCAGAATGGCGGTGGTGAGTGACAGCAGCGTGACGCAGAGCAGGGTTTTCAGCGCAAACTCGTGGCCCATGCGTTTGTAGGCGAGCAGCATGAATGGCAGAGAAATCAGGAAATATGCCAGTGAGAACGACATGCCGGTGGTGTAACTGATCAGCGCCGCGACGCCTGCGGTTTGGCCAGCCACGAAGCCCATGAATGTCAGGATATGGATGCCAACCGCCGCCATGCAGACGCCAAAGGCGATGCCTTGGATGTCTTCGATGGCGGAGTGCTCGGCGGCTTGGCTCATCCTGCAGGTGTAGCATTTAGGCGTGATGTAAGTCAATAAAGCTGACCTATTGATCGCGAGAGTAGAAGGCCCGGAACAATCGCCCGGGCCTTGGTCGATCAGCCTTGCAGGGCTTTGTTCAGATATTCATCGACTTTTTCGAGATAACCCATCGTGGTCAGCCATTTCTGATCGGGGCCGACCAGCAGCGCGAGGTCTTTGGTCATCCAGCCATCTTCGACCGCATCAACTGTGACTTTTTCCAGCGTGGCGGCAAAGCGCATCAGTTGTTCATTGCTGTCGAGTTTGGCGCGGTGCTTCAGACCGCCGGTCCAGGCGAAGATCGAGGCGATCGAATTGGTCGAGGTCGCCTTGCCCTTCTGATGCTCACGGTAATGCCGGGTGACGGTGCCGTGGGCGGCTTCAGCCTCGACCGTTTTGCCATCCGGCGTCATCAGGATCGAGGTCATCAGGCCCAAGGAGCCAAAGCCTTGCGCCACGGTATCGGACTGCACATCGCCGTCGTAGTTCTTGCAAGCCCAGACATAGCCGCCCGACCATTTCATCGCAGACGCCACCATATCGTCAATCAGGCGATGTTCGTAGTGGATGCCGGCGGCTTTGAATTGGTCTTCAAATTCCTCGGCATAGACTTTTGCGAAGATGTCTTTGAAGCGGCCATCATAGGCTTTCAGGATAGTATTCTTGGTCGACAAATACACCGGCCAGCCTTTGAGCAGGCCGTAGTTGAACGACGAACGCGCGAAGTCGTGGATAGAGTCGTCAAGGTTATACATGCCCATGTAGACGCCCGAGGACGGCGCTTGATAGACTTCTTTTTCAATAACAGTGCCATCGTCACCGACGAATTTCATCGTCAGTTTGCCTGCGCCGGGGAAGCGGAAATCGGTGGCTTTATACTGATCGCCGAACGCGTGACGGCCGACCACGATGGGCTTGGTCCAGCCGGGGACCAGACGGGGGACGTTCTTGCAGATGATCGGCTCGCGGAAGATCACGCCGCCGAGGATGTTGCGGATGGTGCCGTTGGGCGATTTCCACATTTGTTTGAGGTTAAACTCCTCAACCCGCTGCTCATCCGGGGTGATCGTGGCGCATTTGACGCCGACACCGTATTTCTGGATCGCAAGCGCCGAGTCGATGGTGATCTGGTCATTGGTGCGATCACGCTCCTCGATGCCGAGGTCGTAATATTTCAGATCAATGTCGAGGTAGGGCAGGATCAGCTTTTGCTTGATAAAATCCCAGATGATCCGGGTCATCTCGTCGCCGTCGAGCTCGACGACGGGGTTCGCTACCTTAATCTTGGTCATGTCGGCCCCTTATGGTTGGTTGTGCTTGTGCAGGGTTTAGGTGAAAATCGTGTGAAAGGGAAGATGGTATGCGATGGTATACCGCGCGGGGTGGATTTAGTTTGGCGTGTTTGCAAATGGGATTGCAACGATTTGGAACGTGTCCTCAAACACAATGTAGCCGGGCTGAGTGGATTTTAGAACAGTTACCGGAAAGCCAAATTGCTCAATTATAGCTGCCGCATCAAACGCTTTTGCAATGTGTTTGGATGCTTCTGGGCGGAACCAAGACAAACCTACTCCGTTTCGATTGACCATATTTTTCTTGGACGTAGACCGATTAAACGCGGTCGGTTCATCAAGATTTGCATCGAACCAATCCAGCAGGAGGCGCAGTTCTTTGACGGCAAACTCCGGCGTTTCCGCACCGCGCCAAACCGAATAGCAGGTCTGGAAAAAACCTTCTCGGCGGCCGTCATGTTTAGAAACGCGTTCAGTGACAAAGCGCAGATACATCGCTTAGCGGAAAAAGCGGTGCGTCTTTTCGCGCACCCATTCCCATAGCCTAGGCGCGCCTTTGGCTATCTTGCTTCCGACGCGGGATTCCAACTGCTCCGCTGTGACGCTGTAGGTGATCCAGGTGCCGCCGCCGGATTGTAAGTTGGCCATCACGGGTTGCACACGGTCTAGGGATTTGGCGAAGATGGCGTCGGGGGTTTCGGCGGCTTCGAACTCTTCCCAGATCGCGCGAAGGTCATCGCGTAGGTCATTGGGGAGGAGGCCGAATATCCGATCAGCGGCGCGGGATTCGGCGGCTTGGGTATCGGTGGAGGCGTGGGCTAGGCCGCCCGCAGAGTGGATTGGCACGTCACCGACGTCTATTTCTACCAGATCGTGGACTAGTAGCATCTTGATGACGCGGTTAATATCCACGCCGGGGGCGGCTTGGTCGGCTAGGATCAGTGCGTAAAGCGCGAGGTGCCACGAGTGTTCGCCTGAGTTTTCTCGCCGCGAGCCATCACACAGGGTCGTGGCGCGGAGCACGGATTTCAGACGATCAGCCTCGTTTAGAAACGCAAATTGCGCTTCCAGACGCGTGCCATCGGATTTGGCGCTCAATGGCTGCTCGGCATATGGGGCCCGGGCGGTGGGGCGGTGCCTTCGCGTTTGGCTTTCAGCAAGGCGTCGATATATTTACGCCCGCGCTGTTCAGCGACGCGGACGCGGTAGGCGGTCAAAAATGCTTCTTGCATGGTGGGCGAGGCGTCCAGCAGCACTTTGGACACCTTATCGGGCAGGCGGTGGTCGTCGAGTTCTTCCATGGCTGCGATCACGTCGCGGGCGAGTGCATCGCCCATGTCCTCGACGACGCCCATTTAGCGAGTCACTTCGGTAAGACGGCGCTTCACATAGCTGGAAACCGTGTTGATCATCGGCTTCATATGCGCCTCCTCGTCTTTGAAGAAGTGATCGGCACCCTCTATCTGCGTGTGGGTGATGGTGATGCCTTTTTGCTCGTGCAGTTTGTTCACAAGGTTGGTGGTATCTTTCGGCGGCGCTACCTTGTCGGCGGTGCCGTTGATGATGAGGCCAGAAGCCGGGCAGGGTGCCAAGAAGCTGAAATCATAGAGGTTCGCTGGCGGGGCCACCGAGATAAAACCGGTGATCTCGGGGCGGCGCATCAGCAGTTGCATACCAATCCACGCACCGAACGAAAAGCCTGCGACCCAGCAATGCTTGGCGTTTTGGTTCATGGATTGCAGGTAATCGAGGGCAGATGCCGCATCGGAAAGCTCTCCAATGCCCATGTCATACTCGCCTTGGCTGCGACCGACGCCGCGGAAGTTGAACCGCATCACGGTGAAGCCAAGGTTGTAGAACGCGTAGTGCAGGTTGTAGACAACCTTGTTATTCATCGTGCCGCCATACGCCGGGTGCGGATGCAGCACGATAGCAATTGGTGCATCACGCTCTTTTTGCGGATGGTAACGGGCTTCGAGGCGGCCTTCTGGGCCGGCGAATATAACTTCGGGCATGTAAGCTCCGTGCCTGTTTTCTGAACGAATTGTTGACGAATTCGCTCAGAGATACTAGAACCATTCTAAAGCGGCAAAACCGCTCATGGACTGGGGTTGAGTTAAGCGGACGAACCCCCGGCGTCAATGGAAAGTCACGCAATTGAGTGGGTACTGCGCATGAAACTATCGACCAAGGGGCGTTATGCGATGGTGGCGCTGTGCGATCTGGCGCTGGCTGAGGTCAAAGGTGGTGGCGAATTGACCTCACTGGCGGCGATTGCCAAGCGGCAGGATCTGTCGCTGCCGTATCTTGAGCAACTGTTCGTCAAGCTGCGCAGGGCCGGTTTGGTCGCGGCGGTGCGGGGACCAGGTGGCGGTTATAGGTTGGCGCGCAGTGCGGATTCCATTCGGATTTCTGAGGTGATGGAAGCGGTTGAGGAAAACGTCGATGCAATGCATTCGGGGGCCGGGGCTTCGGGCGGCGTGTCTGGTAGCCGTGCGCAAAGCCTGACCAATCGGCTTTGGGAGGGACTTTCCGCCAATGTCTATGTGTTTTTGCACCAAACCCGGCTGTCGGATGTGATTGGCAACGTGATGACGCCGTGCCCTGCGGTGCCCGCGCTGTTTCGGGTGGTGGATGAAGTGGTTGATGTATGAGCCGTATTTACCTCGACTGGAACGCCACGACACCGCTGCGACCTGAGGCTCGCGCCGCTATGATTGCGGCGATGGATGTGCTGGGCAATCCGTCGTCGGTTCATGCTGAGGGGCGGGCGGCGAAGGCGTTGATGGAACGCTCGCGTGGCAATATAGCCGCCGCGTTGGGGGCCGAGGGGGCGGATATTGTGTTCACCTCTGGGGCGACGGAGGCTGCGGCTTTGGCTTGTGCGGGGCGCGGTTTGATCTGCGCGGATGTGGAGCATGAGGCGGTTTCGGCTTGGTGTGATGCCAGTTTGACGGTGGATTCGGATGGCCGCGTGACGGTGCCAGATCCAGGCCGCACGGCGCTGCAGCTGGCGAATTCGGAAACCGGGGTGGTGCAGGATTTGCCCAGCGGTTTGGCGGTTTCCGATCTGACGCAGGGCTTTGGCAAGCTGCCGTTGGCGTTTAACTGGCTCGGCTGTGACATGGGGCTGGTGTCGGCGCATAAGCTGGGCGGGCCGAAGGGCATCGGCGCCTTGGTGGTGCGGCGCGGGCTCGATGTGGCCTCGCAGTTGAAAGGCGGCGGGCAAGAGATGGGGCGGCGGGCTGGGACCGAAAATCTGATCGGTATCGCAGGTTTTGCGGCCGCGGCAGAGGCTGCTGCGCGTGATCTGGCCGACGGCGCATGGGATCGGGTGGCCGAAATTAGAAATATTCTAGATTCAGCATTGTCCGCCTTGGAGTTTGGCATTATTTCAGTCGGGAATAGGGCGAAACGCCTACCGAACACGCTGAACTTGATCGCCCCCGGTTGGAAGGGTGAGACGCAGGTGATGGCGATGGATCTGGCGGGTTTTGCGGTCTCTGCGGGGTCGGCGTGTTCGAGCGGCAAGGTGCGCGCCAGTCGGGTGCTGAAAGCGATGGGGTTTGATGAGATTGAAGCTGGTCAGGCGATCCGCGTCTCACTCGGGCCCGATGTGACGGAAGACCAAGTGCTGCGCTTTGCCGAGGCATGGGCGCGCGACTACAAACGGATACGTTCGCGCGTCGCGTGAACTTCAGGCGGTAACGCCTTGGGATATAAGGAATACGACGATGACCGATTTGGATCTGGAAGTGCGCGACGGGGTAGATCGTGAGACGATTGAAACCGTTCATGCGATGTCTGGCACCTATAAATACGGATGGTCGACGGAAATTGAGATGGATTACGCGCCGAAGGGTGTGTCGGAAGATATTGTCCGGTTGATTTCTGCGAAGAATGAAGAACCGGAATGGATGCTGGAATGGCGTCTGACCGCCTATCGTCGCTGGGTGCAGATGGAAGAACCGCATTGGGCGATGCTGAACTATCCCAAGATCGACTACCAGGACCAGTATTATTACGCCAAACCGAAGAGCATGGCGATTAAGCCGAAGTCTTTGGATGACGTTGATCCGAAGATATTGGCCACATACAAAAAGCTTGGTATCCCTTTGAAAGAGCAGCTTATTCTGGCTGGCGTCGAAGGTGCTGAGACGATGGGTGAGCGTAAGGTTGCGGTCGATGCAGTGTTCGATTCCGTCTCGGTAGGCACCACGTTCAAGGCGGAACTGGCGAAAGCCGGGGTGATTTTCTGCTCGATTTCGGAAGCGATCAAAGAACACCCGGAGCTGGTGAAGCAGTACATCGGCTCGGTGGTGCCGCAGTCGGATAACTTCTTTGCGACGTTGAATTCGGCGGTGTTTTCGGTTGGCTGGTTTGTCTATATCCCACCCGGTACCCGCTGCCCGTTGGAGCTTTCGACCTATTTTCGCATCAATGCCGAGAATACCGGGCAGTTTGAACGCACCCTGATCATTGCCGATAAAGGCAGCTATGTCAGCTACTTGGAGGGCTGCACTGCACCAAAACGGGACACCAATCAGCTGCACGCGGCGGTGGTGGAACTGGTTATTTTGGAAGACGCCGAGGTGAAATACTCGACGGTGCAAAACTGGTATCCGGGCGACGAAAACGGGCTTGGCGGCATCTATAACTTCGTGACCAAACGCGCCGATTGCCGGGGTGACCGGGCAAAGGTGATGTGGACTCAAGTTGAGACGGGTTCGGCGATCACTTGGAAATATCCGTCCTGCATCCTGCGCGGCGATGACAGCCAAGGCGAGTTTTACTCGATCGCGATTGCCAATAATGCACAGCAAGCCGACACTGGCACTAAGATGGTGCATTTGGGCAAGCGCACTAAATCTCGTATCGTTTCCAAAGGGATATCGGCGGGCAGGGCGCAGAATACCTATCGCGGTTTGGTGTCAATGCACCCGAAAGCCACCGACAGCCGCAATTATACCCAGTGCGACAGCCTGCTGATCGGCGACAAATGCGGCGCGCATACCGTGCCGTATATCGAGGTTCGCAACAACTCCAGCCGGGTCGAGCATGAGGCAACCACCAGCAAAGTTGACGAAGATCAGTTGTTCTATTGCCGCTCGCGCGGGATGGATGAGGAAGAAGCAGTTGCGTTGGTGGTGAACGGCTTCTGCAAGGAAGTATTGCAGGCTTTGCCGATGGAGTTTGCCATGGAAGCGCAAAGTCTGGTGGCAATTTCCTTGGAAGGTTCGGTGGGCTAAGTGGCTGACGATCAAGCCTTTTCGCGTCCTGTCGTTACCTTGCCGCCTGACGAAGAAGCGGCGGTGCGACGGTACTTTGCGCAGGCTGACACCATCTTGGAATACGGCTCGGGCGGCTCGACTGTGATTGCCGCAGAGCTGCCGGGGAAGCTGATTTTCTCGGTGGAAAGCGATGTGAAGTGGCTGGCCGACATGCGGGGTTATTTCGCGGCCAACCCGGCAGCGTCGCCGGTGGTGATGCACCATGGCAAGATCGGGAGGACGCGGACTTGGGGCTTTCCGGAAAATGAGGAACAGTTCAGGAAATGGCCGCAATATCCGTTATCGGTCTGGGACTTACCGGGGTTTGTTCATCCCGATGTGGTGCTGATTGACGGTCGTTTTCGCCCAGCGTGCTTTCTGTCGGTATTGTTCAAAATCACTCGCCCAATAACGGTCTTGTGGGACGATTATATCGACCGACCGCCGTATCACGAGGTCGAAACTCTGGTCAAACCGGTCGAGATGATCGGTCGCATGGCGCGTTTTGAGATCACTCCGACACCCATTCCGGCCGATCGGCTGCTGTGGATCTTGCAAACCTATCTGCGCGCCCATTGACGCGCCTGCGTAAAGGACAAAAAAATGCTGGAAATCAATAACCTGCATGTGAAACTTGAAGACGAAGACAAAGTGATTTTGCGCGGTGTTAACCTCTCGATCGGAGCAGGCGAAGTTCATGCGATCATGGGGCCGAATGGCTCTGGAAAATCGACGCTGTCTTACGTGCTGTCGGGCCGCGATGGTTATGCTGTCACCGAGGGTTCGGCGAAGCTGGAGGGCGCGGAATTGCTCGAGATGGAGCCCGAAGCGCGCGCTGCGGCGGGGCTGTTTTTAGCCTTCCAGTATCCGGTGGAAATCCCCGGCGTCGGCAATATGACCTTTTTGCGCACGGCGGTGAATGCGCAGCGGAAAGCTCGAGGTGAAGTCGAAATTTCGGCCGGCGATTTCTTGAAGCTGGTGCGTGAGAAAGCGAAAACGCTCAAAATCGACGCTGAGATGCTCAAGAGACCCGTCAACGTGGGCTTCTCGGGTGGCGAGAAAAAGCGCAACGAAATCCTGCAAATGGCGATGCTGGAACCGAAAATGTGCATCTTGGATGAGACCGATTCCGGGCTTGATGTGGATGCGATGAAGTTGGTGGCCGAGGGGGTTAATGCGCTGCGTGGGGCAGGGCGATCATTCCTGGTTATCACGCATTATCAACGGCTTCTCGACCATATCAAACCTGATTTCGTGCATATAATGGCGGCTGGCCGCATTATCAAAACTGGGGGGCCGGACCTCGCGCTTGAGGTCGAAAATAATGGCTACGCCGGGCTGCTGGGTGAGGGCGTTTGATGGCTGTGCTGCAATCAAAGCATAATACGCTTCAGGTCCGGATTGCCGGCTTACGCTTTGAGCCACAGGGTTGGCTTGGTGCTCTGCGGGCTGACGCACTCGCGCGTCTGACGGCGATGGGGATGCCCGGCCGGCGCGATGAATACTGGCGCTACACCAATCCCGCTGGCTTGATCGCGGTAGATGTGGCTGCGGTCAGCTTGTTTGATCCAGGTGATGAGCCGCCGCCTTTTGACGGCATTGACCGACTGAAGATCGTCTTTGTAGACGGCGTTTTTGACGCCGCGCAATCCGATAATTTCGCGCTCGAAGGCGTTCAGGTTGAGCGACTGGCTGTGGCGGAGCAGGCTGATATTCATTGGGCAACGGCGCTTTATGGCGTGCTCGAATCCCGCGGCCAGACCCCGGTGCAGCGGCCCCTGGCTGCTTTGAATTCGGCTTTCGCTACCGATGGGGTGCTCGTCCGCGTAACTGGCAAGCCATCTAAGCCGATATCGCTGATTTATCAGCACAATTCAAAGACTTCCGACGTTGTCTTACACCACTGCATCAAGGTGGAGAGCGGCGCAGAAGTGACCTTGCTGGAAAATGGCCCGGCTGCCGCGCGGTTCAGTCACGTGATGGAAGTCGATATCGCGGATGGCGGGAGGTTGCACCACATTCGTGCGCAGGGTCGGGCGCATCAACGTCAAGCGGCGACACATCTGTTTGCCCGGATCGGCAATCACGCGGCTTTCAAATCGTTCACGCTGACTGCCAATGGCCGCCTCACCCGAAATGAGGCTGTGCTGGAGCTTTTGGGTTCGGATTCCGTGGCTCACATCGCCGGTGCGGCCTTGGGTGACGGCGATTTTCACCATGATGACACGGTGTTTATCACTCATGCTGGCGCGCGCTGTGAAAGCCGTCAGGTGTTCAAAAAGGTGCTGAAAAACGGTGCCACTGGCGTGTTTCAAGGTAAAATATTGGTTAAACAGGGCGCGCAAAAGACCGACGGTTATCAGATCAGTCAGGCGCTTATGCTGGATGGCGAAAGTCAGTTTCTCGCCAAGCCCGAGCTCGAGATTTACGCCGATGACGTAAAATGTAGCCACGGTTCGACCTCGGGCGCGATTGACGAGACAGCGCTTTTCTACCTGCGATCGCGTGGGGTGCCGCGTCGGGCGGCGCAATCCTTGTTGGTTTTGGCGTTTCTGGCCGAGGCAATCACCGAGATTGAGGATGAGGCGATTTCCGAAGACATCCGGCAGCGCTTACAAAGCTGGCTCGAACGTCACGAGCATTAAATGGCGGTGACAACAGACATCGTGCAGGCGTGGTGGCGACCGAAGACGGTGATCGCCCGGCATCTGCAGCGGCCAAAGTCAGAGCCGTTTGCGCTCAGTCTGCTGGTGGCGTTTCTGCTGCTCGCTTTCGTGTCGCTGTGGCCGGCTTTGTCGCGGCAGGCCGTGCTGCAACCGGAAGTACCGATGGTGCAACGGCTGGTCGCAGCGGGATTGGCACTGCTTGCGTCAATCCCGTTTTGGTATCTGTTGGCGGCGCTAAGCCGTTGGACAGCGGAGATATTTGGCGGACAGGGTAGTTATTACTCGGCACGGATGGCACTGTTCTCGGCGCTGTTGGCCGTCGCTCCGGGTCTGCTTTTGCAAGGGCTGGTTGCGGGGATGATCGGCCCCGGTCGCCAGTTCGATTTGGTGGTGATACTGGTCGGGCTTGGATTTTTGTGGATTTGGATTTCGATGTTGGTGGAGGCAGAGCGTGGCGATGCAGGCTGAATTAACGCTGCTGTTGCAGCAGACCGTGCAAAGCCCGCGGGTGGCGGCGCGCAACCTGTTGGATCGCAATTTACCGGTAGGCACCGCTTGGCTGGCAATTTCATTGATGGCGGCGCTTTCGGCCTGCCTGACCGGGGTTTCGGTACTGGCCGCGCCGGAACAAATTGAGCCTAACATATTGGTTCTATTTCACAATCCGTTGCAAGTGGCTTTGCTGCAAGCTGCGGTCATGGTGGTGATGGCGATGCTGATCCAGGGCGTCGGGAGAGTTTTCGGCGGGGCCGGGCGCTTTGCAGATGCGCTGCTGTTGGTCGCCTGGACCGAAGCAATATTGTGCGTGTTGCAGCTCGCGCAGATCGTCTTGGTGGTCGTTTCACCGGGCATCGCTGCCGCATTGGGCCTGTTCGGCTTGGTGATGTTCGTCTGGGTTCTCGCCAATTTTATCGCGGAAATGCACGGCTTTGCCTCGGCTGGCAAGGTTCTATTCGGCATCATCGGCACGGTTTTCGCAATGGCTTTTATGCTGGCGATTGTGACTGTCGCTCTGATGGAAATGAAAGGCTGATCGATGTACGATATCGTAAAAATTCGCGGCGATTTCCCGATTTTGTCCAGGCAAGTCAACGGCAAGCCGCTGGTATATCTCGACAATGGTGCGTCAGCGCAAAAGCCGCAGGTGGTGATTGACGCGATGAATCAGGCGTATTCTATGGAATATGCGAATGTTCATAGGGGGTTGCACTACCTTTCTAACCTAGCGACAGATAAGTACGAGTCTACACGCGGCAAGATTGCGCGCTTTCTGAACGCCCCGTCCGAAAACGAGATTGTCTTCACCACGGGGACAACAGAGGGCATTAACCTCATCTCTTACGCCTGGGCTGCGCCGCGTTTCGAGGCTGGAGATGAGATTGTGCTGTCGATAATGGAGCATCACGCCAACATCGTGCCGTGGCATTTTCTGCGCGAACGGTTGGGTGTGGTGCTGAAATGGGTTGAGGTTGACGCGAACGGCGATCTTGATCCGCAAGCCGTGCTGAACGCAATTACACCTCGGACCAAGTTGATCGCAATTAGCCATATGTCCAACGTGTTAGGCACCATTGTTGATGTAACGGCAGTCTGCCGCGGCGCTCAGGCGATGGGGGTGCCGGTGTTGGTGGACGGCAGCCAAGCTGCGGTTCATATGCCTGTCGATGTGCAGGCGATTGGCTGTGATTTTTATGCCATCACCGGACATAAGCTATATGGACCAAGTGGTTCTGGAGCGATCTTCATCAAAGCTGATCGCTTGGCAGAGATGCGCCCGTTCATTGGTGGCGGCGATATGATCCGCGAAGTGACACGTGACAGCGTGACCTATGCCGATGCCCCGATGAAGTTTGAAGCTGGCACGCCGGGCATTGTGCAGCAGATCGGTATGGGCGTTGCGCTGGATTACATGACTGGCCTTGGCATGGCGAACATCGCGGCACATGAGCGTAGTTTGCGCGATTATGCCCGTGCCAAACTGGCCGGATTGAATTGGCTGACTGTGCAGGGCACGTCGGAAACCAAGGCGGCTATTTTCTCTTTTACGCTCCAAGGTCAAGCACATGCGCATGATATCTCAACTGTGCTGGATAAGCGCGGTATTGCCGTGCGGGCGGGTACACATTGCGCAATGCCGTTGATGCAGCATTTTGGCCTCGGCGCTACGTGTCGCGCTTCGTTCGGGCTTTATAACACCCATGCAGAGGTCGATGCTCTGATCTCGGCTTTGGAGCTTTGCCACGAACTTTTCGGCTGATTTCGCGTTGCAGGCAGCGCTTGCAGGCGTTATAGCAATCGAGAGGCACCCATAGCTCAGCTGGATAGAGTGTCGCCCTCCGAAGGCGAAGGTCGCACGTTCGAATCGTGCTGGGTGCACCATTTCTTTGATATCGAAATTGATCGCGCGACAGGGAAGCGTATCTGTTGCTGAGTGGCGTATGGCGTAAATCTTATAATCAATATTATGTAATATACGAGCCATACTGGGGCTGGACCAAGCCACATAAATCACGCTATGACGCGGCAACTTACCGGAGATTGGGCACCAAATGACCTTCAGCCGTCAGATCAAGATTGCGCCGTCTATCCTTGCGGCGGACTTTGCGAACTTTGGCGC
The DNA here is from genome assembly GCF_028290025.1 of Cypionkella sp. Lineage (GTDB taxonomy): Bacteria > Pseudomonadota > Alphaproteobacteria > Rhodobacterales > Rhodobacteraceae > Cypionkella. The sequence continues at coordinate 3,655 of NZ_JAQGKQ010000047.1, read as the reverse complement.
GGAGTGTCGCGCTATTGAGGCTCAGGGTGCAGACTGGGTGCATGTGGATGTGATGGACGGGCATTTTGTGCCGAACATTACGTTCGGTCCTGCGATGTGTGCGGCGATCCGGCCGCATATCAAGGGCTTCATGGATGTGCATTTGATGATCGCTCCGGTCGATGCGTATATCGAGGCGTTTGCTGAGGCTGGTGCCGATCTGATTTCGGCGCATCTCGAGGCTGGTCCGCACATTCACCGTACGCTGCAAGCCATTCGTGCGACCGGGAAAAAGGTTGGGTTGGCGATCAATCCTGGCACCGGAATTGACGCTGTGGCGCATTTGCTGGACATGGTCGATATGGTCTGCGTGATGACGGTAAATCCGGGGTTTGGGGGGCAGAAATTCATTCATTCGCAGCTGGATAAGGTGCGGTCGTTGCGCAAGATGATTGGCGATCGGCCTATCCATATTGAGATCGATGGCGGCGTGACGGTTGAGACTGCTCCGCTGGTTGTTGCGGCTGGGGCTGATGTTTTGGTGGCGGGTTCGGCGGTTTTCAAAGGCGGCTCGGTGGATAATCCGGCGCCATATGGGGTTAATATTTCGGCACTGCGGGCTGCTGCAAATTCGGCGCTTTGAGCCGTGCCACCTGCCCCACATTCTATCTTAATTTGAAGCGGTTTCGGGCGTAGAATCGCGCCTATTGAGCCCTGAAAACGCTAGGTTTACTTTTGATATTTGGCAGATTTGCGGTGTATGGAAAGCGGCCATTAATGGCCCATTTTTAGGCCATACGATTTGCCATAGATTTGAGCGTTAACCATAGCTGAAAATAGCCCGCTGAAATAGCAAAAGGGCCGGTGTTGCCACCAGCCCCCTGCCCTATAATAGCGTCAGAAGATTAGGCCGAAACCATCTTCGCAACTTCTGCTGCGAAATCTTCTTCTTTCTTCTCGATGCCTTCGCCAACGCCCATACGAACGAAGCCGAGGATTTCAACGCCGGCTTGCTTTGCAGCTTCAGCGACGGTGATTTCTGGGTTCATCACGAACATCTGGCCCATCAGGGTGTTCTCAGCCAAGAATTTCTTCATACGGCCGGGAATGATGTTGTTCTGGATCACAGCGTCAGGCTTTGGCTTCGACGAGGCGGCGTTTTCTTCCAGCGCTTTGCTGGTTTGAACGGCCAATTCGCGCTCTACCACAACCGGATCGAGATCGGCTTCGGACAATGCGAGCGGGTTGGTTGCGGCCACGTGCATCGCGACCTGCTTGGCGAAGGTGTGCTCGCTGCCTTTGATCGCCACCAGAACGCCGATGCGGCCAAGGCCGTCAGCAACCGAGTTGTGCACGTAATGCGCAACGTGATCGCCTTCAATCGAGGCCATGCGACGCAGGTTCATGTTTTCGCCGATGGTGGCGACGGCTTCGGAGATGACGATGTGAACCGGCTGACCGGCGAGGTCGGCGTTTTTCAGCTCTTCAACATTATGCGCACGGAAAGCGGTTTTGGTGATGGCATGAACCATCGCTTGGAAGTCAGCGTTTTTGCCAACGAAGTCGGTTTCCGAGTTGATCTCAATTGCCACGCCACGGCCGCCCGAAACGGCGACGCCAACGAGGCCCTCAGCGGCGACACGGTCAGCTTTTTTGGCGGCTTTCGCGAGGCCCTTGGTGCGCAGCCAATCGACGGCGGCTTCCATATTGCCTTCGGTTTCAACCAAAGCTTTTTTCGCGTCCATCATGCCTGCGCCGGTGCTGTCGCGCAGTTCTTTAACCATTTGAGCGGTTACGGTCATGTTCAGTCTCCTGAAATTCAAGAAATGAGTGCGGCGGGAACCGGGCCTAAACCCATATCCCCGCCGTGTGTCAGTCGCGTAACTGCCGATTAGGCGTCAACAGCGATAGCTTCTTCTTCCGGTGCGGTTTCCAAAGCGCCGAGGTCGATGCCAGCAGCGCCCATTTGCGCCGACATGCCATCGAGAGCAGCTTTAGCAATCAGCTCGCAATAAAGCTGGATCGCACGCGCGGCGTCGTCGTTGCCGGGGATCACGTGGGTGACGCCTTTGGGCGAGTTGTTGGTGTCAACGATACCAACGACCGGGATGCCGAGCTTTGTGGCTTCCAAGATCGCGAGATCTTCTTTGCCAACATCAACGACGACGATCAGATCAGGGGTGCCGCCCATTTCGCGGATGCCGCCAAGCGAGGCTTGCAGCTTGGACTGGTCGCGTTCCATCATCAAACGCTCTTTCTTGGTCAGACCTTCGCCGCCTGCGCCCAAGAGTTCGTCGATGGTTTTCAGACGCGCGATCGACTGGGAAACGGTTTTCCAGTTGGTCAGCGTGCCACCGAGCCAGCGGTGGTTCATGTAGAATTGTGCGCAACGCTCAGCGGCCTCTGCGACGGGCTTTTGCGCCTGACGTTTGGTGCCGACGAACAAGATACGGCCGCCTTTGGCGACGGTATCACGCACGACTTTCAGCGCCGCGTCCAACAAAGGCACGGTTTGCGTCAGGTCGAGAATGTGGATGCCATTGCGGTCGCCGTAGATATACGGGCCCATTTTGGGGTTCCAGCGTGCGGTCTGGTGGCCGTAGTGAACGCCTGCTTCAAGCAGCTGACGCATGGTGAACTCTGGAAGAGCCATGTCTTATTCCTTTTCCGGTTTCAATCCTCGGCGAAGCTGTCTCAGACCTTGAGGGTCCAACCGGCGGACTTTGCGGGATTTCTCCCCGCATAGCCCAAGCCTCACCTGTGAAGTGAGGGGGCTTTAGCCGAGGGGGGGCAGATATGCAAGCGCGATCCGGGCCGAATGCGCAAAAACCGGGCGTGAAGGGCGTTGGGTGTTAAGCCAAGCTTCACATGGCTTGCATAAACCTTGCTTAACACGGGCAAACTGGCTTTGCTCGGTGAAATGCCCAAAGGAACGCAGATGGAACAAGTGGATATGTTGGTGATTGGCTCTGGGCCTGCGGGGCGCAGGGCTGCGGTGCAATCGGCCAAGCTGGGCAAGTCGGTGCTGGTGGTGGATAAGGGGCGCCGGTTGGGCGGGGTTTCGGTGCATACCGGCACGATCCCGTCGAAAACCCTGCGCGAGACGGTGCTGAACCTGTCGGGCTGGCGTGAGCGTGGGTTTTATGGCCGCGGCTACCGGGTTAAGAAGGATATTCAGGCGATTGATCTGGTGGAGCGGCTGCATAAGACTCTCGATCACGAGGTTGAGGTGTTACAGCACCAGTTCATGCGCAACACGGTGCAGAGCATCTTCGCCACCGCGCGGTTTATCAATGCCAATCAGGTGGAGTTGACCACTGACGCGGGCGAGGTCAGTCAGGTTGGCTTCAAGCACGCGCTGATCGCGGTTGGCACCCGGCCGCATCGGCCCGATAACGTGCCGTTTGATAAACTCCGGGTGTTTGACAGCGATGAGTTTCTGGAGCTGGAGCGTATTCCGCGCAGTTTGACGGTGATTGGTGGCGGGGTTATCGGCGTCGAATATGCCACGATCTATTCGGCTTTGGACGTGCCGGTGACGCTGATTGAGACGCGGGACACCATTCTCGATTTCGTGGACCGTGAGATTGTTGACGATTTCATCCATCAGATGCGCGAACGCGGCATGAGCATTAGGTTAGGCTCGGCCGTCAAAGATATTGCCTCGGGTCCGGGT
>NZ_JAQGKQ010000040.1 GCF_028290025.1 Cypionkella sp. | reverse complement strand
GAACATGCTGCCTGCGTCCTGCCCGAAAGCCGAACCCGCAAGAGCGGTAAAAACCGCCGTGGAAAGCATAAGTTTTTTCATCATCATCTCCAGTTGATGTATGTTTCGATGACGCAGAGATGCGCTGACCGGAAAACTGTGCAGACCTCACAACGTTCCCAAAATTGACAATTAAATGCAGGGGAACCAAATGGTCGCAGTGCTCTGGCCATGACTGCCGACTGGCTGTCGGCCTGCAGAACGCCACGCAGACGCTGCAAATCTAGTGTCCGAATGTGCCGGAATATCTACGCGGTGGTCTCTGAGGCGTTGGCCATCAGCACCCTTCGATCCATCGCCTGTTTGGCTGCAAGCGCAGCTGCTGCATCCGAATCGCCACCGGCCACCTGCACTGTTGGCGACGAGAATTCGACCCCGCCTGCGGCGAAAGCTTCGCGGATCATCGCAAAGGCACGGCGTCGGATCACAGACTGTTGACCTCCCGGCTTTAGCATCATGCCAAAGCCAATGCTCATTCCGTATTCGCCAAACTCCTCAACGCCTTTCATCTTCAAAGGCTCGATGAAAAACGGCCCAAACTCCGGATCGAGCAGCAGTTCGGCGCCGACCTTTTTGACAATTTTGCGAACCTTTTCCAGATCGGTATCGTAGGTCACCGAAATCAGAAACTTATCCTTCGCCCAATCGCGGCTCATGTTTTGCACGGCGCCAAGTTCGCCGAACGGAACGGTGAAAATAGGGCCTCTGTGGTGGCGCAGCCTGACCGATCGGATGGAAAAAGACTCCACGGTTCCCTTGTAGCTGCCGCTCTGTACGTATTCGCCAATCCTGAAGGCATCGTCGAGCATGTAGAATACGCCCGAGATCATGTCTTTCACCACGGTCTGCGCACCAAAACCAATAGCAACCCCGGCCCCTTCGGCATGCCCATGTTCCGATGGTCTAAGCACATGCCCAGAGAAAAACTGAAAGACCACGCATCACAACCGCTAGAGACAAAGAGCGTTGCTCGCCGTAGGCACGCTGTCTTTTATGCACAGGGAACGCGTCGAGGTCGGGTGCTGAGGCAAGGCTATCAGAAAGCATAATAAATCCAGTGCTGGAACTCGTTACCTGTGAGTATGAGGTGTCAGATCAGCTCATAACATTCAGAGTATCTGACGAATTGCCGCGAGGCAAATTATTGAATTTTAGACCAAATTCGGCACCTGCGAACCCATGCACGCTGTAATGCCTAAGGGCGGATCATGGCTATGTCATCCGCCTGACGTGGACGTCACGGCTCGTGATTGCAGGAAGGTGCCATACGGTCCTCCGTTGCATTTGCTTTATCGAAGCGTTCACTGCTGACCGCTTACGCCCGCGCTGCGTTGCCTTTGCGGCTGGTTCTGATGGCGAGCAGCTCTTCGGCGATATCGCGTGAGATCGAATGCAGCCTGATGCCGTGCGATAGAAAGCGTCTTGGCAATGGGCAGCGCGACAGCATTTTTCCCGAGGGTGCCACCAAAAGTGCGCTTGGTCCTTGCTGGCCGATCATCACCCAGCAGACTTTCAACAGATTTCCAAACCCAGATTCAAGCACATAGCTGGTGCGCACCACTTCAATCTCGTCGCGTTTTGGCTGTAACTGAGCTTCATTGCCTATAGGTTGCAGCACCTCAAAATAGCTGTGTGAGCCATCAAAATGATCAAGCCTCTCGCCGTAAAGCTCACGCCACTTCGCGATGCGGAAGGAATATTGCGTGGTGATTTCAGTCATCAGCCCGCCCATTTTGACCTCGACACTGGCGGGACGCAGTTCGCCCCTCAGATCAAGCACAGGGATCGAAAACGCCCGCGGGCTGTTGATGGCAGATTCTCCCGCGATCATTTCGGGAAGCACGTCGTCAATGTTGAGCAGCATGTTTCGGTTTCCCTTCAGGATCACTTCGGTATTCGTCGGATCGGTGCGCGTCAGGTCGGGCATGGAGAAGTCCGGCGTGACGTAATTTCGAACAAGCTCGGCGTTATCCATGACGTTGTGCGGCGAAATGTGGGCCGGACGCGTGCAACAGCAAAAGCGGCGGCTGCGCGACGGTGGGCGCAAGCCCAAGTGCGGGCGCTTGCTCGACACGCACCAAAGGCTCGGTTGCCAAGGGCTCCGTCTCTGTCCAAGCCGCCAAGCGGGCCGCTGGAAAACGAAAATCACTCAGTTGCCCCTGCAACATCTCGGTGCGCAGCGGGCCGATATTAGCGATGAAATGACTGATCACAGCTTCGTTCTGGTCAGCGGCGTCGGCCGGAAAACCATCCAGCGGCGTCTGTGCCACAGGAAGAATTGCGCGCCCGGCATAAACCACCTGCTCGTCATCTTGCGAGCAATGTTCTTCAACCGTAGTTGCGAGATTTCCCAAAGCGTCAAACTGCAAAGCTGGATTGCAGTTTCCCAATCGGTCCGAGCGATGCCGATCACCGCGCTGTCCGCGGTTTGTGCGGCGTTCAAAACTTGGCTCAGGCCGCCCGGACGGCCAACCTTCAAGAGCGGGCAGATCACCGCCGCCCAAGGGGTTGTCACGCAGGACATCGCGCAGGCGATCGCATCATCTATCGTGGCGCAGCGGCCGAGATACATGACTTCGGTCTGAAGCGCGGGCAGTCCAAGTGTCTCAAGATCACGCAGGCTCGCTTGCACGGCTGCCGAAATCCACCGCGGTGGCAGCGCAACATCTGTAATTGCGATGACGGCTTTCGCGATGCCCGCGCCAGCCACCTCTGCCAAAGCCCGCGACAGCAAAGACATGCCATCATGCACATAAAGCTCGTCAGCTTCACTTCGCCCAGCCGGACCGGAATAGAAACCTACCGGAATAATCGCCTGAATTTCTTCAATATTCATGGTTTAGTTCCCTATCGTCGACAAGTTTTCCGCAGCGCTGGTGGTGCCACGGATTGCATCAAGCACCCGCCCGAAGTTCACGAATGGCGCTTCCGAGACGTAAAGAACGTCCTTGTTCCGCATGATGAATTGCGAGGCGTAGAACGTGCCCTGCACTTTGCTAAGATCGAAATGGTAGACTTTCTCGATGGGATGCGCGGGCGCACCCGACATCCGATAGACGAAGACGCCTTTGGGATAAGCCCGCGCGCCGTTCAGACCACCTGCACCAGCAAGCGCATCAGACAGGGTGAAATTGCCGCCGGCAAATTTCAACGTGCCCTGCATACCCGCCGCACCAAATATTGAGATCGTGCGTTTGTCTTCGCGCAAGATAATCCGGTCGCCCGGACGCAAAGCGATATCGCGATCTCCAAAAAGCATCAGCTCGTCCAGCCGCAAGTCTGCCGAATGGCTCTGGCGCACCACGGTCACAACGGTATCAGCCGTGTCCACTACGCTGCCACCAGCCGCCGCAATCACCGTGGTGAGGCGGTTCACCTGTGGCTCCAGCGGCACCAACCCCTGTTTCATCACTGTGCCCAACACCGACACTGTCGCGGCATTACCAGCAGTGCGCTCTACCACGATCTGCGGATCGGGGGTCTGGTCGGCCAAAGCCACCCTGATCTTTTCGCGCACCCCTGCGAGGGTTAGCCCTGCGACGTGAAGCTCGTCTGCATAAGGCAGAAAGATGTTGCCCTTTTGGTCGACAGCCAGCGCGGGCAGCGAGAAGATCCGTTGCCCGGCGTTGCCAAGCAAAGGCGTCTCAACGTTCTCGAATACGGTAATCGCCAAAGTGTCGCCTGCTGCGATTTGGTCGGCGGCGAAATCACCTTTACCCATGAAAGTCGAATGGATCGACATGGGGGCTACGACATTCGCCTGCGCGATAACCGCGGGATCAACCTCGATAACCGTGATGCCCGTGGGATTTTGCTCGGTGCCTTCGGCGTTCAGCACGCTGCTGTGACTAGGCCCGCCACGCGGTAAACCGCAGCCTGACAAGGCGGCAGCCAGCAGCAAACTGCGGGTGCAGTGCGATAGGATCGAGATTTTCATAATTCATTCTTTTTAAAAAAGGCAGCCGTCAGTCGTAATTTCGCGCCAGCACGCAGGTCGTATAGCGTCGCGGCGTCGGAAAATTGCGCCACAAGGGCCGCGTTCAGGATGGTGTTGCGCCATTTACGCTGACACTGGGCGGTTCTAAGATCACAAGCGCTCACTGGGCTAATCTGCTTTTGTGAGGTGCCGTTGATCCGATAGCAGTCCAGGACAAGAACAGTCCTTCCAAGGCACGATCTGTTTCCAGAAAATCGACCTCGATATCGCAGCTCTTGGTTGTGATATTGGCGACGACAGGCACAAGACGGCGTTTGCCTATGCGCTCAACGCCGACTTTTCGCGTGTTTCCAGTAACCGACATTGCAGGAGGAGCCCGAAAGCTCTGCACAAAGTTAAGGCCGATGCGGAACACCAAGGTGGTGCGACCGTTCAGCTTCACGCTTTTGCTGTCCGACAAATAGCCAGACAGGTCGATGTTGCCAGCAATCAGTGTGGTTCCGTCTGCGTAGTCGGAACAGCGCTGCGTGCACAAGGGACGCACAGCCTCTGACGCGTCTGACATCCATATGGTGCGCATGAAAGCGTTGCTGCGCGTAACGTCAAAACGTTGCAGCCCGTTCTGAAGCATACGCCACAGCATCAGAACGCGCCGCGTGGTGGCAGAGGCGTTGACAGCAACAGCCGCGATTCATCGCGACATAAGTGCCGCGGATCGGTGTCGATGTTTGCCTCGTTCACCGCTTCAAGCCACAACGTTTCGACAAAAACCGCATCAGCGACAGCCAGACGAAGGGTGACGCTGACATGGCGCATCACTCCAAGCGCTGCAATTCCCACAAGCCCGTTTAGATCACCAACACGCAACAGCGCGGTTCTGATGCCAAACAACGACAACGCGCGGGCATCGGTGATCCGAATGAACTGATCTGCGCGCAGGGTTACAGGCTGACTGGGATTTAGGACGCCGGGTTCGATACAGAACATCGGCGCAACCATGGTCTGAAAACCCACATCCGAAATCTCGCGGCTGCCACCGCAAGCGACAATGCGATCACCCGGGCTTAAAGTGCTGGCACAAACCATGCCCTGCTTGGTCACAACGCTGGTATTGCTTGGTAGGTTAAGTTCCCAGCACGTGCTTTGCGCACGGCTGGGCAATGGTCCCACCGCAACCGATTGCAACAAGCCTGCGGGCACCACGTTCTGAAATAACGCAGATAGTGTGCTTGAGCTTAAGGAAATGCGGCTGCGGTGGTTCGGCATTAGCCACCCATACGAGTGAATTTGGTGCGAACGTCTGGGCCAAGCCCAAGCATCCCGCTGACGGTGTTCGCAACGACCGAGATGATCTGAGCTTTGGTGCGGGCATCAATTTGGGCGTAAGACAGGCCAGCTGCATCGTTGGCGGCAACGGCTGCTGGCATATCCGCTTCAACCAGTTGCGGCTGCATCAAGATTTCATTGGTCTTGGCATTGCGGACGGTCAGAAGGAATCCCACGCTGTTAACGCCCGTGCCGGCTGGTGCGCGCTGATACGCGTGACGGGTCAACGCGTGGAAGCGCGTGAGCTGAACGTCAAACACGACTGGCGTCGGGCCCTTCAGCTTGGCGACACCACGTTCGATACCGGCTTTAAGCACGGTGGCAACTTGGGTGCCACGATCACCCGGTGGGTCAGCGCGCCACACGATATCGGCATTCGGCACCATGGTGTCGGCTTCGCTGACCACCAGAGTGCTCGGCACAACAACGCGCACCGCTTTAACGGACCAGCTTTTTGCCAGTTCAACAGGGACGGGGTTGTAAGCGACAGCGAAGCTACCAGCACAGTTGGCGAGCAGAAGAAACGCACCGGCCAAGAAGATGCGACGCGACAGGGTAGGGGTTGAGAACATTTATAGCGGCCTTTCTGGTTTTCAGAGAATTTTGAGTGAGAGTGTTGGGGTGCCCAATGGCTGGCGGCTCAGATTGAAGATCACTCCAAGTGCCACCGCCAAAAACAACGGACCGAGGTAGGCGATAACGAGGACACCGATGCTTTGACCCATCACAACCGCAGCGACCGTCGTAAGTACGGCCGCGAATACGCCTATGAAAAGCGAGCCAAAGAGCACGTCTTGGGATGTGTCTAAGCCAACAATAACCGGCGCTGACATCAAGCCGCCTCCTCCAATTTTGAGGGACGCGCGTGCCGCTCGCCAGTTTTTCGAACGAAAATACCGCACTCGCCAGCGGTAGTTGCGTCGCTGCCCTCCAGTTCCGGGTAGGGCAGGGCTTCAGTCGCATCAGCGGCATGAGACGATAGCCATACGCCGCTGACTTGGATCAGCGCGCGCCTCGTCAGTATGATTTTGTAAAGCTGAACCTCGATGGTTGCGCGGGCGACGTGATCGCCACTGGTCAGGGCTTCAATGCGAATAAGCGCCGTCGGAACGCCGAAAAGAGCTGCGCTCAACATATGCTGCAGTGCAACATGCTGAGCGCAGCCTAGATAGAGCTCTTGCACCGCTCCCAATACGCCAGCAGAAATCCGCATGATCTGGGGGACCACATCGTTATCAAAGGCAATAGAGTAGACATCTGCCAAGGGAAGCAAGCCGTAGTCTTGCGTCTGAAGTAAACTACCGCGCTCAAGCTCTTCAATCGTTAACAGACCGTTACTTGTTAAAATCAACGATCCCGCAGCAATACCCTCTGCGAGATATTTAGGAGGCGAACAAGAAGAACTAATTAAACTATCCACAACCTTATACATTCTAGTCACTCGCACAATCGAGAGCATAACAGGCTAACGTGTCACCTTCATCCGCCCGAATATTCATTAAATTGCACCACTAATCGCACTCTCACAGTAGCATAGAGTTGAACCAACTGATACGCCCAGAATCGGGGAAATATATGCTCACCTTTCCAACTTAACATGATGATAGTCGCAACGGTGGCTTATTACTTGAAATTCGCTGCAGCAGCGCGAAACGTTTGAAACTACGCTTCGTGCTTACAAACTTTTCGCTAAACCCGAAATCATCTAAGATTCATGACGCTCTAGCTCTGCGATTTCCTTAGTAAATCCAAGGTTGTAGAAAGTTGTGAGGCGCAACCCACAGTTCATGCATCACCGAATGTTGTTTCGAAGGCGTTCCAGTCTTCAGTTGCTGACATCGCATTTCAAGACTCTTATGAAAAAACGTCCTGCATATGGTGCATGTAAGGGATGCTACAGTTGTCGAACAAAGACAGTGCCGGATTCCGAGCAGTTGCCGCTCGCTCACCATCTGCGCCGAAGGCACGTTTCCGCTGACGGAAGGGACATATTGAAACTAATATTTCTGACGGGGACTTCGATTCATATAAAAACGGAGCAGCTAAAACCTTTTCTACTCAGCTCGGAGCTTCGGATTTTACTGCTCGTGTCCACTCTGACATTTATTAATCCTTATGCTGGCGCCCCCGTGATGGCGCGACTGGAGTCCATTGCTAGGGACGTCGTAATGCTCAACTTGGTGTTCGTGGTCTACCTTCTTGCGGGTTGCGTTGCCGTTAAGCTGAACGTCCAAACGATGGTCTGCACGGTGGTCGCTATTCCTGCGGCCATCTTGGCGGCTTACGGCGGCGGTTATCTGACCGTTCAGCTAGGCGGCGCGCAGCTGGGTGACGGCATGATCTGCTGGATGTGCGGGTTCAACTTTATGACGCTTTGCGTAATAGAAGTCTTTTACGCCGTTTTGTTACTTCCCAGACGGAACTTCCGCCACAGCAGAAGGTCGCCCAAGCTCAACCCCACAACGTGGGTCGATGAAACAGACTTGGATCTGGCTGTTAGAGGAGAGCGCAGCGATACCACCGTTGCATCAGGACGAGCACCGTCCGTTTCGCTAGGTGAACTGCCGCAAGGTGCGGAAGCCCATGCTCAAGAACTCCACATTGCAGGCCATACTATCAAGCTTGCAGATCTAAACTACATCTCTTCAGATCAACATCATATTCTTATCTCAACTTCAACCGAACCAGATCTTTTTGTGCGAGCCCGACTTAAGGATGCCGTAAGTCAGCTGCCGCTTTCGCTGGGCTATTCCATTCACAGATCAAGTTGGGTGGCATGGAAATCAGTGACCAGTGTTATAAAGGAATATGATCGCCTTCTGGTAGTTTTAGCTGATGACCGCCGGCTTCCTGTTGCGCGTGCAAAGCGTTCGGAATTCACCGAATGGTATAACATGTATCGGCCCAAACCAATTGATCGCATGAACAGCTAATTTGATGCCAAGCTGTGACTGTAATTCACGCCACCCCATTGCAGATCATGGCAAATGTAAGGCGGATTTGCGAAGCGACGATTTATAACGCTGATTCGCAAAAACACTGTTCACCCAAACGCAAAGGGGGAAATTTCGCGCTTTAATCACAACGTCTTGTAGACCCGACGGCACCAGTTGAGTAACGCTTAAAATTTAAGCTGCACCACTGCCTTTTTACAAACACCACATATAGTTTCACGCATCGTGACAACAGTTGGTGGCAAATGCCTGCAATTGACGCCAACCGCCACACAAAACAACAACCGAAAGTTGTATGACTTTTTCACTGATTGGCACCGGTTTAAATCGTGCTGAACAGTAAATAGTCGCCGGTGTCATTCGCGTCAGGTTGAACGTTAACTTTCCATGTTCGCCGCCCGACGTTGTGCTCCTGCATAGTTATTTTTTTTTGGAGCAAAACAAATGGCCACTATCACTGGTTTTGACGGCGTAGATGACACCCTTACGGGCAGCCCAAGCGGAGACGAGTTATACGGCCTGTCTGGCAACGACTCGCTGGAAGGTGGCCTAGGTGCTGACAGCCTGTTCGGCGGCGCAGACAATGACACGCTCTATGGCGGCGATGGCAGCGATACGATGCTGGGCGAGGCCGGCAACGACTATATGGACGGCGGTGCAGACAACGACAGCATGTCTGGCGGCGATAACGACGACCTTATGCTGGGCGGGCTTGGCGACGACTCGGTCGATGGCGGGGCGGGCAATGATGGAATGTATGGCCAGCTTGGCAACGACACGTTGCTCGGCGGGCTTGGCGTCGACACGCTTTATGGCGGCGGCGACAACGACTCGCTGCTCGGTGGCGACGATAACGACATTGTCAGCGGCGACGATGGCAACGACACGCTTTATGGCGGCAACGGCAACGATCTGGTTTTGGGCGACGCTGGCGACGATTCCGTCGACGGCGATGCAGGCGATGACCAAGTCCTTGGCGGTGACGGCAATGACGCGCTGTTCGGCGGTGCCGATAACGACACGCTGACCGGCGGTCTGGGCAACGATATTCTGAACGGCGACGCGGGCAACGACTCGCTGCTCGGCGGTGCGGACAATGACACGCTCTACGGTGGCGATGGCCGCGATACGATGCTGGGCGAGGCCGGCGCAGACTATATTGACGGCTTAGCTGAATATGACAGCATGTCTGGCGGCGATAACGACGACCTTATGCTGGGCGGGCTTGGCGACGACTCGGTCGATGGCGGGGCGGGCAATGATGGAATGTATGGCC
>NZ_JAQGKQ010000004.1 GCF_028290025.1 Cypionkella sp. | reverse complement strand
CGAGGGGCTGCCGAAGTTACGGCGACGCTGGACAACCTTGCGGCCTACGCTCATTTGACGCGGAATGTGCCCGCGCATCTGTTTGATTTGTATCACGAAGCCACGTTGGGCCGCGTGGATCTGGTGGAGTTTATGGCGGCTGAGAACCCTGCTGCTCTGGCCGCACTGCGGGCGCGGTTTCAAGCTTTGGCGGACGCTGGCCTTTGGATCACCCGGCGCAATTCCATCGCGGCGATGATGGGGGCGGGGGAATGATCGCCACGCCGAGCCCAATCGTCCAAGGCTGGTGCCCCGGTGCGCTGCGCCCGATGCGGTCGGGTGATGGTTTGGTGGTACGTATTCGTCCCCGCGCGGGCAGGCTTATCCCCGATCAAGCGCGGGGGATTGCGCGGCTTGCGGACCTGCATGGTAACGGGCTGATTGATCTCTCCAACCGCGCAAACCTGCAACTGCGGGGCGTCACCGACGCCAGCCATCCGGCTTTGATCGACGGTTTGCGGGCGCTGGATTTGATTGACGCCGATGCAGCGGATGAGGCGCGTCGCAATATCATCGCAACGCCGTTCTGGACCGAGGCTGACCCGACTCAACGCCTCGCTGGGCAGCTTGCCGACGCGCTGACGGCCCCGGATGCCCCACAACTGCCCGGTAAGTTTGGCTTTGCGGTGGATACGGGGGCCGCGCCAACTTTGCGCGATGCGTCTGCGGATATCTGGTTGGAAACTGGCGCGGATGGCTTGCTGCTGGCCAGCCATTCCGAACGCGCGCTTCCTGTTCTCCTTGATACCGCCGTCGGGGAGGCAATCGCTTTGGCGCGGTGGTTTATCGAGCAAGGTGGCGTGACGGAGGGCAGGGGGCGGATGGCGGGGTTGTTGAAACGCATTCCGCTTCCAGCTCGATTTACCGCCAAGCGCCTCGCCCCGACGCCGCAACCGCGCCCCGGCCAAACGGCTCAGGGGCGGTTAGTTGCGTTTGAATTTGGTCAGATGCAGGCCGAAACCTTGGCCGCGCTTGCCGATCTCGGCGCGCTACGTCTTACCCCGTGGCGGATGCTCCTGATTGAAAATCTGACCGACGCCCCGCAAATCGCGGGCGTGATCACGCGCGCGGATGACCCGATGCTGCGGGTGATCGCTTGCACGGGCGCGCCCGGTTGTCTGCAAGGTCATGCTGCCACGCGTCCGCTTGCCCGCGCCCTTGCGCCCACCTTGAGCGAAACGCTGCATGTCTCGGGTTGCGCAAAAGGCTGCGCGCATCCCGGCCCTGCGCCGCTGACGCTTACCGCCACTCCCACGGGCTTCGCCTTTATTCGCAATGATACCGCCTCTGGCACTCCGCTGCGTGAAGGGCTATCCGCGGATGACCTGATGGCCCGTCCCTCAATCCTGACCGAGTTCCCCTGATGCCGCACAGCTACATCACCGATGGTGCCGAGATTTACCGCCGTTCCTTCGCGATGATCCGCGCCGAGGCGGATTTGGCGCGGTTTACGCCCGAGGAGGAAATCGTCGCGGTGCGGATGATCCATGCCGCCGGGATGGTCGGGCTTGAGGCGTATGTGGAGTTTTCCGCAGGCATGGCGATTGCGGCGCGGGCGGCTCTGGAGGCAGGTGCGCCAATCCTATGCGATGCGCGGATGGTGTCGGAAGGTGTCACCCGTGGCCGGATGCCTGCGGGCAATCAGGTGATTTGCACGTTGCATGACGCTTCGGTGGCCGCGTTGGCAAAGGGAATGGGCAACACCCGTTCCGCTGCGGCGTTGGAGTTGTGGCGACCGCACTTGGCTGGAGCCGTCGTCGCCATCGGCAACGCCCCCACCGCGCTGTTCCACCTGCTGAACATGCTGGAAGACCCAACCTGTCCGCGTCCTGCCGCGATCATCGGTTGCCCGGTCGGTTTCATCGGCGCGGCGGAGTCGAAAGCCGCGCTGATGGAGGTGCTGCCGGTGCCGTCGCTGATCGTGCGCGGGCGGCTCGGCGGTTCGGCGATCACCGTGGCCGCGATCAACGCGCTTGCAAGCCGGGTGGAGTGAATGGGCAAAATCATCTGCACAGGACTTGGCCCCGGCGACCCTGATCTGATCTCGGTAAAGTCTGATCGGTTGATCCGGGGGGCCGCGCATGTCGCCTATTTCCGCAAGGCAGGTCGGGCGGGTCAGGCGCGGCAGATCGTGCAAGGGATGCTGGCGGCGGGCGTTACCGAATATGCGATGGAGTATCCGGTGACCACCGAGATGCCGTTCGACAGCCCGGAGTATAACGACGCTCTGGCGCAGTTCTATGATGATTGGGCGACCCGGCTGGCTTTGGTAGCTCAGGCCGAAGATGTGATCGTTTTGTGTGAAGGCGATCCGTTTTTCTATGGTTCTTTCATGCACTTACACACCCGCCTGCAAGGCCGTGCCGAGGTCGAGGTTATCCCCGGTATCACCGGCATGACGGGCTGCTGGAACGCCGTGGGCACGCCGTTCACTTGGGGCGATGATGTGCTGTCGGTGTTGATGGCGACGCTGCCCGAGGCTGATCTGGTCCACCATATGCAGCGGTCGGATGCGATGGTTATTATGAAAACCGGCCGCAATTTGCCGAAAGTTCGTGCGGCATTGCAGGCGACGGGCCGTTTGGCCGATGCTTGGCTGGTGGAGCGTGGCACGATGCCGACGCAGCGTATCGCGCGTTTGTCCGAAGTGGATGCCGCCGATTGCCCGTATTTCGCCATCGTATTGGTCCACGGCCAAGGTCGCCGCCCGGAAATGGCGGGCATGGAATGAGCGGTTGGCTGGCTGTCGCAGGGCTTGGGCCCGGTGATGAGAACATGGTGACACCCGAGGTCCGCATGGCTTTGGCCGAGGCGACGGATGTGATCGGCTATTTCCCCTATGTCGCCCGCGTCGCTGCGCGTGAGGGGCTGAACTTGCACGGATCGGACAACCGGGTTGAGATCGACCGCGCCGACCATGCGCTGCGATTGGCGTCCGAGGGTGCAAAGGTGGTGATCGTGTCCTCCGGCGATCCGGGGGTGTTCGCGATGGCTTCGGCGTTGTTTGAGGCGTTGGAAAAGCGCCCGGATTTGCACGGTTTGGATATTCGCATCCTCCCCGGCATCACCGCGATGCTCGCCGCTGCTGCCCATGCCGGTGCGCCGTTGGGGCATGATTTCTGCGCGATTAATCTAAGCGACAACTTGAAACCGTGGGAATTGGTGGAGCGTCGCCTGCGTCTCGCCGCCCAAGCCGATTTCGCGATGGGGTTCTACAATCCGCGTTCCGCAAGCCGTCCGCACCAGTTCGCGCGTGCTTTGGAGATACTGTTAGAGGAATGTGGCCCAGACCGCTTGATCACCTTCGCCCGCGCTGTATCGACACCGGAAGAACGCATCCTGACCGTGACATTGGCCGAAGCCACACCGGAGATGGCCGATATGCGGACAGTGGTTATCGTCGGAAATTCGGCAACGCGCCGCGTTGGGCGCTTCGTTTACACGCCAAGATCGGCATGAGCCAGCCAGCGCATCACCTCGGCCACCGAGGCCACTACTTCCCGCGCGGGGAGGGTCGGGCGGTCGATCAAGATCACCGGAAGCCCCAATGCGCGCGCCGCGATCAGCTTGGCCTCGGCCCCCGCACCGCCTGCGTTCTTGGCCACGATGTGGCTGATATTATGTTGGAGCATCAGCGCCTTATCGGCATCAGCGTCAAACGGACCCCGCGCCAGGATAACCGTGCAGTCGGGCAAAGGCGGCGCTTCGGGCGCATCAACCAAGCGCAGCAGATAGTGGTGCGGCTTGGCGGCAAAGCCCGCGAGATTTTGCTTGCCGATGGCAAGAAAAACCCGTGCGGGACTGTCGGGCAAGGCTCGAACGGCAGCGTCCACGCTGGGAACATGGCTCCAGTTATCGTCGTTGCCAGCTACCCAAGAAGGGCGCTCAAGCGCGAGCAACGGCACGCCAGCGAGACCGCAAGCCTCAACCGCATTGCGGCTCATTTGGGCGGCAAACGGGTGGGTGGCATCGACGACCGCGCGGATGCTCTCAGCGCGCAGATACGCCACCAAGCCGCTAACGCCACCGAAGCCTCCAACCCGCGTGGGCAAGGGCTGCGTCACGGGGCCATCGGTGCGACCAGCGTAAGAGAACACCGCGTCCTTGCCCTCGGCAGCCAAAGCCCGCGCCAAAACGCTGGCCTCGGTAGTGCCGCCCAAGATAAGAATGCGCGTCATGGATAAGCCTTGGGTTGCAATCATCGGTCTGGGCGAAGATGGCCTGTCGGGGCTGTCGGATGCAAGCCGTGTGGCGTTGGCAGGTGCCGAAATCATCTTCGGTGGGCCGCGGCATTTGGCTTTGGTAGGGGCGGGGGATCGCGGCCGCGCTTGGCCGGTGCCGTTTTCGGTGGAGCCTGTGCTGGCGTATAGGGGTCAAAACGTCGCCATTCTGGCCTCGGGTGATCCGTTCTGGTTTGGGGCGGGTAGTCGTTTGGCGGCGCATCTGGAGCGCGAGGAATGGGTTGCCTTTCCCGCAGTTTCAACCTTCCAACTCGCCGCAGCACACCTCGGTTGGCGGATGGAGGAAATCACCTGCCACGGCCTGCACGCCGCCCCGTTTGAGCGGCTGCGCCCGGTGTTGACCAAAGGCCACCGCGCGATTTGCCTCGTGCGGGACGGCGATGCGCCGCAAGCCCTCGCCAAATGGCTGACCGATCAAGGCTTTGCCGCCAACCTGACTATTCTGGAAGCTCTCGGCGGCCCAAACCAGCGTATTCGCACGACCACTGCCGAAGCATTTGCGCTGACTGATATTACCGCGCCCGTCGCAGTCGCCATTGAAATCACCGCAGGCGTCGGGCTTTCCCGCGCCTCTGGCCTAGACGACAGGCTGTTCGCAAATGACGGGCAAATCACAAAACGCCCGGTGCGCGCGCTGACGCTTTCGACGCTTGCTCCCCGGGTGGGGGAGATGCTGTGGGATATCGGCGCGGGTTCGGGCTCGATTTCGGTGGAATGGTGCCTCGCCGGAGGTCGCGCGCTGGCGTTCGAACTGCGCCCCGAGCGCGCGGTCAATATCCGCACGAATGCCGCCCGTTTTGGCGTAGATCACCGTTTGACCTGCATCGAAGGCGTTGCGAATGAAAGCCTCGCCAGCCAGCCGATCCCTGACGCGGTATTCATCGGCGGCGGCGGCAATGCGGCGCTTTACGATCAGCTATGGAGTATTTTGCCAGCTGGCACCCGAATTGTCGCCAATGGTGTGACCCTAGAAACTGAAAGCCTGCTGGCCATTCAGCACGCTCAACGCGGCGGCAATCTGCTGCGCATCGAGCTTGCCACAGCAACTCCATTGGGCCGGATGCGTGGTTGGGATGCCTCGCGCCCGGTCGTGCAATGGAGTGTTATCCGATGATCGTCGCGGGTTTGGGCTTTCGCAAAGACGCCGGGATCGACAGCCTGCGCGATGCTTTGGCGGGTGCGGGGGGCGATCTGGCGCAAGCCTTGGCGACCGCTGAGGACAAGGCTGACGCGCCAGTGATCTTGGCTCTCGCTGCGGAACTGGCACTGCCTTTGCACGCTATCCCGTTGGCCGCGCTGAAAAATCAACCGACCCTAACCGAATCAACCCGCGTCCATACGCTCTACGGCACAGGCAGCCTTGCCGAAGCCGCCGCTCTTGCCGCTGCTGGCCCGGGCGCTCGGCTGTTGGGTCCGCGCGTCACATCCCAAGACGGCATGGCCACCGCAGCCCTTGCCGAAAGGAGCAACCCATGACCATCCATTTCATCGGCGCTGGCCCCGGCGCGCCTGACCTGATTACGCTGCGTGGTCGCGATCTGATCGGCTCCAGCCCGGTCTGCCTTTATGCAGGGTCGCTGGTGCCGCAAGCTCTGCTGGCCCATTGCCCACCGGGTGCGCGCATCGTCAACACCGCGTCGCTGTCGCTGGATGAGATCATCGCTGAACTCGCGAGCGCCCATGCCGCAGGCCAAGACGTCGCCCGTCTGCACTCGGGTGATCTGTCGGTGTGGTCGGCGATGGGTGAGCAACTGCGTCGCCTGCGCGCGCTGAATATCCCCTATGATGTCACTCCCGGAGTGCCGTCGTTCGCCGCTGCCGCTGCTGCTTTGGCGACCGAATTGACCTTGCCGGGTCTGACGCAATCGGTGGTGCTGACCCGCACTTCTGGTCGTGCCACAGCGATGCCGGACCGTGAAAACCTGCCCGCTTTTGCCGCTACCGGAGCCACCCTCGCGATCCACCTCTCGGTGCATGTGCTTGAAAAGGTTGTCGCAGACCTCACCCCCCACTACGGCCCTGATTGCCCCGTCGCCGTGGTCTGGCGCGCGACTTGGCCGGATGAGCGCATCGTCCGCGCCACGCTCGCCACCTTGCAAACCGCCATCGGCGCGGAGATGGAGCGCACGGCGTTGATCCTCGTCGGCCCCGCTTTGGCTGCCGAGGGCTTTGAGGAAAGCCGGCTTTATGCTGGCGACTACGACCGCCGTTTCCGCCCTGTCGGCACCGACCCACGCTTCCCGGATGCCACATGAACCCCAATTTTAACATTCCGGGCCTGCTCATATCGGCCCCCGCTTCCGGCACCGGCAAGACCACGCTGATGCTGGGCTTGCTCGCCGCGTTCCGGGCACAGGGGCTAAAGGTGCAGCCGTTCAAATCTGGTCCCGATTACATCGACCCAGCCTTTCACGCCGCAGCTTCGGGTCGCGCCTCGGTCAATCTTGACAGTTGGGCAATGACTCCGGCGCGGATCGCAGGGCTGGCTTCGGTGGCGCAGGATGCTGATTTGATCCTCGCTGAAGGTTCGATGGGGCTGTTTGATGGCGTTGCCAAACCGGGCGAGTTCGGCAGCGGAGCCAGCGCCGATATCGCGCAAATGATGGGCTGGCCAGTGGTTTTGGTCTTGGATGTCTCCGGCCAAGCCCAATCCGCCGCCGCCGTCGCCAAAGGTTTTCAGATGTTGCGGCCCGAGATGCCGTTCGCGGGCGTGGTGCTGAACCGCGTCGCCTCGCCACGCCACGAAGCCCTTGTGCGGGCGGGGATGGCGGATGCGGGCATCACGGTTTTGGGTGCGCTGCCCCGCCGCGCCTCGATTGAACTGCCCGAGCGCCACCTTGGCCTAGTGCAAGCCGAGGAACAGCCGCATTTGCAAGCATTGCTGGCCGAGGCGGGAGCGTTTATCGCTGAAAACCTTAACCTCGATACCCTGCGCGCCGCCGCACGGGGCCATCTGTCGCCAGCGCAACCGCTGCCGATTGTTCCGCCTGCCAACCGCATCGCGCTTGCTCGCGATGCCGCGTTTTCGTTCATCTACCCGCATCTTCTGGCCGGCTGGCGGGCCGCTGGTGCGACGATCCTGCCGTTTTCGCCACTACAAGATGAAGCGCCTGATCCTTCGGCGGAGACCTGCTGGCTGCCCGGCGGCTACCCAGAGCTTCATGCGGGAAAGCTCGCCGCCAACGCCAATTTCCGCCAATCACTGCAAGCCTTTGCCGCAATCAAACCGGTGCATGGTGAGTGTGGTGGCTATATGGCGATGGGCGCGGGTCTGATCGACTCTCAAGGTCAACGCCATGAAATGGCTGGTCTTCTGGGCCTAGAGACGAGCTTTGCCAAGCGCCGGATGCACCTTGGTTACCGGCTTGCATTGACCCATGCCCCGGTGGCTGGCCATCCCGCCAACACGCGCCTGCGCGGCCATGAGTTTCACTACGCGACGATACTTTCGCAACCGGATGCGGCGCTTGCGCATGTGACGGATGCCACCGATGCCGCCGTGGCAGAAACCGGATCGCTGCGTATGCAAGCGGGTGGCGGGCAGTCCTCGGGCACGTTCTTCCATTTGATCGCAGAGGCGACATGACTGGTTTTGTATCCTTTGTATCCTCTGGCCCGGGCGACCCGGAACTGTTGACGGTCAAAGCGGTGAACCGTTTGGCTGCGGCTGAGGTGGTACTGTTCGATGACCTGTCGTCTGGGCCGATCCTTAGCCTTGCCGCGAAAACCGCCGATCTGATCGCGGTTGGTAAACGGGCGGGGCGGCCTTCGCCAAAGCAAGATCACGTCAGCCGTCTGCTGGTCGATCACGCCCTCGCTGGGCAGCGCGTGGTGCGGCTGAAATCCGGTGATTGCGGGATGTTCGGGCGGTTAGAGGAAGAACTGATTGCGCTGCAAGCCGCTGGCATTGCTTATGAAATTATCCCAGGCGTCACCTCTGCCTCTGCCGCCGCTGCCGCTGCTGGTATCCCACTGACGCGCCGCTTGACCGCCCGCCGCGTGCAATTCATCACCGGCGCGGATGTGACTGGAAGCCTGCCGGAAGGCACCAACATGGCGGCACTCGCTGACCCGATGGCGACTACCGTGGTCTATATGGGCCGCCGCACCTTCGCTGATCTGGCCGCTCGGCTGATCGCGCACGGTCTACCCGCCCACACGCCCGCGCTGCTGGCCGAGGCGGTTTCCACCCCCGATCAACAAATCAGCCGCCATACCGTTGCGAGCCTTGCCGCCCATTTGCAAACCGCGCAAAGCCCGCATCCGGCGCTGATCTTCTACGGCCCGCTCGCCGAGTTTCCCGCATGAAACTTTATGTCTGCACGCTCTGCGAACTCGGTCGCACGGGCTTTGCCGACACTTTGCGCGATGCCATGCCGCCCGGTGTGGAAGTGCTTGAAATCGAATGCATGTCCGGTTGCAGCCGCGATCAAACCGTGGCGTTTCGCGAAGATGGCAAGACGGCGTATCTGTTCGGCGACATAACCTTGGCTGACCTGACCGAGTTGCAAAATTTTGCCAAACTCTACGCCGCCTCACCCGACGGCAATTTCCCCGATGCCCGCGTGCTGGGCAATCTGCGCAACAAAGCGATCGCGCGCATTCCGGGTTAAGCTATTCGCGCCAAACTGTCGGGCACGGACCTTGAAAGGCCGCATTTCCGCTTGACCCAAACCGGGGCTTAGGTGACTGATGATTGGGCATGGTGTTCTAAAAAACGCAAAGCGTCTGGACTGAAACGAGAATGGGGAATGGGTGGACCAATCGGCACCCCAAGCCTCAGCCGCCCCCGCGACTGTATGCGGTGAGCGTGCTTCCGAAATGCCACTGGCCATCTGGCTGGGAAGGTGGAAGCCCGCATCGACCCGCGAGCCAGGAGACCGGCCGTGCAAAGAAACGCGAACACCGTCGGGTGTGACGGTATGGAGAGTATGATGACCACGAAGACCCTCGCTTCCAGCAAAGCAACCGCCCTGATGTCAGTGCTGTTTGTTGCATTGCTTGGCACCTCAACCGTATTTCTGACAGGTTTTGCCCATTCGCAAACCCTGCATGACGCCGCCCATGATGTGCGTCACTCCTCTGGCTTCCCCTGCCACTGAACCAATGATCAAACATATGCTGACCAGCGCGTTGATCGCTGGTTTTGCGGCGGGCCTGCTTGCAGCCCTGCTACATTTCGCATTCGTGCAGAAGCTTATCCTTCTGGGCGAAGAATATGAAACCGGCGCATTGGTGCATTTCAACGGGGTCGCAGTTGCGGCCCACGCGGATGATCACGACCACGCCACAACCGAAGCGCCTGCGGCAGACCTAGCAGCAACGGAAGCGCCTGCCGCAACCGAGACTGACGGACATTCACACGAGCACGCGGCTGCCGAAGAAGGCAGCGCATTTTCCCGCAACGCTTTGACCAGTCTGTTCTTTGGGCTCGCCTATGTCGGCTATGGCCTTGTTCTGGTCGCAGGATACGGCTTGGCGCAGGCTTTCGGCAATGTGGT
Source organism: Cypionkella sp. (assembly GCF_028290025.1). Classification (GTDB taxonomy): domain Bacteria; phylum Pseudomonadota; class Alphaproteobacteria; order Rhodobacterales; family Rhodobacteraceae; genus Cypionkella. The sequence continues at coordinate 57,314 of NZ_JAQGKQ010000004.1, read as the reverse complement.
GACGCTGCGCGAAGGGCTGCTCTGGGGTATCGCGGGTTATGCCGCGTTCCAACTTGCGCCCGCGATGGGGCTGGAGCCTGAGCTGCCGGGCACGATGGCCGCTGATCTGGCTGCGCGTCAGATCTGGTGGGTTGGCACGGCTATCTGCACGGCGGGCGGTTTGGCCTTGCTCGGCTATGGCCGCGGTGTGGCTTCGGTGGTGGGTGCGGTCGCGCTGCTGGCGATCCCGCATGTGATCGGCGCGCCTGAGCTGGAAAGCTATTCCGGCGTCGCTCCGCCCGAACTCGCCTCAACCTTCGCGGCACGAACCTTGGGGGTCGGCCTGATCGTTTGGTCGGCTTTGGGAGCTTTGTCGGGTTGGATTTGGTCGCGCCCACAATAGGCGTATGAAAACCAACAAGCGTATGAAAATCAACGCGCGCCGATCCTTGTGGTTGGCGCGCGTTTTGCTGCAAATGGGGCAGCTTTAGGAGGGCATATGTTCGATCTCACTCTCATCGGCATCGGCACAGGAAATCCCGATCACCTTACCCTGCAAGCCATCAAGGCGATCAACGCTGCCGATCTGATCCTGATCCCGCGTAAGGGTGCGGGGAAGGCTGATCTGGCGGAGCTTCGGCTGGCGATCTGCCGCGACGTGCTGAGCAACCCTGCGACACGGATTGTGGAGTTTGATCTGCCGGTGCGGGATGAAAGCATCGCGGATTATAAAGCGCGGGTTGAGGATTGGCATGACCGGATCGCGGCGGTTTGGAAGGGCGCGATTGGGGGGGCTGCAAAGGTGACGTTGCTCGTGTGGGGTGATCCGAGTTTGTATGATTCCACGCTGAGGATTGCGGCGCGGTTGGTGCCTGCGGATCGGGTGCATGTGGTGCCGGGGGTGACGTCTATTCATGCGCTCACGGCGGCGCATGGGATTGCTTTGAATGAGATCGGTGCGCAGTTTGTTGTGACGACCGGGAGAAGGTTGCGGGACGAGGGGTTTCCGGCGGGCGTTGATACGGCGGTGGTGATGCTGGATGGGGAGTGTTCGTTTCAAAGCCTCGACCCTGCGGGGGTGAGCATCTGGTGGGGCGGGTATGTCGGGATGGCTGAGGAAATTATCGTCTCCGGTCCGCTGGCCGAAGTGGGGGCGCGGATTGTGAGACTGCGAGCTGAAGCGCGGGCGGCGCATGGCTGGATTATGGATATTTACCTGCTGCGGCGGTGTTAGGTTTTTGAGAGTGTCCACATGTGGACAGCTGCAAAGTCTGTTAGTTGTCAATGGGTTGGATTGCGGCTTAGGGGTTTGTTAAGGTATAGGGTGGTCTTCGCTATTGTGACCAGCCGCCCGCTTCAACCGCGCCGGGCTGCGTCAATTTTGGCGACGTCGATTTTTTGCATTGTCATCATCGCCGCGAAGGCGCGTTGGGCTTCAGCGCCGCCTGTGGCCAAAGCTTCGGTGAGAGTGCGCGGGGTGATTTGCCAGTTGATGCCCCATTTGTCGCGGCACCAGCCACATTCGCTGGTTTGGCCGCCGTTATCGACGATGGCGTTCCAGTAGCGGTCGGTTTCTTCCTGGTCGTCGGTGGCGATTTGCATCGAGAACGCCTCGGTGTGTTTGAACATTGGGCCGCCGTTCAGACCAATGCAGCGCACGCCGCAGACGGTGAAATCGACGGTCAGAACGTCACCCTGTTTGCCGGAGGGATAATCGCCCGGAGCGCGGAATACGGCGTTTACCTGCGTGTCGGGGAACACCGTGGCGTAGAAGTTTGCTGCGGCTTCGGCATCTTTGTCATACCAAATACAGATGGTGTTTTTTGCAGCCTTTATCATGAGAATCGCCTTTTCATCTTACTTTGAATTCAAGGTAGTTTTTCACCGGATCGGGCATATGGCAAGAAAAAGGCCCGCGCCTCGAGTGCGCGGGCCTTGGTAGTGGCGAGGTTTGGCTTAGCCGTTCAGACCAAACCGTTTAGGAGGCGCTTTCAACGCCTTTGACGAACCAATCAATCGTGGCGAGTTGTTCAAGGCCCATCACTTCGCCAGCTTTGACTTTTTCAACACCATCTTGGTCGAAGATAGGGCCGGTAAAAATGTCGTAAGTGCCAGCGACATAGCCGGCTTTGATCTCATCGGCCAAAGCAACGACATCGGCGGGGATCGCGGGGTTGTAGGGGGCGATGACAACGGTGCCCTCTTTCATGCCATCCCAAGTATCGGCCGAAGTCCATGTACCATCGACAAGCGCTTGTGCGCGGGCGACGTAGTAGGGGCCCCAGATATCTTCGATGGCGGTGAGGTGCGCGGTCGGTGCGAAGGCCGACATATCCGCACCTTGACCAAAGCCGTAGAGGCCCTTTTGCTCTAGGATTTGCAGCGGGCCGGGGCTGTCGGTGTGGGTGGTGACGATATCGCAGCCGAGGTTGATCAGCGTTTCGGTGGCAGCGGCTTCCTTCGGTGGATCGAACCAGCTGTCGATCAGCACCAGTTTGACGGTCGCCGCTGGGTTTTGTTTTTGCGCTGCGAGGGCGAAAGCGTTGACGCCCAAGACGACCTCGGGGACTTTGTAAGAGCCGAGATAGCCAAGCGTGCCGGATTTCGACATTTTGCCCGCAATGGTGCCGAGGACGGCGCGACCTTCGTGGAACTTCGAATTATAGGTGGAGACGTTGTCGGCGCGTTTGAAGCCGGTGCAATGTTCGAACTTCACATCCGGGAACTCGGCTGCGACGGTAAGGGTTTGATCCATGAAACCGTAAGAGGTTGTGAAGATCAGCTTGCAGCCCTGCTGCGCCAGATCGCGGATCACCGGGATGGCGCTTGCATCTTCCAAGACGTTTTCGACGTAGATCGTCTCAACCTTATCGCCGAGGGCTGCGTCGATAGCCTCACGGCCTTTGTTATGCGCCCATGTCCAGCCATAGTCGCCGATGGGGCCGAGGAAGATGAAGCCGATCTTGACCTTATCTGCGGCGTGAGCGGTGGTGCCGACCAGCGAAAGCGTGGCGGCAGCGCCCACGGCTTTCATCAGGCTGCGACGGTTGAGTGTCGTCATGTTAGTCTCCCAGTTGGTGTTTTTAGGTAGAAGGTAGAAAGGGTTTGCCGAGGCAGGCCGGGGCGGATGCGCCAACATTGCCGCGAGATGAGATCAGGGTCAGCGCCACGACTGTCATAATGTAGGGCATAGCCGCCCAGAATTGCGAGGGAATTGCTTGCAGGAACGGCATTGTGTTGCCGAAGCCGTTGGCCTTGGCGAACAATTCCAGCCACATCAGGAAGCCGAAGAAGTAGGCTCCGGCGAGTAGGCGTCCGGTGCGCCAGCCAGCGAAGACGACGAGGGCGAGGGCGATCCAGCCGCGCCCGGCGGTCATTCTCTCCGCCCACATTGGGGTGATCACCATCGAGAAATACGCGCCGCCGATGCCTGCCATGGCACCGCCGAAAGCGATGGCGGCGTAGCGTACTCCGGTCACCGAATAGCCGATCGAATGGGCGGAATGATCGTTCTCACCAACCGCGCGCAGGATCAGTCCGGCGCGGGTGGATTTGAGGAACCATGCGGTGAGCGGCACCATGATCAGGGCAAAATAGACAAGCGGGGAGTAGCCGAACAACAGTTTCCAGATCGGATCTTTTGCCAGCACGTCGGGGAAGATTGAGCCGAATTGTGGTACGATGCGACCTGTGAAGGATTGCCCGATCAGCGACGATAGGCCAGTGCCGAAGATCGACAATGCGAGACCGGTGGCGACTTGGTTGGAGTTTAACTGCAGCACGAGAATGGCGAATAGCATGGACGAGAGGGCACCGCCGGCCGCAGCACCGATGACGCCGAGCCACGGGTTGAAGGTGAAGGCGGTGGCGGCAAAACCGCAGATAGCACCCATCAGCATCATGCCTTCGACGCCGAGGTTTAAGACGCCGGATTTCTCGGTGACAAGCTCACCCAAGCCTGCCAGCAGGATCGGTGTGGTGAGGCCGATGATGGTGACAATCGAGGCGATGATGAATTCCGGGCTCATACGCGCGCTTCCTTTTTGTCAGCGATGGCTGGTTTTGTCGGGATGAAGCGGACGCGGTAGCGGATCAGGATATCGGAGGCGAGGATGAAGAACAGCATCATGGCTTGAAAGATGCCTGCGGTGGAATTCGGGATATGGACGGTGGTTTGGGCGACCTGGCCGCCGACGTAAGTGATGGCGAGGACGATGCCTGCGATCAGGCAGCCGATGGGATTGAGGCGACCGAGGAAGGCGACGATAATGGCGGTGAAGCCATAGCCGGAGGGGAAGCCGAGGTTGACGGCTTTGAGCGATCCGGTGAACTCGAGTGCGCCTGCGAGGCCAGCCATGCCGCCGCCGATCAAAAGGGCTGCCCAGATGGTTTGTTTGGCGTCAAAACCGCCGTGGCGGGCGGCGTGCGGGGCGGAGCCTACGACTCGGATTTGGAAGCCGAACACCGATTTCGACATGATCAGCCAGAAGATGAACGGCAGGATGAGGGCGATTGCGACGCCGAGGTGGACGGTGGAGCCTTGGAATAGGATCGGCAGGGTGAGTTGCTCGGGTAGCGGTGCGGTGGCGGGGAAGTTGCGGCCGTTCGTGTCTTTCCACGGGCCGCCGACGAGGTAGCCTAGCACTTGGAATGAGACATAGGTGAGCATCAGCGTGGTCAGGTTTTCGTTAACATCCCAGCGGATTTTCAGCAGCGCGGGGATGGCGGCCCAAGCAGCGCCGCCGATGATGCCTGCGAGGATCATTGGGATTAAAGTGATGGCGGGGGCGTCGGGGCCAGCGGCGATGCCGACGCCTGCGGCACAAAGTGCTCCGATAACGTATTGGCCTTCGGCGCCGATGTTCCAGATTTGCGCACGATTTCCGATGGATAGGCCGAGGGCGATGATGATTAAGGGCGCGGCTTTGACGGCGACGTCTTGCCATTTGTAGCTGGCAAGGATCGGCGTCAGAAAGATATCAACCACGGCGCGTTGGCCGTCGATGCCGATGGCGTCGAACACCAGCATACCGATCAGCATGGTTAACAGCACCGAGGCGATGGGGGTGGCGATCAGCATGAAGGTGCTGGGGGCGGGGCGTTTTTCCAGCTTAATACGCATGGGCGACCTCCGCCGAGATATGGGTGGGCGCGTTGGGATCGCCGTGGACGCCGCCCATGAGCAGGCCGATTTCCTCGATATTGGCCCCCGCGACGGGCATCGGTTTGGAGAGACGGCCTTCGTTGATCACCGCAAGCGTGTCGCAGAGGGATAGCAGTTCATCAAGGTCTTGGCTGATCACCACGATGGCGGAACCGGTGGCGGCAAGATCGACCAGCGCCTGATGGATGGCAGCGGCGGCACCTGCATCGACGCCCCATGTCGGCTGGCTGACCACCAGAACCTGTGGTTTCTGCATGATCTCGCGGCCCATGATGAATTTTTGCAGGTTGCCACCGGAAAGGCTGTCGGCCATCGCGGCGGGGCCGGTGGCTTTGACCGAGAAGGCGGCGATAACTTCGCCTGCGTAGGTGCGGGCGGAGTGGGCGTTAACCATGCCGCCGGAGACCATGCCCATGCGGTCGCGCGCGGTGAGGATGGCGTTGTCGGACAGGCTGAAATCGGGGACGGCGGCGTGGCCGTTGCGCTCCTCGGGGACCGAAGCCATGCCGGCGAGACGGCGTTGTTTGGCGGTGAGTGGGGCGACGCTTGTGCCGTCGATCTGGATGGCTTCAGGGCTGGTGGAAGGGGTTTCGCCGGAAAGCGCCAGCAGCAGGGCGTTTTGGCCGTTGCCTGCGACGCCCGCGATGCCGAAGATTTCGCCGGCTTTGACCGAGAAGCCGATGTCTTTCAGGGCGATACCGAACGGGCCGTCTTTGGCGACGCTTAAGCTCTGCACGGTAAGTTTAGCGGTACCCAAAGCGCGACCTTCGCCGCGCTGAATGTCTTTCAGACTGCCACCGATCATTTTCTCGGCCATTGAGCGGGAAGTCTCTACGGCGGGGTCGCAGGTATCGACGAGTTTACCGCCGCGCAGGATGGTGGCGGTGTGGCATAAGGCTTTGATTTCGTGCAGTTTATGGCTGATATACAGGATCGAACAGCCTTCGGAGGCGAGTTGGCGCAGGACGACGAAAAGCTGTTCAACCTCTTGCGGGGTGAGCACAGACGTCGGTTCATCCATGATCAAGAGGTTGGGCTTTAGCAGGAGTGCGCGGACGATTTCGATGCGTTGACGCTCACCTACGGACAGGGTTGAGACGATGCGGTGGGGTTCCAACTTCAGCCCGTATTGCTGCATCACGGCGACGATTTTCGCCTCGAGATCGCGGGCGGGTATATTCGCGTCCATGCCAAGCGCGATGTTTTCCAGCACCGTCATCGCCTCAAACAGCGAGAAATGTTGGAATACCATGCCGATGCCAAGCTTGCGGGCGGCTTTGGGGTTCTGGATGGTGATGCGTTCGCCGTTCCAGCGGATTTCGCCAGCGTCGGGCTGCATGATGCCGTAGATCATCTTCACCAGAGTCGATTTGCCCGCGCCGTTCTCGCCCAAAAGCGCATGGATTTCACCGGGTTGCACCGCAAAACTGACCTGATCATTGGCGAGCACGCCGGGAAAACGCTTGGTGATGCCCGAAAGATCAAGGCGGGGCGGTGTTTGCATCGGGCGCGGCTTCCTTCAGGGCTGGTGACGGTGGCGTAGTGGACACTTTGGCAGGCGGCGGTGGCTATGCGGATTGGGGTTGAAAGACTTTCAAGGTTTCGGAGGGTAATGGCTATGGTTTTGCTTGAAAGCGGTGGTTTGGTGTGGTTTTCGAAGGCGGCGGATGCCCGGTTTTTGCGCAGATGGTCAGAGGTAGGTTAGACTGGATGGCTTTGCGGTCGCAAGCGCCGCGTCGGATTGAGGGATAGAATTGTGACGGCTGGATAATAAGGAAATTGTTATTAGCTTCAGTGAGATAGGGATGGTTTCCATGATCGCAGGTTTTGGTGTGTTCCGAAGAAGCGCCGTAATTTCGTGCATATGCTGAAGCTGTTGCTGATTTATGCCGCAGAATGCAGTCGAAACTGGGCTTGATTGCGAAGCGGCAAGCGGCGACTCTGTCGTGAGATATTGAGCAGAAAAGGAGCAGGCGATGGCGGGTGAAGCACTGGATCATGTGGCGCTGCTGCGGCTGGCGATTGCGGAATCGGAAAAGGCCAAGCAGGCGGGAGTGCATCCGTTTGCCTCAATTTTGGTCGGGCCGGATGGCGCGGTGCTGATGACGCAGCACAACGCGTTCATGCCGGATCACGATATGACCGGCCATGCCGAGCGGGTTTTGATGACGCGCGCCTCGACTTCGCTGCCGATGGAGTTGCTGCGGGAGTGCACGATTTACACCTCGGCCGAGCCGTGTGCGATGTGCGCGGGGGCGATTTATTGGACCGGGTTACGGAGGGTGGTTTACGGGATGTCGGAGCATCAGTTGAAAGAGATCACCGGCAACCACCCTGAGAACCCGACGCTGGATTTGCCGTGCCGGGTGGTATTTGAGGCCGGGCAGCGGCAGGTTGAGGTTATTGGGCCGATGCTGGAGGATGAGGCGGCTTTGGTGCATGTCGGGGTTTGGTAAAAAGGGGGGCATCTGCCCCCCTCGGCTTCGCCCCACCCCCTGAGGATATTTATGAATAGGTGAAATTGAGGAGTTAGTAGTCGGGGGCGAAGCCGATTGCGGGGTCGATTTCGCTCGGGCGGCCTTCTAGGAATAGAGCGCCGACGCGTGCAGGGGTGCGGGCGATGATTTTGCCGCTCTTGATCACCAGAAGTTTGGTGGCTTTCAGGCGGAGGGCTTCGGCGGGGTCGCGGGCTTGCAGCAGGATCAGGTCGGCATTGCGGCCTTTTTCCAGACCGTAGTTTTCGAGGCCCATGGTTTTGGCGGAGTTCACCGTCAAAGCGTTGAAAATCTTGGTTTTATCCTCAAGGCTGCCCATCTGTGCGGAGTGGATCGCCATATGGCCGACCTCTAGCATGTCGCCGGAACCCATCGCATACCACGGGTCCATCACGCAATCATGGCCGAATGAGACGTTGACGCCCGCGGCCATCAGCTCTGGCACGCGGGTCATGCCGCGGCGTTTGGGGTAGCTGTCGTGGCGGCCTTGCAGCATGATGTTGATCAGCGGATTGGGGATCACATTCATCTGCGATTCCGCGATCAGCGGGATCAGTTTTGAGACGTAGTAATTGTCCATCGAATGCATTGAGGTGAGATGCGAGCCTGCGACGCGGCCTTGCAAACCGTGGCGGATGCTTTGTTGCGCGAGGGTTTCGACGTGGCGTGAGTTGGGGTCGTCGGTCTCGTCGCAGTGCATATCGACGGGCAGGCCACGGTCGGCGGCGAGGCGGCAGAGGGCTTCGACAGAGGCTTGGCCCTCGGCCATGGTGCGCTCAAAGTGCGGGATGCCGCCGACGATATCGACGCCCATGTCGAGGGCGCGGGTGAGGGATGTGACGCCTTCTGGGGCGCGGTAGTAGCCGTCTTGCGGGAAGGCGACGAGCTGTAAGTCGATGTAAGGTTTTACCTTTCGTTTCACCTCTAGCATCGCCTGCACGGTGGTGAGTTTGGGGTCGGAGGTGTCAACATGGGTGCGGATGGCGAGCAAGCCTTGAGTGACGGCGAGGTCGCAGTAGCGCAGGGCGCGGGTCACGAGTGCGTCAATGGTGAGGGTGGGGCGGAGTTCGCCCCAGAGCGCAATGCCTTCGAGTAGGGTGCCGGAGCGGTTCATTCTGGGTAGGCCGAGGGATAGGGTGGCGTCCATGTGGAAGTGCGGATCGACGAAGGGCGGGGAGGCGAGGCGGCCGGTGGCGTCGATTTCCTCATGGGCGGTGGCTTGGATGTTCGGGGCGATTTCCGCGATTTTGTTGCCCGCGATGGCGATGTCGTAGCCGCTGCGGCCATCGGGGAGGTTGGCGTTTCTTAGGATCAGATCGAACATCGGTGCCCCTTAAAAGTTTGCGGCAGGGTTGCGGGTTTGGCTTGGGGCGTCAAGCGGTGAGGGTGTGGGCAGCCCTGGCGGTGGGGCGCAGCAGGTGAGCGGCGACTCCGATGGCGATGGCGTTTGGGTGTTTGCCAAGGCTTGGGTCGCCGATGGGACAGGTGATTTTGGCGATGGTTTGGGGGGCGTGGCCGAGGACTTTCAGGCGGGATTGAAAGCGCGCCCATTTGGTTTGTGAGCCGATCAAGCCTGCGGATTTGAAGCCGTGCAGGAGGAGGCGGTGGCAGAGGTCGAGGTCTAGGGCGTGGGAATAAGTGAGGATCAGGTGCTCGGCGTTGAGGGGGGCGAGGGGGACGGCGTTGGCGGGGTTTAGGGCGGGGAAGGCCGTGGTGTTATCGGGGATTTGGTCGGGGAAACGGTTGGGGGCGGTGTCGATCCAAGTGATTGCGAGGTCTGGGAGAGGGGCGATTGTGTGGACGAGGGCGCGGCCGACGTGGCCTGCGCCCCAGATCCAGAGTTGCCGAGTGGGGTGAGCGAGGGGTTCGATCATCCAGCCTTGCAGCAGGTGAGGGGTGGGGAGCGTGCCTTGGTTGCGGGCCGATACGAGGAGGCGTTTGACAGCGAGCGGCATGGGCGCGTCGGTGGTGGGGCGAGCGATTATTGGCGTGGGTTCGGGGAGGTTGGCGGCGGTGAAAACCTCGGTGAACAGAGTGACAGCACCGCCACAGCATTGGTTTAACTTCGGGCCGAGGGCGGTGTGGGTGAGGGATTTTGTATGAGACTGCAAGAGGGTGCGGGCGTGTTCTGTGGCTTGATGCTCTAACGCTCCACCGCCGATGGTGCCGGACTGGCCGCCGGAGTCTTTCGAATCCCAGACCAGCATGGAGGCTCCGACTTCGCGGGGGGAGGAGCCTTTGTGGGCGGCTATGACAATGCGGGCGGTGGGGCCGTGTTGGGTTACGGTTTGGGTGAGGGCGGTGAGGTCAAACATGGCGCTGAGCCTGAACGGCGGCAAGGATGCGTTCGGGGGTGGCGGGGGCGTCGAGTCCGGGGTAGCGGGTGCCGTCTCCGCAGGCGGCTATGGCGTCGGAGAGGGCGAGGAAGGCGGAGACGCCGAGGTTGAAGGGGGGTTCGCCGACGGCTTTGGACTTGCCGACGGTGTCTTCTCGGTTGGGTTTGTCCCAGAGCGCGACGTTAAATATGGGCGGGCGGTCGGAGCAGGCGGGGATTTTGTAGGTGCTGGGCGCGTGGGTGGTGAGGCCGCCTTTGGCGTTCCAGACCAGTTCTTCGGTGGTGAGCCAGCCTGCGCCTTGAACGTAGGCGCCTTCGACTTGGCCGATGTCTAGGGCGGGGTTTAGCGAGGTTCCGGCGTCGTGCAGGATGTCGGTGCGCAGGATGCGGTTTTCGCCGGTGAGGGTGTCGATCACGACCTCGGTAACGGCGGCTCCGTAGGCGAAATAGAGGAACGGGCGGCCTTGGCCTTTGACGCGGTCCCAGTTGATTTTAGGGGTGGCGTAAAAGCCGGTGGAGGACAGGGAAATCCGGGCTTGGTAGGCCCAAGCGACGACTTGCGCGAAGGGGAAGGTTTGGCCGCCAGCGCGCATTTCGCCGTTCTCGAAGCGGATTTCGTTGGCTTGGCTGCCGAGTTTGTCGGACAGGAAATCGGCCATGCGTTGCCGGATGATCTCGCAGGCATTTTGCGCCGCCATGCCGTTCATATCGGCCCCAGATGAGGCGGCGGTGGCGGAAGTGTTGGGGACTTTCGCGGTGTCGGTGGCGGTGATTTTGATCTGTGATGTGTCAACGCCGAATACCGAGGCTGCGACTTGGGCTACCTTTTGGTTCAGGCCCTGACCCATCTCGGTGCCGCCGTGGTTTAGGTGGATCGAGCCGTCTTGGTAGACATGCACCAGCGCGCCCGCTTGGTTCAGCCATGTGAGGGTGAAGGAGATGCCGAACTTGACCGGCGTGAAGGCGATGCCACGCTTCAGGATTGGATTTGTGCTATTCCACGCGGTGATTTCGGCGCGGCGGGCGGCGTAATTGCTCGATTTCTCCAACGCGTCGTGGATGTCTTGGCCGATGAAATCTTCGACCTCCATGAAGTAGGGGGTGGTTTGCGGGGCGGAGTTGGCGGGGGAATAGGTGGAACCTGTGCGGTGGCCGGTGCCGGGGCCGGTAAGGTCGGCGGCGCGATAGTAGTTGAGTTTGCGGATCTCGTTGGGGTCTTTTTTGAGCGTATGGGCAATGTGGTCGATGACGCGTTCGATGCCGATGATGCCTTGCGGGCCGCCGAAGCCGCGGTAGGCGGTGGCGGATTGGGTGTTGGTTTTCAGGCGGTGCGATTCAATGCGAACGTCGGGGAGGTGGTAGCAGTTGTCGGCGTGCAGCATGGCGCGGTCGGCGACGGCGAGGGACAGGTCTTGCGCCCAACCGCAGCGCACGAGGTGAATGAAATCTAGGCCGAGGATGCGGCCTTCGGCGTCGATCCCGGCGCGGTAGGTGATGCGCAGATCGTGGCGTTTGCCGGTGATCATCATGTCATCGTCGCGGTCGTAGCGCATTTTGCAAGGTTTGTTCAGGTCGTTCGCGGCAATGGCGCAGGCGATGGCGAGAGCGTTGCCTTGGGATTCCTTGCCGCCAAAACCGCCTCCCATCCGGCGGGTTTCAACGCGCACGGCGGACATGGGAAGGTGCAGTGCGTGGGCTACTTTGTGTTGGATTTCGGTGGGGTGCTGGGTTGAGGAATAGATGTGGACGCCGTCTTCTTGCGGGATGGCGGCGGCGATCTGGCCTTCGAGGTAGAAGTGCTCTTGGCCGCCAACCTCCACTGTGCCCTCGATGATTTGTGGGGCGGTGGCGATGGCGTGGGCTGCGTCGCCTTTGGCCCAAATGATCGGGCCTTGCTCAAAGCGGGAGTTGGCGGCGAGGGCTTGATCAACGGTCAGCAGGGCGGGGAGTTCGGCGTAGGTGACGGCTCCGAGGCGAGCGGCTTTGCGGGCGTTTAGGTGGGTGTCGGCGATGACGAGGAAGACGGGTTGGCCTGCGTGATGCACGGTTCCGGTGGCGAGCAGGGGTTCGTCGTGGGTGGAGGGGGAGCAATCTGGCATCTCGGCGAAGTCGGCGGCGCTGTAGACTTTGATGACGCCGGAGGCTGCGCGGACGGCGGAAAGGTCGATGGCGGTGATGGTGCCGTGGGCGCAGGTGCTTAGGCCGAAGGCGGCGTGCAGGGTGTTTGCGGGCAGCGGAATGTCATCGAGATAACGGGCTTGGCCGGTGACATGCAGCGGGGCGCTGTCGTGTGGAAGGGGTTTGCCCATGGTCATAGTGCGACCTCCAACACGTTGGTTTTGGTGCCTGCGAGGTCGTGGAAGTAGCGGATGAGCAGGTTTTGCGCGGTGGTCAGGCGGTAGGTGGCGGAGGCGCGCATGTCGGTGAGGGGTTGGAAATCTTGGGTGAACCGGGGGAGGGCAGCTTGCAGGGTCTCGAAGGTGAAGGGTTTGTTTAGGATGGCGTTTTCGACATGGGTGGCGCGTTTCGGGATGCCGGCCATGCCGCCGAAGGCGATGCGAGCGGCTGTGATTTGACCGCTTTCGGTGGTGATGTTGAAGCAGCCGAGCACGGCGGAGATGTCTTGGTCGAAGCGTTTGGTAAGTTTGTAGCAGCGTAGGTTTGGCGCGGTGGAGGGGATGGTGATGCCGGCCACGAACTCGCCGGGGTGGCGGTCTTGTTTGCGGTATTCGATGAAGAACGACTCAAGCGGGATGGTGCGGATTTCGTCGCCTTTGCGCAGGTGGAGGGTGGCGCCGAGGGCGATCAGGGCGGGCGGGCCGTCGCCGATCGGCGAGCCGTTGGCGATGTTGCCGCCGATTGTGGCGGCGTTGCGGATTTGCTCGGAGGCGTAGCGGCGCAGCATTTCGGCGAAGGACGGGTGCAGTGGGAGCAGGGCTTCGCGCAGTTGGGCGATGGTGACGGCAGCGCCGATGTGGAGTTGGCCGGGGGAGTGCTCGATCTGTTGCAGGTCGGTGACGGCGTTGAGGAAGGCTACTTGGCCGAGGTCGCGGAGTTGTTTGGTGACCCAGAGGCCGACATCGGTGGCCCCCGCGATTAGCGTGGCGGTGGGGTTTTTGACATACCAGTCGGCGAGATCATCGGAGTTGCGTGGGTGGAACGCGCCGGGGAGGCTGTCTGCCTCCCCGGACCCCTCCGAGGATATTTCCGCAGAGAGGATGACCTTGTCGGTGTGCATCCAGTCGGGGATTGGGGTGGTGGAGGCGGCGATGGCGGCGCGGATGATGGGGGCGTAGCCGGTGCAACGGCAGAGGTTTCCGGCGAGGGTGGTGTCGTGATCGGTGCGGCCTTGCGTGTGGGCGGTGGCCATTGAGGCGATGAAACCGGGGGTGCAAAAGCCGCATTGGCTGCCGTGGTGGGCGATCATCTCGGACTGGACGGGGTGGAGTTCGCCGTTCGGGCCGGAGATGCCTTCGACGGTGCGGACGGCTTTGCCGTGCAGTTGCGGAAGGAACAATATGCAGGCGTTCAGGGCTTTCGGGCCGTTCGCGTCGGTGACCATTACTGTGCAGGCGCCGCAATCGCCTTCGTTGCAGCCCTCTTTGGTGCCGCAGAGCGATTTATCTTCGCGCAGGTATTCCAAAAGGGTGCGCGTCGGGCTGCCGCCCGCGATGCGCACCGGCGTTCCGTTCAAGAGAAACGCTGTCTCGGTCATGGTTCATCCTGCCGCGGTCTTTTGGTATCAGCCTGTCGCGCGCCCGCCCGATGCGGCGTAAAGCGGGGGCGCTGGCCTTTAGATTGGTCTAACGTATTGCTTTATCAAGCCTGCCTTGCGTTGGTTTGGCAAGCACTACCTTCTTGGCGATGCACAAAGCAGTTTCAGGATTTGCCGAGCAATCGGGCGGGGTTTTGTTCTGGCTGCTGGTTGTTTAGGCTAGGCCCATGTCAGCACCTCGATTCATCCATCTGCGCACCCATACCGAACATTCGTTGTTGGAGGGTGCCGTGCCCGTGAAGGCATTGATCAAGCTTTGCGTGAAGCATCAGATGCCTGCGGTGGCGGTGACGGATAGCAATAACATGTTCGCGGCGTTGGAGTTTTCGGTTTACGCGCGTGATGCAGGTTTGCAGCCGATTGTGGGGTGTCAGGTCTCGGTGGCTTATGATCCGGGGGTGGCGGGGGAGAAGCTGAAGGCTGCGGCTTCGATGGTTTTGCTGGCGCAGAATGAAGCGGGTTATATGAACCTGATGAAGCTGAACTCTTGTCTGTATATCGACAAGGCTGGGGCTTTGCCGGAGGTGACGGTTGCCGAGTTGGAGCGGTATTCGGGCGGGTTGATCTGTTTGACGGGCGGGGCGGATGGGCCTTTGGGGCGGTTGGTGCAGACGGCGCAGTTGCCTAAGGCTCGGGTGTTGTTGGAGCGGTTGGCTGCGGCCTATCCGGGGCGGTTGTATGTCGAATTGCAGCGTCATCCGGGTGAGGGCGGGCGGCTGACGGATGCCGAAAGCGCGACGGAGCGGTGGTTTATTGAGACGGCGTATGAGCTGGACCTGCCGCTGGTGGCGACCAATGACGTCTATTTTCCGGCGGCGACGATGTATGAGGCGCATGATGCGCTGATCTGCATTGCGGAGGGGGCTTATGTCGATCAGCAGCAACCTCGTAGACGGTTAACGCCGCAGCATTATTTCAAGACCGAGGCCGAGATGGTGACGCTGTTCGCCGATCTGCCAGAGGCGGTGGAAAATACGGTGGAGATCGCGCGGCGCTGTGCGTTTGCGGCGTTCAAGCGCAATCCGATCCTGCCGAAGTTTGCCGATGATGAGGTGAATGAGCTCAGGCGTCAGGCCAATGAGGGATTGCAGGCTCGGCTGGCGATTATTCCTCATGCGGTGACGGTGGAGGAATATCAGGCGCGGTTGGATTTTGAGCTCGGGATCATCGAGAAGATGGGGTTTCCGGGCTATTTCCTGATCGTGGCGGATTTTATTGGCTGGGCGAAGAAACGGGGTATTCCGGTGGGGCCGGGGCGGGGGTCGGGTGCGGGGTCTTTGGTGGCTTATGCGCTGACGATCACTGACCTTGATCCGCTGCGTTACGCCTTGCTGTTTGAGCGGTTTTTGAACCCTGAGCGGGTCAGTATGCCCGACTTTGACATCGACTTCTGCATGGATCGCCGGGGCGAGGTTATTCAATACGTCCAAGCCAAGTATGGCCGCGATAAGGTCGGGCAGATCATCACCTTCGGCGCGTTGCTGTCGAAAGCGGCGGTGCGCGATGTGGGTCGGGTGTTGCAGATGTCTTATGGGCAGGTGGACCGGCTGTCGAAGATGATCCCGGTGGAGGGGGTGAAACCTGTCAGCATTACCAAAGCGTTGGCGGATGAGCCTCGGCTGCGCGAGGCGGCGAAAGAGGAAGTGGTTGCGCGGCTGTTGAATTATGGCGCGCAGCTTGAGGGGCTGTATCGCAACGCCTCCACTCATGCGGCCGGGGTGGTGATTGGCGATCGTCCGCTGGATGAATTGGTGCCGCTCTATCAAGACCCGAAATCGGACATGCCTGCGACGCAGTTCAACATGAAATGGGTGGAACAAGCGGGGCTGGTGAAGTTCGATTTTCTTGGGCTGAAGACGCTGACGGTGATTCAGAATGCGATTGATCAGATTATCGACGGCGGGCGCGCGTTGAATAAGGCCGCCGATGGCCGGGTGCTTTACGAGGCGAAACCGGGGGCGGAGAACGACATCGGGCTTATTCCGTTGGACGATAAGGCATCGTATGAGCTTTATGCGGCGGCGAAGACGGTCGCGGTGTTTCAGGTGGAATCCAGCGGCATGATGGATGCTTTGCGGCGGATGAAGCCGACCTGCATCGAGGATATTGTGGCCTTGGTGGCGCTGTATCGACCGGGGCCGATGGAGAACATCCCGACCTATTGTGAGGTTAAGAACGGGCTGAAAGACTTGGAGTCTATTCACCCGACGATTGACCATATTCTTGCCGAGACGCAGGGGATTATCGTTTACCAAGAGCAGGTTATGCAGATCGCTCAGGTGATGGGGGGATATTCTCTGGGGGGCGCGGATTTGCTGCGTCGCGCGATGGGTAAAAAGATCGCGGAGGAGATGGCGAAGGAGCGGCCGAAGTTTGTCGAGGGTGCGAAGAAGACGCATAATGTTGATGCGAAGAAGGCGGGTGAAGTCTTTGACTTGCTGGAGAAATTTGCCAACTACGGCTTTAACAAATCCCACGCGGCGGCCTATGCGGTGGTTAGTTATCAGACCGCTTGGCTGAAGGCGAACCATCCGGTTGAGTTTATGGCCGGGGTGATGAACTGCGATATTCATCTGACCGACAAGCTAGCGGTTTATAAGCGCGAGATTGGCAAGCTGGGTATCAAGACGGTCGCGCCTTGTGTGAATGCATCGCTTGCGACGTTCTCGGTGCGCGATGGGGCGGTGGTTTATGCTCTGGGCGCGCTGAAGGGGGTCGGGCCGGAGGCGATGGGGTTGATCGTGACGGCGCGGGGCCTGAAGCCGTTTGCGACTCTGTTCGATTTTGCGCGACGGGTGGATATGAAGCGGGTCGGCAAGCGTCCGTTGGAGATGCTGGCGCGGGCCGGGGCGTTTGATGTGCTCGATGGCAATCGGGCGCGGGTGTTTGAGGCGTTGGATGCGCTGGTGGCTTATTCGGCGGCGATCCATGAGGCGCAATCCTCTAACCAAGTCAGTCTGTTCGGTGAGGCTGGCGCGGATATTCCTGAACCGCGTCTGGCATTCCGCGATGATTGGTTGCCGGTGGAGCGGTTGACGCAAGAGCATCTGGCGATTGGGTTTTATCTGTCGGGGCATCCGCTGGATGACTATATGTCGGCGCTGAAACGCCGGGATGTTTTAACCCTGACGGAAGTGACGCTGAAAGCCGAGCGTGGGGCGTGTATCGCCAAAATTGCAGGCTCGGTGTCGTCGAAGCAAGAGCGCAAATCGGCGAAGGGCAATCGCTTTGCCTTTGTGTCGCTGTCCGATCCGACCGGGCTTTATGAGGTGACGGTTTTCTCGGATACGCTGGAAGCCGCGCGCGATCTGCTGGAGCCGGGGCGCAATGTGGTCCTGACGGTGAAGGCTGAGCTGGAGGGCGACACGCTGAAACTGCTCGCCAATGCGGTGCAGCCGATTGATCAGGTGGCGGATGCGGCGGGGGCGCAGGCGCTGCGCATCCATTTGAACCGGGCTGAGGCGGCGGTGTCTATTGCCATGCTTTTGGCCAAGGTGGAGGGGCGCAACAAGGCGCAGATCACGCTTTGTGTGCCGGACGATCAGGGCCGCGAGATTGATCTGACGCTGCCGCAAAGCTATCCGGTGACCGCGCAAATCAAGGGCGCGATCAAGGCGATGCAGGGCGTGGTGATGGTGGAAGAGGTCTGACGCCTAACTTCTGAGCAACGCGGGCTGGGTTCTGAGGCTTTTGCGCCTCAAGGGCTGGCATGACGGGTCAATCTTTGCCAAAGAGAATAAAGTGGTTGTTTGCTGGTGTGGGCCGGTAAGCATCTGGTGCAAAATGCGTCATTAAGAGGTGGAATCAGTATGGACAGTTTGTGGGACTATGCCCTGATCGGGTTCATTGCGCAGTTGATCGACGGGTCTTTGGGCATGGGGTTTGGGGTGATCTCCTCGGCGGTTCTGCTGGCGCAAGGGGTGCCGCCGCCACTGGTTTCCGCCTCGGTCAATGCGGCGAAGCTGCCGACGGGTGGCACGGCGGCGCTGTCGAACCTGTATCACAAGAACATTGATTGGCGGATTGTCGGGGCTTTGGCGGTGTTCGGCTCGATTGGCGGGATATTGGGGGCTACGCTGTTGTCGGGGCTGAAGGGCCATGCGTTGCAATATCTGGTGAACTTTTATCTGGTGCTGATGGGCAGCTACATCATCTATCGAGGCTTTAAGGGCGTTGCGGTGCGGGCGGTGAAAACCCGGCGTTTTCAGGGCATTGGCTTTGCGGGCGGAGTGATTGAGGGCATTGGCGGGTCGTGGGGGCCGATTGTGAACACGGGGCTGCTCGGCTCGGGTGTGGAGTCGCGCTATGCGATTGGCTCGACGAACTTCTCGGAGTTTATCGTCAGCTTCGTGGTGTTTACCGCGCTGGGCGTGGCCTATTACTTCGGCTGGTGGGGCGAGGAAACCGACTGGAGCCAAGTGCGGATGACAGTGTTTGGCTTGGCCTTGGGTGGCCTGCCTGCGGCGTTTTTTGGCGGCTATCTGGCGAAGATGGCCCCGCGTAAGCCGCTTACGATTGCCGTTGGCGCGTTCGCGCTGGGCGTGGCGTTGTATCGGTTGGCTACGATGTAATTTACCCCAATCTCCTGCCTACCAGTGCGGTGGGCGGACGTTGGCTTCGGGTGCTTGGCCGTTGCCTTCACGCTCTGCCTCACGTTCCGCCAAAAGTTGCGTCAGGCGCAGCAGGCGGTCTAGGTCTTTCGACTGCCTAGCCACCACATCCGACAGGTCTTCCACCGCACGGGTGAGATGGGCGATGCGTTCTTCGAGTGATCGCGTGTTGTCCATCGCCGTCCCCTGCTTGCTGCGCGTGTCCCCATCCGTTACACGGAGCGCGAGAAAAAGCGAAGGCTGTAAGCTATGGCAAATGATAAAACCACCGCTCCAAAATCGGTGCGTCGTCCGCGCGCCGAGACCCCCAAGGGGTTCCGCGATTACTTTGGCGCGGAGGTCACCGCCCGCAAGGCAATGCTGGACAAGATTGCCGAGGTTTATCATCGCTATGGCTTTGATCCTTTGGAGACTTCTGCCGTTGAGACTGTCGAGGCTTTGGGCAAGTTCCTGCCCGATGTCGATCGGCCTAACGAGGGTGTGTTCGGCTGGCAGGATGAGGATGCCGATTGGCTGGCTTTGCGCTATGACCTGACAGCGCCTTTGGCGCGGGTGGCAGCGCAGTATCGCAATGATTTGCCGTCTCCGTATCGGCGGTTCGCGATGGGTCCGGTGTGGCGCAATGAAAAACCGGGACCGGGGCGGTTTCGGCAGTTTTATCAATGCGATGCGGATACGGTTGGGTCGGCGAGCGTTGCTGCGGATGCTGAGATTTGCGCGATGTTGTCGGATGCGCTGGAGGCTGTTGGGATTGAGCGCGGCGATTATGTGATCAAGGTCAACAATCGCAAGGTTCTGAACGGTGTGATGGAAATGGCGGGGGTGCTGGACCCATCAGACCCCGAACGGTTTGCTGCAGAGCGTGGCGTCGTGCTGCGCGCAATAGATAAGATTGATCGCTTGGGTGAGGAGGGCGTGCGAGCGCTTCTGGGCGAAGGTAGAAAGGATGAGAGCGGGGATTTCACCAAAGGGGCAGGGCTGAGCGTTGCGCAACAAAGCGTACTGATGGGCTTTGTGCAAGTAAACGAGACTGCCAAGAAGCAGCTAATCAGAATGAGCAAGTCGGTTCCTGAAGAAGTTGCTTCGCCGCTTAGGGTCGCAGCATACGACAATAACACCCACATAAGCGCTTTTTGGAGATCAATCGAAACCAGCAAGATTTGGAACCGACAAGTTCTAAGTGTGCTCGTTGATATTGTAGGTCATTCGAAGATTGGGGCCGAGGGCGTCGCCGAGCTGGCGGATATAGCTAGCTTACTAGAAGCCCAAGGTTACGGCCCAGAACGCATCTTAATCGACCCGTCCGTCGTACGTGGCCTCGGCTACTACACGGGGCCGGTTTATGAGGCTGAACTGACCTTTGAAATCCTCGACGAGAAGGGCCGCAAGCGGTCTTTCGGCTCGGTGGCGGGCGGCGGGCGGTATGATGATTTGGTCAAGCGCTTTACCGGGCAAGCGGTGCCTGCAACGGGGGTTTCGATTGGGGTGGATCGGTTGCTCGCGGCTTTGGCTGCCAAGGGACGCTTGGCGGGCGATACGGCGGGGCCAGTGGTGGTGACGGTGATGGATCGCGACCGGATGGCGGATTATATGGGGATGGTGGGGGAGCTGCGCTCGGCCGGTATCCGTGCGGAGGTTTATCTCGGCAATCCGAAGAACTTCGGTAACCAGTTGAAATATGCCGATAAACGGCAGTCTCCGATTGCGATTATTCAGGGCGGGAATGAGGCCGAGAAGGGCGTCGTGATCCTGAAAGATTTGATTTTGGGTGCGAAGATTGCTCAGAGCGCGACGCTGGAAGAATGGAAAGATCAGCCTGCGCAGGTGGAAGTGCCGCGCGGTGATCTGGTGGCGGCGGTGCGGAAGATGCTCGGGGAATGAGCAAGGCGGGGAGCCAAGCCGTGACCAAGGCGGCGATCCGGGCTGAGGCGGAGCGGCTGTTTGCGGCGTTTCAGGCGGCGGGGGCGGTGGCGGTGGAGGCTGATTTGCTGCTGCCAGCCGAGACTCTGCTGGACCTTTATGGCGAGGATATTCGGGCGCGGGCTTATGTGACGACCGACCCGTTGCGTGGTGAAATGATGCTGCGGCCGGACTTCACCGTGCCCGTCGTGCAGGCGCATATGGCGGATGGCGCGGACCCGGCGCGCTATTGCTACATGGGCGAGGTTTTCCGCAAGCAAGAGCATCTGGGCAACAGGGCGAGTGAGTATCTGCAGGTTGGCTTTGAGGTGTTTGACCGCGATGCGCCCGAGGCGGCGGATGCGGAAGTGTTTGCTTTGTTTGCAGGTTTGGTCAGTGGGCTGGGTCTGCGCGCGGTGACGGGCGACATTGGGATTCTGATGGCTGCGGTGCGGGGTCTTGATACAACCGAGCGGCGGCGGGCGGCTTTGTTGCGGCATATCTGGCGACCCAAACGGTTCCGGGCGTTGCTGGATCGGTTTGCCGGGCGGGCGGCGGTGCCTGCGGGGCGGGTGGCTTTGCTGGAGCGGTTGGCGGGCGGTGCGCCGAATGAATTGATCGCAGCGGCGGGGGCGTTTATCGGGCTGCGCGCGCCGGAAGATATTGCAGAGCGGGCGCAGGCTTTGATTGAGGATGCCGAAGCCGCGCCGATCAAGGCTCCCGAGGCGGCTTTGTTGTATGATTTGCTTGGGTTGCAGGCTCCGGCTGAGGCGGCATTGGGGCATTTGCGCGGGATTACTCCGCTGCTGCCAGCGATTGCGCCTGCGGTGGATCGGTTTGCGGCTCGGCTGGAGGCGTTGCGGGCGCGGGGGGTGGCGGTGGACACCTTGGCGTTTGAGGCGAGCCTTGGGCGGACCTCAATGGAGTATTACGACGGGTTTGTGTTTTCGTTTCATGCCGATGCGGCGGATATGCCTGCGGTGGCGACGGGCGGGCGCTATGATGCGCTGACGGCGGTGCTGGGGGCGGGGCGCTCGATTCCGGCGGTGGGGGGGATCATTCGGCCTCACCTTGTGGCTGCATTGCGGGGGGCTGTCTGATGTTGAAGATCGGGGTGCCCTCGAAGGGTCGGCTGATGGAAAACACCTTTGAGTGGTTCGGAAGTCGTGGCGTGGTGATGCGGCAAACCGGGGCGGAGCGGGAGTATTCGGGCTCGGTTGAAGGCATTGCGGGCGTGGAGTTGGTGATGCTGTCGGCGGGCGAAATCCCGCGCGAACTGGCGGCGGGGCGGATACATCTTGGCGTCACGGGTAGCGATTTGGTGCGCGATAAGCTGGCGGATTGGGAAGTGCAGGTGGCGGAACTGGCGCCCTTGGGCTTTGGCTATGCCGATCTGATTATTGCCGTGCCTGCCTGTTGGATTGATGTCGATACCGTTGATGATCTCGACGCAGCGGCGGCGGCATTTCGGGCGACGCACGGGTTTCGGTTGCGGATTGCGACGAAATATCATCGGCTGGTGCGCGAGTTTTTGACGGCGCAGGGGGTGGCGGATTATCAGTTGGTGGACAGCCAGGGGGCGACTGAGGGCACGGTAAAAAACCTGACCGCCGAGGCGATTGCGGATATTACCTCGTCGGGTGAGACTTTGCGGGCGAACCATTTGAAAATCCTTTCGGATTCTGTGATTTTGCAAAGTCAGGCGGTGCTGTTTGCCAGTAGATCGGCCGAATGGACGCAGGCTCGGGCGGTGCTGGAGATGTTGGCTGCGCGGCTTGGGCTGACTTTGCCGCAAATTTAAGCGGCTTGACGGCGCGGGGCGAAGGCGTAAGGCTATCAGTAACCGAGGGGGTTCAAAAGTGCGTTATATTCTGCCGTTCTTGCTACTGGCAACGCCCGCCGGGGCGGCTGATCTGGCGACCGGTGATGCAATTCGCAGCGCGCTTGTCGGCAATACCGTGACCGGAAGCATGTCGGCATCGGGGGCTTATGCCGAGTTTTATGCACCCGATGGCAGCCTGCACGCCGCTGATTATACAGGAAAATGGGCGGTGAAGGGCGATAAGATGTGCTTCGCTTACGGCCAAGACCCCGAGAATTGCTGGTCGGTGGTGATCGACGGCGCGCATGTGGTCTGGATGAGCGAAGCAGGCGAAGAAGGCCACGGCAGCATCAAGCCCGGCAATCCCGGCGGCTGGTGATCAGAGCGTTTCGTTGAGTTTATCGCTGGGCGCGGTGACGCCAGATTTGTTGCTGACCCGGGATTTTTTGCTCACCAATGCCACGCCCAAACCTGCCAGCGCCATGCCTGCCCATGCCAGCGGCGGCATCGCCTCACCCAAGAGCGGCCATGCGAATAGGGCGGATAGGGCGGGGACTAGGTAGAATAGGGCGGAGACTCGGGCGACCTCTCCGGCGCGGATCATTGCGAGCAGCAGGCTGATCGCGAGGATCGAGTTGCCGATCACTAGGTAGCCGAGGATCAATAAAAATTCGGGCGACCATTGCACGATCATACCCTCGGTTAAGTATGCGGCGGGTAGGGTGAACAACGCTCCGGTGGCATATTGGATCAGGTTGGCGGTGATCGGGTGTTGGCTGACACCGAAGCGTTTTTCGTAAAGCGTGCCGCCTGTCATGCCCATTAGCGCGCCGAAGGTTAGCAAGATGCCCCAAGGATTTTCGGCTTGTAGGCTGGAGCGCGACAGGATGGCGATGGCGGCTCCGGCGAGGCCCAGACCGAGGCCGATCCAGCCGAGGCGGGTGGTGGCCTCTTTCACCGTGTAGGGCGCGGCGAGGGCGACGAGAATCGGTTGCAGGCAGACGATGATGGCGACTCCGCCCGCCGAAACTCCGGCTTTGAAGGCGATGTAGCAGAGGCCGAAGTAGACGACTTGGATCAGGAAGCCAGTGATGGCTACGTCGGCCCAAGCGCGTTTGGTTTTGGGGAGCGGTGGGCGAATGATCAGGGCGAGGGGCAGCAGCAGGACCAGCACGCAGGTGTAGCGCAGCGCGAGGAGGGTGAGCGGTTCGGCGTGTTGCAGGCCAAGTTTGGCTACGCCAAAGCCGCCGGACCACAGCAGCAGAAAGATTATCGGGGCGGCTGCAAGCCAGAGCGGGCGTTTGATCATGTTAAGGTTGTGGCGCGGATTTCGGGGGAAGGGAAGCGTGGATAGCGCGCTATTGGGGGTTTCACACCCCCCATGCCATTGGTCCTCGAACCGGTGGCGAACCAATGGCAAACCCGTGGGATATTTGAGCCAATGCGAAAGCAAATTTTAGATAAGTTTTAGGCGTTAGCGCAGGCCGATTTCGGCAAGTGCGGCGGCGAGGGCCGGGGGCAGGGTGTCATCGTGGGCGCGGGTTTTTGGCAGGTCGCGCGGCGATTCGGCGGGGTCGAGGTAGCGCCAGCCTTGGAACGGGCGGCGCAGGGCGTTTTCGGTGCGGATGACTTCGGCGTCGAGCACAAGTGCGCAGCGCAGGATGCCGTCTTGGCCACGGCGCTCGGCCAGACCCAGCAGGCGCTGGCGGGCTTGGATCACGCCTTTGATCACCCAATAGAGCGAGCCGCCGTTGAGAATTTCATCCTCGCGTTTCGGCCACATGCGGGTGACATGTTCGGTGGTGCCGGGTGCCCAAACATGCGCATGGGCGCGGTGCCAGTTGGTGAGGTCATCGACCGACTCGGTGCCGACGCTGAGTTTTAGGATGTTGAGCGTCATGTGTTCCTAGTGTTCCTACGAAACGCAGAGGTGAGTCTTTCAAAAAAGTTTGAGTGCAGGATAAACCTAAATCTGGTATGCTCAAGGCTTGCTCTGTCAAACTGTTCGTGTGGTGGCATTTAACAGTGCCATCGGCTTCTACCGCGACTGCGTAAAAATCCAGTTGAGAAACCCGACGCTCTGATCTTGCCGCCCATGATGCTTGCGGCTACACCTCGCCACTTATTTGATATCCCCTATCGGAAGGACTGCCCCATGTCTCGTTTTGCCGCCCCTATCGCTGAGCAAATTTGGGACATGAAATATCGGCTAAAGGCGCAGGATGGCACGCCGATTGATGGTTCGGTTGAGGACAGCTGGCGGCGAATCGCGCGGGCTTTGGCTGAGGTTGAAAAAGAACCTGCGGTTTGGGAGGAGCGATTCTACGCCGCTCTGGAAGGCTTCAAGTATTTGCCGGCGGGTCGGATCACGGCGGGTGCTGGCACTGGCCGCAATGTGACGATGTTCAACTGCTTCGTCATGGGCACCGTGCCGGACAGCATGGGCGGGATTTTTGACGCGTTGAAGGAAGCCGCGCTGACGATGCAGCAGGGCGGCGGCATTGGCTATGATTTCTCAACCATCCGCCCGCGTGGCGCTGAGGTAAAGGGTGTGGCGGCGGATGCCTCTGGGCCGTTGAGCTTCATGGATGTGTGGGATGCGATGTGTCGCACGATCATGTCGGCGGGCTCGCGCCGGGGCGCGATGATGGCGACGATGCGCTGCGATCACCCGGATGTGGAAGCGTTTATCGAGGCTAAGAAGGACGCAGCCCGGCTGCGGATGTTCAACCTTTCGGTGCTGATCACCGATCCGTTCATGGATGCGGTCAAGGCGGATGGTTCTTGGGATCTTGTGTTTGAAGGCCGGGTGTTCCGCACCCTGCAAGCACGCGATCTGTGGAACAAGATCATGCGCAACACCTATGATTTTGCCGAACCGGGGGTGATTTTCATCGACCGGATCAACAAGGCCAACAATCTTGGTTATTGCGAGACGATTGCGGCGACCAACCCCTGTGGCGAGCAGCCATTGCCGCCCTATGGCGCGTGTTTGCTGGGCAGTATCAACATGCCGACGCTGGTGGCGGGGGCGTTTACCAAGGGTGCCAAGCTGGATCTGGTGGCGCTGGATGATCTGGTGCGGTTGGCCGTGCGGATGATGGATAACGTGGTGGATGCCTCGCGCTTCCCGTTGCCGGAGCAGCAGGCTGAGGCGAAGGCGAAGCGGCGGATTGGTCTGGGTGTGACCGGGTTGGCGGATGCTTTGCTGATGGTCGGCTTGCGCTATGGCTCGGTTGAGGCGGCCAAGCAGACCGAGGATTGGATGCATGCGATTGCGCGGGCGTCTTATCTGGCGTCGGTTGATCTGGCGAAGGAAAAGGGTGCATTTCCGCTGTTTGAGGCGGAGCCGTATTTGGCGACCGGCAATATGATGCAGATGGATGATGATGTGCGCGAGGCGGTGCGCACGCATGGGATTCGCAACGCGTTGTTGACCTCGATTGCGCCGACGGGCACGATTTCTTTATATGCGGGGAATGTGTCGTCGGGGATTGAGCCGGTGTTTGCCTATGCTTACACGCGGAAAGTGCTGCAAAAGGACGGCTCGCGGACGGAAGAAGAAGTCGTCGATTACGCGGTGCGGCTGTGGCGTGAGTTGAAGGGCGATGCGGCGTTGCCGGATTACTTTGTGAATGCGCAAACCCTGCCACCGCTGGACCATGTGCGGATGCAGGCTGCGGCGCAGAAGTGGATTGATAGCTCCATCTCGAAGACGATCAACTGCCCGGAAGATATCAGCTTTGAGGCGTTCCAAGAGGTCTATATGGCCGCTTGGGATCAGGGGTGTAAGGGTTGCACCACCTACCGGCCGAATGCGGTGACGGGGTCGGTGCTGACCGTTTCGGAGAGCACGGATAAGGTTCCGGCTGAGGCGCCTGCGATGGTGGCGGGGGGCGAGGTGGTGTATCTGACCGATCCGCTCGACCGTCCGGCGGCGCTGGAGGGGCAGACCTATAAGGTGAAGTGGCCGGGGTCGGAACACGCGCTTTATATCACCATCAATGACATCATCATCGCCGGGCATCGCCGCCCGTTTGAGGTGTTCATCAACTCCAAAAACATGGAGCATTTCGCTTGGACCGTGGCTTTGACGCGGATGATTTCGGCGGTGTTCCGGCGCGGTGGCGATATTTCCTTCGTGGTCGAGGAATTGAAAGCGGTGTTCGATCCGCGCGGCGGGGCTTGGATGGAGGGGCGGTATATTCCTTCAATTCTCGCGGCGATTGGCGGGGTGATTGAGCGGCATCTGGTCAGCATTGGCTTCATTGAAGGCGAGGGCATGGGTCTGAAATCTGACCCGCAGGCGAGTGCGATGGTGATGGGAGAGCGGCCCAAGGGCAAGGCTTGCCCAAGCTGCGGCAGCTATGCGTTGCAGATGAAAGAGGGCTGCATGACCTGTTCGGATTGCGGGCATTCCAAGTGTGGCTGAGGTTGAATCCGGCTAAGGGGTGTTGAGCCTGCGGGCTTGGGATGCTAGAAGACAGCAGCGCGGGCGTTGTGTAATGGTAAGACCTTAGCCTTCCAAGCTAAAGACGCGGGTTCGATTCCCGCCGCCCGCTCCATTAAGAACTGATAAGTCATTGTTATAGATCATCAAAATGCCTTTGTGGTGTTTTTAGATGGGCGGTTTATTATACAGTTTTGCCATCGCTTGAAATTTTGCGGCGATGATGATGGGTGCGAAAATTTGATGATCGCACAGGCCTGACGGCCAGCGCGTCCACAGCACGACAGAGCAGGCCTGACGACCTCAGCGTCTTGCACAGCACAGGAGTAAGGCAGGGCGCTCCAGCAGCCCCGTACAGGCCTCTGGGCAGGCGGCGGGCGTACCATCAGTACCAGCACGGCTTCGCACGTCACCCAATCGACGCAAAAGCCCCACCACGCCCTTACCCAATCCGCAATCCGATAGCGCAGTAAATGTAGTGCGGTATTAAGATGCTGCCCGCGAAGGGTGCTAATATGACGCCTTAGTAAATTGGATTTTGCGCGTCAGCTCGTTTATTACAAATGAACCGTTATCCGGCAAATTTGACAAGCTGACGTTTCATTGATAGGTTACTTTCATTAAGTGAATCACGGCGGGGCTGTGATTTCCATTCGCGACGGTGTCGCTAAAACAAATCATAACATCATAATCAGAAAGGAACTCCCATGAGTTTTTTCAACACGATGCGCGAAATCCGCGCCACGACTGGACTCGGGGTTGCAGCCGTAAGATGGCTCCTGCGACTGCCTTATCCGCTGCCGTTTTTAGTGTCCCCCGCGCCCAAGCAGGGCGGAAATCCGACGCGTCTTTATCTCTGGGCTGACGTGTCGCCGCGCTTGCGGCAACTACACCGCGTCACCGATGAGCAGATTAACGCGCTTCTTCTAATCGCTCAACAACGGCATAAAAACAAAGGACTACAGACATGACACATAAAACTACCGAACGGGAAGAATACGCTCTGCGCGCGTCCCGGATAAATTTGCTGCGTAGCACAAGCCCTGCCCATCAGTTGGCGCGGCTTACCCCGTTGGAGTCACAGTATGAATTGGCTCTCGCCCGCTTATATGGCGCAAAGTTGACGCCAATAATGACAGCCCATTTGCTGGAAAATTTGATTCTCGAGTCGGAAATTCTCGTGCATCTCTCCGGGGGACAAGCCGAACTGCCGACTACGGCGAAAGGCTGGGATAACTTTGCCCGTGGCACGGTGGCGAAAACGCCAATGGCGCGGCTGTGCATTGAATCTGCCGACACCAATTTGAGAGAAACTATTAGACAATCGTATATCTCCAAACTGTCTCTAGCCGATAAGATCAACAAAAGTCGCAACGGAACATTGGACAGTGAATCCAATGATTTTGTTACAGAAGAATTGCGCAGGAATGCTGGGCTATTATGATAGGCCTTCAATTAAGCCGAATGGAACAGGCGCATCTTTATATCGCGATGTGTGCCGCGCTGGGCGTCCCAGACGATATTGAAACGCCGCAGCAAGCAATGGCGGAGGCCCGGTCACACGCGTTTGTATATCTACAGCCCTACGATTTTCTTGAGGCTAGCATACTCGCAGATACTATAGACGATTACATTCATCAGAGCGGAGCGGAGCTTTACTCTATTCGAGTTGAACAAGTGGCTGAACTTGCGAATTGCACGGCAGATGTAGCAAAGCGGGCGCTGGGCTTCCTAGGACTAGTCAAAAGCCCAGTTCACGGCCCCCGCATTTATACGAATGCGCCGACCGGGTACGCGGCGGAGATGAAACTGCCGCCAGACCTTTTCATAGATTGGCGGCAGATTGCTTGGTGATGCAGACAACTAGGTGGGGTCAGGCAGACGTATGATCAGCCCTCCGCCATCTGCCAAGGCTTCCAACTTGGCAGCAATCACATGGGCCTGCGTATTCAGACTCCGCAGGCCCGTGTGATCCAAATTATTCATCGCATCGCTTGCAAACTTATGGCTCTGGGTGATCAGATCAGCGTGCAGTACATCACTGTCAGTCATTGTTGAGACTCCCTGTCTTGGTGGGTGGAGCCTAATTTTTACGCCAAATCAAAAGATGACGCTAAATGATCCTCGTTTGAAAACAAATACTTATATCACCTTCGAAGTTTAAAATCACAAGCAACGAACGTGTCACAATCGGTCAGATCGAACTGCCCCTGAAGCGAACTATTTCAATTGACAATTTCATAGCGTGCCAAACCGACTCGCACCGAATTACGAAAAAGTTGACAAACGTTTATGAAGTGGGTACGGTTGGTTTTTAGTTGCACCTAGCAGTACTACCGGACCTAGCCTCAGACAACTTATACCAACGGCCCAACTGATTCGCAAGTGCAAAATGAACTTCAAGCGCAAAGGAACTACAATGAACAAAACCACACGACTCGCCGTAACACGCCCGCAAATCGCAAAATGCTTGGGTATCAGCCTATCCAGCCTGCATGTTGCACTTGCCGTTTTTGACTCGGATGAAATAGCGCCGATCCAGTATCAGTCCGCGCCGGGGCAATCATTGCGCACGGTTTATATTCTGACGGATATCGACGCCTACCTTCGCCGCGTCTGTTCTGAACGATACACAAGTTTTTCCGCCGAGCGGCTGGCGGCTGGCGCATCAGAAATCCGGGTGGCGTGATGGCCTTCACGACAGAACCTTTCCCGGATGATGTCACCAACACCACCAGATCAAACGAAAAAAAGAGGCCCGCGTGAAAACGCGGACCTCCCGAAAGACTAACCGGACGTCATCAGCGCCCGATTCAACACGCCTACAGCGTAGCGGATAAATTCAACAAATGCAAATGCATTAGAAAGCCGACACACCATGACTAACCTCAAGCCAAACCAATTCGATAACGCGGCACCGCTTGACGCGATTGCACAACAGGCCGATGCGCTGGATGCCGTAAAGGCACCGCAGAGCGCTCCAGAGGCTGTGCAGAGCGCTCCACGGCGCGCACCGCATGACCGCCTGCCAGAGCCGCCTACAGGCAAGCGTCCACCAATCCTATCGCCATACCACACGGCGCGCGCGAAGCTGATCCGTGACACTATCGAGTCCACCTTCCCGGCGGAAGTCGCCAATGCCCGCGCAGCATTGATTGCGGCAGGCCTACAGCGCGGCAATATTGATTGTGCAGATGTAGCAGACCACAATGTGCTCACGCTCGCGATGGCGACGCTGTACGCCGAACATGGGCTTAAGGTTATTGATAGCCATGCGCTTGCCCCCCTGACAGGACGCGGCACAGGAAAAGGCCACAGCGCGAAGCTTCCGCGCGGAACCAAGTGGCAAGAGCGCGCGACCGCTGATGCTGCTGCCATAGTTGCCTTCTGGACAGGCGCGGGCAAATACGCCGCGAACAAAGCAGGCAAGGCTTACAAATTCGCCAACGTCCACCAGCCGCGCAACGTCTCGATTGTGTTCTTGCCGGGTTGCGGTTTGTTTGTGCTGGATATCGACGGCCCGCATGGCAAGGCGGCACTGGCAGCACTTGTCGCGGAACATGGTGAACTGCCCAAGACCGTCAAGAGCATTACAGGCTCAGGTGGTGAGCACCACATCTTCAGAGGCATTCAACCAATCCGCAACACGGCTTCCGCTATCGCATCCGGTGTAGATATTCGCGGCGAAGGGGGGCAAATAATTGCCGCACCCTCAATTCACCATTCGGGCAACTTCTACCAGTGGGCAGAGGGATGCGCGCCGGGGGAGTGTGCGATTGCGCAAGCTCCGGCATGGCTGGAACAGCTTGCCTTGAATGCGTCAAAGATCACGGGCAAAGAGACCGAGACCAAAGCCACCAAAACGAAATCCAACCGCACGAAATCCACAGCCCCGCGTGACATTGCGGTGGGTGGGTTTGAGAACCTTGTAGGTCTGATTGGTGATGGCGAAGGGCTAGAAGGTTTCGACAAACCTATCTATCGTGCCGCTTGTTCGTGGTGGGCTACGAACCCTGATGGTGATGCGCTGGACCTGATTCATATCTTACACGATGCCATCTCGGATGCACCTTGCGACGACGAACGCGCGGAAGATCGCTACGCCACCGATGACTACTTGCCCGGTCGGGTACAGCAGGCGCGGGAATATATCCGCACGGACAAAGTGGACAAGACTGCACAAGCTGAAACGGAAGAGGCTTTCCAAGCCATCGTACAAGCCGAACTGCAAGCCGAACTCGAGTCTCGAGTGAAGGCCTTCTCCCCGGAAACCCCCATTGCTGATCTGGAGTCGGTGATCGAAGATGCCACACAGGGCGACTTCGTGCTGGAAGAAATCGCACTTGCTAAGGTCAAGAAAGCACTCGCCAAGGCCACCGGAGTCGGTTTGCGCGAATTGAACGTGGTGACAACCAAGTCACAGGAAAAGGCCAAGGAAAATCGCAAGGCCAATGCAAAGGCCACGGATAGCGCTGAGTCCGGTATCATCGTGTCGGAAACCGACTTTGATATCATCTGCGAATATGGGCAGCGCAGTCTGCTAGCCAAAAACCTAACCGACCCGAACATCTTCTGCTACATGGAAGACCTCTACAGCCTTGAGGTATTGCCCGGTCGCACCCCCCGCATGAAACCGCTGTATCAGCTTGGATTCGCCAACCGATT
The DNA here is from genome assembly GCF_028290025.1 of Cypionkella sp. Classification (GTDB taxonomy): domain Bacteria; phylum Pseudomonadota; class Alphaproteobacteria; order Rhodobacterales; family Rhodobacteraceae; genus Cypionkella. Next base: position 26,120 of record NZ_JAQGKQ010000004.1, on the reverse strand, counting down.
GAACAAGGCAGCGCGCTTTGTGAAACGTGTTGGTGATGATGGCAACACGATTGCAATTTCCGCGCCGGATGATGTCGTGAGCTTTCTGTATCAAGAGCCTAAGAGCCTCTACCCGGGCCTTAAGGGTCAAGCTGTAGTGCCATACTTCAACGCCAGCGGCTCATTGGTAACTCAAAACGGTTACGATCCTGAGGGGCAGATTTATCTGACCATGCCAGCAGGTCTCGACATCCCAGCCGTATCGCTGGAGCCGACGCAGACAGAGATTGAAAAGGCGCGGGCGTTGCTGGTGGATGATGTATTCGGCGACTTCCCCCTAGGGGGCGAGACACGCAAGACACTTATGGCGAAGGCCTACACAGCCGAGGGCGTTCCAGCGCTGGCAAATATGATCTGCTGTACCATACAGCCCTTCCTGCGTTCCATGATCACCGGTGACACACCTATTTATCTGGTGAACAAGCCTGCATCCGGCACAGGGGCGGGATTTATGATTGCGGCTGCAACATCCATCAGCGAAGGCCGCTCAGCAACGCCTTGGGCGATGTCGCCCAAGGATGAGGAATTTGCAAAGCAGTTGACCGCGTATCTACGGCAGATGACTGGCACCAACTTCTTCGACAACGTAGACCACTACGTTAAATCCCCCGAGTTGTGCGCAATGGTGACGGGAAATCAAAAATATGAAGCGCGCTTGCTTGGCACGGGTGCGACGGTGGAAGTTGATATTCTCGGGCGACACGTTATCGCGGCTAACACTTTCACAGGCTCGCCAGATATCCAACGGCGAAGCGTGATGGCTGATCTGGATGCCATGCACCCTGAGCCGGGGGAGCGCGTAATCAAGTGGAAGCATGACGATATCCGCACTTGGGTATTAGACAACCGGGGTGAACTGATCTGGGCATGCCTGACGCTCATTCAAGCATGGATCGCCAAGGGCAAGCCCATGGGAACCGACAACATTCTAGCAGGCTTCGAGTCGTGGTCGTACGTGATGGGTGGCGTTCTAAAGGTGGCGGGTATCGGTGGATTCAACGCCAACCGAGACAAGCTGAAAGCGACCACCACCGGAGCCGCACAGACGAATGAGGCCGCGCTTGTCCGCGCGATATACAACCTTGGTGACAATCCTATCCTACGTGTCGGTGGCACTGCAAAGTATAAGAAAATGACGGTGCACGCGGTTAAGGACATACTCAATAAAGCTGACGGGAACGAGCCGTTACTGCTTGCCGGATGGGGGTATGAAGACGGGATATACACCAATGCCCAGAGAATTACCCCAGCATGGGATAAGTTTGCGTCACGGGTTCACGGCTTGACCGTGGAGGACGGGGCAGAGGGTTCCGAGATCACGCGCAAGGTTCTGATCAGCTTCACGAAAAAGGACGACACTTCGAACGGCGGGTTCGTCTACTTTGTCTCGATCAAGGATGACGTCGCAGCCGTGTAGAGAGTTGAGGTATCAGGTGAGAACGGGACGGCGACAGCCGTCCTTTTTTCATGTTTGAGTTGTTGGTGGTAGGCGTCAGCCTGATTTTGCGGACAGTTTTGCGGATGGTTTGGGCTTTTGCGGATGGTTTGCGGATGGTTTGCGGATAGTTTTGAAAACCATCCGCACGGTGTAAGTCGTTGTAAATAAATACAAAATATAGAGTTCACTCTGTTTTTGCGGATGGTTTCTTCTTTTTAGTAAAATCTATATCAGTATGAAAATCTTTATTCATTTACGGAAGGCTTTCGGGGCGATTGTGTGTGTATGTGCCCCACCACCGCGCTGTGAGTTACGCAAAACCATCCGTCTATCCGCACAACGTCCCGATATTCGTGATTTACCGTCCGATTCAACGGGTTGCACCGTGCGGATGGTTTTCAGAACTATCCGCAAACTGTCCGCAAACTGTCCGCAAACTGTCCGCTCAGTACACAACATCCTTCCAATCTCGAACGATCCTTGGCGGACTCGGCCTCCGCACCACAAGCTTGCCCACATCGCCCGGATGGATTGAGCGCAGCGTGACCTTGACCCACTCCCGCGAACGACACCGCGCGCAATCAAAGGGTGCGTCATGCGCAGGCCACTGGCCTCCCACAACGTCCACCAGATCGCTGGCAAGGTAGGTGGCCCCACGGTGGCAACCGTTGCAGCGCACCACCACCAGAATCCCCTCCCTCGCTGCCTGCGCGATGCTGTACGGAGGCTTGCCGGGATGGCGTCTCGCTGGCTGAAATTCATCTGGCATGCTCACGATTATAAACCGGAACGAAATGAGAACAAGGCCTGCCGCGCCTAGTCATCTTCTTTGCCGCCAAACCAACAAAACAGCGCGGCAAAGGCACCATCAAAACCAGATGCAGGTACGCAAACACGGTCCTGCCGCCGATCAGGTTAGGAACATAGGTTAGCAGCCAAACGTCGATACCCCACAGGACCGCCAGCAGGATCAAAACCCGCGAGCTTCGGCGCGCACCACGCGCTATGCGAGGCGCGAATTCTCGCAGCATTAGTTGATACCCAATAGCAGTTACCAAAACCTTCAACTCGCTTTGATGAAAACCGTTGCACCCCTTATACGCCGAGATTATTGTTCGCTTGTGGTTTTCTTTTGAGGTGCTGAGATGCCCGTTCATGCAAAGGTTGCCGCTGCTCTGCTTCTGACGGTCTATGTCGTCGGCGCGCTGGTATTGTTCAGTTACTTCGCCTGAGTCGCGCTGTTCTATACATCCCCGGAACCTCAGCCGTCACGATCTCCCGCGTACCAACACAGCAACAGGATCCCGGGCATCCACGCTGGCAGATAAAAGTACATCAACATTACTCCATGCCCTCCGGCGATCCGTGCTGCTTCAGGTTTGGTGGTGACGAGGTATAAGCCGCCTACCCAGAGCACCGCCAGAGCCAGTAGCACTTTCCACTTACGCCGCGCGCCGCGTACTATTCTGGCTCCGGCATCCCTAAGCATTGCACCAGCCATCCTTCAACCTAGTGGAGCCGCCCCACCGCCGTTATCTTGACCCAAGGATAGTTGCGCTCAATGAGCGGCACCAGCGCAGCGAGCGCCTGTTCGCGCCGCTCACCGTCAAGCGATACCGCAAGGAGGAAGGCTTGCTCCAACTTGTCCAACCACTCAAGACGCGCGGGATGTCGATGGTTGACCGCCCGCGCCGTTTGCACTGACACCCTAATTATATTTTCCGCATACAGTCTCGCCAGAGCGCCATCGGCAACACGCCGCAAGTCAGCGATACCGCGCATCTCGGCACTGATACCTAACAGTAGCATGGAAGAATTGTTGAACCTGTACCGACCCGCCACCCAGCCCATAGCATACTCCCAGCGGCGATATCCGCCACTGAGCTAGTAACTCGCAGATTTCGAATCCGTTGCTCGAAGAGCATAATAAGGATTCAATTCTGCCACAATTGGGGGAACACATCGATGTCCACCACGGGGAAAATTGCCGCTGCACTGCTAGCTGCGACTTATTTTGTCGCAGCGTCTGCGTTCATGTCACTTAACCATAGACCGCACGGACTGGGGAAGACGGCGATAGCAATTGCCGCGCGGTCTTCGCACTAATTAAGCGGAAATTAAAGCATTCCGGTCCGCCCTAACGCTGCTAAGTGTTGCAATGGAAGCTGGCGTTCCTCCGCGACCCTGACCAAATGGTCATATTTTAGGACGAAACAGCTTTCCGGTGGCCGCCGACGCGATCTACAGAAACCTACGGCGGGAGTTGTATAGAAAGTTGCGCAAAGCACTTATGTAGCGACATATTGTTGCGCTATGCATTCGCGACCTACCATATCGGAACGTTAGACGCATGAAAGCGCGCGGCATCCTGCAGAGAGCTGGGCATGCTGCCAAGTCACCAAACAAATCATGGCATACTGGTTTTGACCCGACCGAGTATTAGTCAGTGGCACGACGAGAGAGCGTGCTTCAGGTGACCTCCGGTGATTTTGCGTTTTTATATATTGGTTAGATCGGTGTCGCTGCAACCTCACATTCAAGAAGGTGAGTTTTGACATTTCGGCGTTTTTCCGATGCAATCCAAATTTGCAACGATGAAGCCTTAGCAGAAAAGCTGTCTGTCTGATTGTTCGCACCGATAATTAAAGGAGGTACGACGCACTGCGGTTTCGCGCTGCCATGATCCGAGAGGCACATCACCGTCGCCGCCCTACACCTGTTCCACTGGGCTTGCTCGTGTGGTGCACCCCCGAGTCCTCGGATTCATGCCCCAATAGAATGGTATTGACAATTTAGTACAATATCCTCATAAAGTCTTAAGACATTGTGGAACAGAATCAGGGGATAGAAATGCTTATCGGTTACGCCAGAACTTCGACACTTGAGCAGGAAGCCGGACTCGAAGCGCAAGTGCGCGACTTGAAGGCGATGGGCTGCGATAAAATCTATCAAGAGCAAACATCCTCCATCGGCCCGCGCCCTGAACTTGCCGCCGCCTTGGACTTCCTGCGGGAAGGCGACACGCTGGTGATCACTAAGCTTGATCGCATCGCGCGTTCGGTCCTGCACATGGGCGAGATCATTAAGACCATCAAAGCAAAGAAGGCTGGCCTGCGCATCCTCTCGCTGGATATCGACACTAACTCCGCCACGGGTGAACTATTGCTTAACGTGATGTCATCGGTGGCACAGTTTGAACGTGAAATGATGCTAGAAAGGCAACGGGAGGGCATTGCGAAGGCAAAGGACGCGGGCAAATACAAAGGCCGCAAACCCACAGCCATGTCGCAGGAAGCCGATGTAAAAGCACTCCATGCTGCAGGCACACCAGCCGCAGACATAGGCCGTAAACTGGAGATAAGCCGAACCAGCGTGTACCGAATACTCGGCAACGTTGCCCGCTAGACGCGTGCAACTCCATATAAGGACTTTGACATGCCCATACGCATCTTCTCGCTTGCCCTCCTGCTCGTGATGTCCGGATTTTTGTGGTACTTCTAAGCAAAACGTGACGCCTGACTGCTGTCGCAGTTCAGCGACCTCCAAGCATGCCACCACTCCGATCTAGTGTCGTCCCATACTGCATCGCTGTACAGCTCTACTGCCCTGACAGATCAACTGCTGACCGGTGACTCACCGAACGTCGATACCTCGTCCGATTGATAACGACTGCCGTTAGGCAGCACCCTTATCCAGCGTACTATGGAGCTGTAATGGACATGGTTAGGTTGGCTTAAGGAAAAGAACCATGACTGACTGCTATTGGCTTGACGGGCGAGACCGGGCCGAGATGGAAGTTAACACTTTGAAAATGCTCATGGAACCGCGAAGGGGGAACACCTTCCGAACGACAGACTGCCCTGTACCTGCGTAAATGCAACTCATGCAATTTGACTTTTTGGAACTTTTGATCTGCTATGTCACAGACGGTTGCCGGGATTGATTTTCGTCAGTTTATAGCAAGGATGCGGACCCAGACACTCCAAAGGCCCCAATATTTTTTTTTTTGACGAAGGTCGGAGCGAGTTGCAGGACTCGCATCAGACAGAAACTGAGAAAAAAAATTTTTCAATTCAAAACTTCGATTTTTCGGGTAAGCTGCATAATAGTACGAAGGTCGGTGTGAGATTGTCAGTTGACTAAATAGTGAGTGCAACTATCCACCGAAATAATATAAAAAGGATAAAGTTTGAAAGTTCTTAGATTTCGCGGGGCAAAGATTAACGCTCATATTAATCTTGATATTGTATTTAAAGACGACTTGAGTTTCATAACTGGCATAAACGGTTCGGGAAAAACCACGGCCCTTAATTGTATAATTTCCTTACTTATGCCAAAGCTAGAATATCTTACCATTCAACCATATGAATATATCAGTCTCTATCTGGAGAACGAGGGGCAGCGCTTCACGCTATCTTCCAGAAGAACAAAGAGCGGAGCAAGCATATCGGTAGATATTATTCCCGACATGCCGCTTGACGTTTTCTCAGTTGAATTAGATGATAGCGTACCCCCATCTAGAAATCGCGAAATGGAGCAGACGTTTTTCCGTGAGCAAATGGCACGTAACGCCAATCACCCTGTCCTCAAGTTCATCCAAAAACTTCCTACCCCGATGTTTCTCGGACTGGATCGCCGCGCTATGTATCAGGATGAGACACTCCAGAGATATCCAAATGGAAATTATTCTTATAATGGTGTCAGGCGCAGAAACGTCTTTTCTCAATCGCTATCTCAGAGTCTTTCCGAGGCCCTTGGGTTCGCACTAGAAACCCATAGGAATGCGCAGAGAATGAAGTTAAGGTTTGACGATAAGTTCAGACAAGACTTGGTTCTAGACTTGATTGAGTTTACTCCATCTAACTTTACAGGCGTGCTCGCGTTACCGACTTCGGACGACTTTGCAAAAATCGAAGCCGCTAAGAAAAATTTGCAAAGGCTTCCTGAACTGCTTGGCGTATCTGAAGACGATGTTTTTGCAAAAATTGCTCCACTTTTTGATTTTTTTGACGAAACTCGCAAAAATATTTCGGGTTCGAAACGCAAGAACAAAGAGCATCGAACCGAAGCAGAAATGTCTGCTAATATTCTTTGGGGACTTAATAAAACCCATTTATCAAAAATCTCGACGATCTCCGATAGAATTTCTAAGTATAATCAGCAGGTGGTGCGTTTATTTCGCGAAACAGATAACTTTATTTCAGCGTTGAGTTTGTTCTTCAGCGATAGCGGAAAAAAGGTCAGATTCGATAATTTTGGAGATTTAGTTTTCTCAACGTCAGGCGATAAAAGCGATCATGATTTGCGGGCTCTTTCGTCAGGAGAAGTGCAGCTTATCGTGATATTAGCACATCTTCATTTTAACCCGGAAGTTAAGAAGGCCAGTGTATTTATCATCGATGAGCCAGAACTCTCGCTGCACGTTGAATGGCAGGAGAAGTTTGTGGATGCGGTGCTAAGTTCTAGTAAAAATACTCAATTAATCATGGCGACACACTCACCGTCGATAATTTTAGATAAGCTAGACAACTGCATTGATATAACGCCATCGGAATTGACATGACAACCGCAAGATATCCTGCGAAGGCCGCACAAGCACTTGGGTTTTTGAAGTCTCACAGTAATGATGTCGATATCTACGTGGAAGATACAGGTGCACCAAGTATGTGGTTGAAGTTGATTCGAAAATACTTGCCAGCAGGCACTAAGATAAAGTCCGTCACGCCGTTGGGTGGACGTAAGGAAGTAATAAAGGCTTGCAAAGCAGATCAAGCTGCTCGCCCTCGGAGAAGAATCTATATAATTGATGCGGACATGGATTTGTTGACTAGCAGAGGCAAGCCTAAATTGAAGTATCTGTATAGACTTAGACGATACTGTGTCGAAAATTACTTGCTTTCGCAAAAAGCTCTGAAAGAAGTTTTCATGAGTTTAAATCCTAATCTTTCTGAAGAGCGCGCTTTGTCGGTTGGCGATGTAGACGTGTGGTTGGCCATAAACGAAAAGCGTTTACGATCTATTTTTACAGCGTACGCTGTTTCAGAACATCTCTCGATTGGCGCTCAAACGGTAGCATACTCGTGTCACAGGCTGTTTTTAGACAAAGTGGACTATCATTTTTGCACAGCGAAAGTGGGACGCCGGGTTGCGGCTATTTATAAAGATGCGATAGCAATCGCGGGTATTGCCGACGTGAGATCTGTATTTGATGCCATTACGAAAACGGCCAAATCAAAGCCAGTTATTGAAATTTGTTCCGCGAAAGCTTATATCATGCCCGCACTTTATGAAAAAGCAAAACGTGGCGTAGGTTTCTCTGTGAGTTTGGACAGCTTCAAGACTATGTTAAGTGATCATGCTGATGCTTCAATTGATCCTTATTTAATGAGGCGATTACGTGCGCTTTGAGAGATTGGGCTCGCTTTATTTAACCACTTACCTATATACTATGCCAATTGGCGCGAGTTCTATCCAATTCGGCTTCGATAGCAAGGTTGAACGGTTTCACAGGTTTTTCATTGCTGCCGAAGGCGCTCAATTGATGTCATGAGGCACCCACCGATAACGGAGGTAAATGCTGCGCGCTCCTAGAGCACGAATGTTTTTTGTATATTCGTGTCCGTCGCTCCAAATCGGGTGGAGTACGGACGCTTTTACACGAAGGTCGCCGTAACTTATATTCTTCCTTATTCGCTCCTATCTAATGCCAGATCAGCGTAGGAGCCTTTGGCGTCTGCATCGCTGCCGCCGTTTCTGTAGTGCTGCGCAACTGCTTTCGTTTCATACACATCAGCAAGATCGTCTACGGTCATTCCGGTGACGAATTCCGCCCATTTATCCATGATCACGCGCCGCTCTTCCAAGCGGTCACCGCGTAAATATGCTCTGTCGCTCTTTGTCCGAGTCTGGTGATCAAGACAAAACACCGCCATTTTATCATCGCAAATTCCGGTTTCGACGCACCAGTCAGAAAAGCTAGAGCGGATGCCGTGGGCGGTGGTGTCACGTTTTCGCGCTTTGAATGCGAGATTCCAAGTATTCTCGCTGACGACGCCTTTCTTCCACGCCGCAGCCGATGGAAAGATAAAAGCTGCCGGATCAGCGCTTGGCTTCATATGCTGCAAAACCTGTTTGGCTTGCCAAGCCAAAGGTATACGAAATGGCATTTCTTCCTTCATTTTGTCACCGGGAATAAACCAAATGTCCTTGCGAAAATCCATTTCCCCCCAAACCGCGTTCGTTACGTTCGAGACACGCGGAACCATGAGAATGTACAGGCGCAATGCTTGATCCGCGACCGACCCTTTCAGCTCTTTATAGATTGCAGGCATGTCCTTCCACGCCGCCGCCGGATGGTGGACTGCAACATGCTTCACCGCCCCCAACTTAGCTTTGGCCTTTTCCAGAATCGTCAGGTCAAAATCATCATCGGCGGAACCATACCTAATAATTTGAAACAGTCTCGCTTGGGCTTTCTTGGCGGTAGGGTACTTTGTGCGCCAGATCGAATCAAAACAGTTTACAATTTCGTCAATCCCGATCTGGGCTAATGTTTTCTCACCGAGTTTGGGCATTACATGGTTGTCGAGAGGCGACCACCACATGCCCGCATCGCCATCACCTTTTAGAGTGCCTTTCTTGATCAGGAAGAACGCGTCACCTATCTGGCGCAAGGTTCTTAGTTTCTTACGCCGGATAATAGCAGCTTTGCCGCGTACCTCTAACGGATCAATACGCTCCGCCTTCATGCTACGGAAACCGTCGCACAATTCCCGCGCCCGCTTCAACGTTATGTTGGGATACCCGCCAAGCCCCATGCTATGATTTTTGCCGTGAAGCTGATACCGATAAACCCATGATTTGGCGGTAAGCGACGTGGCAATAAGGTACAATCCGCCCCCGTCATGTACTGGCTTGGGCTTGCCATTTTTGCCCGGTTGTGCGGCGCGTATCTGGGCATCTGTGAGTACGTACTTTGGCATGGGGAAGCGAACTTTCTCAGTACGGATTCTTATACAACTTTATGCCTGATAAGGGTTGTTCTGAGCGACAGCAAGATATTAAATACCTTTTTGTCAATCACTTATAAGGTTGGTTCGATTCCCGCCGCCCGCTCCAGAATTTCTGATTTGACTGTGAAGGCCCCCGTTTGGGGGCTTTTATATTGCGCGTAGCGTGAAAGCTTTGGTGCTGTCGTTTTTGGTCGCGGGGATTGTTGAGGGGCGCAGGCTGGCAGCCCGCTGTGCGCTGCAATTTATATTCCCTGCTGGGAGAGGCTTGTGGTTTTCTGCGAGTACCGGCCCAGTTCGCACAAGATGTTGGGGATCTGGCCGCGCTATGGCTTGCGTCCTGCGCGCTTAGAGCAGGCTTTGCACGAATTGTGCGGCGCCGGTGAAAAGGGCGGCTGCGGTGGCGAGGTAAGCGGCGAGTGCCAAGAGGGCGGTGGATTTGCGCATTGGGCGTTGTATTTCGATCAGCCTTTCAGATTGGATGAGGCCCTGCCAGCCGATCAGCACGAAAAGCAGCAGGAAGTAGGAATGCGTCAGCACGCAGAGGGCGGCGGCAGTGGCGGACATGATGATCGACACCGCGCGGGTGGCTTTTGGGAAAAATGTGTAGGTCAGCAGACGGGTGATTTTGCCACCGTCCAGCGGCCAGAATGGCAGCAGGTTGAACAGGTTCAGCCCGCCAAGCACCAGGCCCTGTATGTAAAGGAAATTGGTTATCGCGTAGGCGCTGGGCGGCAAAAGCTCGACCATGGCAAAGCATAGCGCCATCGGGCCAAGACAGATTGCCGGGCCCATCAGGCTGATGAACAGGTTTTTGTCATGGCTGGCGGGCAGGCTGCGGGAAACTGCGACGCCGCCGAACAGCGGGATCAGGCGGAACTGGGCGTCTTTGTGGCCGCAGACCCGGAAGGCGGCGACATGGCCGATTTCATGCAGCATGATGGCGATGATGAAGGCAAGCCCATATTGCCAGCCAAAAAACCAGATGGCGGCGGCGATGGCGACTGCCGACAGGCCCAGCGCGTTGACGTCAAAGCCGACGCGATTCCAGCCTGCGCCCGCGAAGCCGCCGCGCAGGACATAGCCTGTGACGGCGATCAGGCCGAGGGATAGGGCTAGGACAAGCACTTGATGTTACAGGTTTTCCTGCTGCGGCATACCGAGCACATGATAGCCGGAATCGACATGGATGATCTCGCCACTGGTGCAAGCACCATAGTCTGAGCACAGATAAACTGCAGTGCCGCCGATGGCTTCCAGCGTGGCGTTGGTGCGCATTGGGGCGTTGGCTTCGGTGTGGCGGAAGGTGGCGCGCGCACCGCCAATCGCAGCGCCAGCGAGGGTCTTCATCGGGCCGGGGCTGATGGCGTTGACGCGGATTTGCTGCGGGCCGAGGTCGTTCGCGAGGTAGCGGGTAGCAGATTCGAGGGCGGCTTTGGCGACGCCCATTACGTTGTAATTCGGGGTGACACGATTAGAACCGCCATAAGTCAGGGTGATCAGGCTGCCGCCGTTTGGCATCAGATCAGCGGCGCGACCGGCGACGTCGATGAAGCTGTAGCAAGAGATGCAAAGCGAGTTTTTGAAATTCTCGCGGCTGGTGTTGATAAAACGGCCTGTGAGTTCGTTTTTATCTGAGAAGGCGATGGCGTGGATCAGGAAATCCATCGTGCCCCACTTGTCTTTCAGAATGGCGAAGCAGGCATCCAAAGACTCGTCGTTGGTCACGTCAACATCGACCATCACATCGGTGCCAACCGTGGCCGCCAGGGGGGCGAGACGTTTGCCGAAGGCGTCCCCCTGATAGGAAAATGCCAGTTCAGCCCCCTCAGCGGCCAGCGCTTTTGCAATGCCCCAGGCGATGGAACGTTCGTTCGCCACGCCCATGACAAGCCCGCGCTTGCCCTTCATCAGATCGGCCATACTGGCACTCCTATAAAGCCTGACCGACAAGGGATTTGCGGTTTGTCTCAAGGCAGGCGCAATTCAAAGAAACGGAGCCTGTCGCACGCTTTGCGGCATGAGGCAGACTCCGGTGACAGTTAGGCCAGATATTTGCTCATCAAAAGGGTCGCGTTGGTGCCACCGAAGCCGAAAGAGTTCGACAGGACCGAATCGAGCTTAACGTTTTCGCGCAGGGTCATTACGATTTCGGATGGATCGAGCGCGGGGTCTAGCGTCGTGATGTTAGCGGAAGCGGCGATGAAATCGCCGTTCATCATCAGCAGGCTATAGATCGCCTCATGCACGCCGGTGGCACCAAGCGAGTGGCCTGTCAGCGATTTGGTCGAGGCGACGGGCGGCGTGGTGCCGCGGCCCCAGACACGACGGATAGCCTCCATCTCGGTGATGTCGCCGACCACGGTCGAAGTTCCGTGGCTGTTGATGTAGTCGACGCTGCGGCCTTCGGGCAGGGTGGCGATGGCGAGTTTCATCGAACGCTCGCCACCCTCCCCGGACGGAGCAACCATGTCGTAGCCGTCAGAGGTGGCACCGTAGCCAGTGACTTCGCCGTAGATTTTGGCACCGCGCGCAAGGGCGTGGCTTAGTTCTTCGAGCACCACAACGCCGCCGCCGCCTGCGATGACAAAGCCGTCACGGGTGGCGTCATAGGTGCGGGACGCGGTTTCGGGGGTGTCATTATACTTGCTGCTCATCGCGCCCATCGCGTCGAACAGGCAAGACAGCGTCCAATCAAGTTCCTCGCCGCCGCCTGCGAATACGATGTCTTGCTTGCCCATCTGGATCAGTTCCACACCGTTGCCGATGCAATGCGCCGAGGTCGAGCAGGCAGAAGTGATCGAATAGTTCACGCCCTTGATTTTGAACGGGGTGGCGAGGCAAGCGGAGTTCGTCGAGGACATGCAGCGGGTTACCATGAATGGGCCCATCTTTTTGGGCGCACCCTTGTTGATCACCGCATCGAAGGCTTGAAAGAAGTTTGAGGTCGATGGCCCACCCGAGCCCATGATCAGGCCGGAACGTTCGTTCGACACGTCACTGGGTTCCAGACCGGAATCAGCGATGGCCTGCTGCATCGCTAGGAAGTTATAGGCGGCACCTGGCCCCATGAAACGCATGTCGCGTTTGTCGATATGCGCGGCAAGGTCGATTTGCGGCATGCCGTGGACTTGGCTGCGAAAGCCGTGCTCGGCATAGTCTGGGGCAAAAACGATGCCGGATTTACCCGCGCGCAAAGAGGCTTCGACCTCGGTGGCGTTGTTGCCAATGGGGGAAATGATGCCGATCCCGGTGATGACGACGCGACGCATGGCGGTCTCCTTTTGTGTCGTAAGCGGCGTCAGTGACGATTTGACGCCAAGTTTTGTCAGCTTATTCTCTGACGAGTCTAATTGTCAGACTACGTCTCTGACAGGGCAACTTTCATGTCTTTGACGAGATAGATGGTTTCGCCATCGGCCTCAACGCGGCCATCCGCGACGCCCATGGTCAGGCGGCGGGTTTGGATGGCTTTGGTGAAATCAACATAATAGGTCAGGCGCTTGCGGTCCGGTCGCACCATGCCGGTCAGCTTGACCTCGCCGACACCCAAAGCATAGCCGCGCCCCTGCCAACCGCGCCAGCCGAGATTAAAGCCGGTCAACTGCCAAAGACCGTCAAGGCCCAAACAACCGGGCATGATCGGATTGCCGGGGAAGTGGCAGTCGAAGAACCACAGGTCGGGTGTTATGTCGAATTCCGCGACAACATGGCCCTTACCGTGCAGGCCGCCATCGCCGGAAATGTCGGTGATGCGGTCCATCATCAACATCGGCGGCGCGGGAAGTTGCGCGTTGCCGGGGCCGAACAGCTCTCCGCGCGAACATTTCAGCAGATCGTCCTTGTCGAACGAAGTTGGAAAACCGCTCATGCCGTCGAAATCCCCCAGTGGTTGGCCGTTTCCCCATGTAACACCCAGCGAGAAGGCGAACAAGTGTGGGGCGGCGGGGTCGGAATAGCGCGTTTGGGGTTTTCGTTTGAAAAGCGCGGGTTTTCTACATTATATAGAGAGAGTATATGGCGGCAGACCGGTTAGGCTGGGAAAAGTGGCGATGGGTTTCAGCGAACAACAGCGCAGCACGACATGGCTGACTCGGGGCGGACTGCGCCCTACCCGGCAACGGCTGGCTTTGGCTGGCTTGTTGGTCGGCGACGGCATGAACCGGCATGTTACGGCGGAAAGCCTGTATGCGGCGGTCGGGGCTTCGGGTGCGAAGGTCAGCTTGGCTACGGTTTACAACACGCTGCGGGCGTTTTGTGACGCGGGCCTGCTGAATGAGGTCGTGGTCGATGGCGCGCGCAGCTATTTCGACACCCGGTTAGATGATCATCCGCATTTCTACTGGGAAGACAGCCACCAGCTGAGCGATGCGCCTGCCGAAGATCTGGTTATTGTAGGTCTGCCGGACGCGCCTGAGGGCATGGCGGTGTCGCGGGTGGACGTGGTGATCAGGTTGAAGCGAGCCTGATTCGGCATTAATTTTTGTCGGCTGTCTGATCTTACTCACGTTTGCGAACGCGGTACGGGCCGTATTGGTTCAACTCGCCCCATCGGAGTGCGCTTGTCTTCGCTACGGGATTACGCGCGGCTGCGAGAATGAAACTTCCGCCGCCTCATGTCGCAGCTTGGCGTGGTCGGCTCGTGTTGGGACAAATGCCGACTACTGACCAAGTTTTTTGATGCGGCCTTCAACGGCGGGTTTCACTGTGCCGAGCTTTTCGACGTAAGCCATCACATCGGTTGCCACGAGGTTGCCTGCGCCTGTGTCGGTAATCAGGCGGCCACCCCCAAGCGTTGCGTAGCCATCGCCGCCGCCAAGAATGAAGTCGTTGACCGCAACTTTGTAAAGCGCATCGGGGCTAAGAGGGGTGCCGCCGATCATAACCTTGGACACCCGCGACCCCGGTTCTGCGCTTGGGTCATAGCTGAAGGTTAGCCCTGAAACTTGCGCAAAGCGGCCCGCGCCTTTTTCAACCTGACTGACGGCGTTTTCCAAAGCGCCGAGCAGTTGGCTGCCGGGCAGTTCGGTCAGTATGGTGACATTGCCGAAGGGCAGCTCGGTGAGAATATCGCGGCGGGTCAGTTTGGTGCCTGCATCATAGGTGCGGTCGGCGCGGATGCCGCCGCCGTTCATAATCGCCACATCTGCGCCAGTTTGGGCGCGCATTGCGTCGGCAATCAGGTTGCCCATGCTGGATTCCTCGGCCCTGACCACGTTGCGGCGGCTGTCGAGGGCGGTTTCGGTGGTGCCAATTTCGACGTTCAGCGTCTGATCAAGGCCCGCCGAAAGCTTATCGACCATCGCTTGGGTTTCAGGATCGGGCTGCACGTTTGCGGTATCAATGAAACGGAACGCCGGGGTCCATTTGATCACGCGCTTGCCGTCGGCCTCGGTCACTTCGATGTTCAGGTCGATGGGCGATAGGAACTGGCCGTCGATGGAGGTCTCAATATAGGCGGTTATGCCATCATAGGCGGTGGCATAAGAGTGGTCATCGCCCGATAGGATCACATCAAACTCATGCGATTTCAGCAGCTTGCGGTCGTTGTCCATATCGGTTTGCACCACGCCGACGATGATATCTGCACCATCGGCGCGGGCGGATTTAGCGGCGGAAATACCTGTCTCGACTGAGGGCAGAAACTTCAGATCACCTGTGGCGGCAACCGAGGGCGAAGTGTCTTGACCCACCGGGATCAGTGCGACTTTCAGCCCGGCGATCTCTTTGACCATCACGCCGCCGACGCCTTCCATTGGCGAGCCATCGGCGTCGGTGATGTTGATCGCGGCCCATGGGTATTTGGAGGCTTTGACTTTCTCGATGAAGTTGGCAGGCCCAAAATCAAACTCGTGGTTGCCGGGAACGGCGAGATCGAAGGGGACGATGTTGGTCAGATCAATGGTGTTCTGGCCCTTGTCGAACCCGGAAAGCAGCGAGGGCGACAGCATATCGCCGTCAAATAGGTAGAGCGTGTTCGGGTTGGCGGCGCGCTCGGCCCGCGCCACGGCATTCAGGCGGGCAAAGCCGCCACGGCCTTCGGATTCGGTGAAGTTATAGACGTCGCCGACGCCGAGCAGGGTGAGCTTGACGGATTCGGCTTGGGCGGTAAGCGGGAATAGCGCTGCGCAGAGCAACAGGGCGGGGCGAATGGCGAGCGGGTGGGGCATGGCGATCTCCTCGGGGTTGTGGCTGTGAGTGTGGGGCGCTGCGGTGAGTCTGTCAAAGCTCGGCTTGAGGTTTGGCGGTGGTGCGCTGATGTGAGGGGATGCTTGGATAAGAATAGATAGCTTTGGTTAACGCACAGAAGTTAACGAAAGCAGAAAGCTTGACCGAAACCACGGCGCAGGGCATGAGGCGCTATGCTGATTTACAAGATATTCCTGCGCGTCGAATGGGACGCTTTTCGCAAGTTTGGCAAGACGGCGGGTGCGCCTGTCGATCTGGCCGATGGCTTTGTGCATTTCTCGGGCGCGCCACAACTGGCTGAGACAGCGGCGAAGTATTTCGCGGATCAGTCCGATCTCGTGTTGGTGGCGTGTGATGCGGATCGCTTGGGTCCGGCACTGAAATGGGAGGCTTCGCGCGGCGGGGCGTTGTTTCCGCATCTGTATCGCGAATTATTGATGGCCGATGTGGTGTGGGACAAGTCGCTGCCACTGGGACGCAGCGGCCATATCTTCCCGGAGGGCGTGTTTTGATCGAAGCTTTAGGGCTGGCAGTTCTGCGTCGGTTTGATCCTGAGCGCGCGCATGGGTTGTCATTGCGGGCGCTGTCGGCGGGGCTGGTGCCGTTGCCGGGGGTGATTACCTCGCCTCGGCTGGCGACGAATTTGGCCGGGTTGGAATTGCCCAATCCGGTGGGGTTGGCGGCTGGGTTTGATAAAAACGCGACGGTTGTGGGGCCATTGACGCGGGCGGGGTTTGGCTTTGTCGAGGTCGGCGCTGCGACGCCGCGGCCGCAGCCGGGCAATCCGCAGCCTCGGTTATTTCGGCTGACCGAGGACCGCGCGGCGATCAATCGGTTCGGCTTTAATAATGAAGGTGCAGAGGCGATTGCTGCGCGGTTGGCTGCGCGGGTGCGTGGAGCGGTGCCGGTCGGGCTGAACCTCGGCGCGAATAAGGATAGCGCCGACAAGGCGCTGGACTTCGCACAAGTGTTGGCGGTTTGCGGGCCGCATGTGGATTTCGCGACGGTGAATGTGAGCTCGCCAAACACCGAGAAGCTGCGGGATTTGCAGGGGCGGGCGGCTTTGTCGGCTTTGCTGGCGGGGGTTATGGAAACGCGGGATGCGCTGGCGCGCCCTATCCCGATCTTCCTGAAGATCGCGCCGGATTTGACTGTGGATGAGTTGGCGGAGATCGCAGAAGTCGCCTTAACCTCGGGCGTCTCCGGGATCATTGCGACGAATACAACCTTGTCGCGAGAAGGTTTGGTAAGTGCTGGAAAATCGCAGATGGGAGGGCTTTCGGGCACGCCGTTGTTCGAAAAGTCTACGCAGGTGTTGGCACAGCTGTCGGTTTTGACCGAAGGCAAGCTGCCGTTGATCGGGGTTGGTGGGATTTCCGGCGCCGAGGAGGCTTATGTCAAAATCCTCGTTGGGGCATCGGCAGTGCAGTTTTACACAGCGATGGTCTATCAGGGGATTTCGCTGGCGGCGAAGATCGTGCGGGGCTTGGATAAACTGCTGGAACGTGACGGCTATGCCTCGGTCGCCGATGCGGTGGGCAAGGGGCGCGCGCAATGGCTGTGATTTTCCGCGATGCACAGCCCCGCGATCTGGCGGCGATGGTGGCGATGCTGGCGGATGATCCGTTGGGGAAGGCCCGAGAGGGCGCGGATATGGCACCCTATCTGGAGGCGTTCGATGAGATTATTGGCAACCCGATGCATCAGATGATTGTTGGTGAAACGGGCGGGCGGATTGTGGCGATGTGCCAGCTGACCATCCTTGCGGGGCTGTCTCGGCAAGGTGCGAAACGGGCGTTGGTTGAGGCTGTGCGGGTGGTGGCTGATCTGCGCGGGCAAAAGCTTGGTGAGGCTTTGATGGCGGAATGTGAGAGCCGAGCGCGGGCGGCGGGGGCGTTGGTGATGCAACTGACCACCGATAAGACGCGCCTTCGCGCCCATGCCTTTTATGATCGACTGGGTTTTACTGCGAGCCATATCGGCTACAAAAAGAATCTCTAAGGTCATCCTCTCTGCTTAAATATCCTCGGGGGGTGAGCCTGATAAGGCGAGGGGGCTGACAGCCCCCTTTTCCCCGGCGCTCAAGGGCGCTACATCCTTTGCAACACATGGGAGATCAGCGATGGAAGACGGTATCAACAGCTTTATGACCGGACCGGACGAGCAAGGCCGTTTTGGCAAGTTTGGCGGGCGTTTTGTGTCTGAAACGCTGATGCCGCTGATCCTCGATCTGGAAGCCCGCTATGAGTTTGCCAAGACCGACCCTACGTTCTGGGCGGAGATGGATGATCTGTGGAAGCATTACGTTGGTCGGCCATCGCCGCTTTACCATGCCTCGCGGCTGACCGAGCATCTTGGCGGTGCCAAGGTTTATATGAAGCGGGATGAGCTGAACCACACCGGCGCGCATAAGATCAACAACGTGCTGGGGCAGATCATTCTGGCGCGGCGGATGGGAAAAACCCGGATTATCGCGGAAACGGGTGCTGGTCAGCACGGCGTGGCGACGGCGACGGTTTGTGCCAAGTTTGGGCTGCAATGCGTGGTCTACATGGGCGCGCATGATGTCGAACGGCAGGCTCCGAACGTGTTTCGGATGCGGTTGTTGGGGGCGGAGGTTATTCCGGTGACTTCGGGTCGCGGCACGCTGAAGGATGCGATGAACGATGCTTTGCGCGATTGGGTGACCAATGTGCGCGACACGTTTTATTGCATCGGCACGGTTGCAGGGCCGCATCCCTATCCGGCGATGGTGCGGGATTTCCAAAGCATCATCGGCAAGGAAGTGCGGTGGCAGCTTGAGGAGCAAGAGGGCGCGGGCCGTTTGCCCGACACGTTGATTGCCGCGATTGGCGGTGGCTCCAACGCGATGGGGCTGTTTTATCCGTTCCTTGATGATCCGTCGGTGAACATCATTGGCGTGGAAGCGGGCGGCAAAGGTGTCGATGAGCGGATGCAGCATTGTGCCTCGCTTACGGGTGGGCGTCCGGGTGTGCTGCATGGCAACCGCACCTATCTGTTGCAAGACAATGACGGGCAGATTTTGGAAGGCTTCTCGATCTCGGCGGGCCTTGATTATCCCGGTATCGGGCCGGAACATTCTTGGCTGCACGACATGGGCCGCGTAGAATACGTCAGCATCACCGATGCCGAGGCGTTGGAGGCGTTTCAGCTATCGTGCAAGCTGGAGGGTATCATTCCGGCGCTGGAGCCTTCGCACGCCTTGGCGCATGTGATGAAGATCGCGCCGACTTTGCCGAAGGAACATATCATCGTGATGAACATGTGCGGGCGTGGCGACAAGGATATTTTCACCGTCGCCAAGCATCTAGGCTTTGATATGAAAATCTGAGCCGAATCAAAGTTTTATAAAAGCCGCGCCCCCGCACGGAGGCGCGGCTTTTTGTTGGCAAAATTTGGATATTTTTCAGACTTTTGCTGTGGGAGTTCGGACTAAGGTCTTAAACTTACAGCTATTTTTCCTAAACTGTGGTTTAGCGGCGCAAACTATTGGCCGAATGTCCGGCGGCTAAACTCTGTGCCCATAGCCTGCCGGGTTTGTGGCTGTCATCGCTGAACTCGTCGCCACAAACGGCGCGTTTGCATAGCAGCACAAGGGAAACCCGATGAAACTGACAGTAAAACCAATGATGATAACCGCGCTTTTTGGCCTCTGGGCCGGCACTGCGCAGGCCGCGATCACCGCGAATGATGTCGTGGGCTCGTATCAGGATGCGGCCTTTACAGACATCGAAGTGAAGGAAGGCCCGAACCAAATCAAAGTTGAGGCCGTCAAGAATGGTGTAAAGGTTGAGGTGGTCTATGACAAGGCGACCGGCAACGAGGTGAAGCGGGAATCCGAGGCCAGCACCGAGGCTGGCGGCACCGGAGTAGAGGTTTCGACGACGGACCATGATTTCGCCGACGATAACGGCCATAGAGACGGCGCAGACGATGACTCTGATGACAATGGTTCAGGCGACGGCCCGACAAGTGGCTCGGACGATGGTGCAGATCATGACGCAGGCGATGATCATGGCGGCAGCAGCAGTGGCAGCGACGACGGTGCGGATCACGACGCGGGCGATGACCATGGCGGCAGTGGCAGCGATGACGGTGCGGACCACGACGCGGGCGATGATCATGGCGGCAGCGGCAGTGGCAGCGATGGCAGCGGTCACGATGGTAGCGGTCATGACGGCGGCGACCATGACGGCGGCGACCAAGATGGTGGTTCGGACGACTAAGCCCGAAAAATGATATGCCAAGCGCCTCAGACCTTGGTCGGGATTGCGGCGCTTGGCATCAATGATAGTGTGTTGCAAGCGGCGTGGACGCGCCGCTGGAAGGATCAGGGATGAACCGCAGATCGTTCATGGCTTTGAGTGCCGCCAGCATTGCTGGTGCGGCTGGCGTTTTGGCGCCCGGCGCAGCACTTGCCGAAAGCTATCAAAGCTCGGTCGTAGAGCAGTTGCGGGGGCAGGGCTACCGCCAGATCAATGTCGAGCGTACCTTGCTGGGCCGGGTGCGGATCGTCGCGGAGCGGCGTGGCGGATCGCGTGAGATTATCCTGAACCCGCGCACCGGCGAGATTTTGCGCGATGTCGTCGTCGCGGCGGATGGCCGCCAAATGCCGCAGATCGCGGACGATGATGACAAGGGCAAAGGCAGTTCGGGGGATGACGGGTCTGATAACAGCGGGTCAGATGATGGCTCTGATGACGGTGGTTCGTACAACGGCGGTTCCGATGATAGCGGCAGCGGTTCGGGCGACAGCGGAGATTCGGGCGACAGCGGATCAGATGGCAACAGCGGCTCGGGCGATGATGGCTCGGGTCACAGTGGTTCGGGCAGCAGTGGCTCTGGACACGACGATTCAGGGCACGACGATTCAGGGCACGACGATTCAGGACACGACGACTCGGGCGATGACGACTAAACGGCGCGTTTTGCACAGCATAGCGGTGCGGCAATCTTGGAGTTGATGTGAGACATCCGGCTTTCGTCTTTGCGATCTTTCTGTTGCAGGCGGCTTGCGCGATTTTCTTCGTGTCGGATATTTTGTCATCATTTGTCGGCATCACCACGACTCCGCTGCCGTGGGAACTGCGTGAGATAATGGAGATTTGGGCGGCGCTTGGCCTGATTGTTGGCGTGGTTTTGGGGGCGATCTTGTTGCGGCAAGCCATTCGTGACCGCCGCGCCGCCGAGACGCGACTGCGCAGGGCCTCGGGTGCGTTCATGGGGTTGTTGGACGAGCGGTTTGCCGAATGGGCGCTTACTCCGGCGGAAAAGGACGTGGCGCTGTTTGCGATAAAGGGCATGACCACCAGCGAGATCGCGACTTTGCGCAGCACATCAGAGGGCACGGTGAAGGCGCAAACCAATGCGATTTATCGTAAGGCGGGGGTCAGTGGGCGCTCGCAACTTTTGTCACTGTTCATCGAGGATTTGATGCGGGACGAGGGTGGGACGTTGCGGTTGCCCTCGGCTCAGTCCGCCGCGTAGGTCTGCAAGATCGCCAGATCGACCACGTCCAATGTGCGTTGATGGGTGGATGTCAGGCGGATTTTCGGAGCAACACCCTCGGCATGAGCTTGCAGGAAACGTCCGGCGCACAGACACCATTGATCGCCGGGTTTAAGGCCAGCGAAACCGTATTCGGGGCGCGGGGTGGAGAGATCATTGCCTAAGTATTTCGAGTAGGCCAAAAATTCGGCCGTCATCAGCGCACAGACGGTATGCAGGCCCTGATCCATTGGGCCAGTGTTGCAGCGACCGTCGCGGAAAAATCCGGTGACGGGGTTGGTCGAGCAGCTTTCCAGATCGCCGCCGAGAACGTTGAGGGAGGGCGCGCGCATAGTGTCTCCTTGTTTTCAGTCATTAGTTAACGCAGAGGCGCGCACTGTCCAGCGGTTTGCGGCCAATTCATCTTGGGGGTTGGTCGCGGCATTTTGTCCGCACCGCCGCCGTCAGCAGCCGATGCTTCGCAGCAGGCCCGCCATCGCTGATGGCCTGAGCGCGATACGAAAGTTTGCAGGCTCCCGCAGGTATTGGGGTCTATTAACTTAATGTCTGCAAGCATTTATAGGGTGCGATGTTCCCCACTGTGCAGAACGGCTCGGCGGCCCTAAGGTAACGCAAAAGTCTGGGGGACTGTGAATGGACGGCTTGCTAGTTTTGCTGGCTCTGGTGGCGCTTGCCATTCCAGTGTTGATCATTGTGCTGCTGATCGGACAGATCAGGTTGCGCAGCCGCATCGGCGTCGTGGAGCGGCAGTTGGCGGCGCAAAGCCAGCGTTTGCAGGCGCTGCCGACCGAGGGCGACATAGCCCGCGCGGCTGGGCCGATACCGACGTTTGGCGAACCTGCTGGCTCGGGAGCGGTGCAGATCGCCGTTGCTCCGGTTGCCGAAGACGCGCAGATCGTCGGGGTTGAGCCAAGGGATATCGTCGCAGCAGAGCCTGCGACAGCAGACGCAAATCGGCCTTTGACACCGTGGGAGCGTGCGGCGGCTGGCGCTAAAGCCGCGGATGCCGTGCCTGTGGCGGCGCGGATGCCTGCGGGGCCAAGCGTGTTCTCACGGTTTGCGGCTTGGTTTAAAGCGAACTGGGTTTATGCGATCTCCGCCGCGTCCTTGGCTTTGGCGGGGGTGTTTTTCGTGCAGTACGGCATCGAAAACGGGTTGCTGCCGCCAGCGTATCGGGTGTTGGCGGGGATCGGCTTTGGCCTGTGCTTGATTGCTGCGGGGGAGTGGTTGCGGCGACGTTCGGGCGATGGCGAGGATGTTTCCACCGCGTATCTGCCATCGGTGTTTGCCGGTGCGGGCTTGGTATCGGTGTTTGCCGCCGTAATATCCGCGCGCTTGATGTATGGGCTGATCGGGCCGCAGATGGCCTTTGTGGGGCATGTGGCGACGGCCATTTTGGCGCTGGTGCTGGGGTGGTTCTATGGGCCGCTGCTGATTGTGATCGGCTTGCTCGGCGCGTTCGTCGCCCCCTTTGTGGTGGCGGGCGAGTCTGACGCCGCGCCGTGGCTCTATGGTTATTTCGCACTGATCGCGGCTTTGGGTTTGGGTGTGGATACGTTTCGGCGCTGGGCTTGGGTATCGGTGTTGGCGCTGGTGCTGGGCTATCTGGGCGGTTGGGTTGCGATGGAGTCAGAGGCGGGTGAGGCGGGCTGGATTTGCTTGCTGCTGGTGTTGCCACTGCTGGCGATCATCATCCCCGAGCGCGGCCTGATCCCGCGTCAGCAGGGGCCGTCGGTGCTGATGCACCGCGCAGCGACCAAGATTTCCGTGCCGTTCCCGGTGATGTTGGCGACGGGTGCGGCCTTGGCCTCAACCTTGGCTCTGGCGATGTTGGCAAAAGCGCAGCCGACCGAGGCGTTGTTGGCGCTGGGTGGGCTGACTCTTCTGACGCTCGCCTATGTGATTTGGGCGGAAAAGGCCGAGGGCTTGGCAGATCTGGGCTTGATCCCGGCGGTGGGTTTTGGGCTGATGCTGCTGCAAATCGGCGGTTCGGAACTGCCGCTACAGTTGATGTTTCAGCATGCGGCGGATTGGGGTCCGGAATGGGTGGCCGCAGCACCGAGGTCGATCACGATCATGGTTGGTATGGCGGCGCTGATGTCGGCGGCGTTTGCGTGGCGGTCGCGGCAAGAGGGGCCGCAGTATTTGATACAGGGTGCTGCGGCGGCTTTGGTGGCTCCGGTTGCGGTGACGATTTTGGCGCTGCTTTGGCTGCCAGAGCAGGTGATCGGGGCCTATCCGTGGGCGCTGCATGTTATGACTGTGGCGGCTGGCATGGTCGGTTTGGCGGTAGTGTTTGCGCGCGGACCGGATCGCCGACGCCCGGCTTATGCCACGCTGTCGGCACTATCGCTGATCGCTTTGGCGCTGTTTTTGGTTACCACGCACACGGCGCTCACCTTGGCCTTGGCGCTGCTGGCGCTGGTTGCAGCTTGGTTGGATCGTCGGTTCAAACTGCCCGAGATGGGCTGGTTCATTCAGGCGGCAGTGGCTGTGTTGGGTTATCGGTTGCTGGCCGATCCGGGGCTTGATTGGGCGTTCGAGGCGCCGTTGGGTCAGGTGGTGCTGGCGTTTGCGGGGGTGATAGCGGCGCTGGTTGCGGCGCTGCGCGTTCTGCCAGAGGGTCGGATTTTGCCCAAGGGCGTGCTGGAGTCTGCGGCAGCTGGTTTGGGCGCAATCTTGGCCAACGTTTTGATCATGCGCTGGATTTTGCCATCCGAGGCGCCGAGTGATGTTGAAACCCATTGGTCGGCTGGCTTGAATGCGCTGCCATGGTTGGTGCTGATGCTGATGCAGATTTATCGGGCGCGGCTGGGCGGCGGGCTGGTGCGGATGCGCCAAGCCATTGCTTTGCTGGCGGGACTGTTCGCGACGGCGGCTTTGGCGCTGGCGGTGGGGCCGTTCAACCCGCTGTTCAGCTTTTACGCCAGTGATCCGGGCAGTTTGGTACTCGGGCCGTTCGTGTTGGATACGCTGCTGATAGCCTACGGGGTGCCGGGGCTGATGTTGCTTGCGGCGGTGTGGAAGCTGCCGGGGCTTGGGCGGCGTTTGCGGCTGGGGTTCTTAGTGGTGGGCGTCGCGCTGTTGGCGCTTTACATCGGGCTTGAGATCCGGCGGTTCTGGCAGGGTGATTGGCTGGGGGCGTCAGGTGTCGTGCAGGGCGAGCTTTACAGCTATACCGTGGCACTCATGCTCTTGGGAGCGGGGCTGCTTTATCAAGCGATTGCGCGGCGTTCCAACTTGCTGCGGCGGGTGGCGATGGCGGTGATTGGCTTGACGATTGCCAAGGTCTTCCTGCTCGATGCGGCGGGGCTGACCGGCCTGACCCGCGTGGTCAGCTTCCTCGGCCTTGGGCTGTGCTTGGCAGGGCTTGCTTGGCTGAACCGTTGGGCGGGCGAGGTTTCAACGCAGAAGCGGGACACCTGAGGCGGTCTTGGCGCCATCGACCAGCCCATAGCGCAGGCCCCGCCCGATGCGATGCGCAAGGGCGGACCAAGCCTGCGCGGTGTCGGGCGGCAGCTCGCGGGTGAGGGTGGCGTCGAACAAGGCCAGCCACGGATCAAACATGCCGGGGTGGACGTTGCCTGCGGCCTTGTGCACGGCCATCGGGTTGCCGTCATAACCACGCTCCAGCAGGATGGCATTGCGCCAGAACAACGCGATTTTCGCTTCATGTGCGGGCCAGTCGGTGACATGCGAGGCGAAAATCGGCGCCAAGGTTGGATGGTTTCGGACCGCCGCGTAAAACGTGGCGATTACGCTGTCGATTTCGGCGGGGGAAATGGCAAAACGGGCGAGGGGGGACATGGCAGGCTCCTATGCGCGCAAATTGAGGGATATGGCGTCGCGCTGCAATAGCGCGCGCTGACGCAGGGGCTTTGACCTTTCCGCGCGGGCTTTCTATAAGGCGCGGATGGACCGCATATTCGTGAGCATGTTCCGAATTATAGGCCCGGCGCTCTGAGCCATCAGACGCCGGGATTTTGGTGCCTTGCACCCTTCCGATACCTGACATTCCAAGGCCAAATTAGGCCCGACCTCAAGGACTGCCGCGATGTGCGCTGATGTGACTTCTGACTATTCGAACACCGTATTTCTGCCCGAAACCGATTTCCCGATGCGGGCTGGCCTGCCTGCGCGTGAACCCGATTGGCTGGCGCGCTGGGAAAAGATCGGGGTCTACGACCGTTTGCGCGAAAAGGCCGTGGCTGAGGCCCGCGCTCCGTTCACCCTGCATGACGGCCCGCCCTACGCCAACGGCCATCTGCACATCGGCCATGCGCTGAACAAGATCCTGAAGGATATGGTGGTGCGTTCGCAGCAGATGATGGGCAAGGATGCCCGCTATGTGCCCGGTTGGGATTGCCACGGGCTGCCGATCGAATGGAAGATCGAGGAACAATACCGGGCCAAGGGGTTGAACAAGGACGACGTGGATATCGTCGATTTCCGCCAAGAATGCCGCCGCTTTGCCGAGGGCTGGATCGACGTGCAACGCTCCGAATTCAAGCGTTTGGGCGTGACGGGGAAGTGGGAAAAGCCATATTTCACCATGGATTACCACGCCGAAGCGGTGATCGCGGACGAGTTTATGAAATTCGTCAACAACGGGTCGTTGTATCAGGGGTCGAAGCCAGTGATGTGGTCGCCGGTGGAGAAGACGGCATTGGCCGAGGCGGAGATCGAATATCACGATCATACGAGCCATACGATCTGGGTGCGGTTTCCGGTGATCTTGCTTAAGAAGCGTGAATGGGCGTTTGATCCAATTGCTTCTGACGCCGAACCATACGGAACTGGCGATGGTGTTGAGATCGATCTAGGCTTCGTCCCCCAAAATGAGCTTCTTCTGAAGGCGTCAGTGGTAATTTGGACCACGACGCCTTGGACGATCCCGCAAAATCGCGCGGTAGCCT
>NZ_JAQGKQ010000095.1 GCF_028290025.1 Cypionkella sp. | reverse complement strand
CCAACTATCGAATTTGCAAAGTTGATATGCCCTATTTCCCTTTAGAAACATGGGGTTGTGACGTTTACCCCCAACTATTGCGCTTTTGATATCGGAACGGAATTGGACGATTTCACCCCGACTCACTTATAAAAGTGATATGACCTATTTCTCTTTAGAAACATGGGCTTACGGCATTTACCCCTCTATCTATAAGGGGAGTGAATATCAAGTCTAAAATTGTTGGATATTGGATGGATGGTTGTTTTGTCTTGATGAAATTCAAAGAGTAGACCCATTTGGATGAAGTTGAAAGTATCAGTCTAAACGGCGCTATCGCACCTAATTGTACAGGAAAAAGGATTTCTGTTTGGATGATATTGGAAAGTATCAAGTTAAACGGCTTATCAGCCTAAATTTGTCACTATGATGTATTTCTTATTTGGATTTTATTAGATCGAACAGTTAGTTTAAACGGCGCTATCGCACCTAAAATATCACTGGGATGGTATCCTATTTTGAGTCCATTGAATCAGTCCTTAGATTTCAAATTGAGTCTGAAGAAATGAAATGAAGTCTGAAACCTTACCAAAGAAATCCCATGCAGTTATCATCCATCATCAACAGGTTTTGAAAATCTTCCCGGTTTCATTATTCAACAGATGTATCTTCGGTTTTGAAACGGAAAGTACAAACCCCTTACCGATCATTCCATATTCCGGTTTTGATCTAAATCAACATTATGGAAAGCAATCCCATGCCGTTATTCGACGATTGCTGAAGGCAGATTCAATATTCCGTTCCGCACCCATTTCCGAAAAACGTACCACTTCCAATTTGCTTCATTTGGGCTGTAATTAACCCAACAATATCAATGTGTTAATGGTCAACTTTCGAGGCAAATATGCAAAAGGTAGGGGTATGCCTACCCGAATATTCGTTAAACAGCGATCTATTTGCCCTTAAATGGAAAACACCATTGATTTCATTGAATAATTCGAGATTGCACCATGCATTTACCAGTCAATTTTGACCCAATTTATAGGGCTGGAATCGAGTGTTTTGGAAGGTGTTTTGGAAGGTGTTATGGAGCGTGTTTGCAGTCGTGTTTAGAAGTGTTGGGCACCATTCACCTTGGCATTCGATAGGCATATGCCAATCGGCGAAAATCCGACACCAACCAACTAAATTTCTGCTCAACAATGGCGGTGAGATAAGCTAAAGCTTCGTATCGGGCATCATCTTTGAGTTTCAAAGCGATTGATAAAATGTGTTCAATTGAGTCTAATTGTCCAAGCTTTTCAGCATCATCTCGGTTAGCCACTCGCGCAAGCCAAAGTGATGTGACAGCCGCATTTTCTGCATTTTTCTTGTTCATGCTTTCTCACGCGGCGACTCGCTAGCACAAATAGCATGGCAAAAGCGCTAAGTTAGTGGTCGCAAGCATTTTGCAAAGCATGAGCAACAAATCGCCCAAAGCTCCGCTTCGGTATCGGCGTGTTTTTGCCAGTCCTCTGACAGAACTTACGCGACGTGGTAGCCTAATCTTCGGGATATCCATTCAGCCAACAAAGCCATAAAATAATCGGCAATAGCAGGGGAAAGGAGAGATAGCCCATTAGATACCATCCGCCGACACGGTTTGGGGCAAACGTCACCAAGAGCATCTGGATAAGCCAAACCATCACGAGGGGGAACAATACTTTCCAGCTTCGTTCTGCGCCACGCGTTATTTGAACTACAGCGGCCTTGCACATCATAGTAAGTCCTGTGCCGCTTTACGATTCACGCTATGCAGTAGGGCGGCTGCTCCATTTTGCTCGTTTCGCTTAATGTAAGTTGCCAGCGCACTCAAGGTGCCAAGGAAAACTATTTTCGATGACGGTTGCGAGTTCGAGCATCGCTATGCTTCGTGCTTTATCGTTCGTCATGTATGCATTCAAATATGCCACTTCGATTTGATCAAACCATCCTAAGCGTTCTGGTTACCATAGATGATCCGGCCCAACCGAATCGCTGCTTTTATCAGATGTTCGGCGTACAGAATTTCTTGGTTGCACTCGCTTTGTTGATCATCGTCAAAGGCATCACTACGCTTTATCGTTCGGATATCATTGGAAATTCCGATCATTGTTCGACGCCATCGCCTCAATCCTTGCTTGGTTGGTGTGCAGCTAACTCTCAAATGTCGAGTCCGTTGCACATGTTACAAACTGCGCAAGTTTTTGCCGATGGTCTGCTAACCTTTAGGCGCGTTATTGCTGGACGTACTGATCATTCGTATTTTTGATCTTATGTGAGTAGGGGAGTGTTCGGCATGCCGATGTTTGCAAAGGTCGCGGCGGTGTTGTTGCTCGCTTGCTACGTGTTTGCCTTGTGGATCATTTTTACCCGCACGTTTTGACCAACTAAACCTTCAAGGTTGTTCGACCTATCAGTATGCGAGCGATGGCGTCCTTGAACATGTTGGGCATCCTGCGCTGATGTGCTGCATCAACTCTGCCAACGCTTCCCGGGCCTGTGCTCGTATCAAATCCTGCATTATAAGCAAGAAATAGCCTAAAACGCCGCTTCGGTGTCGGCGGGTCTTTGCCGCAGTTTATTCCGGTTGTAACGATTTTGTTTCCAATAAAGTTCAAAAAAAGAGAAACCATTTTGACATAATTGGGGATAGTGCCGATGACAAAAAGGGCCAAAGTTTCCTTTGTTTTGCTGTTGACGGCGTACGTTGTCACAATCTTTGCGTTTGCCAAAGTTAACATCCAAACGCGCGAAGAACTGCAAGGTGTAATCACTGTTGCCGAGTAGCCGTCACTGGTCAAAGAAGCAAGCGGGCAGTAGAGATCGGCTTTCACCAATCCCCCACTTAAACCAATCCCAGACGTTATGCAGCCAATGGTAAATCGGATGTTGTCGGTGGATACTGTAACTCATCAATATCAACGCCATCACTGCTTAAGTCTATCAACCACTCCGGAATTTCGCCGACATGACTATACGGGGGAAAATCGCCGTTTGGATGATACAGCGTAACGTTTTCAGCGCCAAAAGATACTATCCCGTCAATTTCATGTGCAATCAATACCGAGCATTCCACAATGATTTGCGCACAGTTGGATGCTTCATCAACAATTTCAGCGACAATGCGACCAATATTCACCCATTTCAAAGAAGCACACACAACGATTGCGAATGAGGCTTCAAATAGAAGTTCCGACATTTTCTCGGGGCTGTATCCAATACGCTGAAGTTTCTTCGTGCCGCGCTGGAAAAAATCTGCGTCTGACAATAAGGCTTTATGTTGTATAATCTGGTTAGCGTTCTTAACCGTCTTGGTTGTGTATTTCATGATCAATTTTCCTTTGCGATCAATATTCATTGTGAATACCCATGCCTTGCGCCGAATCGTAATCTATTGTCAACAGGCTTGCGAAAGTAATTGTTTGAGAGAAGTCAATCGATTAAATGAAATGAAAGGGCAAATGATCGAAATATCGTTGTTTCTTTGGTTTACAAAGTTCAATTTATTTTTCGTTGGCTGAAATTTATTTCGTGTTTTCAGTCGTGTTGGGCTAATCATCTGGACTACCATTCAACCAACAGAACCATAAAATCACTGGTAGTATCAGCGGAAAATTCAGATACCCGACAAGGTTCCATCCACCCAGATTTCTTGCAGCGAACGTAACCAAAACCATTTCCAATGACCAAATTACAAGTAGCGAAAACAACAGCTTCCAGCTTCGTTCGGCCCCAAGCAGTATCCGGGCAAGGGTGGACTTCAGCATGATGCGTCCTTCCCATTGCAGTAACCAACTCCGCACTAATGAATCGGTTGCGCCTCATCACTTTTCCGGCGGAAACTCCGTGGTGATGATTTTCGCAAGATGAATCAAAATCCTGTCTCGCGTTTCGTCGTCCATGGTCAAAGCGTTCAAGTATGCATCTTCGATATCAGCGAACCACGCTAAACGTTCGGGCGAACTCGCATAACCTCGCCGCGACACTCGAACGGACACTTTTATCATTTGTTCGGCGTGAAAAGCTTCGACACTCCAATTTGACCTATCAGAGTCGCTTCTTTTGGCTAACGTATTGTTATCAGGTGGTTTATTCGGATTATTTCCCGCTGCCATCGGCTGACTCCTTCTAGACCCATATCGTTCAACTCCTGATTGCTGACTTTGTTGCCATAAGACGTAGTTGCGCCAAAACCCGCCGATTAGTCCGCTTCGATGTAAGCAGCTTCTTGCCAAAACCGCTGCACATCCGATAAGTTGATTTTTGCGCTTCAAACGAGGGGTGACTGACATGCCGATTTACGCAAAGGTTGCTTTGGTTTTGTTGGTTGCCTGCTATGTTTTGGCATTGTGGATTCTGTTCACACATAGGTTGTGATCGAACGCCATCACGCCTTTTCATCTTTCCAAAGCCACTTCACGACTAGCTCCACTGGACGCCTGACCGTTAATTCTTGGGTGTTGTGACTGTTCGCAACGGCCCAAGACATATGGATGTACTCCATCGTTTTGCATCGGCTGCAAGCGAACGGGGGAACGTGTATTTGGTGCCTCGGGCCTAGGACTTTGATCAAATCAACGGCCCAAAAATGGACGGTCTTTTTGCAGCCGTTGCACTTCATTATGATCAGCATGTTATCGTTTGCCGCGTCGGTCATGACTCGGTTGCGTATTGGGCTACCTGATGGACGCATGGAAGGCATGAGGAAACTCTCGAATGTTCCCGTTGTTTCTTATGTTGCGGGTGTGTCTGCAAGGTGTCTGGCAAACAATCTGGACTCGAACCTGCAACCTCTGATCCAGAGAGTGGCATACAAAACCACTAAAGAAACTCATTCGAGTAAAATGCGTTGTCTTCGACGTCAAACGTGGCAAGATCAAAGGTTCCGAGCTTTGAGCATATCATCTTCACGATAAAACTCTCTCTTGTCTTTTGATAGTCCAATGCTCTTTTTATTAATCCTTGCGATGCTCTTGATCCAAGTATAATGCCAGAAATAACACTTTGATCGCCTATTTTGAATATGGCCTGCTGAAGTGCTTCTCCCTTACAGGCGAAGCGAATTTCCTTTTCGTATGACCACTCTAGAGACTTGGTAGCCATTATTGGTCTGAGTGCGCTAGGCGGATCAGAGAACCAGTTTACACATGGCAGTTCAAGGCTGTAATTGACTGCACCGCTGGCTATAGAGTCCTTATCAGATTTTAGAAAATCGACAATTTTCGTATCGTAACAAACCACGAACCCAGTGTGTGCATTACAATAGTGCGCCCACATCAAATGGCTATCCCATCGCTGACTTAAGCAAGAAACGTAAACGTTTCCCATCAGTTGGACGCGCGGCCAAAACTGAGTATTAAACTCCTTAGCATCTCCTTCGAAACTACGCCAAGCATTTTCCTTTTCGTATTCCGTTTTTTCTGGCGCATGCTGTCTGTGCCATTCATCAAACGTTTCACGGTCTTTTGGTGCAACGGATCGGAACTTAAATTCAAAAGGGTCATTGCAATGGAAGGCGGAGTTGAATTTGATCGACCCCTGAACTACTGCCTTTTCAAACACGTTTAAGATGGCATCGTGATCGCCGCCTACGAATTTATATAACATGAAAAACTTTCTTTGACTGAAGGCAAGAAAGGCAAGCGAAAGGTCTGTCGACGGTACTGCATTGTCGCATACTGCATGTTCATCGCAGGATCAAAGGACACCTACCACTGCTGGGGGACAAGACAATCTCTTCGAAGATGTCATGCCGTAAGCGGTGCGCCATTACCCACGATCTGTAAAGCCTTCTGTTTTCCAAGACAATCTCGGTGTAGAATTCTGCCATTGGCCCATGATGGCCGAATTAACAAGTCAAGGTGTTGATGTGAGGATTGACCGACTGCAACTAATCGCTAAGATGCACATGACTGCAAACGAAAATATGCTCAAATTTTAGTTATATTACCTTTCACTAAATCTGATTGGTATCTGTGAGCATTTCTGGATGATAACAATATATGTTCCAGGAGGAACGTTTTGAAAATTGAAACACTGATCATTACAAACTTTAAAGGCATTACGCACATTGAACTAAACAACCTTGCAGACACCGTGGTAATAGCGGGACCCAATGGATGTGGAAAGTCGTCTATATTTGATGCATTAAAGCTTTGGAAATCTGTGTATGGCGGCTATTTCGCCAACGAAATACAAAGTTGGTATGGTGAGCACGGTCTTTCGATTGGCAATAATTCTCTTAACGCAATCCTGCAAGACAAAAGCCAACCGATGACGATCTATGCCGAATTAACATTGTCCGAAAGCGAGAGAACATGGTTGCACGCAAACGCTGCATCAGTACTGCGGACTGCGGCCTACCGGCGTCGGGTCCCTGAATATGCGTTGGAATGGAAGAATTTTGAAGACGCTAGCATGGCCGACAATCTGCGAGGTCATCGAGATTCGGTAAGAAACGAAGTCGAAAATGAACTTCCAGTATTCTTGAAAGATTTAAACGAAAGAATAATTCCGGGTCACCTCACTTACAGTGCTGACGGCACGACGGAACTCTTGCCTTCTATTGTACTGTCGCGGATCTTCGCAATTTATGATCCAGCACACATAGGCAAGTTTGATTATCACGGTCCCCAAAGATCTTTTGGAAGAGAAAACGTTGGCGGAATCAGCTTGCAGCTTGAGCAATATGAAAATCAACGGCAAACACATGCACTTTATAATTCAGCGAACAAGTACGGGAACGTAAAAAGTGAACTTGCTTCCGCCTATGTCAGGGATTTAATTTCCAAAGAATTTTCGACTTTGCACGATGTCGACTATAAGTCCATGAGTTTAGTAGATACGGTAAAAGAAATGTTCGACAAATTTTTTCCCGGCAAAAAATTTCTTGGTGTTAGACCAGAAAGCGACGGACGATTAACATTTGACGTGATCACAGCTGCTGGAAAACATGATCTAGGCGATCTTAGCTCAGGTGAAAAGGAACTGATTTACGGATATCTTCGACTAAAGAATGAATCTCCCAAGAACTCAATCATAATGTTTGACGAACCGGAACTTCATCTCAACCCTAGACTTACCGAAGGGCTTCCGGATTTTTACCACAAGCATATCGGGCAAGCACTTAATCACCAGTTGTGGCTTATTACACATTCCGACTCGATCCTGCGCCAATCTGTTGGGCACGAGAATTTCAGCGTATATCATATGCAAGGGGCTGGCCTTTACGATGGGGAGGAGCAAGCGGTGCCACTGCACGGTGCTAGCGAGCTGAATCGCGCGATATTCGATCTAGTAGGCGACCTTGCAGCTTATTCCCCGAACTCAAAAAGCATATCTTGGAAGGGGGCGGGGACTCAAAGTTCGATGAGCATTTCATTCACACGATTTTCCCAGAATTTTCGAAAAGGCTTAACCTGATTTCTTCCGGCAATAGATCGAAAGTTCGCTTAGTCCTTGATCTACTCGAAAAAGCCCGATCGAACGGTTCTGTTACTTCGAAATTCTATTCTATAACAGATCGCGATGATGAAGGACCCATTTCACCGTTGCCGGGTAAATCTTTTGTCTGGGATCGTTACCACATCGAAAATTACTTATTAGAGGAGCATTTCATTAGAAAAGTTATGATTGAGTTGCGTGTTCCTGGAGCATATAAATTAACCGATGCTGACGTGTTAGAAAGGCTACAGAAAAGTGCTGAAATCACGATGTCAAAACTTATCCAACATGAAATCGAAAATTTTGTAAGTAAGTTGATGGTGAAGGCGATTAATGTTGGAACCCGACGCGATATTCAATTCAGTCCGTCGGAAGTTTTTGATGCGGTCATCGAAAGCCAGAATACAATATCAGACCTCATAGCCAGTAAGTTAACTAGCGATGCAATTCACTCGTTGACGGATAATGCGCGCACCAATCGGCGGTTAACACTGCAAAACGGAAAATGGAAATCCGATTTTCGGGGCAGGGACGTTCTACGGCAATTTGTAAACGATGAAATGTGCCAAAAGACTGACTACGAAGGTTTGAGAAACCTAATATTAGCGAGAATGAGGGACGCTCATTTCGAGCCTGAAGGCATGAGAAAAATTTTAGCCGAAATTGACGCACTGTAAACGACAGTGACAAGGTTCAAAAAATAAGCACCGGGATAAATCATAACCACTCAAGCGCGGTTCTTTCAATACAATACGGATCTGGTGGTATCCCCAATCGTAACGCTGTTTAAGAAAGATTTTTTGGGTGCAAATGCATCGGAGTAAATTTATTTTACATTTTTAACCAAGGATGAAGATGCGAAATTTTCTTCCTTAAAATCCGAAGTCACGAATTAAATTTCGTGCTCAACTCGATTCGATTGATTTTACTGGATAAAACAGGCAAGATATGGCGTGGATGAATAAACCGATTTGCTTAAATGCCAATATTCGTATATTGTTGGTTTTCTTCAAAAATGTATCACGAAAGTTGGCATTTCCGCCTTTTGGTTGCATAATCATTTATCGTAAAGGAAATATTAATTCGATGAATCCTCAGGCACTAGCAATTATCCGCAAAGAAATACCCTCAACTGACATCAGCGATGAATTAATAATAAAGCTATTGTACATCACGCCCGGGATATTGTCTGTGGAAGATCAGCGATCGCGTGCCAGAATAGTTTCAGCACTTAAATACGATCCAGAAACAAAATGGAAATGATTATACAAAGAAATATGGAATTGTTGGGGAATGTCGCTTGGACATACGAGAAAAAATAAAAAACCGCTTAGAACTGCTCGAAGCGGAGCTTAAGGCTGGCAAACATCTTGATAACGGCAATGGAAAATTCGAAGTCGAAAATCTGGTCGCCAACATAGCCAAATTTTTCAGCGTGCTTTCGGATACTGATCGAGATTTTATTAATGCTGCAAGGCATGCAATTGATGTTCAAGTACCTTGGTCGTAAGTTTGAAGAGCAAACCCAGCATGTCGTGTTGCCGTGTGCGGCTTCTACCCGATCAAAAACGCGAAGATCGATATGATCGCGGTTGATCTTGCGGCTTGTTAAAAGGCAAGATACTAAAAACGTTTAAGATCAGTAATATATACGGAATGAAGGATCATTTGATGTCGAGACATGCAGTGGACAAAAATGTGGAAATGACCGGCAGTGCGAAAGTCTGCCCTGAATGTGGCCATGTTTTCAAAGGGAACGGTTGGGACGGCATTGATGCCCACTGGAAGTCAAAGCACATAAATATCATGGCTTATGAGGAAGCTTTGCCTCTATTGAAAGCAGGTACTTGTGACCGCCGATCCAGCCCATAGGCACATATCGGCAACAATAATCATATGTCAAGCCGTTTCACCTAACGCACGATACACAGATGCTCGGGAAATCTTCATTTCTCGGGCAATTTTCGTTGGCTGCATCCCACTTTGCCGAAGTTCTACAACTTTCGACTTCTCGATAGTCGGTGGTCTACCTTTGTAAACGCCTTTGGATTTCGCAATGGCTATGCCTTCCTGCTGGCGTTTTCTGATGATTGCTCTTTCAAATTCTGCAAAAGCACCCATCAACTGTAACTGTAAGGTCGATAGGGGGTCAGTAGCAGCGTTTGAGAACGTCAGTTTTTCCATCTGGAAGGAAACCGTGACCCCTTTAGTTGTGAGAGTAGTCACAATGGCCTGTAGGTCCCTTAGGTCGCGCGCCAGACGATCAATGGACAAAACTACAACTTCGTCCCCCTCACGGCTAAAGCTGATCATTTCTTGAAGTGCTGGTCGGTTCGTCGCCTGAGAACCAGATATTTTTTCTTCAAAAACTTTATCACAGTCACCGGAGTCTTGACGATCAAATGTTTGAGAAGCGGATGAAACGCGCCGATAGAAAATCTTCATTGAAACTCCATTCTGTTCCATTAAGGTTTAGACCTATCGCAAAATATGTTTCAAAACAATGATTCCTATTCAAATGAAACAGATTCAGATCAACTATAATTGTTTCATTTAGCTACACCCAATTGATTCGGTAGTAGAAGTGGTTGGGCCGCTGAAAGTGAAACCGAAAACTCAGTCACAATTTACGCTGGTAGCGTTGACGGGATTTTTTTTCCGCTGGCGTTTTTGAACGGCTTGCGAAGTGCTGTCGCCACTATGCCGCCAAACTTTCGCATTTGTGCGTTTTTTGGTTTGCTGTGCTACTGAGAACGTGGAGAAACAGTAGTTTTGTCACACTGTTGCTGAATATGGCAGATTCTGTTATGATAAGTGACAGACTCACATGCGGAGTAAATTAGATGGCGGATGAAGCAATTGCGATTTTGAACGATTGGTTGCGGAATCGCGTTATCCTTCAACCATTCTCGGACGATGAAACCATTGATGGAGAAATTGACAAGTTCCTTGTTGACGTTTGGCATAGTCATTCCATGAAAAGAGAAACATTTGAACAACATGGAATAGATTTAAATTCGGAATTTGAAGCCTATTACCGTCAAATATTGAATGGCGGAATGCATGATGGGCCTTAACATTATGGGCGGGAATATCACATGACAAATCCATTGCCTGAATCCGCGATGGCAGGCGAATACGTGCTATTAAAATCGATTCGAGACGCAGCCAAGAGACGCTTGCAGGACGCGAACAAAGTGGAAAATGCAATCGAGTGGGCAGACGCCAAACGGTGTTTTGACGTTGCCCAAACTGCTTACGGAACACTTGTTGCTCGTCTGATGGGCCGTGACTAAGCCGCTGGTTTGGGCCGTTCGGTATGGTCGTTTAACCGTGTTTGCATTGTATCGTTCAAGCATTTTGATTGTGTCGCTTACGCCATACATGGTGGGCGGTCGGGCCGATGTTGGGCAAGCGGATTTCACCATCATTGGATAAGTCAATAGGCGAAATCAGCCTTGCCATGCCAAGCACCCTAGCTAAACTCAAATTCTCAGAAAGTTCATGGATCACAAAAAAATTGAAGATTCTTACCAGCCCAGAAAACTCAATTGCATTAATGAGTTGCAAGATGATTCTATCGAACTTACGAGTAGCCGCGTTTTTCGAAAAGCCGAAGGGCATCTACTGTAACATTGCGGAAAATTTTCAAAAAAAGATTACAATAACAAATGCTTACAGCTTGTATAAGAATTCTGGAGGCTTCCTGTGACGTCCGAAAAAACCGCGACAACCGGTCAAACCATAATCGAGTTCAAAGACGTTCATAAATATTATGGCGATTATCATGCCCTGCGCGGCATCACCGCGACGATCAAAGCGGGTGAGTTTTTCAGTCTGCTGGGGCCGTCGGGTTGCGGGAAAACCACGCTTTTGCGCACTATTGCAGGGTTTGAGGGGATTTCGTCCGGCGTGGTGATGATTGACGGCAAGGATATGGCGCATGTGCCAGCCAACGTGCGGCCGACCAACATGGTGTTCCAAAGCTACGCGATTTTTCCGCATTTGACGGTGGAGCAGAACGTCGGCTTTGGTTTGCGCAAAGATCCGCGCTCGAAAGACGAGAAAGCCAAGGCGGTGGCGGAGGCTTTGGAGATGGTCGGCCTGAAAGGCTACGGCGCGCGGGCGGCCCATGCTTTGTCGGGTGGACAACGGCAGCGGGTGGCCTTGGCGCGGGCGCTGATCCTGAAGCCGAAGGTTTTGCTGCTGGATGAACCTTTGTCGGCGCTGGATAAAAAGATGCGCGAACAGATGCAGATGGAGCTGATCAAGCTGCAACGCCAAGTCGGCATCACGTTTATTCTGGTGACGCATGATCAGGAAGAAGCTTTGGTGATGTCGGATCGGATTGCTGTGATGTTTGAGGGCGAGATCGCGCAACTGGCCGATCCTGAAACGTTGTACAGGCGTCCGAACAGTCGGAAAGTAGCTGAATTTATTGGAACGATGAACTTTTTGCCAGCCGATATTCTGTCAGAATTGGGCGGCAAGGTAGAGGTTGAGGCGAAGGGTTTCGGCAGGCTGACCTTGGATGCCGAGCAGGTATCCTCGGCTCCGGGCAGCTCTAGCGCCTCAATCGGCTTTAGGCCCGAGACGCTGACCATCCTGTTTGACGGCCAGACAGCCACAGATCGTGAAAGCTGTGCCGAGGTGGTTGAGGTCGTCTACTACGGCGATATGACCTATTACGACATCCGGCTTGAGGGCACGACGGAACCGATGCGGCTGTCGATGCGCAACGTATTCGGGCGACCGGTGCTGGACATCGGCACGCAGACACGGGTGGCATGGTCACCCGGCGCGTTGGTTTTGTTCCGCTAAAGGCGAAGCATCGCCGGTGGCTCGAAAGCCTCCGGCTGGAGTATTTCCGCAAGATCAAATGCGCAGTCAGGCGTCCGGCCGCAGCAATCCCAGCCCGCGCAGATAAATGCCGATGCCTGCCTCCAGCAAATCCTCGGGCGGAAACTGGCTTTTTGCACCCGGCGCGCCGCGCATATATAATTCCACTACGCCGTGACTCATCGCCCAGATATGCGCGGAAAACATCGTGGAGGGCGGGCGTTTGTTAGCGGGCAGATGTTGCGACAGTTTCTCGGCGGCTTGCTCCAGCACCGCGCGGGCTTTTTGCGACACAATCGCCAGATCGGGATGCGCTTGCAGACTAAGGCCAGACTCGAACATCGCCTTGTAATGGCCGGGATATTTGCGCGCGAAGGCGAGATAGGCGCGGCCCGTCGCCTCAAACGCTGCCAAAGCTGTGGGCTGGCCGTTGTTATAGGCAAACTCCATCAGGGCGGCGAAAATGTCATAGCCTTGGCGCGCGACCTCGGCGATCAGATCATCGCGGCCAGCGAAATGCCGGTAAACTGCGGCGGGGGTGACTTCGGCGGTTTTGGCGGCTTCGGACAGGGT
The DNA here is from genome assembly GCF_028290025.1 of Cypionkella sp. GTDB lineage: Bacteria > Pseudomonadota > Alphaproteobacteria > Rhodobacterales > Rhodobacteraceae > Cypionkella. The sequence goes on along the minus strand of NZ_JAQGKQ010000095.1, from coordinate 42,310 downwards.
GAAACCGGTTGGGCCTTGCTCGGCAATCAGTTCCAGTGCTGCTTCAACCAAGGCTTGCCGCAGATTGCCGTGATGGTAGCCACGTTTCACACCTTCGACCTCAGCTTCGGACCGCCACAGATTTTGTCATCGATTTTGCCGACGACATTCTCATCTTTGCCCTTGTAATCAATGGCTTGCAGGATGTTCTGAATAGCGCAGATCCGGGTGCGCATCTTGTCATCTGACAGAATAACCGTCCAAGGCGCGTGTTTGAGATGACTTTGCGCGAAGGTTTCATCGATCGCTGCGGTGTATTCATCCCACTTCGCAAGGCCGTCAATGTCGATCTGGCTAAGCTTCCATTGCTTCAGCGGGTCTTGTTCTCGATCAAGGAAACGTTTGAGTTGCTCGGCTTGGCCGACCTCTAGCCAAAGTTTGACCAGAATGATACCCTCATCAACCAACATGCGTTCAAATTCAGGCAGTTGCCGGAAGAACTTCGCGCGTTGTTCGGCGGTGCAAAAGCCGAAAACATGCTCGACAATGCCGCGGTTATACCACGAGCGGTCGAAAAAAGCGATCTCACCCGCGGCTGGCAACCAATCGACGTAGCGCTGGAAATACCATTGAGCAGCCTCACGTTCGGTTGGCTTTGGCAGCGCAACGATGCCCGCGACGCGCGGGTTCAGGTTCAGATGCGCGGCGGAGATAGCGCCACCCTTGCCCGCAGCATCGCGACCTTCAAACACCACAACCATGCGTTTGCCAGTGGCTTTGATGTCGGCGGCCATGCGCACAAGCTGCACTTGCAGCGCATCCATCTGCGCTTTGTAGTCTGATTTCTTCATTTCTTCGCGGTAAGGGTAATCTTTCCACAAGATTTCATCCTTACTGGCTTTTTCGATGGTTTTGCGCACGTCTTTCGGTGCGGTTTCTTTGAAATAGCGGCTGATCGCGCCGTCAAAGGGCAGGTCCATGGTATGCTCCGTCTGAGTTTACCCCACTATGGCGATTGCGGGGCTGCGCGCAATCCAGAGCGTTCGGCGGCGCGTGCAATGACGGCCAGCACTTCGGCGCGATGGCTGTGATGCAGCATATGTCCGGTGCCTGCAACCACCGTCAGATTGGCGTCGGGCAACAGCGCCGACAATGGTTCGGAGTGGATATGCAGCGGCACAATAGCGTCTTCGGTGCCGTGGATAAGCTCAATCGGCAGCGTAAGTTGCGGGTAAAGCGGCTGTTGAGCGACGATTTCAGCGCGTAAAGAGTTCACTTGGGCAAAATTGGCGCGCAAGGCGGCACGGCGCAAAATCAGCGGTGCTGCGATTGCGTCGGCGTAACCCGGCGGCACCGGATCGGGAGAGAAGAGCGCGGCTATGCTGGAAGTCACAAAAGACTCAGGCACATAGGCCGTGGCGACCGGCGGCACCAAAGCGGCACCAAAGACCGAAGCGCTCACCTGATAGACCAGATCCAGCGAGCCCGGCCAAGGCAGCGACGGTGCCGCGATAAGCACCAGCGCACGCGGTTTGATCGGGGCGAACAATGCCCAAGCGAGCGCGACAGACCCGCCGTAACTTTGGCCGACAATGATCGGGTTTTGCACGTTCAGTTGCGCAGCGGCTGCCGATAAATGCAGGGCTTGGCCGCGCAAAGACTGGTCAGCAATTTCGTCCGACCAGCCCAGACCGGGCCGATCAAAAGCAATAACGCGGTAGGATTTTGTGAGATCGGCGGCGAGCGCCAGCGACATATCCCGGGCATTGCCCGATGCGCCGTGGATCAGGATCAGATCGGGGCCTTGGCCTGCGACATAGACATGCACACGGGCGGTATTGACGGTCAGAAACTGGCCCTCAGCCGGGTATTTCAGCGCAATCGCATCTTCGCGGGCTTGGGCGCGCCACAGAGTTACGGCAGAAATACCACCCAGAATAGTGGCCGTTATCAACAGCTTAGCGGCCAATTTCTTCCATATCATAAGGCGTGCCCTGATAAATTTCGTTGATCCAGTTGCCGTAAAGCAAATGCGCGTGGCTGCGCCAGCGGTTCAGCGGAGGTAGCGCCGGATTGTCGTTCGGGTAGTAGTTATCCGGCACGTTGATAGGGGTGCCATTGGCGACGTCACGGTCGTATTCCTGCTTCAGCGTGTCGCTGTCATACTCAAAATGGTTGAAGATATAGAGGGCCCGATGGCCTGGGTCTTCGACCAGACAGGGGCCAACCAGATCACTGCCGAGCAGGGTGCGCAGGCCGGATGCCGCGTCAATCTCGGGTTGTTTCATCTCGGTCCAGCGCGACACGGGTATGACAAATTCGTCGGAAAACCCACGCAAAAACGGTGAGGTGGGGGCGAGATTCAAGTGTCGGAAGCAGCCGAACGCCTTATGGTCCAGCATATGCTTTGCGACGCCGTGGAAGTGGTTAATCATCGCCATGCCACCCCAGCAGACGCCGAAGGTTGAATGCACGTTGGTCTGCGTCCAGTCCATCACTTCGCAGAGTTCGTCCCAATAGGTGACATCCTCGAACGCCAGATGCTCAATCGGCGCACCGGTGATGATCAGCCCGTCGAACTTCTCGGATTTGACCTCTTGGAACGGGCGATAAAACGTCTCCATGTGTGCTGCGGCGGTATTTTTCGCTTGATGCTCCGACATGCGGATCAGTTGCAGATCAATTTGCAACGGGGTCGCCCCAATCAGGCGGGCGAATTGGTTTTCGGTCTGGATTTTCTTTGGCATCAGGTTGAGCAAACCGATGCGCAGCGGCCGGATTTCTTGCGCCTGCGCCCGTTCCGGCGACATCACCATGACGCCTTCGTTCCGCAGAACGTCGAAGGCAGGCAGGGTGGCGGGCAGGGTGATCGGCATGGTTTTATCCTGATACAATAGTTACTTAAGGAGCGATCTTCGTGTGATCAAGTGCGGCTGCGATCATGTCATCAAAGTCGGCTGGGGTTTTCACTTGGGTGACATCTTCGGCGGTCACCGTGATGCCCCAGCGCGCCATTGCGGCATAGCGCGGCTGACGGTGATCGAGCAGGCGGGCGTAGCCAAAGCGCAGGAATGCGTCGGGGTCCACTTCGCTTGCGGATTGACCCTCTTGCGCGAGGTATTCCGCCCAAAGTGCGGTTAAAAACCCAGGGCGATAATACATCGGCTTCGGGCTGCGGTCAAAGCGGCGAGCGAGTTCGGCTTTATGGGCATCGGAACCCTTGATCCAGACCAAAAGCTGACTGTCAGCCAATGCTTTCATCACCGGATCATCGGGATTTTCGGCGTCCACCACTTCGCAGATCGAACCTGAAGTATCGCAGATAAAGTTATGATATCCATAGATATTCTCAGCACGCTCCACAAAGCGCGGCACGTCTAGCATTGCCGAGATTTCAGCCTGCGCGTGTTGGGCCTGACGGCGTTGATATTCTTCAAACGCGATGCCGCCGCGTCCCGGATCGCCGGGCTTGCCGAGGTAGGTAGACAGCGGCGCTAGGTTGTTGAACGTGATGTTAGACGCGATATAAACAGAATCCGTCATCAGCAACTCGCGGAGCAGCGGCACCTTCATCGCCTCACGCTTGAAATTGTCGGCGATGAACTCGTTCATATAGCGGGTGCCGATGCGGTAATCGACCGAGTAATGAAACCAGCCGCCAGCACCCGCCTGGCCCGCATCGCGCAGCATGTTGGCGAGGTAGGTTTTACCAAGCCCCGACATGCCAAACATCAGCACGCGCTTTTGGGCGGCGGAGCGAAATTCTTGTCCTGAAGCGTAGATCATCGTGCCCTCCGCTGGCATGGCTGGCGCTTTGTTACAGGGCAGGGCGCGGCGGTGCAACAGGTCGGGCGGGCGCAAATCAGCACGGCCCCGCGATGGATGCGAGGCCGTGAGGTTATCGCAAGATCAGAACGCGTAGGAAATCCGCATACCGACGCCGACGGCTGAATTGTCGCTGAAATCCGAGGCGGCGTTGACATCGTCCAGCGTGGTTTTCGCGTCGCCAATGCGGATATACGAAACGCCGCCAGAGATTTTCAGCTTGTTCGCAGTAGTATAGGCGGCACCAAGGGTGATGCTGGTGCGACCGTCATGCGGCCCGAGGTTTGACGCAAAGCCGCCTGACTGATCCTCAAACGCAATCGCCACCGAGCCGGACCAGTTTTCGTTAAACTGGCGACCCACGCCCAGAGTATAGGTCACGGTATCGGAGTTATAAAACACCAGCGGGTCTGCGGGCGGGTAGTTTGTCGGGTCGATCACAAACTCTGACCAATCCACCCAACGCACCGAGCCGAACACCAAAGTATCCTTCGCGACACCCGATTGAAATTCGAGGTTGACACTTTGCGGCGAGTCCACCGTGGTTTTGCCATCGACGTCGAAACCACCGGTCAGCAGACTGGATTCTACGGTGTTGAAATCATGCGATATTTTAGAGTTATAAGTCAGCGCCACCCGCAGCGCGATCTCTGGTTTCTCGTATGCCACACCCACCAGATAGCCCAGCCCGCTCGACTGATCCGAGTCCACGACATAACCCGCGACGAACGGCACCGAGGCTTTGGCATCCATCAACTCATAGCGCAGACCGCCGAAAATGCTGATGTTGTTGTCGGTTCGATACTTCAGCACCGTGGTCAGCGCCGATGCATTCAGCTCTGCCGTCGAGCCTTGTGCGAAGTAATTGGTGCCAGACGGATAATCAACCTTCGCGCCGAACGGCTGATCGAAAATCACCCCAAGATCCCAATGGTCGTTCAGCTTGGTTTTGACCGCCATGCCGATTTGATTGTAACCGCGCGCCATATCACCCGAGGAAAACCCGCCAAATGGCCCCAGATTTGCCGAAGAGGTGCCCGATACATCCGGCGACACCCGACCAAAACTGAACTCGACATAATTGCCGCTCTCAAAGATTGAAGCGACGCTTTGCCCCGAACGGTCAACGCCCCCCGCTTGCGCCAGCGTCGTTGTCATGGCCAAAGCGCCAACTGCGGTGATGATGTGCTTCATGGTGTCCTCCCCGAAAGCGATGCTGCACTTTGGCACTTCCCCGTCTTCCCCGTGGGTTATGCGTTCATGCGGTGATGAGCCACGCTAAGCGGAAGCTTGCAGATCGGTCAATCAATGACGCCGCGTCATTGCTGGTGATCAAAGGAGTGTTGCCTTTCGGCCTTTATCCCTGTGGTTGATTGCTGGTTTGACCGGAGCGTTTGATCTCGGCGCGAATATTCAGCCAGATCCCGGCGAAAATAACGCAAGCGCCGATGATTACATATGGGTCTAACGGCTCGGAGTAGACCAGCGCGCCCACCACGGCAATCAGCGGCAAGCGCAGGAAATCCAGCGGCATCACGTAAGAGGCAGGGGCCAATTTTAGCGCCGCAGTGACACAATAATGCGCGGTTACGCCTGCAAGGCCGATCACGCAGAGCCATGGCAAAGTGGCCGCAGTCGGCAGGTGGAACACGCCGTCCACAAGCGCCGCAGCAAGGCCGAAGAAGAACTGCATCAGCGTCAGCCAGAACAGGATGCACAGAATCGAAATGCCTGCCGTCAGCTTTTTCGTGACTACACTTGTGGTGGCAAAACATAGCGCCGCGGCAGCCGCAGCCAGAACTCCGATATTGAGATGGCCGGGATCGGGATGCGCCACGATCAGCACGCCCGCAAAGCCTAAACCCGCAGCGAACAGCCGCATATTAGTTAACTTCTCGCCCAATAGCAGCGCCGCGAGCAACACCACCCACAAGGGTGAGGTGAACTCGATGGCGAACAGTTGCGCCAATGGGATCATCGTCAGCGCCCAGAACCACAGGTTTTGCCCGGTGAAATGAATGATATTGCGCAAAGCATGGCCGCCAAGATTGCGCGCATTGATCTCCTGCAGCTTGCCGGTGGCGGTGGCGAGCACCAGCACCAGCATGAAGCCCACCGCCGAGCGCGCGGTCATAATCTCAAACGTATCGTGGCGCGGACCGATCTGCTTGGCGGCAATCGCCATCGCCGAGAACGCCAGAATGGAGCCGATCATCCAAAGTGCGGCGCGCAAGGCAGGCGACAGCGGCGCTTTCGGGCCGGTCATCCGCTGACCTGACTTGTCATCGAATGCGGCGGGATTGTCTCAACATCCGGCTCGGCACCGTCCAGACGGTCAGCTTTGCGCAGGGCAGGGAACATCCATGCCCAAGTGCCGGTGACGATCATCGTGCCAATGCCGCCGAATACCGCAGCACCCACCGGGCCGAGGAAGCGCGAGACGACGCCGGATTCGAACTCGCCCAATTCGTTGGAGCCTGAGATAAACAAGCCCGACACCGACGACACCCGGCCGCGCATATGATCTGGCGTAACGATCTGCACCAAGGTTTGCCTGACATAGACCGAGATCATATCCATAGCACCCAACACCGCGAGCGCCGCGACCGACAGATACATATTTTTCGACAGCCCGAACACTACAGTCGCCAGCCCAAAAGCGCCAACCGCCCAAAACATCCTGATGCCAGCGCGACGCTTCAGCGGCCAACGCGCCAAAGCCAGCGCCACCAACACCGCTCCAATCGCCGGACCAGAGCGCAAAATGCCAAAGCCTTGCGGCCCTACATGCAGGATATCGCTAGCAAAAGCGGGCAGCAGCGCCGTGGCTCCGCCCAAAAGCACCGCGAACAGATCGAGCGAGATCGCGCCGAACACGATCTTGTTGTGAAAGGTATAGGCGAGCCCTTCTTTGATCTGCTCCCACTGACCACCCGGTTGCCGCTCGGGTGTGGTATTGGCGCGCATAAGCAAAATAATCACCACACCCGCCAGATATAGCGCCGCCGTTGTAGCGTAAGCTGCAGCGGTTGAGACCGCGCAGAGCATCCCACCCAGCCACGGCCCAATGATCACAGCACCCTGCCAGCTTAGCGATTTCAACGAGATAGCCTGTGGCATGTCGGATTTCGGCACCAACATTGGCACCAAGGCGGATGCTGCGGGCGACAGGAAGGCGCGCGATGCCCCGAACAAGGCCGCGATGGCGAAGATTGCGGTAAAGCCGGGTTCGGGATGCAAAGCCAGCGCCACAAGGCCGAACACTCCAACGGTTTCGGACAATAGTGCCAACATCACAATCGTGCGGCGCGAATAACGGTCAGCCAGCGACCCGGCCCATAACGTCAGCACAAACAGCGGCAGGAATTGGCAAAGGCCCACCATGCCGACCAGAAACGCGCTTTCTGCAATGGTCATCGTGGCACGGCCAAGCGAATAAATCTGCCAGCCGATCGTCACCGCCTCAATCTGCGCGGCTATGTTGACAAGTGCCATACCGGCCCAAAACAGGCCGAAATCGCGGTGACGGAACAGAAAGTTTTGCGAGACAGCGGCCATGCCGCAACGCTTAACGTCATCTGCGCGGCTTTGCCAGAGGCGGAGTTGAGTGCATTTGCGCGCATCAGCTATGCGCTGAACGACCTTGTCGCGGCGCTGATACGGGTTAGCTCTGAGCGGAGCTCAAGATGTACTCAAATGGTAAATTGGAATCGCTATGACCGCCCACACCGCTATCAAAAATACCCGCACCGCTGATCATCCGATCCACGCACAGTTCACCTCGCGGTTTTCACCTCGCGGATTTACCGCCAAGTCACTGACCGAGCGTGAAGTTCTGGCCCTGCTTGAGGCCGCACGCTGGGCACCGTCATCCAGCAACAACCAGCCTTGGCGCTTTGCTTACGGCTTGCGCGGCGATGACGCGTTTACCAAAATCGCTGACAGCTTGGTGCCGTTCAACCGCTCGTGGGCTGAAAAAGCCGCGGCTTTGATCGTTGTGGCATCTCGTTCCACCGTCACAAAAGATGGCGCGGAAGTGTTTGTTCCGACGCACGTTTTCGATACAGGCGCGGCTTGGGGATACCTCGCGTTGCAAGCCCATCATGCTGGTTTAGTGGCACATGCGATGGCTGGTTATGATGCAAGCGTGCTAGCCGCCAACCTGAACTTGCCCGAAGGCTATCAACTACATGCGATTGTTGCGGTTGGCGAGCATGGTGACATCGAAAAGCTGCCGGAAGTTTTGCAGGCGCGTGAGGTTCCCAGCGACCGCTTTGCGCTGGAAAAGATCGCTGGTCACGGTAAGTTCGTGTAAGGATAAATGATGCAAGGGGCGCAGTTAGCGCCCCTTGCTCATCTAATCTCTGAGGTCTTCCACCCGGAAATCTCGCAAAATTCCCCGCGTCGCTTCAAACCATTTCGAGGCCCGCGTACGGGTTTGATGCGCGTTAAAATCGTCCTGCGTGCGAAAACTTTCCATCACTTCCCACATCATCGGATCGTCGGTGCGCGTCACCTCAAATGACAAACACCCCGGCTCAGCGCGGCTTAGTTCGGTATGCAGTGCTACATGCGTCTGCACCGCCGCCGCTTCTTCCGTCGTCGCGCAGATCAAATGGCCGCGCAGTCGGATCATTCGAGTTCAATCGTGCCGGGTGGCTTCGAGGTGATGTCATAGAACACGCGGTTGACGCCTTTGACCTCGTTGATGATGCGGGTCATCGTCTCACCAAGGAAATCATGGCTGAACGGGTAGGTGTCAGCGGTCATGCCATCGACTGATGTGACCGCGCGCAGGGCCAAAGCGTAGTCATAGGTGCGCCCGTCGCCCATCACGCCCACGGTTTTCATCGGCAGGATGGCCGCAAAGGCTTGCCAGATCTCATCGTAAAGCCCGTGCTTGCGGATCTGGTCGATATAGACCGCATCGGCTTGGCGCAGAATATCCAGCTTTTCGACAGTGATTTCACCGGGACAGCGGATCGCAAGGCCGGGGCCGGGGAAGGGATGGCGACCAATGAAACTGGCGGGCAGGCCCAACTCGCGACCCAAAGCGCGGACCTCATCTTTGAACAACTCGCGCAAAGGTTCGACCAGTTTCAACCCCATTTTTGCAGGCAAACCGCCGACATTGTGGTGCGATTTGATCGTGACAGATGGGCCACCGGAGAAGCTAACCGACTCGATCACGTCAGGATAAAGCGTGCCTTGGGCGAGGAACTCTGCGCCCTCGATGCCATTGGCGTATTTCTGGAACACGTCGATAAACAAACCACCGATGATTTTGCGCTTGGTTTCGGGGTCGGAGACGCCCTGCAACTTACCCAAAAACAACTCGGATTCGTCGGCATGGATCAGGTTCAGATTGTAATGATCGCGAAACATTTCAACGACTTGTTCGGCCTCACCCAGCCGCAAAAGACCGTGGTCGACGAACACGCAGGTCAGTTGATCGCCAATCGCCTCATGGATCAAAATCGCGGTGACAGAGCTATCGACGCCGCCCGAAAGCGCGCAGATCACCTTTTTATCGCCGACTTGCGCGCGGATCGCGGCGATGGCTTGCTCGCGGTAAAGCCCCATCGTCCAATCGCCAGTAAAGCCCGCCAGCTTCACGAAATTCTCGTAAAGCTTCGCGCCTTTTGGGGTGTGATGCACCTCGGGGTGGAACTGCACGGCGTAGAAATGTCGGGTAGGGTCGGCGGTCACGGCAAACGGGGCGTTCGGCGAGGTGCCGTAAACCTGAAAACCGGGGGCGATTTTGGAGACATGATCGCCGTGGCTCATCCAAACCTGTTCGCGACCATCGGCAAACCAACCGTCGAGGATCGAGAGGCTTTCGGTCGAAGGCGTCACGAACGCGCGGCCAAATTCCGCGGTGCCGTGGCCGTTTTCGACCAAACCGCCGAGTTGCTGCATCATGGTTTGTTGACCATAACAGATGCCCAACACCGGCACGCCGAACGACCACAAAGCCTCTGGCGCGCAGGGGCTGCCCTCACGTGTCACCGAATCCGGGCCACCTGACAGGATCACCGCTTTCGGCGCGAAGCTTTGCAGGAACGCATCATCCACCTTATTATAGGGATGGATTTCGCAATAAACGTTCAACTCGCGCAGGCGGCGCGCAATCAGCTGCGTGACCTGAGAGCCGAAGTCGATGATGAGAAGGCGATCATGTTGTGTCATAGCCTCGGGTAGCCGCCCGCGCGGGGAATCGCAAGATCGCTGTAGGGGATTTTTGTGTGGCTGCGGGAGAAAGGGTGACGTTCCGTCCCCCTCGGCGTGCCGCCTCACCCCCTTGAGGATATTTGAGCAGAGAGGATGACCTTAAGTCGCTATCGGGATGGGATCATGTCGGTTTTAGCGCGTATGCGGCGTATTCGGGGGGCGGGGGTGGCCGTGTTCACGGCATAACAGCAACAAAACAGTGCTGCCCCGGGCGGCTGAGGATGGAGATTGCGATGAGCGATATGGCAGAAGCGGGCGTTCGGCGGGCGCGTGGCGGTGGTGGGGCGACCCGTCGGGCAGAGCGCACTGCGGTGTCGTTTGAGACCGCGAAATACATCCAGCGCAACATTCCGAACTTTGAAATCCTCAACGAAGAAGCCTTGCAGATCATCGAATACAACGCGGAAACCGTGCTGGAGGAGATCGGCGTTAACTTTGTTGAAAATGAAGCGGCGTTGGTGCGTTGGCGCGAAGCCGGTGCCGATGTGCGCGGCGAACGGGTGCATATTCCGCGTGGTTTGGCGCGCAAATTGTGCGCAACCGCGCCGAAAACCTTCACCCAATACGCGCGCAACCCCGAGCGCAACGTCGAAGTTGGTGGCCGCAATCTGGTGCTGGCGCCGGTCTATGGCCCTCCATTTGTGCGCGATATTGAAGGCGGGCGGCGCTATGCGACGCTCGACGATTTCCAGAAATTCGTGAAGCTGGGCTATATGTCGAAGTGGCTGCACCACTCGGGTGGCACGGTTTGTGAGCCGACCGATGTTCCGGTGAACAAGCGTCACCTTGATATGTTGCGCGCGCATATGGTGCTGTCGGACAAGCCTTATATGGGTTCCGTGACCGAGCCTTCGCGGGCACAGGATTCGGTCGATATGTCTAAGCTGTTGTTCGGCGCGGATTTTGTCGCCAACAACACCGTGATGACTTCGCTGATCAACATCAACTCACCGATGACGTTTGACGGCATCATGATGGGGGCGTTGGAGGTTTACGCGCAGAATAACCAAGCCTCGATCGTCTCACCGTTCATCGTTGGCGGGGCTATGGCTCCGGTGACGGTTGCAGGCACGTTGACGCAGGTGTTGGCGGAAATTCTGGCGGGCGTGTCGTATTCTCAACTCGTGCGCCCCGGTTCGCCGGTGATCGCGGGGGCGTTTGTAACCTCGATTGACATGAATTCGGGCGCGCCGACCTTTGGCACCCCGGAAGCGGCTCACATCACCTATGGCGTCGGCCAGTTGGTGCGCCGCTTAAACCTGCCTTACCGTTCGGGCGGCTCGTTCTGTGGATCGAAACTGCCCGATGCGCAGGCGGCTTATGAAACCGCGAACTCGCTGAACATGGCGTTGCTGGCCGGCGTTAACTTTATGCTGCACGCTTGTGGTTGGTTGGAGGGCGGTCTGGTCAGCTCTTACGAGAAGTTTGTGATGGACGCCGATCAACTCGGCACGCTGCACCATCTGGCGCAGGGCGTGATGATGGATACCAACGGGCAGGCGATGGATGCGATCCGCGAAGTGGGGCCGGGCGGTCACTATCTCGGCTGCGAGCATACCCAAGCCAATTTCAAAACCGCGTTCTGGCGTTCCGACTTGTTTGATTACAAGCCGTTTGAAACTTGGGCCGAAGAAGGCGCGCGTGATACGCAGACTTTGGCTGCGGAACGGGTGAAGAAGATGCTCGGCGATTATGTAGCGCCTGCGATTGATGACGGCGTGCGCGAAAGCATTGACGCGTTTGTAGCGCAGAAAAAAGCCTCAATGCCCGACGCATTCATGTGATCGGATAGTTCGATTGACGGCATCAAGAAAGGCCCGCAGCGATGCGGGCCTTTTGCATTAAGACGCCTGCTCAGATGGCTTTAGGGCTGCGCGGCAGCAGCCGAACTTCGGACATCAACGCGATCATCACCGCAATATGGCGCGATACCGAATAGCTGGCTTCACCGCTGCGGCGAACATGCTCCAGCCGTTCCTCCTCGGCCAACAACTGCGTCACCGCACGTTCAGGCGACGGTGTGCTTTCCACCAAGCGCTTCAGATCTCGGTCGCGGCGGTAATCTACCATGCCACAACGCGCCGCACGGATCAGCAAACGCGGTCGGCGCAGGGTTGCCAGCAGGGCGCGGAAATCGGTCATTCGAGAAGCCTCCATAAGGGATGGCATCTGCATAACACGCCGCAACTGGGCGTTGCGCAAACCCGAGTTGCAGCGCGCGGGAGATTTCGTGATTGTTTAAGATTCGTAAACAATTATCGGCAGTGACGCAGAAATTAACGTTTGGGTAATCAATGCCACCCACGGTTGTTAACATTTCGGAAAGAACTGAACTTACAGAGGCAGCGGCGCGACATGTCACCATGCAAACAAAGCTGACACCGCCGCCAACTCTGCCAGGCTGGCTGCCCGATGCGGTGCGGCTCTATCTGGACCACACAGAAGACGGCCAATCATATCGCGCACTTGCGAGGCGAGAGGGGCGACATGCCTCTACCGTGATGCGCGCGGTGCGACGATCCTTTGCTGGATGCGGCGCTGGTTGCCCTGACGCTTGGCAAATTGCTGCACTTACCCGCTATCAACAAGGATGATTGCCCGATGTCTGCGCCTGTAAGCCCGCATAATATAGTTGCTGATGAGGCGACAATTCTCGCCGAAGGCAAACGCATCCTTCGCCGTCTGGTGGAACCCGGCGCCGTGCTGGCCTTCGCGCCGGATATGGAAAAAGCCGTGGTGATGCGGGAATTTCCCGATGGCCATACCGCCCGAACGGCGGTGGTGGAACGCAGCATTGCCCAAGCGTTTGCGCTGAAAGACTGGATCACTTGCCGCAAACCGGGACGGGTTGCGACTTATGAAATCAGCAGCTCCGGGCGGGCGGCGTTAAGGCGGATGGTCGATGAAGATGCCCGCGCGGTTGGCTTTGCCGAGGCGCAAGCGGCGTTTGGTGGCCAGCCCCGCGACTGGGACGCGGGCGCGGCCGCCGCTGGCGATGATGCGGGCCCTAATTCCGGGCCTCGCCGCATCCGCTACAACCTTGCAGAAAGCCCGGTCACGGTGCTGGGGCGCAGGCGCGACAAGGATGGCAAACTTTATCTCGAACCCAATCTGGTCGCCGCAGCCGAGCGTTTGCGTGAAGATTTTGAACTGGCACAGATGGGCCCACGGGTGGCGCAAAATTGGGAGCGGTTTTTGACCGGCGCTGATCGCGGCAACTTCCGCACCGAGGCTGGCATCGCCGATGGGCCGAGGGCCGCGCGTGATCGGGTGGCGGGGGCGCTGCGCGATCTTGGGCCGGGGCTTGGCGATGTGGCGCTGCGAGTGTGTTGCTTTCTGGAGGGGATCGAGACGGCTGAGCAGCGTCTGGGTTGGGCGGCGCGATCGGGCAAAGTGGTGTTGCGCATCGCACTTCAACGTCTGCGCAAGCATCTGGATGAGACTTACGGCAGGTCAGGGCCGCTGATTGGCTAGGGCATTTCGGCAAACCAAACCCTAAAACGACAACGGGCGACGGTTTCCCGCCGCCCGCGATCGTCAAAGCCGATCCGATCAGGCGCGCGTGAAGCCCGCTTTATGAACCAGCCCTGCCGCTGCACCACCTGCCAATGGTGCAACGATGAACAGCCAAAGTTGCGACAGCGCCGCACCGCCCGCAAACAACGCAGGCCCGATAGAGCGCGCCGGGTTCACAGAAACGCCGGTCACATTGATGCCGACCAAGTGGATGCCTGCCAGCGTCAGACCAATCGCCAAGCCCGCAAACCCCGCAGTCGAGCCGGTTCCGGTTGCACCCAGGATCACGGTCACGAAGATGAATGTCATCACAAACTCAAACACCAGCGCCGAGGTGGCGTTGTATTCGCCGAGATAACCGGCCCGTAACCATTTGATCCCAATGCCCATTCACCCATCACAAAGCTCGCTTTGCCGGTGGCGATCAGATACAACACGCCTGCGCCGACAATCGCACCAACAATTTGCGCTGCCGCATGGCGCACGAACTGGATTGGTGTCATCCGGCCTGCCGCGAGCATCCCCAAACTCACCGCCGGGTTCAAATGCGCGCCCGAGATTGCGCCAATTCCATAAGCCGCCGCCACAATCGCCAGACCAAACGCCAGCGAAATCCCGGTAAAGCCAATATCAGCGCCGCCGATCACCGCTGCACCACAGCCGAACAGCACCAAAATTGCCGTCCCCAACGCTTCCGCAAACATTATTTTTGTCATTTTATGCCCCTTACTCTTGTTATTTGCACATACAGCTACGGCGCGAACGGCGTTGCCAAGGCTTGCTTAGCAGACTATTTGTGAAGTCAGTTCCGTTTCAGGGGGAAAAACCGTTGCGCGATCTCAAGTTGCCGGACCAACGCCACCCCGAAAAGGCGCATAAGCCTGACAATGTGCAGCCGAAAAAGCCAGATTGGATCAGGGTTCGCGCGCCAACCTCGGAAGGTTACAAGCGCACCCGTGATATCCTGCGTGAGAAAAAGCTGGTCACCGTCTGCGAAGAAGCCGGCTGCCCGAACGTTGGCGAGTGTTGGAGCCAAGGCCACGCCACCATGATGATCATGGGCGAAATTTGCACACGGGGTTGCTCGTTCTGCAACATCGCCACCGGCAAGCCGAACAACCTTGATGCGTTTGAGCCGGGGCGCGTCGCCCATGCCGTAGCCGAACTCGGCCTGAACCATGTGGTGATCACATCGGTTGACCGCGACGATCTGACCGATGGCGGGGCCGAACATTTCGCCCAGACCATTCGAGCCATCCGCCACCGCGCGCCGGGCACCACGATTGAGATCCTCACGCCAGATTTTCTGAAATGCCCGCCCTCAGCCTTGGAAAAAGTCGTTGAGGCCCGCCCGGATGTGTTCAACCACAACCTTGAAACCGTCCCCGGCCTCTATCCGACCGTCCGCCCCGGCGCGCGCTATTTCCATTCGTTGCGGCTGCTGCAAAAGGTCAAAGAACTAGATCCGACTTTGTTCACCAAATCTGGCATCATGGTGGGCTTGGGTGAAGACCGCCAAGGTGTGCATCAGGTGATGGATGACATGCGCGCGGCCGACGTCGATTTCCTCACCATCGGTCAGTATTTGCAACCGACGCCGAAGCACCACCGGGTAGATCGGTTCGTGACGCCGGATGAGTTCAAAAGCTATGAGCAAACCGCGTTCGGCAAGGGGTTTTTGATGGTGTCGGCGACGCCATTGACCCGGTCGAGCTATCACGCAGGCGACGATTTCGCCCGGTTGCGGGAAGCGCGGATGTTGAAACTGGGGCGGGCGTAACCCGCCCCAAGCTTAGCTTTCAGGTTGACGATAGGCTTTGTGGCAGGCCGAACAAGCGCCGCCCAGTTGTGCCATGCTGGCCTTGATCGCGTTGGCATCCGTCGCAGCTGCCGTCTGCATCATTGCGGCGGCATTGTTCAGATCGGTGATCTTAGCCATAAAGTCATCCGGCTTGGCCCAGATATCCGCCAGCGCATAGCTGTCAGCGGACTTGCCATTCTCAGACCCCGCCGGAAACTGCGCCATTGAGATCACCGAGGCGATTGCCGCCACATTCGCCGCTGCTTTGGTTGCCGCGGCTTTGTCATAGGCCACTTCGCCCTTGGCCATGCCGCCCAATGTGCCGAGATCGCTGGCCATTTGCAGCATCAGCCCGTGCCGGGTTTCCACCGCATCGGCAAACGGATCTTCGGCATCTTGCGCATAAACGCCAAACGCCGTCAGCGCTGCCATGGTGGTAAAGGCAATAAGACGTTTCTTCATAAACTACTCCGCTTGCAAAGCGCCAAGCTGGGCGCGGGCTGGCCGGAGCGTTACGCTGCCGGGGTGCAAGCACGCTTGCGCAGACGCAGCCTTCACGCAAGGGGCGGGGACTATGCTTAGGGCTTAAATGCTTGAAATACACAATTAGTTTACGGCCATTTGCTGTTTAGACCAAAGGCTTAAGCCAATGGATTATGCAGGCGGCAGAAACTGCTGATAGATCGTCTGGAACGCCTGCGTCGCCTCCAACTCCGAGGTCAACCGATGCAGCGCAGGATAATCTGCGGCGGTGATCAGGCCGGGATGCGCCTCGATCACAAAGCGCAAGGCGCAGGTGGCGGCGATATCGGCGTGGCTGAGCGCGCCAAACCAATAGGGGCCGGCGCGCGGTGCCAGATCATCCTCCAGCGCCACCAGAACGGCGTTGATCTGCGTGGTGCAGCGAGCGTCAAAGCTGTCCGAGATCACCTCATGCATGGCGCGTTCATAAAATAGGCTGACGGCTTTATCCGCCAAACCGCAGGCCAGCGCCGCCACTTTCAGCACCTTATGCCGTTCGGGCTCGGTGCGCGGAAACATTGGTTGATCGACCAAACTGTCAAGATAATCCAGTATCATATGGCTGTCGATCAGCACAAAATCCCGGTCTTGCTCCGTAGCACCGTCGAGCACCAACGTCGGCACCCGGGTCAGCGGATTATAGTCGCGCAAGCGATCCGCATCGCCAAAGCTCGACCACGGGCGATGTTCAAACTCCATGTCATAAAGCGTCAGCGCAATACCAACGCGACGCACAAACGGGCTGTCATATTGGCCGATCAGGATCATGGCTTACTCCACCGCAGGGACCAGTTGCAAATAGGCTGCCACCGCTTGCCGATCGGACTCGGGCAGACGCGCCATGTTTTCAACAACATGCGCCATATGACCACCGACCGAGTCGAACTCTGGTGTAAAGCCCGAGGTCAGATATTCCACCACATCCGCCTTGCTCCACGTCAGCTTGGCAGGAGTGATATTCGGGGTGCGGCCCTTGCGATCCGGATTTGGCGCACCCGACAGCCAAGCCGCGCGTTGCAGCCCACCCAAAGCATTGCGCGGCGTGTGACATTCGCCGCAATGCGCCATCGCTTCGGCAATATAGCGGCCCCGGGTTTGCTCGGGCGTCAGATCACCCGCTATCACCCAATCGGTCTTTTCAAACATCAGCTTCCAGACGCCCAAACTGCGGCGGATATTGAAGGGAAAGCCAACCTGATGCGGCTTGCTGGGTTCGGCCGAGGCAGGCAAACCATCCATAAAGGCTTTCAGGTCGGCGACATCCTGCGGCACCATTTTATTATAGGCGTTGTAGGGCAGGGCAGGGTAAAGATGCTCGCCGTCTTTGCCCACGCCTTGGGTTACCGCATTGGCAAACTCTACCAGCGTCCAGCCGCCAATACCCTGCATCGGATCGGGTGAGATATTAGGGGCCACAAACGTGCCAAACGCCGAAGGGAACTGCTGCCCGCCCGCCAGCACCAGCTCATCCGCACCCGTGGCATCCGCCGCCGCGTGGCACGAGGCGCAACCCGCAGCCCAGAATACCAGCTCGCCCTTGGCCGCATCACCCGCAAGCCCGCTATAGGCCGCAGCATTGACGGTGCGCGGTGCCGAAAGCAGGATAAATCCGGCGATACCCAATAACACGATCCCGAACAACGCTGTAAGCAAGCGAGACATGGCAGCAACCTTTGGTTATTTGTATCTGATAGTTTGGCTTAAAACCCCACCAACCGAGAGTCTGTTATCCTTTTTAAACAGTTTTGTAACATATATTTTAACTTTAAAGCATTTCCGTCACGTTAACGCAGCTTGATTTGCCCGTTCACGGCAAGCCAATCTGGCCAGCCCCAGAAATGCTCAATTCCGAACAAAACAAGGCACACAACAACCACACCCAGCACCAGTTTAACGCGCCCGGGCGAAGGCGGATGCCGTGCCCAACGCGCCATTCGCATCAGCCAGATCGGATTCATTGATCAGTAAACCTTACCTTGCCAATATACGGCAGATTACGGTCGCGTTGCGCAAAATCAATGCCATATCCGACAACAAACTCATCGGGGATATCAAAGCCGGTCCATGTCGCCTTAATATCCACCTCGCGTCGGGTCGGTTTGTCAAGCAACGCGCATACCTCCAGCCGATGCGGTTTGCGCGACAACAGCAGACTTTTCACATGCTGCAAAGTATAGCCGGTATCGACAATATCCTCGACCACCAGCACATCTTGCCCGGCAATTTCACCGCGCAAATCTTTTAAAATACGCACCTCGCGGCTTGAATGCATCGCATCGCCATAAGACGAGGCTTCCATAAAGTCGACCTGCACCGGCAGATCAATCTCGCGCACGAGGTCAGCGATGAACACGAACGATCCCCGCAACAGCCCAACCACGATCAGTTTGTCGCAGCCTTTGTAATGCGCGGTAATTTCGCGGGCCAAAGTCTCCACCCGGGCGGCAATCGCCTTGGCCGAGATCAACTGGTCGATGACATAAGCGCGTTGCGGCATAGGGACCTCTTGATTTCCGGGATTTTTCTACCCAATACCATAAGCCAAGTCACGCGATAGGTTGCAATGCCGCATCACCATGAGTCCAAGCAGCTGCCGTATAAAGCCGTACAAATGTACGACTTGGTTGCCGACGTTGCCCGTTACCCGGAGTTCCTACCTTGGACCGCCGCAGCCCGCATCCGCTCGCGCAGCCCGATTGCAGGCGGCGGTGAGGTGATGGAGGCCGATCTGGTGATCAGCTTCAAGGTCTTCCGCGAGAAATTCGGCAGTCGCGTCACCCTGCTGCCCGCCGAGAACAAGATCCTCACCGAATATATCGACGGCCCCTTCAGACACCTGAAATCCGTGTGGAGCTTTCGCGACACACCGCAAGGCTGCGAAGTCTCGTTCACCGTCGATTTTGAGTTTCGCAACGCCATACTCGCTGGCATCATCGGTCTTGTCTTCAACGAGGCAATGACCCGCGTCGTGCGCGCCTTTGAAGTGCGTGCGGCTAAACTTTATGGTGTGGCATGAGTATGCTGCGAGGGCTGCTGGTCCTGTTGGCCCTCGCCTCGCCCCTTGACGCCGCACCGCAGGATATCAGCCTTGGCGCGCGGCATTATCTAATCGACCTACCCGATCATCCGACCGGCGCTATGATCCTCGTGCTACATGGCGGCGGCGGCAATCCGGCGCAGTTTGCCGAGATGACCGAGTTTTCAGTGCCTGCTTTGGCGCAAGGCTATGCGGTGATCTATCCCGCTGCGACGCAGCCAAAAAACCTGACGATGTGGAATGGCGGCGCTGCGAGCAAAAACAGACCCGACGACATTGGCTTTCTCGATCAGGTGATAACCGATGCAAGTCAGCGGTTTAGCCTCAATCCATCCCGGGTTTATCTTACTGGCATGTCAAATGGCGCGATGATGGCCGAGGCTTATGCGATGCAGCGGGCGGGCGCTGTGAAAGCTGTCGCCGGGGTATCGGGCACGATTGATCTTAAGCGCACCCCCGTCAACCCGGTGCCAATGCTGATCATCCACGGCACCGCCGATCAGCGCGTGCCGTATGATGGCGGGCGGGGCGCCAAGACCAAAGTGAAAAACGCCAATTTCGCAGCGATCCCAGATCAGGTTGCTGCGATTGTGACGGCGTTTGGTACACTGACCAAGACGGACACCGTGATTGACCCCGCCAGTGATGGGATGCGCGTGCTGCAGTCTGATTATAGCAATGCGGCGGGCGTGCAGGTGCGTTTGTTGCAGATTGAGGGCGGCGGTCATGTCTGGCCCGGTCTGCCGAGAAAAAACAGCAACAAGGACATCTCGGCCAATACCGAAGTGCTGCGCTTTTTCGCGGCCCACCCGTAAGGCCAGACGCGAGCCGGCAAATTGGCATTGGTCGTCTCAAGGCGTCCTTGCCGCCCGGTCGCTCACCAAGCGAAACGACCCAAATCGAAGCTACTGCATCGCCCGCAGCAGCAGCGCGAGCGCATGATCGCGCGCCGCGATCCGCACCTTCTCCCGCCCCAACGCGCCAAACTCCACGGTCTCAACCAGCGTCGGCTTGTGCTTCATCGCCAGCGCAAAGCACACCCGGCCTTCGGGCTTGAACTCTGATCCACCCGGCCCGGCAATCCCGGTGGTCGATACCGCCAGATCGGCCTCTGAATGCGCCAAAGCCCCCTCGGCCATCTCTGACGCCACCGGCTCCGACACCGCGCCAAACTCTGCCAGTGTCACCAGAGACACCCCCAGCATTTCGATCTTCGCCTGATTGGAGTAGGTCACAAAGCCGCGCTCAAACATATCAGACGATCCCGGCAGATCAGTCAAAGCCGCGGCCACCATGCCGCCAGTGCAACTTTCGGCGCAAGCGATCCGATAGCCCCAGTAGCGCGCAAGCCGCAAAAGCTCTGCCGTCATGGTTCACCTCATCAAGATCAGCGGGATATGATACGCCGCAGCCGCGAGAATAGTCGCAATGCCAGCAAACAACCCCGCCAACAGATCGTCAAGCATCACCCCTGCTGGATCGTGGCGGCGATCAGCCCGGCCAATGATCCAAGGCTTCCAGATGTCAAACAGACGAAAGAACAAAAACGCCGCAATCGGGGCAGGGTAGGGTAAAAACCCCTCATGCCCGCGTCCCCAGAACGCCGCTGACGAAAACAGCAGCGCAATCCACTGGCCCGCCACTTCATCAATCACGAACTCGGACGGATCGAGGCTTGGGGTGTCGCGCAACTCCACCCCAATCGCCCAAAACCCCAACGCCGTCACCGCAATCGTCGCCACCAACAGCGCCGGAAACCCCAGATAACGGTCGATCAGCAGCGCCATAATGACCGCCACGAGTGACCCCCAAGTGCCCGGAGCAGGCCGCAGCAGCCCCGCGCCAAACCAGATCGCCAGAACCCGAGAAACCCTCATCCCCGCACCAAAGCGCACGTCGCCATTGCGGCAATACCTTCCTCACGGCCGGTAAACCCCAAGCGTTCCGAGGTGGTCGCCTTCACCGAAATCCGCTCCACCGCGACCTCCATAATCACGGCTAAAGCCTCACGCATCGTCTCGGCATGGGGTCCGACTTTGGGCCGCTCACAAATCAACGTCACATCGCAATTCGCCAATGCAAAGCCCTTCGCCCGCGCCAATCGCATCGCATGGGCGAGGAAAATCTTGCTCTCAGCCCCTTTCCATTGCGGATCAGACGGCGGGAAATGTCGGCCAATATCGCCCTCGGCGAGCGCGCCATAGATCGCATCGCTCAAGGCGTGCATCCCCACGTCGGCGTCAGAATGACCGAGCAACGCGCGGCTATGCGGAACCTTCACCCCACACAGCCACACCCCATCACCGTCACAAAACCCATGCACATCAAAGCCGTTGCCCACCCGCAGATCCATCTGCCGCCCCTTTAAGATCGCCTCAGCCGATGCAAAATCGCCCGGAAAGGTCAGTTTCAGATTATCCTCGTCACCTGCCACGATAGCGACGTCCAAGCCAAACGCCCGCGCCACCGCCACATCATCGGCCGCATCCCCGGCATAAGCCCGATGCGCCGCAAGTATGCTGTCGAACCGAAACCCCTGCGGCGTCTGCGCCCGATACAACCCATCACGCGCCTGCACGCCGACCACCAGCCCAGCATCGCCCCGCCACAACGCATCCGTCACAGCCAAAGCCGGAGCCGCCCCATCCGCCTGATCGAGCGCCCCGATTACGCGGCCAATCACCGACGCAGATACCAAAGGCCGCGCGCCATCATGGATCAACACGCGCGAAACCCCTCGCCCCGCCAAAGCCTCCAACGCCGCCCGCACCGACTGCGTCCGTGACGCCCCACCCTCGACGATCACCACATCCAGCCCCAACGCCTCGGCCAGATCGCGATCCTCGGGATGCACCACCAGCACCCGCAACATGCCGTCAAACGCCGCCAACGCATGTGCCACCACCGCCCGCCCGGCCAACAGCTGCCATTGCTTCGGCACTCCGCCCCCGGCGCGCAGGCCGCGTCCGGCAGCGGTGATAATTGCGGCTGTCGTCATGCTGTTTCCTTTTGCACTTATCTAACCAAGGCCGCCCCGCCTGACAATCTGCCCCAAACCGATGCTTCTATGGTCGCGAAATGCAGCACTACCGCCCAATAATTGTGCATTGCTTAGAAATAGGGCATAAAGCGCACGACCAGCCCTTGGCGATCCCACAACCCAAGCGCATGTTCAATCCAAAGGAGCCGCAATGTCCCTATCTTTAGGCGCAATCTCTCTGCATCCCCCGGTGATTCTCGCCCCGATGGCGGGCATCACCGATCTGCCGTTTCGGCGGATGGTCGCACGCTTTGGTGCGGGCCTTGTGGTGTCGGAAATGATCGCGTCGGAAGAGGTGATGAAGGCGCAACCCCTCGCACGGGCCAGGGCGGAACTGGGGTTTGCCGAGGCAGCGACCTCGGTGCAACTGGCAGGCCGCGACCCCTATTGGATGGCCGAGGCCGCCCGCTATGTCGAGGCCCAAGGCGCTAAGGTGATCGACATCAACATGGGCTGCCCCGCCAAACGTGTGACGGCTTCGGGCGGCAACGGCGCTTGTGGCTCGGCGTTGCTGAAGGAACCTGAACTCGCCCTCGCGCTGATCGAGTCAGTGGTGAATGCCGTGACAGTGCCAGTCACCCTGAAAACCCGCCTTGGCTGGGACGATAACAGCCTCAACGCGCCGCAAATCGCCAAATCCGCAGAAGGCGCGGGGGTGCAGATGATCACCATCCACGGTCGCACCCGCTGTCAATTCTACAAGGGTCACGCCGATTGGGCCGCCATCGCCGCTGTCAAATCGGCGGTGTCAGTGCCGGTGATTGCCAACGGTGATATCATCGACATCGCCACCGCCCGCCAAGCCCTGACGCTGTCGCAAGCCGATGGCGTGATGGTCGGTCGCGGTGCCCAAGGTGCGCCGTGGCGTCTCGCTGAAATCGCCCACGCACTTTACGCCACCAGTGCGCCGCAAATCCCCGAAGGCGATGCGCTCGCCGATATGGTGATCGAGCATTACGATCACATGCTCGCTTTCTATGGCCAAGAACTCGGCATCCGCGTCGCCCGCAAACATCTTGGCTGGTATCTGGAGGTCGCCAAAATCACCACGAACCGCGACGCCATCCTCACCGCCACCACGCCCGCAACCGTCCGCGCCCTGATCCGCGACAGCTTCAGCGCAGCCCATGAGGTCGCCGCATGACCGATTTCAACGGCAACGCCCTGTGGGCCTCGCTGCCGCTTCCCGCGCTGCTGATCGGTCCGACCCGGTTGATCCTCGACGTAAATCCCCCGGCGGAAACCTTCCTGAACGCTTCCGCCAAAAGCCTCGTCGGCCAACCCTTGTTGGATCGCCTCAGCATCGACGCGCCGATGGAAGATGCGCTCGCCCGCGTCCACGCCCACGAATCGCCTTTGTTCATCGCCGAGGCTTACGTCACCACAGGCGAGCGTGCCCCGGTGCAATGCGCTCTGCAAATAGCACCGCTGCAAGACAGCCCGGGCAACGTGTTGCTACTGATTTCGCCGCGAGAAATCGCCGAACGCTTGGGCCGCTCGATGCAGGTGACTTCTGCCGCGAAATCCGCCATCGGCATGGCCGAAATGCTGGCGCATGAGATTAAAAACCCGCTCGCAGGCATTTCTGGTGCCGCACAACTGCTGGCAATGGGGCTTGGCCCCGAAGATCTGGAGCTCACCGATCTGATCGTCGAGGAAACCCGCCGCATCGTCAAACTGCTGGAACAGGTTGAGCAATTCGGCAACCTGCGCCCGCCAGCCCGGCGCGCCGTGAATATCCATGATGCGTTGGACCGCGCCCGCAGATCAGCTTTGGTCGGTTTCGGCGCGCATATGACCATCACCGAAGACTACGATCCGTCCTTGCCCGCAACTTTCGCCGACAATGATCAGCTGATGCAAGTCTTCTTAAACTTGTTGAAGAACGCCTCGGAAGCGGCTGGTTCTAAAGGCGGAAACATCAGGCTACATACGTTCTACGACCACTCGCTGCGCCGTCGTCGCAAAGACGGTTCCGGCTCCACTCTGCCGCTGCAAATAGAGATCATCGACAACGGCCCGGGCATCCCACCCGGTATCGCCAGCGATATATTTGAGCCCTTTGTCTCGGGCCGTGAAAACGGCACCGGCCTTGGTCTCGCACTGGTTTCCAAAATTATCTCCGACCATGAGGGCTGGATTTCGGTTGATTCCGCCCCCGGTCGCACAGTTTTTCGAATTTCCCTACCGCTCGCGCCCCGTGAGCTACCCGAGGAGTCCCACTAAATGGATGGCACCATTCTTGTCGCCGATGACGACCGCACCATCCGCACCGTTTTGACCCAAGCGCTGACCCGCGCCGGGTGTAAAGTGCATGCGACCTCCAGCCTGATGACGCTGATGCGCTGGGTCGAGGAAGGCAAAGGCGATCTGGTGATTTCAGACGTGATCATGCCTGACGGCAATGGTCTAGAGGCCCTGCCGCGCATCGCGCAACTGCGTCCCGGCCTGCCGGTGATCGTGATTTCGGCGCAAAACACCATTATGACGGCGATCCAAGCCGCTGAGGCCGAAGCGTTCGACTATTTGCCAAAACCGTTTGATCTGCCCGACCTGATGAAACGCTCGGCCCGTGCGCTGGACCTGAAACGCCACGCCCCGAAACCGAGCATGACGCCACGCGAAATGGGCGACGATCTGCCTTTGGTGGGCCGCACGCCCTCGATGCAGGCTTTGTATCGCCTCGTCGCCCGGGTGATGAACGCTGACTTGCCAGTGCTGATTTCCGGCGAGTCGGGCACCGGCAAATCGCTGATCGCGCGTGCCGTTCACGACTTTTCCGACCGCCGCAGCCAACCCTTCATCACCGCGCAAGCCACTGATCTTTCCGGCGTCGATGGCATTGCAACGCTGCTGGCCCGCTCGAAAGGCGGCAGTCTCGTGCTGGATGAGGTTTCCGATTTCGACGAAGACGCGCAAGCCCGTCTGGTGCGGATGCTTGACGTGATGGGCGACCACGCCCCGCGCATCATGGCAACCTCACAAGCCGATCTTGGCCAGAAAATGGAGGCCGGGGTTTTCCGCAAAGACCTGTTCTATCGTCTTGGCGGCGTCACCCTGCAAGTGCCGCCGTTGCGCGAACGCGTTGAAGACATCCCGCTGCTGGCCGAGCATTTCCTGGCCCGCGGTGAGCGTGACATGGGCCTGCAACGTCGTCTTTCGCCCGAGGCGATGGCTATCGTGCGCGCCTATCCATGGCCCGGCAACGTCCGCCAATTGGAAAACCTGTTAAAACGCCTGCTTGTCACCGCGACCGAGCCGGAAATCTCCAAAGCCGAAATCGAGCAAGCCTTGGGGGCCACCCAACCCGTGCAAATCAGCCGGGCAGGCGGCATGGATGGAGAGAAACTTTCCGCCTCCGTGGCGCGACATTTACAGCGCTATTTCGACCTGCATGGCGGCCAACTTCCGCCTTCAGGCGTCTACGACCGAATTTTGCGTGAGATGGAGATCCCTTTGATCGAAATCGCCCTTGATGCCACGGGCGGTAATCAAGCCAAATGTGCTGATCTGCTGGGCATCAATCGCAATACCTTGCGTAAGAAGATCACAGACCTCGATATCCGCGTGACACGGCGGCGTAAGCTGATGTAAAACCGCCACAGGCTAAATGCTTTGCGCGTGACGTGGCGCGTAAAGCACAAGGCTGTGGCGGGGGCGACACTCCCGCGAGTTTGGGGGATACGTGCAAGGCGCTCACCGCAGTCTGACATGGGCAAAACTGGCGCGCCTGCGCCGGATGCGGCGTGTGCAAAACGGCCTCACTTTCGGCTTAGTGTTTCTCGGCCCCATGCTGGCGGTGGCGACGTTTCTGGCGCTGCGACCGCTCAGCCTTGAAGCTTCATCGCCGATATTGCGGCTGATTCTGCTCGCCGATCTGATCTATGTTCTGCTGGTCGCCAGTCTGGTGCTTGCCCGCGTGATGCGGATGATCGCCGACCGCCGCTCCCAGTCCGCAGGCTCGGCACTGCATCTGCGCCTGACCGGAGTGTTCACCTTCGTGGCCTTGGTGCCGACGATTCTGGTCGCGGTTTTCGCGGTTTTAACGGTTAATCTAGGGTTGGAAGGCTGGTTTTCCGAGCGCGTTCGTAACGTCGTCTCAGCTTCGCTGACCGCTGCCCAAGCCTATGAGGATGAACAAACCAAAGCACTAAAAGACGATTCTTCTGCCTTAGCTGCCTTCCTTAACCTAGCCAAACAAAAGACTTTCTTCCTCAAAGACGATCAGGTGCGGCCGATCTTGACACAAGGTCAGGCCGCCATTCAACGCGGCATGAAAGAGGTGTTCCTGATCGACGGCGCTGCCACTCTGAAGACCCGTGGTGAGCGTTCATATCTGTTCGATTTTGAACCGCCAAAGCCTGAAGAACTCGCCCGCGCTAAAGAGGGCGAGGTGGTGGTGATTCAAGATTGGAACAACGACGAATTCCGCGCGTTGGTGCATCTCGATGCCTTTGCCGACCGCTATCTTTACGTTTCGCGCAAGGTTGATGGCGGTATTCTGTCGCTGCTGGATGAGACCAAAGAAAATGTGCGGCTTTATCAACAGCTTGAGTCCGACCGTGGCACCATGCTGTTCAACTTCGGCCTGCTCTACATTGGGTTTGCGCTGATCCTCGTGCTGGCGGCGGTCTGGCTTGGCTTATGGTTCGCCGAACGTCTCAGCCGTCCGGTTGGCCGCTTGGCCTATGCCGTGGGCCGCGTCAGTCAGGGCGACCTTGACGTGCAGGTGATCGAGGAAGACGGCGATGACGAGATCGCCACTTTGTCCCGTGTTTTCAACCAGATGACCCATCAACTTAAAGGGCAACGCGAAGCACTTTTGCTGGGTCACCGCCAAACCGAGCAACGCCGCCGCTTGTTCGATTCTGTGCTCTCTAACGTCACCGCTGGCGTTATCGGTCTGGACGCCGAGGGTCAGATCGACTTTGCCAATCGCGCTGCCGAGCGTCTATTGGAACTTACCGATGGTGCCGCTGCGATCCCGCTTGCCGCCGCTGTGCCGGAATTTGCGGCACTTTTTGACCGTCTGCGCCATGTTGGCGGCTCGGCTGTGCAAGAGGAGGTCCGTCTCACCCGCAAGGGTAAACTGGAAAGCTTGCTGGTCCGCATGTCGGTGCGCCGCAGCGATTCCGGCAGGTTAGAGGGCTTCGTTGTCGCCTTTGACGACGTGACCGAGCTTGTCTCGGCGCAGCGCATGGCCGCTTGGGGCGACGTCGCGCGCCGTATCGCACATGAGATTAAGAATCCGTTGACGCCAATCCAACTTTCCGCCGAACGTATCAAACGAAAGTTTCGCTCTCAGGTGCAAAACCCCGAAGATCTCGATCAGTATACCGAAGTAATTGTGCGCCAAACCAATGACTTGCGCCGCATTGTTGACGAGTTTTCCAAGTTTGCCCGGATGCCAGAGCCTGACCGACGTGAGACTGATCTGACGGCTTTGCTGCGCGCCGCAGTGATGTTGCAGGAAAACGGCCAGCCCGATGTCACCTTCCGAAGGGATCTGGTGCAGGGTCCGTTAATGATGGAACTCGACGGCACGATGATCGGACAAGCGCTGACCAACCTCATTAAGAACGCAGGAGAAGCCATTGAAACCTTGCACGAAAAGACACAACCAGAAGACCATAAGCCAGAAATTCGTGTCAGCCTGACCGCCGATGACACCGAAGCCGTGATCCGGATCATGGATAACGGCACGGGCCTGCCGCCCGACCGTGCGCGGCTGTTTGAACCCTACGTCACCACCCGCGAGAAGGGCACTGGCCTCGGCCTGCCCATCGTGAAGAAAATCATTGAAGAACATGGCGGTACGCTGACTTTAGAAGATGCGCCCGTCTTTGAAAACAACGCCCACGCCGGGGCTATGGCAGTGATCCGTCTGCCACGAGCGCCGCGCAAACGGGGGCAACGCAACATGGCCACAACCGGCCAGGGGGGATAATGAGCAATATTCTGATCGTTGATGACGAAAAAGACATCCGTGAACTGATCGGCGATATTCTGAAGGACGAGGGCTATACCATTCGTCTTGCAGCAAATTCCGACGATTGCATGACCGAAATCAATGCCGAGGCACCCAGTCTGATGATCCTCGACATCTGGCTGAAAGACAGTCGGATGGACGGCATCGACATTCTCAAAACCGTCAAGCGCGACAACCCGGATATTCCGATCGTCATTATCTCGGGGCACGGCAACATTGAGATCGCTGTCGCTGCGATTAAACAGGGCGCTTATGATTTTATTGAAAAACCCTTCAACATTGATCAGTTGATGGTTGTGGTTTCACGCGCGATGGAGACCTCGCGCCTGCGCCGGGAAAACGCCGATCTGCGCCGTCGCGATGTCAGCGCGTCTGAGATGATTGGATCAAGTCCGTCGTTTAGAACATTGAAATCACAGCTGGAAAAGGTAACCAAGTCCAATGGACGTGTGATGCTCGCAGGCCCTGCGGGGTCGGGCAAAGAGATGGCCGCGCGCTTCATCCACTCCAATTCCAACCGTGCCTCGGCGCCGTTCATCTCGGTATCTTCCGCGACGATTGACGCCGACCGGATGGAGGACGTGCTGTTTGGTCGGGAAACCGCTGACCGGGGTGTCGAAAAAGGACTGTTAGAACAGGGCCATGGCGGCGTGGTTTACTTTGACGAAGTGGCCGAAATGCCGCTCGGCACGCAATCGAAAATCCTGCGCGTGCTCACCGATCAGCAATTCACCCGTGTCGGTGGCGCTGATAAAGTGCGGGTTGATTTGCGGGTAATTTCCTCAACCAGCCGTGATTTGCGCACCGAAATCGCCGCGGGTCGCTTCCGGCAAGAACTCTATGATCGCTTGAATGTTGTGCCAATCGCTGTGCCATCTTTGGCAGAGCGCCGCGAAGATATTCCAGAGTTAACAACGACTTTCGTCGAGATGTTCCACCGAACGCAGGGGCTTCCGCTGCGCAAATTGACCGAGGAAGCCGAAGCCATGCTGCAAACCATGCAGTGGCCGGGCAACATCCGGCAGTTGCGCAACGTGATCGAGCGCGTGCTGATCCTTGGCGATGGTTCGGGTCCGATCGAAGCGCGCGAATTGCCGGGGCAAGAGACGCCGACCGATACCGGCGGCCGTATGGTGCTGGGGGGCGCTATGGCAACGTTGCCGTTGCGCGAAGCGCGTGAAGTGTTTGAGCGCGAATATCTTTTGACCCAAATTAACCGGTTTGGCGGCAACATCAGTCGCACCGCTGGTTTCGTTGGCATGGAGCGGTCGGCGTTGCATCGCAAGCTGAAATCGCTTGGCGTGGTCACCACCAGTAAATCCGGTGGGCGCGGCGATGAGGATGACGACGCGTAGCCGCACTGTTGCACAAAGAATCCAAATCGGGAACGAAGGCCGCGATTCGCGCGTTTTCCGCTGGAATATGGCGACTTTGCGAGACATACTTCATCACCAAGGCGTTCTAAGGCGCGCTTTTCGATGCGACTGGCGATAAGGATAAGAAAAAATGGCCGCAGACAAACAGAATTTGCAAGATGCGTTTCTCAATCACGTTCGGAAATCCAAAGTTCCCGTGACGATTTTTTTGATTAACGGCGTGAAATTGCAAGGCGTGATCACATGGTTTGACAACTTCTGCGTGCTTTTGCGCCGTGACGGTCAGTCGCAACTGGTGTATAAACACGCGATCTCAACGATCATGCCGGGTGGCCCTGTTAACCTTTATGAAGGTGAAGACTGATTTCTGATCTTCCAGAAGACGATGATTGGCCATTTGAAAATGGCAGGATCGACGCCCATGAGACGGCGGCGGCACCGACACGCGCTTATGTTTTGCACCCCGATTTAAAGTCGGTCAAGTCGCGTCGTTTGCCGGAACATGGGCTCGCAGAGGCCGTGAGCTTGGCGGCCGCACTGCCGGGGTTGCAGGTCTTGGGCGCGGAAGTCGTTCGACTGCCGCGGGTTCAGCCCGGTACTTTGTTCGGTTCGGGCAAGGTCGAAGAACTCAAGGCCACGATGAATGGTTTGGAAATTGATCTGGTGCTGGTCGATGGTCCTGTAACGCCTGTGCAGCAGCGCAATCTCGAAAAAGAGTGGGGCGTCAAGCTGTTAGACCGCACAGGTCTAATCCTTGAAATCTTCGCGGACCGCGCTCGCACCCGGGAAGGCGTGCTGCAAGTGGAACTTGCTGCGCTGTCGTACCAACGTACAAGACTGGTGCGGGCATGGACTCACCTTGAGCGTCAGCGTGGCGGTTTCGGTTTTGTCGGCGGGCCGGGTGAGACGCAGATCGAGTCTGACCGTCGCGCGATTGACGATCAGGTCATTCGCCTCAAACGCCAGCTTGACCGGGTGGCGAAGACCCGCGAATTGCACCGCGCCTCGCGCCGTAAGGTGCCGTTCCCGCTGGTGGCTTTGGTCGGCTACACCAATGCTGGAAAATCGACGCTCTTTAACCAAATGACCGGCGCCGATGTGATGGCAAAGGACATGTTGTTCGCAACGCTAGACCCCACAATGCGCGGCGTTACGTTGCCAGCGCTGGATGGCGGCTTGGGGCGCAAAGTGATCGCCTCTGACACCGTCGGCTTCATATCTGAGCTGCCGACGCAATTGGTTGCGGCTTTCCGCGCCACGTTGGAAGAGGTGCTCGAAGCCGATCTGATCCTGCATGTCCGCGATATCAGCCATCCGGAATCCGCTGAACAGGCGGCCGATGTTGCCGATATATTAACCTCGCTTGGCGTTAATAAAGCTGTGCCGATGTTTGAGGTGTGGAACAAACTCGACCTCGTTGATGCCAACCAGCGTGAAGCACTGGAGGTGCAAGCTACCAACCGCGCCGGAGTTTTTCCGGTATCAGCGTTAACCGGCGAAGGCATTGCAGCGCTTCTGCATGCGATATCAACCGCGTTCGATGAGGAAAAAACCACTAGCGTGTTAGAGTTGAAGTTTTCCGAGGGCAAACGCCGCTCATGGTTGCATGGCGAGGGTATCGTGCAAGACGAAACCCAGGACGAAGCAGGGTGGCGCATCACTGTGCTGTGGACTGCAAGACAACAGGGTCGCTACCGAGAGTTCAGCTGACACCTTAACTTAGCCCCTCAACTCATTGTTACTGCACCGCTTCCGGCGTTAGATGTGTCACGCCTACCGCGCCCGCCCGGGCCAATTCCGGGTCGAGTGACATCGGTATATACTCGCCGCGGCGCCACAACTCCGACAAATCATCGTAGAACCGCGACAGCGGATGCCCCGATTGCCCGGTGGCCTGAATAAACACCGACGAATCTGGGTCAGCGAAGTCGTAGACCCCGCGGTAACCGCCGGCATGAACGTTCAAGTAGGGGTTCGGCCCGGTGCCTTTGGTGCGGCCGCGCAGTAAAGTTGTGTCGCCTCCGCTGGTCGATTGCCGGATATTGACGAAGTAACGCAGCACCGGAACCTCGCCCAAAACCGGGTGATCATGGGTCGCTTGATGCGCGTCACCCCAGCGCCAGCTTTCGAGGTTCGGGCCGTAAGTCTCCGATAACTCTAGTAAAGCTTGATCCAGAGCCATCCGCGCTATCTCACTACAGGTCTCAACCGCAGCCGATTGCACCACATCGCACCACACCGAAGCGCCGCCGACGTTGCGATACACCCGTTCGATAAACACCGGCTCGGGGTGGGTGAATTGATCGGCGAGCGGGCCGATTTCATCGCGGGTCAAACGGTCTTGCAGCGCGCGCAGCCAAGCCTCGGCAATCAGCGGTTCGGGTAGATGTTCGTTCATCTCACCGTTCCATTTTGCCATCAAATCCAGCGCCTTCTGCCGTAAACGCTCTGGCGTGCCTTCGGGGGCTGCCTCACCGGTAAACCATAAATCCGCGCCGATCAGCGGCAGCAGATTGCGCGCGGTGGGGCTTACGGTATCAAGCTGCGCCTCGATAAAGCTGTCGCGAGTATGCACCTCACGGGTCTTCATCAGCGCCAGCCACCGCTGAATCCGCTGGGTATCACCCCATTCAAAACTGACATGCAGCGGGAAGGGGCGATCAATGGTTTTATTGTTGGTATTGCCCAGCAAGCCACTGGTGGGGTTCACGAATCTCGGATTATCCTCGTAGGGCAACATGCCCGTCCAACGGTTCTTGCCTTGCCAACCAGGCGCCGGCATCCGGCCTTGCGTCGCGTTGTCAGGATCGCGCGCGGGCATCGCGCCGATGGTTTGCAGCGCAATGCCGTTGGCATCCGCCAGCATCAGATTTTGCGAGGGGGCTACAAACAGCTTGCCCGCCTCGATCGCCTCATCAACCGAGCCCGCCGACATCAACTGCATCGCCGCCGTCATCGACGTGTCCGCCCCCGAAAGCGCCGTCCATTCCAGCGCCGCCACCGACCCGGCAGGGGTGATAGAGGCCAAATCATAATGCGTGCCCGGCAAAATCGGCCCCGCTTCCGACCAACGCAGCGTCAACGTCACCGGATCTTCGCCCTTGATGTTCAAAATTGTCTGCCGTGAGGTGAACTTTTTAGGCCCCTCGGGCGTGAGATATTCCTGCGCATTGGCCGGGTTCAATCGCTCAATAATCACGTCCTGATCGTCGAGATAAGACGAGGTCAGACCCCAGCCCAAACGCTCGGATCGCCCGACCAGCACCAGCGGCATCCCCGGAATCGTGCCGCCAATCACCCCGCCAGTCGGCAGTTGCAGCCGCGCCAGATACCAAATCGACGGCGCGGTCAGCCCAAGATGCGGGTCGTTGGCAAGCAGACTGCCGCCCGCCGCAGCCTTACCCGGCATTGCCGCCCAAGCGTTGGAGGCACCGGCAAAATCGCGGCTGTGGAACGGCGAAAGCGGCGCATCAATATAGGCCATCTGAGTCTTTGCACCCGGAAAAGCCGCCGGAAAGGCACCGGGCATCAGGCTGGCATAATCGGGCAGAGCGGCGACACCTTGCCCCGGATCATCCGGCAAAATATCCGACAATCGCGCCGCTGGCAGCACCAGCGACATCTGCGCCCGCAGCACTTCATCGTCCAAATGCGACGATAATTGCAGCGCCATCAGCTTTAGAATTGACAGGGAGTCCGCGGGTGACCACGCAGCGATCTCATTGGAAAAGAAGAAAAACTCTGGCGCGCCACGTCCACGCGCACCTGAATTAACTTGCGATATCCAAGAGTTAACTCCCGCCGCATAGGCTTCAAGCGCTAAAGTTGTACGTTCGTCCTGCACCTTTACCGACTGTTTCGCCGCCGTATAAATATCCAGCCGCCGCACCAACTCGTCGATCTTCACCGTGCGCGCGCCAAAAATCTCGGACAGACGACCTTGGGCCGTGCGCCGCAGCATGGTCATCTGCCAAAGCCGATCTTGCGCATGGGCAAACCCCAGTGCGAAATAGACATCTGCCTCGGTCTTGCCGAAAATATGCGGCACGTCATTGTTGTTGCGCACAATCTCAACCGGGGCGGTGATGCCCTTTAGGGTGAAATCTTCATTATAGTCGGGCAGGCTTCGGGTCAGCACATAATAGACCAAAAAACCTACCAAAATCGCCAAAGCAATCAGCCCGGTGAAGATGCGCATAAGCCAGCGAAAGGCAGTCAACATCGGCGGATCCCTTGACGGCAGCGGTTCGTTGCCTTCCTAGTCGAAAGCCAGAATAGGGGCAATGCGGGGCGAAAGATCATGGCGAAACTGGCATTTCTCGGCCTTGGGGTGATGGGCTATCCGATGGCGGGGCATTTGGCTGCCAAAGGTCATCAGGTGGTTGTTTATAACCGCAATCCGGCCAAATCGGCGGCTTGGGTCGCCCAACATGGCGGCGCTTCGGCACCGACCCCGCGCGAGGCCGCGATGGGTGCCGAATTTGTGATGGCCTGCGTCGGCAATGACGACGATCTGCGCTCGATCTGCCTTGGTGACGATGGTGCATTCGCGGGCATGAAACACGCGATCTTCGTCGATCACACCACGGTTTCAGCCTTGGTCACGCGAGAGCTCTCAGCGATTGCCACGGCGCAAGGTCTTGGTTTCATTGATGCTCCGGTTTCGGGCGGGCAAGCGGGTGCGCAAAACGGTGCGCTGTCGGTGATGTGTGGCGGCGCGCAAGCCGACTACGACAAAGCCGAGCCGGTGATCGCAGCCTATGCCCGGATTTGCCGACGTTTGGGCGACAGTGGGGCAGGGCAACTGGCAAAAATGATGAACCAAATCGCCATCGCCGGGCTGGTGCAGGGTCTGGCAGAGGCTTTGGCTTTCGGCGAGAAAGCGGGCCTAGATGGTGCTGCGGTGGTTGAGGTGATCAGCCAAGGCGCTGCGGGATCCTGGCAGATGGCGAACCGTCACAAAACCATGCTTGAGGGCAAATTCGATCACGGTTTTGCGGTGGATTGGATGCGCAAAGATCTGAAAATCTGTCTCGAAGCGGCAGATCAGATCGGCGCAAGCTTGCCTGTGACCGCTTTAGTCGATCAGTTCTATAAAGACGTGCAACGGATGGGCGGCAATCGTAACGACACCTCAAGCCTGATCCGGCGGCTGAAGTAGGCAAGCCTAAAACACCACGCATAAAAGGGTTAACGAGCCGATGTCCGGAACCGCTAACCCTTTGATCTGAAACGCACGGGCAAGCTGCCCGCGCGTGGCGGCCTAAACGATGATCCGGGTATATTTCACGCCCGAAAGCGTCGCCCCCGCCATCAAGCCTTGCTGGCCGAACACGAAAGCGATCACTGGATCAAGCTCGGTGGTCTCTTTGCCAATCGAGCCGCCTTCGTCTGGCGTCGCATAGCGAATATCCGCACTGGCGGCCCAACCCGGCGAGCGCCGGAAATCCTGCAATGCCGCATCGGTGGTGAAAAACAGCATATGCGCATATTGCTGCGCGCCGATCTGAAAGCCGATCGAGGCTTTGGTCGCAGAGTAATAGTCCACCGTTGTACCGGCAATTTGCAACACGCCGCGTCCGTAAGCCCCGCCAAAGCCAAACCCGGCCTCGGTCACCAACGGCATCGTCAATATACCGCTGGCCCGGCTCGCCAACTGCTTGGTGCCGGGGAAGTTGTTGAACAAGTACATCTGGGTCTCACGCACCCGCGCATCAATTTGCGCCGCACCGTTCGAGCCAACGCCATTGCCCATCACAGTGTTTTGGCAGGCCGAAACCAAACCCACAGCGCCAAGCGCCATAAAGCCGCGTCTGGAAAATTCTGTCATATCCGCCCTCATGCCTCACAGGGGGTTCTTTGACCCCATTACGCGAACTTTAGCGCGGTTTATGGCAGTTGTCATCTGTCACCGCTCAAGCAAGCGCCGCTCCGCCCAACAACTGTGCCACGCGAGGGGCGAAATAGGTCAGCACGCCATCGCAGCCTGCACGCTTAAATGCCATCAGGCTTTCCAGCATCGCCTTGTCTCCGTCAATCCAGCCGTTAGCTGCCGCGGCCATGATCATCGCGTATTCGCCGGAGACTTGATAAGCGAAGGTCGGCGCGCCAAACATCTCTTTCGCCCGACGACAAATGTCGAGATAGGGCATCCCCGGCTTGACCATCACCATGTCAGCGCCCTCACGCAGGTCGCGCTCGATCAACCGCATCGCCTCATCGCCATTCGCCGGGTTCATCTGGTAGGTTTTCTTGTCGCCCTTCAGCGCGCCCGAAGCCCCCACCGCATCGCGGAACGGCCCGTAAAACGCGCTCGCATACTTCGCCGAATAGGACATGATCGCGACGTTGCTATGCCCATGCGCTTCCAACGCGCTACGCATTGCGCCAATGCGACCATCCATCATGTCTGATGGCCCCAGAATATCCGCGCCGGCCTCGGCCTGCACCAAAGCCATCTTAACCAACGCTTGAACGGACTCGTCGTTCAAGATGATACCATCGCGCACCAGCCCGTCATGGCCATCGGCGTTATACGGGTCCAACGCCACATCGGTCATCACCGCGATCTGAGGCACCGCCGCCTTGATCGCCCGGATCGCCCGATTGGTCAGATTGTCCGGGTTCCACGATTCTTCGCAGCCCTTGGTTTTCAGGCTGGCGTCGGTATAGGGAAACAAACATATCGCAGGGATCCCCCAATCTGCCGCCTGCTGCGCCGCTTTAACCACGTTATCCACCGACAATCGGTTGACGCCGGGCATCGACAGCACCGGCTCGCTGACGCCCTCACCGTCCCGCACGAACACCGGCCAGATCAAATCGCTGACCGTGAGGGTATTTTCCTGAACCAAGCTCCGCAGCGCGGGGCTTGCGCGCAAACGGCGAAAACGAGACTGCGGGGTCGGGGCAGAGATCGGGCGCATCGGTGTATCCTAAGTGGCAAAAAGGCTTGCGGTTGCTGGCTCTGCCTGACATGGAAAGAGCGGCGTCTCAAGCAGACATTAGAGCGCGGGCAAAGCATGGCCGCAAGCCAATGCAAAGCCAAAGACAGGAAGGGGCCGAGGTGAATTTGTATCAAGTCCTGTTTGAGTTGATCGACATGCGGTCGTTCTCAAATCTTTGGTATTGGATCATGCTGGCGGTGATGTGGTCGTCGGCCAGCCATTGGGTGCTGGGCGTGCCGTTCGATCTGATCAGCCGTGCGCGGCGTCAGGGCGGCGCATTGCAAGACGACCTAGAGGTTTTGGTGCGGATCAACACCGCCCGGATGCTCGATATCGCGCAAACCGCCGGGGTTTGGCTGGTAGCGTTCTTGGGCTTCATCCTCACGACCCTTCTGGTTCTGGCGGTCTATTACAAGATCGAATTCGCTCAGGCCGTGCTGTTTCTGCTGGTGCCAATGATTATCGTGTCGCTGCTTTCCCTGCGGACATCGCGTCTGATCAAGGCAGGCGAACATCAAGGTGACGCCTTGCACCGTCGCCTGATCCGTCACAGGATCGCCACGCAAGCCATTGGAGTCTTGTCGATATTTGTCACCTCTATGTTCGGCATGTATGTCAATCTCTACACCGGTGCGCTGGGGTAAGTCGTGGCGGCAGATCGCATCATCCTAGGCGGCGCGCCCGAGGGCTATGACGCCAAACTGCTGGCCCGCGAACTTGCGCGCGGTGCGCCGGTCATTCACATCGCTCGCGACGACAAACGACTTGAGGCCATGCGTGCGGCATTGGCCGTAACGGCACCCGAAACCGTGGTGCTCGATCTGCCCGCGTGGGATTGTCTGCCCTACGATCGCATCTCGCCCAATCCCGAAATTCTCGCCCGCCGTATGTCAACTTTGGCGGCCTTGGCGTCAGGTTTCAATGCGCCATTCGTGCTGCTCACTACCCTAAACGCCGCCATGCAGCGCCTGCCCGCCCGCGCCGTGATGCAAACCGCGTCTTTTGTGGCCCGTGTCGGTGATCGCGTCGATGAACAGCAACTCAAGGGTTTTCTGGCCCGAATGGGCTTCTCGCCAGTCTCTACCGTCGCCGAGCCGGGCGATTTCGCCATTCGCGGCGGCATTGTCGATATTTTCCCGCCCGGCGACGGCGGCCCGGTGCGCTTGGATTTCTTTGGCGATGTGCTCGACGGCGCGCGCCGCTTTGATCCCGTCACCCAACGCACCACCGAAAAGCTAAAAGCGGTTGAGTTCGCGCCGATGTCCGAGGTGATCTTGGACGATGCCGCGATTGCGCGCTTCCGCCAGAACTACCGCGTCGAGTTCGGTGCAGGCGGCTCCGACGATCCGTTGTATGAGGCGTTGTCCGCTGGCCGCAAGCATCAGGGCATGGAGCATTGGCTGCCGTTCTTCCACGCGGGGCTTGAGACGATTTTTGATTACTTGCCAAAGGCTTCCGTGCTTTTGGATGATCAAGTCACGCCTGCGCGCCTGTCGCGGTGGGAGGGTATCGCCGACCAATACGATGCCCGCCACGAGGCGATGAACGCCAAGGGCCGGATGGATTCGGTCTATAAACCCGTCGCCCCGGGCCTGTTATATCTCGACGATACCGCGTGGGAAGCAGCCACAGCTGATCACCGCGTCGTGCAACTGTCACCTTTGCCGCAAGCGCCGGGGCCGGGTGTTCTCGATGCTCAAGGCCGGATTGGCCGCAGCTTTGCGCCCGAACGTCAGCAAGAAAACATCAGCCTTTTCAGTGCTCTGGCCGCGCATATTAAAGTATTGTCTCAGGATGCACAGGTGGTCATTGCGTCTTGGTCCGATGGCGCGCGCGAACGCCTAAAGGGTCTGCTTGACGATCAGGGCTTGCTGGGTGCCCGCGAAATCAAAGACTTCCGCGATCTGCCCGAAGGCCGCGGTGGCCTCTATCTGATGATCTGGGCGCTCGAGGCGGGCTTTACCGCCCCCGGCCTTGCGGTAATCTCGGAACAAGACGTGTTGGGCGACCGTCTCGTCAGTAAACCCCGCAAGAAGCGCAAGGCGGATAACTTCCTGCGCGAAGTTGACACCCTCAGCGTCGGCGATCTGGTCGTGCATGTCGAACACGGCGTTGGCCGCTATCTGGGGCTCGAGACCATCACCGCCCTCGGTGCCCCACATGCTTGCGTCGCCTTGGAATATGCTGAAAACGCTAAGCTTTATCTCCCCGTCGAGAATATCGAACTGCTGTCGCGCTATGGCCACGAGGATGGTCTGCTTGACCGTCTCGGCGGCGGCGCATGGCAGGCGAAGAAGGCCAAACTCAAGCAACGCATCCGCGAGATCGCCGATAAACTTATGCGCATCGCCGCCGAACGGGCCTTGCGTCACGCCCCGATCTTGGAAGCGCCGCACTCGATATGGGAGGCTTTTGCCGCGCGTTTCCCCTATACCGAGACCGACGACCAGCTTTCCGCCATTAACGATGTGGTGGCCGATCTGGAAAAAGGCTCGCCGATGGACCGGCTGGTCGTGGGCG
This sequence comes from Cypionkella sp., assembly GCF_028290025.1. GTDB lineage: Bacteria > Pseudomonadota > Alphaproteobacteria > Rhodobacterales > Rhodobacteraceae > Cypionkella. The sequence continues at coordinate 3,527 of NZ_JAQGKQ010000095.1, read as the reverse complement.
ATGTGGGCTTCGGCAAAACCGAGGTTGCCATGCGCGCGGCGTTCGTGGCGGCACTTTCGGGGATGCAAGTTGCGGTGATTTGCCCGACGACATTGCTCGCCCGCCAGCACTACCGCAGCTTTGTCGAACGCTTCCGCGGCTTCCCGATCAACATCAAACCGCTCTCCCGATTTGTCAGCACAAAAGACGCCAACATCACCCGCACCGAAATGGCTGAGGGCCGCGTCGATATCGTCATCGGCACCCACGCTTTGCTCGCCAAAGCCATCCGTTTCAAAAATCTCGGCCTGTTGGTGATCGACGAGGAGCAGCATTTCGGCGTCACCCACAAGGAACGCCTGAAGGAAATGCGCTCGGAGGTTCACGTTCTGACCCTGACCGCCACGCCAATCCCGCGCACGCTGCAACTCAGCCTCACCGGTGTGCGAGACCTCTCAATCATCGCGACGCCGCCCGTCGATCGACTCGCGATCCGCACCTACATCTCCGAGTTCGACACCATCACCATACGTGAAGCCTTGCTGCGCGAACGCTTCCGGGGTGGTCAGAGTTTCTACGTCGTCCCGCGCATCTCCGACCTGCATGAGATTGAGGATTTCCTGAAAACCCAGGTGCCAGAGGTCAGCTATGTCGTAGCTCACGGCCAGCTTGCGGCGGGCGATCTGGACGCGCGGATGAACGAATTCTACGATGGCAAATATGACGTGCTGATCGCCACCAGCATCGTCGAATCCGGTCTGGATATCCCAAGCGCCAACACCATGATCGTGCACCGCGCCGATATGTTTGGTCTTGGACAGTTGTACCAGATCAGGGGCAGGGTAGGGCGGTCGAAGACTCGGGCCTATTGTTATTTAACGACAAAACCCCGCGCGCCGCTGACGCCGCAAGCGATGAAACGCTTGCGCTTGATGGGCTCACTCGACAGCCTCGGTGCGGGTTTCAACCTTGCGAGCCACGACCTCGACCTGCGCGGCGCGGGCAATCTGCTTGGCGAAGAACAGTCCGGCCATATCAAGGAAGTCGGCTACGAGCTGTATCAGGCGATGCTCGAAGACACGATCGCCAAGATCAAATCCGGCGAATTGCAGGGGCTTTCGGCGCTCGATGATCAATGGTCGCCGCAGATCAACCTTGGCGTGCCAGTGATGATCCCCGAGGCTTACATTCCTGATCTCGACATCCGATTGGGCCTGTATCGCAGGCTGTCCAGCCTTGCCACCAAGGTCGAACTCGAAGGTTTCGCGGCTGAGTTGATCGACCGCTTCGGCCCGATCCCGAAAGAAGTGAACACCCTCATGCTGATCGTCCGCATCAAGTCGATGTGCAAACGGGCTGGCATTTCGCGCATCGACGCAGGCACCAAAGGCGCTACCGTGCAATTCCACAACGACAAATTCGCAAACCCGGCGGGTCTGGTGGAGTTCATCAAGGCGCAAGGCCCGGCGGCGAAGATCAACGGCAACAAGATCGTGCTGATGGGTGAGATGAAGTCCGAATCCGACCGCATCAAGGGCGCGTTCAACATCGCCCGCGATCTGGCCGAGAAGGTTGTGAAGCCGAAAGGGCTGAACGCTAAAGCCTGAAGCAACCATGAAAAAGCGCGCCCGGACCAAGGGCGCGCTCAATATGATCGGCGTCTTAGATCAGCGCCGCACCAGTTGCATCAGCCCCAACGCGCCGGCGATAAACACCGCAGCCCCGGCCATCAGCGGCAAAGCCGTGCCGTCGAACATCTGCCCCACCGGAACCGCCAATATCACCGAGGCCACCGTTGCCACAGACGTCATCACCGACGCCGCCAACCCCGCAATATGGCCGACAGGCTCCATCGCCAGCGCGTTCAGGTTGCCCATCGTCATCGACATCATTGAAAACAGCCCAATGCTCCAGATGATATGCAGCGGAAACGCCAGCGGCTCCGGCATCAATCCGGTTGCAATCAGTACCAACAGCACCAAAGTCAGCGCCAACACACTTGCATAGGCAAACGTAATAACCGGACGCATCCCGATTTTCATCACCACCCGCGAGTTGATGATGCTGCCCGAAGCCGATCCCAAGGCGATGAAAGCAAACCACAACGGGAAGCTTTCGGCGCGGTCGAAGCGTTGCTCAAATATGCCCTGCATCGACGACAGGCTGGCGAACAACGCCGCCATCGTCAGCGTTTGTGCGGCGATAGAGATCACCACGATGCGGTGGGTAAACAATTCCTTAGTGGCCGCAACCAGCACAAAGAAATCCAGCGGGCGACGGTGTTCAACCGCCAAAGTCTCATGCTGGCGGGTGCCAAACCACAGCATGATCACCGCGACGATCAGGATATAAACCAGAAAAATGCTCTGCCAGCCCGCCAAAGCGATGATGCCTTGCCCCATCAACGGCGCCACGGCGGGCACCATGATGAACACCATCATCACAAAACTCATGATCTTGGCCATCTCGCGACCCTTGAACAGGTCGCGCATGATCGCCATCGACACCACCCGAGCCGCGGCCACCGACATGCCTTGCAGCACGCGGGCGATCAGCAATGTATCCAGCGAGTTGGCGAAATAGCAGGCCAAAGCCGTCAGCGCATACAGGCCAGCCCCGGCATAAATCACCGGCTTGCGGCCATAGGCATCCGACAACGGCCCGACAAACAGCGTCCCCAGCCCCATGCCAAACACGAAACTGGTAATCACCAACTGCGCGCGATTGGGTGCATCCGGCGACAAAGCCCCGGCAATTTGCGGCAACGCAGGCAGCATCGCGTCGATTGAGATCGCCACCATGGCAAATAAAGCGGCGGTCAGGGCAATGAACTCGCCCTGTGATATCCGTTTCGTCGGGGTCATTTACTTACTTTCTACTTCGCTACTCTCAGTGGACTTCGCCACCAATTCCTCAATCACCTGAGCCCAAACCTCGGGAGGCTGCGCACCAGAGACGACATATTGCTGTGCAATCAGAAAGGTCGGCACCGCCGTCACACCCTTTTTGCGCGCATCGACGTCGCGGGCGCGCAGATCGTCGATATCAGCATCCGTCGCCAGCAAACGCGCCACGGCCACAGGGTCCATGCCGATTTCCTCAGCAATATCACACAATTCCTCGCTGTCGCCAATGTCGCGACCATCGCGCCAATAGGCCCGGAACAAAGCCGAGACCATCGCCGCCTGCTTGCCCTCAATCCCAGCCCAATGGATCATCCGATGCGCGTTCATCGTGTTCGGCAGCATCTCGGGCTTGTCGGGGTCCATCGCCACCCCGGCTTCCTTGGCAATCTGGCGCAGCCGATCATGGATGGCATCGACCTTAGCCTCACCACCCAGACGCTTCGCCAGATACGCCCGTTTTTCAACGCCCTCAGGCGGCATATCGGGGTTCAACTGAAACGGATGCCAGGCGATCACAAACGGATGGTCGGCATGCGCCTCCAAAGCGCGGTCGAGATGGGCTTTGCCGATCAGACACCACGGGCAAACCGGATCAGAGAAAATATCAAGACGGATCATCGCAAAGCTCCGGCGCTAATAGGG
>NZ_JAQGKQ010000087.1 GCF_028290025.1 Cypionkella sp. | reverse complement strand
GTCGTTGGCTGAAAATGTGCAACCGCCCGCTCTCAACGCTTATCACGGACTCGATTGGCGCTGGTTGGGAGGATGATCTTGATCGGCTGAAAGGGCTGGAGCCGTTGGTTGAAGACTCCGGGTTCCGCACTGCCTTTGACGCGGCAAAGCGCGCCAATAAGGTAGCGCTTGAGGGTTGGATTGCGCAGGAATGTGGCGTGAAAGTCTCGCCGGATGCGCTGTTTGACGTGCAGGTTAAGCGTATTCACGAATACAAACGCCAGCTGCTTAACATTCTGCAAACCATCGCGCATTATCAGCGGATCAAGGCCAATCCGACCGCGGCATGGGTGCCTCGGGTGAAGATCTTTGGTGGCAAGTCGGCTCCGGGTTATGCGGTGGCTAAGGAAATTATCCACCTTATCAACGATGTGGCGCAGGTTATTAATGCGGACACAGAAGTTGGTGATTTGCTGAAAGTGATCTATCCCGCCAATTACAACGTCAGCATGGCCGAGCGTTTGGTTCCGGCGGCCGATCTTTCCGAGCAGATTTCTACGGCGGGTAAAGAGGCGTCCGGCACTGGAAACATGAAATTTATGATGAACGGCGCGCCGACGATTGGCACGCTCGACGGCGCGAATGTTGAGATATTGCAAGAGGTGGGCGCGGATAACTTCTTCTTGTTCGGCCTGACCACCGATGAGGCGATGAAGCGGCGCGAAGATGAGGAACAGTCCCGCAAGGCGATTGATGCAAGTCCGGCGTTGCAGCAGGTGCTGCAAGCGATTGCCGAGGGTCAGTTCAGCGCCGATCAAAAAGACCGTTATCATGGGCTGGTGCATCGGGTTTGGCACCATGACTACTTCCTCGTCGCGGCGGATTTCGATTCGTATGACGTCGCGCAGGGTCTGGTGGATGCCGCCTATGCGGATCGTCAGGCTTGGATTAAAATGGCGGCGTTGAACACTGCGCGCTCAGGGTTTTTCAGTTCGGATCGGACGATCCGCAGCTATATGAAAGATGTCTGGACGATCCCATCTGCGCTTTAATATCAAGAGGTTGCCATGACAGATCTGTTAATTGAACCTCAGGCCGCTCAAGCGATAGCGGAGGGGAGTCATGGCGATCCGTTTTCGGTTTTAGGGCTGCACAAGCGTGGTGGTAAATGGGTGGTGCTGGGGTTTGACCCCGGCGCTGAACGGATGTTCGTGTTGCCGGGGAAAGTCGGAAAACCGGTGGAAGCAAAGCCAGTGCAAGGCGCGCGCGGGCTCTTTGCCGCCGAACTTGCGCGGAAGTCTGAGTACCGTCTGCGCTGGCAAGGTCATGGTGCTGAGTGGGAAGCCGAGGATCCGTTTGCCTTTGGTCCGGTGCTTGGCGAGTTGGATGAGTACTTGTTGGGTGAAGGCAGCCATAAACGGCTGTGGCAAGTGCTGGGCGCGCATGTGATCACGCATGAGGGCGTTTTGGGCACGCATTTTGCGGTCTGGGCACCGAACGCTGAGCGCGTCTCGGTGGTTGGCAATTTCAATCAATGGGACGGTCGTCGTCATCCGATGCGGCGTCGCGGCGGTACGGGTGTTTGGGAGACGTTTTTGCCCGCTATTGGCGAGGGTGAGGCGTATAAATACGAGATTCGCGGCGCAGGTGGGGCATTGTTGCCGCTGAAAGCCGATCCGGTTGGCTTTGGCTCGGAACACGCGCCGAAAAACGCCAGCGTTGTGCGGCAGATTGAGAATCCGACTTGGAATGACGCAGATTGGATGGCCTCTCGCGGTGCGAAGCAGACGATTGACGCGCCGATCTCGGTCTACGAAGTGCATCTTGGGTCGTGGAAGCGTGCTCCGGGTGATCGGATGCTGTCTTACACCGAGTTGGCCGAGCAGCTGGTCGATTACGTCGCGGACATGGGCTTTACCCATATCGAGTTGATGCCGATTTCCGAGTATCCCTTCGATGGATCATGGGGTTATCAGCCCGTCGGTCTGTTCGCGCCGACCATCCGCCACGGCACGCCGAATGAGTTTCGCGCCTTCATGAATGCGGCGCATAATCGCGGCATCGGGGTTTTGCTCGACTGGGTGCCGGGGCATTTTCCGACCGATGCGCATGGGCTTGGGCGATTTGACGGCACGGCGCTTTATGAACATCAAGACCCCCGCGAGGGGTTTCATCAAGATTGGAACACCCTGATCTATAACTATGGCCGGGTAGAGGTTTCTAACTACCTTGTGTCTAACGCGCTGTATTGGTTGGAAGAATACCACATGGACGGGCTGCGGGTCGATGCTGTGGCCTCTATGCTATACCGCGATTACAGCCGCGAGGCGGGGCAGTGGGTCCCGAACAAAGATGGCGGGCGCGAGAATTACGAAGCGATCGCTGTTCTGCAAAGCATGAATATCACGGCTTACGGCGAAGTGGGTGGTGTGATGACTGTGGCGGAGGAAAGCACGGCTTTCGCGGGCGTCTCAAGGCCAGTGAACCACGGTGGGCTTGGTTTCGGCTTTAAGTGGAACATGGGCTGGATGAACGACACATTGTCTTACATGCACAAAGACCCGATTTACCGCCGCTTCCATCATCACCAGATGACCTTCGGGCTGCACTACGCGTGGTCGGAGAATTACATCCTGCCGATCAGCCACGATGAAGTAGTACATGGCAAAGGCTCGATGCTTGAGAAGATGCCCGGCGACGGGAACCAGAAATTCGCCAATTTGCGCGCGTATTATGGTTTCATGTGGGCACATCCCGGCAAGAAGTTGTTGTTCATGGGCTGCGAATTTGCCCAAGGCAGGGAATGGAACCACAATCAATCGCTTGATTGGCATCAGCTTAAAATCCCGGCGCATCAGGGGATGCAAAATCTAGTGCGCGATTTGAATAAAACTTACCGCGATGTGCCGGCTTTGCACATCAATGATACGCGGCCTGAGGGGTTTGAGTGGATTGAAAGCAACGATGCCGAGGCCGGAGTTTATGCTTGGCTGCGTAAGGGCGGCGCGGGTGATCCGATGGTGGTGGCGCTGGTCAATATGACTCCGGTCGATCGGGCCTACCGGGTTGGCCTGCCTGCTGGCGGGAGATGGAGCGAGATATTGAACACCGATGCGGCGGTTTACGGAGGAGGCAATCGCGGCAATCTTGGCGGCGTGATGGCAGAGGCGATCCCGCATCACGGTCGCCCGCACTCGGCCTCGGTCAATCTGCCGCCATTGTCGGCGGTCTGGCTGAAGCAGGCTGATATCAAGGGATAAGCGGGCTTTGATCCGCGTAAAGGGAGGACTACCATGCAACCAAGACCCAACGCCCGTTTGTCATCGCAGGCTATGGCTTTTGTTCTGGCTGGCGGCCGGGGCAGCAGGCTGAAGGAATTGACAGATCGTCGTGCCAAGCCCGCAGTTTATTTTGGCGGCAAAACCCGGATTATTGACTTTGCTCTTTCGAATGCGCTGAATTCCGGCATCCGCAAAATGGCGATTGCCACGCAGTATAAAGCGCACAGTTTGATCCGTCATATGCAGCGCGGTTGGGGGTTCTTCCGGGCAGAACGCAACGAGTATCTAGACATTCTGCCTGCTTCGCAGCGTGTGGCAGAGAACAAGTGGTATCTCGGCACTGCGGATGCTGTGGCGCAAAATATTGATATCGTTGATTCTTATGGTGTGAAATACATTGTCGTGCTGGCGGGTGACCACATCTACAAGATGGATTACGAGGTGATGTTGCAGCAGCATGTCGACAGCGGTGCAGATGTTACCATCGGCTGTCTGACCGTGCCGCGGATGCAGGCTGTGGCCTTTGGCGTGATGCATGTGGACCAGGATATGCGGATCACTTCGTTCCTTGAAAAACCCGCCGATCCGCCGTCTATTCCCGGCGACCCGGACAATGCTTTGGCCTCAATGGGGATTTACATCTTCGATTGGGATTTCCTGCGCGATTTGCTGATCCGCGATATGGCGGATGACAATTCCAGCCACGATTTTGGCAATGACCTGATCCCGGACATTGTGAAAAACGGTAAGGCCGTGGCGCATAAATTTGCGGATTCTTGCGTAAAATCCGGGTTGGAGACCGAGCCTTACTGGCGCGATGTCGGGACGATTGATGCGTTCTGGCAGGCTAATATCGATCTCACCGATTTCATCCCCAAGCTGGATATCTACGATCAAAGCTGGCCGATCTGGACGTATTCGGAAATTTTGCCGCCTGCCAAGTTCATCCATGACGAGGAAACCCGTCGCGGCATGGCGGTTTCGTCGCTGGTGTCGGGCGATTGTATCGTCTCGGGGTCGGAAGTGCGCAACTCGCTGCTGTTCACCGGCTGTCGCACCCATTCGTTCAGCACGCTCGATTATGTCGTGGCGCTTCCGCAAGTGGTGGTCAATCGCAATTCCGAGCTGAAAAACTGCGTCATCGACCGTGGGGTGATTATTCCTGATGGATTGGTGGTGGGGCAAGATCCCGAGTTGGATGCGAAGTGGTTCCGCCGCACTGAGAGTGGTATCGTGCTGATCACGCAAGATATGCTTGACGCGCGCGCGCGGGCGTTGTCCTGACAAGGGGTAAGCGGGTTGAAAGCTGGGGTGGGCCATCTGCCTTCCTCAGACCCCACCCGAGGATATTTGAGCACAGAGGATGACCATGCAGACTCCGGTTGAAACGCGCGGGCGGGTGCTGTCGGTCGCATCAGAATGTGTTCCGCTGATCAAGACCGGCGGGTTGGCGGATGTGGTAGGGGCTTTGCCCGGCGCTTTGGCCAAGGTCGGCTGGGATATGCGGGTTTTAATGCCAGCTTACAGGGCGTTGCGGCCACGTCTTAATGAACTCGATGAGGTTTGGTTTGAGCCAAATCTGTTTGGCGGCGACGGTCGAGTGATGGCTGGTGATCTTGACGGTCTGCAAGTGATGCTGCTGGACGCGCCGCATCTTTATGACCGTGAGGGTGGGCCTTATGCTGGCCCGGGTGGCGATTGGTTCGACAATGCGCGGCGGTTTGCGGCTTTGTCCTGGGTGGCGGCGCGCTTGGCGCGGGATGGCATCGACGGCTGGAAGCCGGATATTTTGCATGCGCATGACTGGCAGGCGGGATTCACTCCGGCCTATCTGAGCTATGGCGGCACGGGGGGCGTAGCGTCGGTTATGACCGTACACAACATCGCGTTTCAAGGCTGGGCTCCGGCGCAGGCTTTGGCGGATTTGCGGTTGCCGTTTGATCAGTTTTACCCCGGAGCGTTGGAATATTATGGCGGGTTGTCCAGTCTGAAAGCCGGGCTGGTCTATGCCGACCGGATCACCACCGTGTCGCCCAACTATGCTGCCGAGTTGATGCGGCCAGAGTTCGGCATGGGGATGGAGGGGGTGCTTGCGCAGCGCGCGGGCGCAGTGACGGGCATCCTGAATGGCGTGGACACGGACGTCTGGTCGCCTGCGGTTGAGCCCGTGCCTTACACTGCGAAGTCGCTGAAGGGTAAAGCCGCCAATCGCGCGGCATTTTGTGCCGAGATGGGGTTAGATGTGCCGGGGCCGCTTGCTGTGCTGGTGAGCCGGTTGACCGATCAGAAAGGCATTGATCTGTTAGAAATCTGCATTCCCGAGTTTGTTGCTGCTGGTGGTGGGCTGGCTATTCTGGGCTCTGGTGATGCTTTGATGGAAGCCGCGATGCGTCGGCTGGAAGCCCGGTTCCCGAACAGAGTGTCGGTGCGGATCGGCTATGATGAGACGTTCAGCCATCGTCTGTTTGCCGCTGGTGACGCCGTGCTGGTGCCAAGCCGATTTGAGCCGTGTGGCTTGACCCAAATGTACGGGCTGGCCTATGGCACGGTGCCGCTGGTGTCATTGGTGGGGGGGCTCGCTGATACGGTGATCAACGCGAGCCCGGCAGCCATAAGCGCGGGCGTGGCAACGGGGATTGTGTTCCACCCGGTCGATGCGACAGCCTTTGGTCAAGCCCTGCGGCAGTTGGTGAAGCTTTTCGCCAACAAGCCGGTTTGGACGCAGATGCAGAAGAACGCCATGAAGCAGTCCGTTGGCTGGCAAGCGTCGGCCGCCGCTTACGCAAAGCTTTACGCGGACATGCTGGCGTGAGCCTTTTGACTTATGCGACGTCGCGCGGGCGGCCTTGGCCGATGGGGGCGACCCTTACGGACGATGGGGTGAACTTCGCAGTTTTCTCAGCTCATGCGACGGCGCTAGAGCTATGCCTCTATTCGCCCGATGGCCGACGCGAGGAAGCGCGCCTGGCATTTGCCGATCGTGATGGCGATGTTTGGCATCTGCATGTCGCAGGTCTGGTGGCCGGCCAGCTTTATGGTTTGCGGGCCTATGGGCCTTACGCCCCGGACGAAGGCCAGAGGTTTAATCCGCACAAGCTGCTGATTGATCCTTACGCGCGCGGTCTGGCTGGGCGCTTGCGCTGGTCGGATGCGGTGATGGGCTATAAAGTCGGGGCGTCTCGGGGAGATGGCTCGTTTGACCCGCGGGACAGTGCGTTTGCGGTGCCAAAATCGGTGGTGGTTGACCCCGGGTTTCACTGGGGAAATGACCGCCCACCGCTGGTGCCAATGGCCGATACGGTGATTTATGAGGCGCATGTCAAAGCGCTGACGATGCGGCATCCTGGTATTCCGCAGCCGCTGCGCGGTACCTATGCCGGTTTGGCACATCCGGTGATGATAGAGCATTTCAAGCGGTTGGGTGTCACCACGGTTGAACTGCTGCCGGTACAAGCCTATTTCGACGACCGCTTTTTGGTGGCGAAGGGCTTGCGTAACCATTGGGGCTATCAAACCATGGGATATTTCGCGCCAGAACCCCGCTACGGCGGCGCGACACCTTTGCGCGAGATCCAGTCGATGGTGAAAGCGCTACATGCGGCGGGGCTCGAGGTGGTGCTGGACGTGGTCTACAATCACACCGGAGAGGGCGACGCATGGGGGCCAACGCTTTCGTTCCGCGGCTTGGACAATCTTAGTTATTACCGTCTGATCCAAGGCGGCCGCCACTATGCCAATGATGCCGGAACCGGCAATACGCTTGATCTTACCAACCCGGCGGTTCTGCGTATGGTGATGGATTCGTTGCGCTATTGGGTGCAAGAGGTCCATATTGACGGCTTCCGCTTTGATCTTGCAACCGTGCTGGGCCGCGAGCCGAACGGCTTCGATCCGCAGGGCGGTTTCTTTGATGCAATCCGGCAAGACCCGGTTCTGGCGCGGGTCAAACTGATCGCAGAGCCTTGGGATCTTGGGCCGGGCGGCTATCAACTCGGCGCATATCCTCCACCGTTTTCGGAATGGAACGACAAATACCGCGACGGCGTGCGGCGGTTTTGGCGCAATGATGCAGGGCTGGGGCCGGAGTTTTCGCGCCGCCTGATGGGTTCGGCGGATAAGTTTGATCATTCGCGGCGACCGGCGACGGCGTCGGTCAACTTCATCACCTCGCATGACGGATTTACGCTGGAAGATTTGGTCAGCTACACCATCAAGCGCAACCTCGCCAATGGTGAGGATAACCGCGACGGCCACGATGACAATCACGCCGATAATATGGGGGTTGAGGGGCCGAGCCCTGATCCGCTGATCCGCGATGCGCGTGATTTGCGAAAGCGCAACCTGCTTGCGACGTTGATGTTGTCACAAGGCACGCCGATGCTTCTTGCGGGTGACGAGTTGGGTCACAGTCAGGGAGGCAACAACAACGCCTACGCTCAAGACAATGATCTGACGCGGATCGACTGGGCTTCGGCGGATACCGATCTTGTGGCTTTCGTGGCTAAATTGATCGCATTGCGCAAAGCCCACCCGGTGCTCCGGCAGAACGGCTTTCTACACGCTCGCAACAGGCTTTCGGATGGTCTGCCGGATGCGATATGGCGCAGAGGCGATGCCGCGATCTTGACGCCGAACGATTGGAACGACCCGAGTTTCCGTTGCATTGGGCTGGAGTTGCGCATGGCCGCAGAAGGCCCGGACCAAACGGATGCGCTATACCTCGTGTTTAATGGCGGGGGAACATCAGCTTTACGTCTGCCCGATACCGCGACAGAATGGCTGCTGATATTGGACAGCACGAGACCCGATCTGCCCCCCGAGCTTCACAGCAAGCGGCTGGAAATACCGCCGCAATCCGTCTTTGTTTTTGAACCCCTGCGCGCAAGAGGTGCCACATGACCATCATTTCAACTCAGCCCATCGCCGGCCAAAAACCCGGAACCAGCGGCTTGCGCAAAAAAACGCCAATTTTCATGGGCGAGCATTACCTTGAGAATTTCGTGCAGGCGATTTTCGATGTCGTGGGTGCTGCGGGCAAGACATTCGTGCTGGGCGGCGATGGACGCTATTTCAACGATACTGCGGCGCAGATCATTTTGCGCATGGCAGCGGCGAATGGTGCGGCGCGGGTGATCATCGGGCAGGGCGCGATTCTCTCTACCCCGGCCGCAAGTCATTTGATTCGGCTGAACAAGACCGACGGCGGCATCATCATGTCTGCCTCGCACAATCCCGGCGGGCCGACCGAGGATTTTGGCGTCAAGTTCAACATATCAAACGGTGGGCCTGCGCCTGAGAGCGTCACTGAGGCGATGTACAAGCGTACGACGGATATTTCCGAGTATCATATCTTGGAAACCGCTGACATTGACCTTGGCAAGATTGGCCGCACCTCGGTTGGCGATATGATTGTCGATGTAGTTGATCCGGTGGCGAATTATGCCACGCTGATGGAAAGCCTGTTCGATTTTCCAGCGATTGCAGCGTTGTTCAAGGGCGGCTTTCGGATGCGGATGGACAGTATGTGCGCCGTAACCGGACCTTATGCAGTTGAAATCTTAGAAAAACGCCTCGGTGCGGCGTCGGGCACTTGTGTTAATGCGACGCCCTTGCCGGATTTCGGTGGCATGCATCCCGACCCGAACCCAACTTGGGCGAAGGCGTTGATGGATGAGATGTTCGGCGCTAATTCTCCAGATTTTGGTGCGGCGAGCGATGGTGACGGTGACCGCAATATGGTTGTGGGGGCAGGGGCTTATGTCTCGCCATCTGACAGCCTTGCGGTGCTGGCAGCCAACGCGCATCTCGCACCCGGCTATGCGGCGGGGCTTAAGGGCATTGCGCGTTCGATGCCGACATCGGCCGCGGCAGACCGCGTGGCGGTCTCGCTGGGGATCGAAAGTTACGAGACACCAACGGGATGGAAGTTCTTCGGCAATCTGCTCGATGCCGGTCGCGCAACGATCTGCGGTGAGGAAAGTTTCGGCACCGGCTCCGATCATGTGCGCGAGAAGGACGGGTTGTGGGCGATATTGCTGTGGCTGAACATCTTGGCGGTGCGCAAGCAGTCGGTGGCGGCGATTTTGGCCGAGCATTGGGCCAAGTTTGGCCGCAACTACTACAGCCGCCACGATTTTGAGGCGATTGCCAGCAACAAGGCCGATGCGATGATGGCCGCGCTGCGCGGGTCATTGGCAACTCTTCCGGGACAAACGCTCGAAGGTCTGACCGTGCAAGCGGCGGATGATTTCGCCTATACCGACCCGGTTGATGGCTCGATCTCGAAGGCCCAAGGCGTGCGGATTTTGTTCGAAGACGGCAGCCGTATCGTGCTGCGTCTGTCTGGCACTGGCACCGAGGGCGCTACCCTGCGACTGTATCTGGAGCGCTACGCGGCGGGGCCGGAGGGTCTTGATCTTGACCCACAAGATGCGCTCGCCCCGGTGATCCGCGCGGCGCACACGCTGGCGAAGATCGAAAACTATACCGGGCGGGTCACCCCAGACGTGATCACCTAAGCCCGAAATGTCGGTTTCCGCTGTAATGCGGCGGAAACTGACCTTCAACAGTCGGAGTTGACCGCGACCCCCACCGCAATCGGCGCATCCTTGACACAGGTGTCGGGGAGAGAGCGATGACAGTTCAAGGTGTGCGATCAGGGCGGCAGGCGCGGCAAGTGGAGCGGTCAAAAAAGGGAAGCGGCATGGGCCGGCCCTATATCGTCCGCAATATTCCGACATACGATATTTTGTCGGAAGAAAACCTGCTGAAGGTGGAGCACGCCGCTGACCGGATTTTGGCCGAAACCGGCATCGAGTTTCGCGACGATGCGGTGGCGCTGGAGCATTGGAAGCGGGCAGGGGCGAAGGTTGATGGTCTGCTGGTTAAGTTTGAGCCGGGGATGCTGCGTGAAATCCTGAAGTCCGCGCCGCGTGAGTTCACCCAGCACGCTCGCAACCCGGCCAATTCGGTGCAGATCGGCGGAAAAAGCGTGGTTTTCGCGCCCGCCTATGGCTCGCCGTTCGTGATGGATCTGGATCGGGGGCGCAGATTTGGCACGCTGGAGGATTTCCACAATTTTATCAAGCTGGCGCAGTCGAGCCCGAATTTTCACCACTCCGGCGGCACCATTTGCGAGCCGACCGATGTTCCGGTAAACAAGCGTCATCTCGATATGGTGCTGGCGCATCTGATGTTATCGGATCGGCCATTTATGGGCTCGGTTACTTCGGAAGAACGGGCTGAGGACAGTATTGAACTCAGCCGGATCGCGTTTGGTCGCGACTTTGTTAACCAGAACTGCGTGATTTTGGGCAACGTCAACGTCAATTCGCCGCTGGTTTGGGACGGCACCATGACCAACGCTTTGCGGGCATATGCGCGCAATAATCAGGCGGCGGTGGTGGTGCCGTTTATTTTGGGCGGCGCGATGGGACCGGTGACGAGTGCTGGCGGCATCGCGCAAAGTTTGGCTGAGACGATGGCGGGTTGTGCTTTGACGCAGCTGGAGCGGAAGGGTGCTCCGGTTATTTTCGGGAACTTCCTGTCGTCGATGAGTTTGCGTTCTGGAAGTCCGACATTTGGCACACCAGAACCTGCGATTGGCTCGATGGTGATCGGGCAGCTCGCGCGGCGGTTGGGCTTGCCGCTGCGGTGTTCGGGAAACTTCACCACCTCAAAACTGCCCGACGCGCAAGCGATGATGGAGGGTACCATGAGCATGATGGCGGCGATCCATTGCGGAGCGAATTTCATCCTGCATTCGGCGGGATTTCTGGACGGGTTGCTGAGCATGAGTTACGAGAAATTCATGCTGGATGCCGATCTGTGCGGGGCTTTGCACTCGTATCTCGACGGTGTCAAAATTGATGATGACCAGCTGGCGGTGGAGGCATTTGCCGAAGTCGGGCCGGGCAATCATTTCTTTGGCTGCTCGCACACCATGGCGCACTATGAAACTGCGTTCTGGGACAGCGATTTGTCCGATAATGAGCCGTTTGAAAAGTGGGAAGCGGCGGGGTCGCATGATGCGGCTTACCGGGCCAACAAGCTGTGGAAAAAGCGGCTGGCGGAGTATGAGGCGCCCGCCTTGGATGAGGGGATTGCTCAAGGGATGCGGGAGTTTGTGGAGGCCAAAAAATCCTCAGTGGGGGATGCATGGTATTGAGGCTCCCAACTTGGAAGGTAAAAATATCATGCGTTATCAGGATGTTGAGGGGGCGCGTTTAGGGAATATTAACGCTTTCGGTGGTAGGCGGCAATTTCGGGCGAAAATCATGGTCGGAAAACATTGTCAGCGGCTTCGCAATTTTAGCTTCGCCCTATGATGTGATCTGCGATTCATTTGCCCGATGGAAATTAAATTGTGCTAGGTTGTCGCATTTGTGGGACTATGCTGTGTAGGTCATTTGCAGGTGCGCGACAGAAAGAAATCCAGACCGAAAGAAATCCAATGAAATTTTTCAAGACGTTCGTGATTTTCGCAATGCTTTTCGGTTCAACCGCGTGCTTATCCGGTTGCGACAACCCCAAAGGTGGCAACATGTTCACCCACACGCTAATGTAGATAGTATACACGGGTTGCTTAGTCGGGTCTTGGGTGTTTCACACAAAAACACCTTAGTTTGACCTTAGCCCCTCAGCCCGGTCTCTTTCAGAATGCCCATGCGTTTGGCTTCATAGTAATAGCCCTTTGCATACCACGTCATCGCGCGGACTTCGCTGCCGCGCGATACCAGCCACGCGCCGCGCAGGTATTTGCCAGCGTAGTGCAGGTTGGTTTCAGCGTCGAGCAGACCTGCGGCTGGGCCGTGATAGCCCATCGTGGCCGCGGTTTGCGGATGAATTTGCAGCAGGCCATAATAGGGGCCATTGCGGGCTTTTGGATTATAGCCGCTTTCACGGCGGATTTGACGGTGCAGCAGGCTTTCCGGAATATCGTGGATGCGCGCCCATTTTTTGATCAGCGCACGCATTTCTGGCGTGTCGCCAGAGGCGGGAGGCAGCGCGGATTTGGACGGCTTACTGCCACAGGCAGCAAGGGTCAGGGCGCTGAGGCTTAGCGACAGCAGCGCGCGACGGGAAAGCGGCATCAGTTCCTCCGAGTTTTTTTGCGTGATAGCGGCGCGCGGTTGCTGTGGGAAGGCCAAAGCCCGCTGATCGGCGAGAAAACGTAGCGGTCAGCAACTGATGCGATTTACCATTGCTCAAAGATTGATCAGAGTCGCGCCTGCGGTCATATGTCATTCTATTGTGATATGTGCCGGCCAAAGTGCCGTACATCTTGGGCTTGCGCTTGGCAAATCGCCAGATATGGTTGGGCTTGAGACGACTGCACCCTGTTGACGACCTGATGATACACGGAGTCTTTTGCGGAATGGACGGCGACTTTAGAACTCAGTTTACCCGTGACCCGGCGAGCCTAAAGCATTTTCCGGCGCTGGTGTTGAATGCGGATTTTAGGCCGCTCAGTTATTACCCGTTGTCTCTGTGGCCTTGGCAAGAGGCGATCAAGGCGGCTGTGCTGGACCGGGTGCAGATACTCGCGGAATACGATCAAGTTGTGCGCAGCCAGAGGCAAGAGTTTCGTATACCTTCGGTCGTGGTGCTGAAGGATTTTGTAAAACCCCAAAAGCGCGTGGCCTTCACGCGCTTTAATCTTTTCTTGCGTGACGGGTTTTGTTGCCAATATTGCAGCGCGAGAGGCGATCTGACGTTTGACCATGTGCTGCCGCGCTCGAAAGGTGGGGTGACAAGTTGGGAGAACGTGGTGGCGGCCTGCTCACCCTGCAATCTGCGCAAGGGTTCGCGCACGTTGAAGCAAGCGGGGCTGCATCTGGCAAAAGCGCCGCGGATGCCGACGACAGACGAGATGCAGGCGCACGGTCGCCGGTTTCCGCCCAACCATCTGCACGACAGTTGGATGGATTATCTGTATTGGGATGCCGAGCTTGACGCATAAAGCCTGCGGGGCGCGGATGGGTCAAAAGCCAATGATGGTCGCCCACACGCGTTTTCTGAGTTGAATCCGAACAAGTCTGCTGATTGCCGTTGAGAGCGGCGCGCCATGCCGGGTGAGCTTGGCGAGAGCCCAGCGCGGACAACACAGTGCGAGCCTCAGCGAATAGGCCACTCGCTGCGCCGCGAAAACAACCCACTGGCTAGTTTTTTTGCTGAGTACGTTACGCCGGGCGAGCGCACAGCTAATCGGTATGCGTCACTGGGCGACTAAAATACGTATGCAAGGCGAACATCCGCAAACTAGGCAGCACTTTTCCATTTCAGTGGGGTAACGTAAACAATGCTGTCGTCGGCGCTGACCATCACATCGCCGTCTTGAATATTGATCTGAAGCCTCATCGAGCGGCTTGCGAGTTTCGCCAGTGCGTCAGTGTCTTTCTCGGAAAAGCTCACCACTTGAAGATTCTCGAAACGCGTGGTGTTGTTTTTGATCTTTTCCCACCACATCTCGGCCGTCCGGCCGCCGTAGGGATAGACAATAACCTTGTCGGCTTTGCTACAGGATTGCCGCATTACCTTTTCGCTCGGAAGACCCAAAGCCACCCACACATCAAGCTCGCCGCTCAGACTTTTCTGCCAAATGTCTGGCTCGTCATCCGTTGAAAGACCCTTGGTCATCTCCAAGTTCTCGTGGGCATTTAGGGCAAAAGCGATGATGCGCAGCATCAGCCGCTCATCCGTCTCTGACGGGTGTTTCGCAACGGTCAGTTTATGGGTCTCGTAATAGTGGCGATCCATGTCGGAGATTGAAAGCTCAACTTTGTAAATGGTGGCATTTTGCGCCATGGGTTTTTCCGAATGTCAAAGATTGTGATGCTTAATGCGTCGCATGACTTTGTGAAAGCAGATACAGCCATGCGGTAAGGATTTAGTGACGAAGACAGCGCTTCTTTTGGGTATCTATCTGCGCTTAGTGCCCGGATGCCATAGCCAGAGGAAACTTTCGCCGATCTTGCTCACATGCCTCGGGTTACGCTTCGTGGCCCGCTGTCGAGCCATCATCGGCCAGAAGTGTGCCATCCTTGAGGTTCCACGCCAGTTCTACCGGTTGACCGATTGCGAAAGGTTCGGTTTGGGTAGGGGTACGGGCAATTACATGGCTGCCATCGGCCAACCCCACTTCGTATTTCATCGCGGCGCCCAAGTAGAGCATTTCACGCACCGTGCCGCTGATGATATTGGTCATCCCGTCGTGCCGGCCAGTGCCTTTCGGCTGAACCCTGACGTTTTCGGGGCGAAGGAGAATAACATGGGCTGCGTCGCTCTTTGCCTGACCGGAGACGGCGAGTGTGGCACCCGCCACAGTCAGCGCGGTCTCATTACCTTGGGTTCGATGCGTGCCCCGCAGAACGGAGCTTTCTCCGATAAATTGCCCTACAAACAAAGTTTCGGGCTGGGTATAAAGTTGGTGGCCGCTGCCAACTTGTTCGATGCGGCCCTTGTTGAACACCGCGATCCGGTCTGACAGCACCAGAGCCTCCTCTTGGTCATGCGTCACATACACAAAGGTTGAACCGAGTTCTCGGTGGATGCGGCGGATCTCTAGTTGCAAAACCTCCCGCAGCTTTTTGTCGAGCGCGCCCAGCGGTTCATCCATCAATAGCAGGGAAGGGGTGAACACCATGGCGCGGGCCAAGGCCACACGCTGCTGCTGGCCGCCTGAAAGCTCGCTGGGATAACGATGCGAGAACTTTTCCAGTTGCACCTTTTGCAAGGCGAGATCGACTGCGCGCGCCCGATCTACCTTGGCCACACGGCGCTGTTTTAAAGGATAGGCGACGTTCTGCGCGACACTCATATGCGGAAACAGCGCGTAATGCTGGAACACCACGCCGATATTTCGTTTGTGCGCCGGCACATGGCCAATGGACCGCTCGCCCAGCCGGATTTCGCCTCCATTTAAATCGGTAAAGCCCGCAATCAGGTTTAGCGTAGTGGTCTTGCCGGACCCGGACGGGCCCAGGAACGACATGAACTCTCCCGGTTCCACGCGCAGGCTCACATTATCCAAGGCGGTAAAATTGCCATAGACTTTGCTGACGCCACAAATGTCGACGGCGGCACCTTTGGTCACAGTTTCAAGCGTCATGCTTTGCGCCCCCGCATTCCGAAAATAAGCCCCAGCCCAATGATAAGCGACGTGGCCAGGAAAATTAGTGATCCGACTGCTGCCACTGTCGGGTCGGCGTCGCGTGTCATCGACGAATAGATCTGAACTGGCAGTGTTTTCAGCTGCGGGCTGGTGATGAACAACGATACGATGACTTCATCAAAGGAGGTGACGAAGGCAAAGAGGGAACCGGAAAGGATCCCGGGCAGTATCAGTGGCAGAGTGATGGTAAAAAATGTGGTCAGGCGTGAGGCGCCAAGGCTCGCAGCGGCCGTTTCCAGTCTCGCATCGAAAACCGCGAGGTTTGCACCGACCGCGATGACCACGAAGGGGATCGCCAACAAAGTGTGGGCCAGCACATAGCCGGTCCAAGTGCCGACAAGCCGGGTGTCCAGATAGACCGCGTAGATGCCCACCGCCAGCACCACGCCCGGCACGATCATTGGCGTTATCAGTACGGCGCGGATGATGCCAGCTGCACTTCCTTTCATTCGCTCAATCCCGATAGCGGCCATCGTGCCGATGATTGTTGCCACAACGGCTACCATAAGTGCGACCTTGGCCGAGACAATCAGGCTGCCGATCCACTGCGGATTGGTGAAGAAGTTCTCATACCACTGAAGCGAAAATCCCTTTGGCGGAAATGCCAGCGATTTTTGGCCAGCGAAGGACATTGGGATCACGATCAGAGTGGGAGCCACCAGCCAAATCGCAATCAACAGGCACGTCAGACGCAGCAACAGACGAGGGACATTCAATTTCATTTGCTGCCTCCGCTCATCTGATATTTCCGCTTCATAAATGGGCTCGCTATCGCAAGAATGCCAAAGGTCGCGATCAAGAGCACTACGCCCATTGCGCCACCACGACCCCAATTGAGCAAAGACAGCACCTGTTGCTGGATCAACGTGGAGAGCATCGTCGATTGCGGCCCACCTAGCAGAAGCGGCGTGATGTAGAATCCAAGCGCCAAGATGAATACGATGGTCACGCCGGCGAAGACTCCGGGCAGCGACAGTGGCAGATAAATCTGAAGAAACGTTTTGACAGGATGAGCGCCAAGACTGCGTGCGGCTTGCAACAGCCTCAGATCAATACCGCGCATCACGGCATAAAGCGGCATTATCATGAACGGCAGCAACACTTGCGTCATCCCAATGGTCACGCCCAGTTGGGTGCGGATCAGTCGCACCTTTTCAAAGCCCATCGACAGCAATAGTCGGTTGATGACGCCGGAATCTTGTAAAAGAATGACCCACGCCAGTGTGCGCACCACGCCCGACACCCAGAACGGCACCAAGACGCACATGATCATGGCCAACCGCAACCGGGGCCCCACAACCGACATTGCAAACGCATAGGGATATGCTGCCAGAACGCAACATAATGTCACCCAAAAAGCGATGGAAAAGGTGCGGAGCAGCACTGTGATATTTACTTTGGTTTGGAAGAACCAGACATAGTTTGCGAGGCCCGGTTGGGGTTCCATAAAGCTGCGCAGAACGATCACGCCAAGTGGGACCGCCATCACCAAAACAAGCACGGCGAGCGCCGGCAGGGTCAGATAAAGTGGTCCGCGCAAAACACGCGGTGCAGGTTTGCTTGGCATGATGACCTTTCACTGACACAAAGTCAGCGTTTGCAAAGCGCCGGGGCCTGACTGACCCCGGCGCCGGAGGGCATCAGTTGCCCGCGACGAATTCCGCCCATTTTGCGCTAAGCGTTTCGTAATTGGCGACCCAGTACTCGACATTTTGGTTGTAAGCCATCGCCTGCTTTTCCGGGGTGTTGGTCATAAATTCCGCCGTCAGCTCATCGACTTTTGGCTGGGCCTCGATATTGACTGGCGAGTATGACGTTTCCTGTGCCATCACTTCCTGCGCATGTTTGCCCAAATAGGCGTTGATCAGCGCGTGGGCTGCGTCGGGGTCTTTGACGCCAATCGGAATAGCAATCTGATCCTTCACCACGATCCAATCCTGCCAGACCGGCGCATAATTTGCCCCGTTCGCCAGCGCGGCCTTACCCCGCCCTGACCAAACCATAACCATGTCGGCCTCACCGGACTCCATCATCTGCTGGCTTTCGGCACCGGTGGTCCACGGCACCAGATTGTCACGGATAGAGCGCCACTTGTTCAAACCACGGTCAATGTCAGCGGGAAACAACTGATCTTTCGGCACGCCATCAGCAAGCAGGCCCAACTCAACCATATAGCCCTCAGGATCGGCATAGCCGGGAATGCCGCGCGTGCCGGGAAACTTCTCGACGTCAAAAAAGTCGGTCCAGTTCTTTGGCGGATTATCTTTGAACTTGTCTTTGTTATACAGGAACATCACGGCATAGTTCATGGCTGGAACGCTGCATTCGCCCACTTGACCCGGCGGGACTTTCGAAATGTCGATCTTGGTAAAGTCGAGTTTCTGGAAAAGCGTGCCGCAATGCACGAAGGGGGTAAAGTCGCCCGTGTCGACCACATCCCACATCACGTTCTTTGCTTCAACTTGGGCTTGGATTTTAGCGTTTTCGGTCGGCCCATCCGAGAGAAGCGTCACACCAGATTTTGCAACAAAATCCTCGAGTGATTTGAGCTGTCCGTCTTGGAATATCCCGCCGTAAGAGACGAAGGTAAGGGTTTTGCCAGCCAGAGAGCCTTCTGCGGTTTCACCCGCAACAGGGCCTTCA
This sequence comes from Cypionkella sp., assembly GCF_028290025.1. GTDB lineage: Bacteria > Pseudomonadota > Alphaproteobacteria > Rhodobacterales > Rhodobacteraceae > Cypionkella. The sequence goes on along the minus strand of NZ_JAQGKQ010000087.1, from coordinate 42,172 downwards.
GCGAAGGCGACGCTCCCCATACAGACGGCGGCGGCCGTGACGAGACTCAGGGTTATGGTGTATTTCATTTCGTGCTGCTCCCTAGTTGACTTCAGTTTCGTAAGGTCGGTTTCGATGTCAGGCGATTGGTCTTGGCTTATTGCGAAATTCGCTTAGATAAGTGCCCGTTGATGTAGGCGGAGAGATCATAAACAGCACTTCTGCGGGGCCATCTCCGATGTTTATGACCCGGTGCGGCACTGATGTTGCGTATTCCACGCTATCGCCTTCGTCCAAGACATGGCTTTCGCCGCCGAGATCCAACTCGACCTGACCGCGCAATACCAAAATCATTTCTTGGCTGTCGCCATGCGTATAGGCGTCGTCTCCGCTGGATCCACCGATGTCGAACTCGGCGATATATGTCTCGAAATGGGTCAGCGGGCGGCGCGACAATAGCATTTTGCGCTGACCATTCATCACAGGCAAGCTTGGGCGCAATTGCCGCCGTAGGACAGGGTCTTGCCCGCTCTCCGGGCTTGAAAAAAGCTCCGAAATACTTGTCCCGAAACAATTGGCGATGCGGATGAGTGTCGAGGTGCTGGCACCGCTTAAACCGCGTTCCAATTGACTCAGAAAGCTTGCCGAGGTTCCCGTCGCATCCGCGAGTTGCCGCAATGAAAGCCCATTGGCTTTGCGCAAGCGGCGCAACCGCTCGGACATGATACGGACAGTTTCCGTCTCATCGCCGCGAGGCATCGGTTGGTTTTGCCGTGGGTTCATCGGTGCTCCAAGGTTCACTTAAAAAGTGTTAAGTATGGAGTAACGTAATTTCAACGATTCTATCCTGCGTTGATCTTGTTGACAATGAAGCCTCCAACGCGCGTGTCGGTGCGTTGCGCTTTGCGGAACTGGCCGTTACACCCGGATATCGCACCAGCCAGTGTCTTTTGTGCTGGATAAATATCACAGCTGATGCTGGTACGGCGCGCGCGGCGCATATTAATGCTTAAGAACCTGACTCAGAAACATTTGCGTCCGCTCGTTCTTTGGGGCCGAAAAGAACTCACCGGGCGGCGCGATTTCCACTATCTGGCCGTGGTCCATAAAAATGACCTTGTCGGCAACTGTCTTGGCAAACCCCATCTCATGGGTCACGCAGATCATCGTCATATGCTCTTCGGCCAATTCAACCATCACATCCAGCACCTCTTTGATCATCTCGGGATCAAGCGCTGATGTCGGCTCGTCAAACAGCATGATCTGAGGCTCCATGCACAAGGCGCGGGCGATGGCGACGCGCTGCTGCTGGCCACCGGAAAGCTGGTTGGGAAATTTATCGGCCTGCTCGGCAATCCGCACGCGTTTCAAATAAATCATAGCGCGCTCTTCGGCTTCCGCGCGAGACTGCTTACGCACCCGGCGCGGCGCGAGCGTCAGGTTGTCGAGAATGCTCAGATGCGGGAAAAGATTGAACTGCTGAAATACCATGCCCACTTCGCGTCGCACAAGGTCGATGTTCTTGCTATCGGGCGTCAATTCCACGCCTTCGACAAAAATCTGCCCCTTTTGATGTTCCTCGAGACGGTTGATGCAGCGGATAACGGTAGACTTTCCCGACCCGGACGGGCCGCAGATCACGACGCGCTCGCCCTTGGCAACAGTCAGTGAGATGTCTTTCAGAACTTGAAATTCACCATACCATTTGTCGACATGCCGCAGTTCTATCATCGTTTCGTTTGGGCTGGCCATGCTGGAACTCCGGTTAACGCGTGACCCGCAACCGACGTTCCATCACACGGGAACCAAGCGTCAGCGGGTAGCAGATGGCAAAATAAATCAGCGCGACAAGGCCGTATATGATCAGCGGCTTGAAGGTGGCGTTGGCGACGATCTGGCCTGATCTGGTCAACTCTTCAAAGCCCACAATCGACGCAAGCGCTGTGCTTTTTACCAGTTGCACCAGAAAGCCCACAGTCGGCGGAATCGCGATCTTCAACGCCTGCGGCAAGATTACATAGCGCATCCGTATGGTGAAACTCATTCCCAGACTGGCGCTGGCGTCCCATTGTCCGCGAGGGACGGCATCTACGCAGCCGCGCCAGATCTCGGCCAGAAATGCGCTGGCATACAGCGTCAGCGCGATGCTCGCGGCGAACAAGGGCGAGACTTCGATCCCTAGCAACGGCAAGCCGAAGAACACCAAAAACAGTTGCAGCAACAACGGAGTGCCCTGTAGCAGTTGAATATAGACCGTGGTCGCCCGACCGCCAACTTTTGGCGCACCATAGCGCCAAAGCAGCAGCAAGGTTGCACCGATACCGCCCCCAACAAAGGCAATGAACGATAACAGCAGCGTCCAGCGGGCAGCGAGTAGCAGGTAGGGGAGAATATCGCTTAGGGATAGGGTGATCATCCGCGTTGCCCCGCAAAATACCGCTGCCCGGCGAGGTTGAACAAACAGCGCAACAAAAGCGCCATACCTAGGTAAATCAACGTGACGATGAAGTAAGTCTCGAAAGCGCGGTAGGTGCGCGACTGGATAAGGTCTGCCACATGCGTGAGGTCGATCACCGCGATCTGGCTGACGACGGCGGACTCAAGCATGGTGATGATGATCTGGCTGACAAGCGCGGGATAAACCACAGCAACGGCTTGCGGCAAAGTGACGTAGACAAACACCGACAGCGGCGACAGGCCCAGCGAAAGCCCCGCCTCGCGCTGGCCAGGGGGAACGGCTTCCAACCCCGCCCGCATGATTTCAATGCCGTAAGCCGTCAGATTGATAGTCATTGCAAGCGCCGCCGCCGCCAAGGCGGTCAGCTTGATGCCAAGGCTTGGCAGACCGAAGAAGATGAAAAACAACTGCACGATAAAGGGGGTGTTGCGGATCAGTTCAACATAAGCGCCCACCAGCGTCTGCGCCCAGACTGGACCCCATCGTCGGGCAGCAGCGCCGCCGATGCTTAGTGCCATGCCAAGGGTGGCCGCAATCGCGGTCAACATCAAAGTCAGGCCCGCCCCCTCGAGGAGCAGGCCCAGATTGGCGGTAATCGCGCTGAAATCCAGCTCATAACCCATGCTTGGATTAGAAGTCTTTGGCCAAGGGCTGCTTGAGCCATTTGACGGCAACATCATTCAGACTTCCGTCTGCCTTCATATCGGCGACTGCCTTGTCCAAAGCCTCTTTCAACGCGGTTTCGCCCTTCTTCACCGCCATCTGGCTGGGCGAGGACAACAGCTGAAACTTCTCAACCGGCTCAATTGCCGGGTTCTGCGCGAGGATCGTAGCGCCAACGTCGTTGCCGACGACCATCAACTGTGCTTGGCCCGCAAGAAAGGCCGAGATCACACCGCTGTAGTCAGCATAGCGTTGAATATCAGCATCGGCGGGCGCAATTTTAGTGACTTCGGTGTCCTCCAGCGTGCCTTTGTTCACGGCGATGGTTTTGCCCGAAAGGTCTGCCGCGTCTTTGACGTCCAACTCTTTCGGACCCATCACCACGATATAATATGGCGCATAGGGGGCCGCAAAATCGACCACTTGTGCCCGCTCGTCGCTGAAACCAATCGACAGCAGCACGTCGACCTTGCCTTCTGTTAGAAACGGGATGCGGTTTTGCCCGGTGATAGCGACCAGTTCGGCTTTCACACCCAAAGCGGCAGCCAGTTTGTCAGCCACTTCGGTATCATAGCCTTCGATCTTCATGCTGGTGTTCAGTGAGGCGAAGGGCGGGAAATCTTGGAAGATGCCGACTCTGAGCACGCCAGTTTTAGTCACATCGTCCAGCGCATCGGCAAAAGCTGGTGCGAAAGCGCCAGAAAATAGCATGGTAGCGAGCGTGAGGCTGGCACGGCGGGTAAGAGTATAGGGCATATGTCTCTCCTGATTGTAGGGGTAGGCTGGCTGGTTTTGTGCTTCTTGCTATGGTTTTATTGACGTCGGTTCGGGCCAAGATTCAATAGCGAAAACAAACGGGGTTGCGGGGGAGTATCGCACGAGTCTGCCGCTTATCCATCCAGACAAAGCAAAGTTTTCTCACAGGCTATGGACCGCAAGTCAAACTTCCAAACAGCGCGCGCGAATTCATCGTGATTTTGAAGCAGCTGGCCCGGTGATGCGATGGCGACTTTATAGAATTATTTGCAACTACCCGCGCAACGGTTCACGGAACTCGTTGGTAAAGCAAGCCTTATGTCGGAAAATTTGCTTTTCCGGGGCGCTTCACTTCAGAGGTCGATAACCTCTTGCGAAATGGATCAATGCCTTGCCATAAAACAGTTACTGATTAACAGGAGCTTACATGGCCATCGCCCTTACCGCCGCCGCTGTAAACATGGCTGTCGCGCTGTCTTGCGGGGCGGTGATCGGATCGGAACGCCAAGTGCGGCAGCGAATGGCTGGTTTGCGCACCAATGCTTTGGTCTCGCTGGGCGCTGCGGGATTTGTGATTTTCAGCCAACTCGTCGAGCATGATGCGAGCCCCAGCCGGGTGGCGGCGCAAGTGGTGTCGGGCATCGGTTTTCTGGGGGCCGGTATTATCTACCGCGATGGCTTCAATGTGCAGGGTTTGAACACGGCGGCGACGTTGTGGTGCTCGGCAGGGGTTGGCTTGCTTGCGGGGGTCGGTGCTTGGCCGTTCGCGGTCGTGCTGACCGGAATGGTTATTTTTGTGAACCTCGGGCTGCGGCCGTTGGTGAAATTTATGAAGCGGCACACCAAGGCCGGAGTGCCGATCACGCGGTCTTATCGGGTGGTGCTGACATGTGCCGCCGATCAAGAAACGGCCATGCGTGGGCTGTTGCTGCGCACCTTGGGGCTCGGCGGGCTGCATTTACATGAGATAGCCGTCCAAAGTGTTGAGTCTGATGTCGAAATAACTGCGCATGTCGGCGGCGATGATATGCCGGACCAAGCGGTTGAGCAGGCGGTCAATCGGATGGCTGCGGAAACCGGCGTGGGCCGCGTGCGCTGGATGCCAGCCGACGAGATTTGAGTTGCTGCCGTGCAGCAATGGCTTTCGGTGGGTGTGCAAGCAGTGCTAGACTTGGTGTGATAGCGGCGGTAAAAGTGCGTCGTTAGCGCTAACGGCGTATATAAGTCTGGCCCAAGCTGCGAGGTAAGCCAATGGTTTCGCGAGTAATTCCGGTAGACGCCTTTGATCTGGTGATCTTTGGTGGCACTGGAGATTTGGCCAAGCGCAAGATCCTGCCGGGACTGTATCGGCGGTTCCAGGCCGGGCAGATGACCGAAAACAGCCGGATCATTGGGGCGGCGCGCGCCGATTTGAACGAAGACTCGTTCCGGGCTTTGGTGGCGGAGGCGATTGAAGAGTTCGTGCCGAAGGATCGGCAGGACTCGAAGATCGTCGCCCAATTCCTTGAAAAGATTGGCTATGTGTCGATTGACGCCACGGGTGAAGGTGGCTGGGGCAAGCTAAAAGACCTGATGCGCGACGGGGTTGTGCGGGCATTTTACTTCTCGGTTGCGCCAAGCTTGTTCGGCGATATTGCCGAGCGGTTGCATCTGCATGAGATCGCCGATGCGCAAAGTCGGATCGTGGTGGAAAAGCCGTTTGGCCGCGATTTGGCCTCGGCCAAGGCGCTGAACGCGGTGCTGGCGGCGCATTTCACCGAAGCCCAGATTTACCGGATTGACCATTATCTCGGCAAGGAAACCGTGCAAAACCTGATGGCGGTGCGGTTCGCCAACATTTTGTTCGAGCCGCTATGGAAGGCGGAATACGTCGATCACGTGCAGATCACCGTCGCGGAAACCGTAGGCGTCGATGGCCGTGGGGCGTATTACGACAAGTCTGGCGCGATGCGGGATATGGTGCAGAACCATATGATGCAGCTATTGTGCCTGATCGCGATGGAGCCGCCGTATCACTTTGACCCCGATGCAGTGCGGGATGAAAAGCTGAAGGTTATCCGGGCGTTGGACCCGGTGAAGCCTGAGCATATCGTGCGTGGGCAGTATCTCGCGGGCGGTGGTGAGGGTTCTTATGTTGAGCATTCCGAAGATCCGAGCAGCAAGACGGAAAGCTATATCGCGCTGAAAGTGAACGTGTCGAACTGGCGTTGGCAGGGGACTCCGTTCTATTTGCGGACGGGGAAACGCTTGCGGGCGCGGGCGTCGGAAATTGCGATTACGTTCAAGCAGCCGCCACATTCGATCTTCGACGATGCTAAGGGTTGGCTGGAAAACGTGCTGGTGATCCGGTTGCAGCCGAATGAGGGCATGAACCTGATGGTGATGATCAAGGAACCGGGGCCGGGCGGTATGCGTCTGATGCAGGTGCCGCTGGATATGGCGTTTGCCGATGCGTTGGGGGTCGATGCCGAGGATGTGCCAGATGCTTACGAGCGGCTTATTATGGATGTGATCCGGGGCAATCAGACCCTTTTCATGCGCGGCGATGAGGTCGAAGCGGCTTGGGCTTGGACCGATCCACTGATTGAAGGTTGGGAAGCGCGTGGCGATAAACCACAAGGCTATGATGCGGGATCGTCGGGGCCTGAGGACGCTTTGATGTTGATGCACCGCGATGGTCGGCGCTGGCGTGAGATCAAGGGATGAAGTTTGTAGCATACCCTGACCGCGAATTTCTGATGCTCGAACTCGCGGGTAAGATTGCGAGTGAGCTGTCAGAGGCACTGAACATGCACGGTCGCGCCTCAATTTCGGTGCCGGGCGGCACCACGCCCGGTCCGGTGTTTGATATTCTGTCAGGACTGCCGCTCGATTGGGCGAATGTCGCCGTGATGCTGAATGATGAGCGTTGGGTGGGCAAGGATAGCCCCCGTTCAAACACGCGGCTTCTGCGAGAGAGGTTGCTGGTGGACAAGGGCGCGGCAGCAACGCTTATTCCTTTATATGCAGAGGCTTCCGAGCCGGAGCTCATGTTGGGCGTTTTGTCGGAGGGCGTTGAAAAACACCTGCCGCTGACGGTTTTGCTGCTGGGGATGGGCACGGATATGCACACCGCCAGCTTGTTTCCGGGCGCTGATCGTCTGGCCGATGCTTTGGCCGCCGATGCACCTGCTTTGATGCCAATGCGGGCCGAGGCTGCGGGCGAGCCGCGTATCACGCTCACCGCTCCGGTTCTGGCTGGGGCGATGAATATTCATATTCTGATCACGGGTGCTGAAAAGCGCGCGGCGATTGAGGCTGCGGCACATTTGACCGCGCTGGAGGCTCCGGTGCGCGTCGTGCTGGACAATGCAACGGTTCACTGGGCCGAATAACAGGTGGAGTAGGTCATGTCGGAAAAATGGCAAGCACTGAGAGATCATGCGCTGAGCGTGGCACGGCGGCCGATTCTGTCGCTGTTTGAGCAAGCCGGACGGGCGCAGGCGTTCAGCGTTGATGCGGGTGCGGCGCGGTTGGATTACTCCAAAACCAACATCGACGAGCAAGCCAAGGCGATGCTTTTGACTTTGGCCGAGGTTTCTGGCGTGGCAGAAAAGCGCGCGGCGATGTTTGGCGGGGAGAAGATCAACGTCACCGAGGGCCGCGCTGTGCTGCATACCGCTTTGCGCGGTGGCATTGAGGCGAAGATTTTCACCGAAGGCGTCGATGTGATGCCTGAAATTCGCAAAACCAAAGCCCAGATGGCGATTTTCACCCGCGAAGTGCGGACGGGCAAATACACTGGCCAAGGTGGCAAGATCACCGATGTGATTAATATCGGTATTGGCGGCTCTGATTTGGGGCCGGCGATGGTGACTTTGGCGCTGGCACCGTATCACGATGGGCCGCGTATTCATTACGTTAGCAACGTTGATGGCGCGCATATCGCCGATGTGTTGAAGGGGCTGAACCCCGAGACGACTTTGGTGATTGTGGCGTCGAAAACCTTCACCACGATTGAGACGATGACCAACGCGGAAACCGCGCGGGCTTGGATGGCGACCAAGGTGAAAATCCCGGCCGCGCAGTTTGCAGCGGTGTCTACAGCGGCGGATAAAACCGCGGCTTTTGGCATTGATAGCGCACGGGTGTTTGGGTTTGAGGATTGGGTTGGCGGGCGCTATTCGGTCTGGGGGCCGATTGGTCTTTCGGTGATGCTGGCGATCGGGCCGGAGGCGTTTGAAGACTTCCTCGCCGGTGGTCGTGTGATGGATGAGCATTTCGTCGCAGAGCCGTTTGCACAGAATATGCCGGTGTTGCTGGCACTGGTTGGGATCTGGCACAACCAAATTTGCGGTTATGCCTCACGCGCGGTTCTGCCCTATGATCAAAGGCTTAGCCGTTTGCCTGCATACTTGCAGCAGTTGGAAATGGAGAGCAACGGCAAGTCGGTGGCGACGGATGGCAGCGATTTGGCAACGCACTCCGGCCCAGTGGTCTGGGGTGAACCCGGCACCAATGGCCAGCACGCGTTTTACCAACTGATCCACCAAGGCACCCGGGTTGTGCCGTGCGAGTTTATGGTCGCCAAAGCTGGGCATGAGGCTGATCTGGCGCATCAGCATTTGTTGCTGGTGTCAAACTGTCTGGCGCAATCGGAAGCCTTGATGCGGGGGCGTAGCTTGAACGAAGCCCGCGCGATCATGGAGAAAAAGGACGCTGTCGGCGAGGAGTTGGAGCGTCAGGCCAAGCATCGGGTGTTCCCTGGCAATCGTCCCTCGACCACGCTGGTTTACCCAAAACTGACGCCGTTCGTGCTGGGCCAGATCATCGCGCTTTATGAGCATCGGGTATTTGTTGAGGGGGTGATCCTCGGGCTGAACTCGTTCGACCAGTGGGGCGTTGAGTTGGGCAAAGAACTTGCGCTGGCGTTGCAGCCGATCCTTGAGGGCGGCGATGTGAGTGGCAAAGACGGCTCGACGCAGGCGCTGGTGGAATATCTGCGCGGCTAAGGTCACCTCTGTCAGAAATTTCCCGGGGCGTGAGCCTGATTAGGCGAGGGGGGCTGAATGCCCCCCTTAGTTTATTTCAAAGCAGCGGTGACGATGATTTCGACCAAATACTCCGGTGTCGCAAGTTTCGCTTCACCCGTCGCGCGCGCGGGGGTGTTGCCGGCGGGCACCCAAGTGTCCCAAACCGCATTCATCTCAGCAAAGGTCGAGATATCTGCAAGCCAGATTTGCGTCGACAAAATGCGGGTCTTGTCAGTGCCAGCTTCGGCCAGAATTCGATCAACCTCGGCGAGGCAATCTCTGGTCTGCTGCGCGACGCTGGTACCCGGAGTGCCAACTTGGCCTGCCAGCCAGACGATGCCGTTGTAGGCCACGGCCTCGGACATGCGGGCGCCGACGCCAATACGTTTGATCTCGCTCATGGTAGTTCCTTTCCTGAAAGCTGCTGATTGCTAACGCAGTCGGCGGCAAAGGGGAAGGCGGATGCGGCTGCGGCCGCGCGCACCGTGTTCAGGTGATGCTTCGGCTTTTTTAGTGGAATTTGTGCGCCGCAAAATGCGACGCCTGAGCGGTTTTCAGGTTGCAGCGCGACCGGTGGCTGCGCAAATCGCAGTGAAGACGGGCGGGTTGCGTTGCGCGCGCGCGCGGGATGGCTTACGACAGCGCAAGCCGGATACCTCGTTGAACGGAATGGAAAGCTTATGTTCTTGCGCGCCCTTGGCCTGATCGCAATGCTCGCCCTGACCGCGTGCGGATCTAGCAGTGGTATGCAGCTATACCCGACCGCTGGACCGCTTGCCTTGCAGACGCCGCCACCCGTGATTTTTGCCACGGCCGAGACCACGGCGGGCACTTCGGGCGCTTTGAGCTTCAAACTGGCAGACAATACCAGATGCAGCGGCACCTGGTCTGCGCTTGCTCCAAAGGTCTCATCAAGGACGCGCGGCGTCTCGCTAACTCTGCGCGGTCCGGGTGGCAAATTTGACAGCAGCGTAGAATCGGTGGGCGGAATAAACACCGGCGAGATTTACGCGGTATGCAAAGATGGCACCCGGGTGCAGGGCAGATTCGTGATGGGCTCAAGCACCACCAGCGGCACGGGCACCGCAACAGACACGCGCGGCAACACTTACAAGCTGTTGTTTTGATAGCGGAATATTTACACGCTAAGCGCTGCATTGGGTAAATGCCGCGTCCGCGGTCTGGCATTTGAAGTGCCCAGCGCCGGATGCTGCGCATCGGCATGTATGGCCTGCTGTGCCGCGAGAATGGGGCGGGGGACTGGAGCGGGTGAAGGGAATCGAACCCTCGTATTCAGCTTGGGAAGCTGCTGCTCTGCCATTGAGCTACACCCGCGATGCGGTGTGAGGTATGCCAGCCGTGCGCCCGCGTCAAGGTGGTAAGGCACGGTGCGCGCTTCGTTCGGCTCAGGTTGCGAGGTGCGACTATTGCGTTTCGGTCTGGCGGGCGTATTGCATTTAACAGTCTTTTTTTGATGAGAATGCCTGATCTCGGCCAGCCGAGCCGCCTCGGGTCGCCGGGGGTTCTGCTTATTTGCTCGTCGCCGCTTTTTGAGATCGCCTACGCGTTGCTTTAAGCAGGGTCGGGAAGGCCAGATATTGAAAGTGCCGCAGGAGCCTAGAGATCGTCAACATAGGTGCCGTTGGACAGGCAGTCCTTTGAATGCAAAGGGTCTTGCAGGTTGTCCTGCAAGACCCTTCAACTGATCGAACCAGAGTGGGGACTGTGAACGCCCGACCAGTATCCGAAGGCTCTGCCTAGATTACATCTTCGGCAGCAAAACCGTGTCGATCACATGAATGACGCCATTTGACTGTTTGACATCAGCCTGAGTGACGGTGGCGACGTTGCCCATCTCATCGGTCAGTTTGATCATGTCGCCTTCGTAGGTGGCTTGCAGAGTGCAGCCGCCCAAGGTTGGGACCGGGTGCTTGCCGCCGTCATCCTTGATCATGCCGTTAAGCGCGTCGGACATTACTTCTTTGCCGACAACGTGGCAGGTCAGAATTTTTGTGAGCGCGTCCTTGTTCTCAGGCTTCAACAGGTTCTCAACGGTGCCTGCTGGCAATTTGGCGAAAGCCTCATTGGTTGGCGCGAACACGGTGAATGGTCCCGCGCCCGACAGAGTTTCCGCAAGACCAGCGGCTTGAACTGCTGCAACCAAGGTTGTGTGATCTTTCGAGTTTACCGCGTTTTCGACGATGTTTTTCTCGGGGAACATTTCAGCGCCGCCAACCATCGGGTTTTCAGCGAGCGCCATACCGGTGGAGAGGGCCAGAAACGCAGTTGCCATCGCGGCTTTGATCATACGGGAAGCGTTCATTTTCGTTACCTCATGTTGGTCTAGGGCAAGCCAGTCTTGCCTCACACCTGAAGTTACGGAGCGGTTGATGCAGAAGTTTCAGCTGCCTGAAATTTTTTTCTCAGATTTTTTTCAACGGGCCAGCGGCGACGATTGGGCCGGTAGGTTTGCCATCTGGCCCGCCACCTGCAGGCTCTAGCGTAATGGCCAACACGAAGCCTTCAGCCGCTTGCGGGGCCGGGATGGTCACGGAGGCTTCGGTCAGAACACCGAGGGAGACCGGGGGATTGTCGCCTTCAATGATCCAAAGCTCGTAATCCTTGCCCGCTTCGGCTTGCGCGCCAGCGGTGCGGGTCAGGGTCAGTTGATCGCCTGCAATGGCCGCTTCGTAGCGCAGCGGCGATGCCTCCGCGGTCAGTTCAGCGGTCATTGTGGTGGTGGGCAGGCTAGGCGGTGACAATTCGAACACCGCAACCGCAATCAGTGCGGCGGTGGCGAGGCCAGCGGCCCAGGCGAACCAGCCACGCGATTTGGCGGCTTGCGGGAACAGGCGCGCTTCGATCTGCGGCAAAAGATTTGGTGCGACGACTTCAGGATAATCCTCGTTCAGATCGGCGAGGCGATTTTGCCAATCGTTTACCAGATCGGCAAAATTATGATCAAGGCGGAGACGCGCTTCGGCAGCACTGCGTTCGGCCAGATCGAGTGTTCCCAGCACATATTCAGCGGCGAGGGCTTCGTCATCGGACAGTTCAGGCAGATCGGTGGGAGTGCTGGTCATTGCTCCATACACTCCTTCAGTTTGAGGAGGCTGCGACGGAGCCAAGTGCGCATGGTATTCAGCGGCACATCGAAGCGGGCAGCGAGGTCAATGTAGGACAGCCCCGCAAGATAGGCCCCGCGCAAGGCTGCGGCCTTTTCCGTTTCTAGCGTCTCAAAACATTGGTTGATCCGTTTGGCCTCACCCACGGCGATCAGCCGGGTTTCAGCGCGCGGCGCGGTGTCGATCACCGCGTTTATCGCGTCATCGCCGTCGGCTTGCGTTTCACGGCGGGCGCGCAGGCGGTCAATCGCATGGTTGCGGGCGAGGGCGATTAACCAAGTCATACCACGACCTTTGTCGGCATCATACCGACTTGCCCGCAGCCATACTCTGGTAAACACCTCTTGCAACGCATCCTCCGCTTCTGCCCGGTTTCCCAAGATACGCAAGAGGACGCCCATAAGTTTCGAAGAAGCACTGGAATAGATTGCCCGAAACGCCGCGCGATCTTGCGCGGCTATCTTCGACAACAGTTCTGCAATCGGATCATCCATAGCCGCAAGCTAACGCAGCTTACAAATAGGTCAACCCCATCAGCATCACCCCCTTCTGCGACGACCGCCCGCACCACCCGAGCCTGAAGTGTTAAAGCTGACGTGCGGCAGGGTGACGATTTTCGACAATTCTGGAAAGGTATCAACAGCGTTCGGAATGGCGGAGGCGTTGACGAAGTGTTCCTGAAAACGCGGCTCAATGGCTGTTTCGACCTTATGGATCTGATGCACAGTCGCTTCGATATAGTCCCGCGCGGCAACGTTGCAGAGGGCGATACGCGCGCCGGTGCCAGCGGCGTTGCCTGCGGAGATTACTTTATCCAGCGGCACGTCAGGGATCATCCCAAGAACCATCGCATGTTTCGGGCTGATATGCGCGCCAAACGCACCCGCCAGCACGACCTTTTCGACGGTCTCAATGCCCATCTCATCCATTAGAAGCTTCGCCCCCGCGTAAAGCGCGGCCTTGGCGAGCTGAATGGCGCGGATATCGCCTTGGGTTACGGTGATCAGCGGGCCGCCAATCGCTGTGCCGTCATGCAGCACATAGGAATGGGTGCGACCTTCGGGGATACAGCGGCTGGTGCCGGTTTGCTCAGCGCTGCCGACAAGGCCGCCTTGATCGACAAGGCCAGCCATGCGCATCTCTGCCACGGCCTCAATAATACCCGAGCCGCAAATGCCAGTGATGCCGGTGGTCGCGGTAGCGGCGGTAAAGCCAGCGTCGGTTGACCACAGGTCTGATCCGATAACGCGGAATCGCGGCTCTTTGGTGATCGGGTCGATTTCGACGCGCTCAATGGCTCCGGGGGCGGCGCGTTGGCCGGACGAGATTTGTGCGCCTTCAAAGGCGGGGCCAGTTGGTGAGGAACAGGCGAGCACGCGAGTTTCATTGCCGAGCAGAAGTTCGGCGTTGGTGCCAACATCAACGATCAGCACCATTTCCTTCGACTTGTTCGGTTCTTCCGACAAAGCCACAGCTGCGCAATCCGCGCCAACATGGCCAGCGATACAAGGCAGGATATAGACGCGGGCGGCGGGGTTCACCGCTTTGATATCAAGATCGGCCGCATCCAGAACAAGGCTGCCCGAGGTTGCCAGCGCGAACGGCGCTTGACCGAGTTCCACAGGATCAATCCCCAGCAAAAGGTGGTGCATCACCGGGTTGCAGACAAAAGTAATCTCGTAAATCGAGGTCGGCACGATCTTTGCCTCGGTCGCGATCGACTGGATAAGGCCGTTCAAAGCGGTGCGCACGGCGGCGGTCATTTCGACATCGCCGCCAGGGTTCATCATCGCGTATGACACCCGGCTCATCAAATCTTCGCCAAAGCGGATTTGCGGATTCATCACGCCTGACGATGCCAAAACGCTGCCGTCATGCAGATCGCACAGATGTGCGGCGATGGTGGTGGAGCCGAGGTCGATGGCGAGGCCGTAAAGCTTGCCCTCATGGAAGCCCGGCCAGATATCAAGGATGCGGTGACGCGCGTCGTGGTTGCCTTTGTGCAGGGCGACGGTAACGCTCCACTGGCCTTTGCGTAGGGCAGGTTGCAGACGGCGCAAGATCGGCAGTTCGGCGGCAACTTCACCGACACCCCATTGGGTTTGCAGCGCGGTGACAAGCCGCTCAAAATCGCCCGTGGGTTCGTGCATATCCGGCTCTGACACCTCGACGTAAAGCGCGCGGGTGGCGGGGTCCATCACGATATCGCGCTGGCTGGCGGATTTACGGATCACCTGTTTATGCACTTGGCTTTCCGGCGGCACGTCGATCACCACGTCGCCCATCACCTTCGCCTGACAACCCAAGCGGCGGCCGTCAATCATGCCGCGCTTGGATTTATAACGTTCCTCCACCGAGTTCCATTCGGTCAAAGCATCGGCGGCAACGGTGACGCCATGCTTGGAAAACTCACCATAGCCCGGGCTGATCTGGCATTTTGAGCAGATGCCGCGCCCACCACAAACGCTGTCGAGATCGACGCCCAACTGCCGCGCTGCGGTCAGCACTGGCGTGCCATGCGGGAAACGCCCGCGCTTGCCCGAGGGGGTGAAAATGACGAGTGCGTCTTCGGTGCTGGCGTGATCGGCTTGGCTCATGGTGTCCTCGCTAGGCAAACGTAAAGGCGATGTGGGGGAAGGCATTGGCGGCGAAGGTGTAGAACCAGCGCACCGGCTGATCGGCGGCAAGCACTCCATGCACGGCATCGCCGGGAATGAAAAGAGCGACGCCGGGTTTCAGACGATGGGCAGTGCCGTTGATCTGAACATCAACCTCGCCTTCAAGCCCAAAATAAAGCTCGGGCTGTGGATGGCTGTGCAGTGCAAAGGTGTCGCCGGGGGACATAATGGCGATGCCGCAGACAAGCGTATCCGTCGCGGTCACATCGCCGGAAATCAGGGTTTTCCAACGAACGCTGCCACGGACAGGATCGGTCCAAGTTTCGGTTTGCAGGTCGGATTGATCGACCATGACCGCAGCCATCATGCGCACCTCGTTGCATTATATACGGATTTTAGGTCGCATCCGAGCCGCAGCCATGCCTGTTCGCGGCATCTAAAGGGTGATCTGCGCCGTGGCGCGCTATTCGGTGCGAAACTGCTTGGCGAGTTTCAGCCCTTGGCCTTGGTAATTCGAGGCAATCTCGCGGCCATACAGCGTCTCGGGCCGTTCAGACATCCGCTCATAAACCAAGCGCCCAACGATTTGGCCGTGTTCCAGCACGAACGGCGCTTCATGGCAGCGCACTTCCAGCACGCCACGACTGCCCGCGCCGCCCGCTTCGGCATGACCGAAACCGGGGTCGAAGAAGCCTGCATAATGCACGCGGAATTCGCCGACCATGGCGAGGAATGGGGCCATTTCAGCGGCGTAATCGGGGGGGATGGTGACGGCTTCGCGGGACACGAGGATATAGAACGCGCCGGGGTCTAGGATGATGCGGCCGTTTTGGGAATGGATTTCCTCCCAAAACTCAGAGGCTTGGTAGTGGCCGATCTTGTCGAGATCAACAACGCCGGTATGCGGTTTAGCGCGGTAGCCGACGAGATCACCATTTGCGGGTTTCAGATCGACGGAGAAGCCGAGACCCTCGGAAATAAGAGCCTCACCGGAGACAAGCGGTTCTTGGGCGTTCAGCGCCGTAAGTTCCGCGTCCGACAGCACCGCTTGGCCCTGACGGAAGCGGATTTGGTTTAGGCGTTGACCCGCGCGGACCAGCACCGAGAACGATTTCGGGCAGACCTCGGCGTAAAGCGGACCGTGGTAGGCTTCCGCGATGCGGTCAAATTCAGTGCCTCCGTCGGTGATCAGGCGGGTGAGCAGATCGAGCCTGCCGGTGGAGGATTTGGCATTGGCAACGGCGGTGATGCCTTGGGGCAGGGCGAGGCTCTCCATCAGCGGGATCACATAAACGCAGCCCTTTTCGAGCACCGCACCTTGCGTCAGATCAATCTGGTGCATCTCAAATTCGGCGATGCGGTCGGAGGCTTTGCGACCCTTACCGATCAGGAATGAGGCGCGGACGCGGTAGGCGATGTGGCCTAAGCGCAGATCGAGGCTGGCGGGCTGGATTTGCTCAGGGATAATCGCAGGGCTGGCCGCGATGGCACCCGAGGCGATCAGGCCGCGCAAGCGTTGGGCAGGTAGCACGCCGGGTTGGCTCATCGCTTATCCTTTAATCCGCACAGTCTATCGCACACATCGCCTCGGAAACGAAAACGCCCGCGCTGCTCAATGGCAGGCGGGCGGTTTCGATTTTGGTCGGGCCAGAGAGATTTGAACTCTCGACCTTCCGCCCCCCAGACGGACGCGCTAACCAGGCTGCGCTATGGCCCGACACGCGGTCTTCATACTGATATTCCGCGCGGGAGCAAGCAGGAAAGCGCAAGGCGATCAATGCTATATTGCGGCGTAGTTTGGCGGCGCTTGCAAACGTGCGCGCAGGGAAACCAGCCGGGCGCGCAACTGGTGCAGATCGGTTTGGCGATCTTGCAGGCTATGGGTGGGCAGGGCGCGCAATCGTTGGATCAGCGGTGCATCGGCAGGCCACAAAGGCGTTTTTGCGGGCAGCGTCTTGCCTAGTGTCGTAGGTGCGAGGGTTTCGTCTGTAGGTACCGCGTGCCTAAAGCTTACAATATCGGCGATTTCGATTTCTGTTTCGACGAAATCCAACCCTGCATCCAATTCGGCGGGCTGAACCGCATCTTCCACCAGATCGGCAAAGTTAAAGCTGGGCTCGGGCGTAGGCAAATGTTCCGGTTTCGGATCGCTGCGACGCAGGGCGGTTTCCAGCGCCACGATCGTTGCGGTGGTGGCTTTTTCGGGCGGCAGATCAAGCTCATCGCGCAGGCCAAAGTTTGCCGCAAGCGCGGCTTCCAAAGCTGCCTCCGCGTCCATGTCGATATCGTCGGGTACCGGTTGGCCGGACAGGCCAGCCACATGCCGAACGCCTTGTTCGCGCAAGATTTTTTGCACGCCGCGAATTGTAAGACCCTCATCATGCAGCAGGCGCTTGATACCCGTCAGCAACGCTACATCGGCGGGACGGTAATAGCGCCGCCCACCCGCCCGCTTTACCGGACGTATCTGCGGAAAACGACTTTCCCAAAACCGTAGCACGTGCGCTGGGGTTTCCAGCTCATCAGCCACCTCGGAAATGGTGCGGAAGGCGTCTGGCGACTTGTCCATCCGCTTCAACCCTTACTTCTTGCCAGCCGCCACGCGGTCTTTCATCAAATGCGAGGGGCGGAAGGTGAGCACACGGCGCGGCGAGATCGGAACCTCGTCGCCGGTTTTCGGATTGCGGCCAACGCGCGCCGTCTTGTCCCGCACCGAGAATGTGCCGAAGGACGAAATTTTCACCGTCTCACCTGATGCCAAAGCATCAGACATATGCTGCAACACCGCCTCGACCAGCTCTGACGATTCATTGCGGCTAAGGCCCACTTCGTGGAACACGGCTTCGGACAGATCCATACGCGTTAAGGTCTTCTCGCTCATCATATCCCCCCAGGGTTATTTTGGGCACGATGCGTCTTCTCGAATTGCGAGTCAATAACAGTGGCTTGGCAGACGTTCTTAAAAGCGCATTTCAGCGCCTTACCAACGCAGAACTACCGAGCCCCACGCCAAACCGCCGCCGATTGCCTCTGTAACTAGCAGATCGCCCCGCTTGATTTGCCCGCGCGCCTTGCCAACCGACAGCGCTAAAGGAATCGATGCAGCCGAGGTGTTACCGTGGTCTTGCACCGTCACCACGACGCGATCCATCGGCACTCGCATACGTTTCGCGGTGGCTTCGATGATGCGGATATTCGCCTGATGCGGCACGATCCAATCGACATCATCGCCGGTAAGGCCAATCTTACCCAGTGCGGTGTGGGCGGTTTCAGCGAGCTTTTCGACGGCGTGGCGGAAAACTTCTTTGCCCTCCATCCGCAGATAGCCGGTGCTGCCGGTTGAACTACCACCGTCAACGTAAAGCAAGTTGCCATAGCGCCCATCGGAATTCAGATCGGACGCAAGAATGCCGCGATCGCTATTGTCGCCCGTACCCTCGGCAATTTCCAGCACCAGAGCGCCCGCGCCGTCGCCAAACAGCACGCAGGTGGAACGATCTTTCCAATCCATCAAGCGACTGAACGTCTCAGCCCCGATCACCAACACGCGGCGGGCTTGGCCTGTCAGGATCAGCGCATTGGCATTGGTCAGCGCAAACACAAAGCCAGCGCAGACGGCTTGCACATCAAAGGCAAAACCTTTGTTCATGCCTATGTTGGCCTGAATCATCGTAGCGGCCGACGGGAAGGTAAAATCGGCGGTGGAAGTTGCGACGATAATCGCGTCTATATCAGCAGCCTCCAACCCGGCATCTGCCAGCGCGGCCAGTGCTGCGCGCGTGCCAAGATCAGCGGTGGTCTGACCTTCGGCTACGTAATGACGACGTTCGATTCCCGAGCGGGTCTTGATCCATTCGTCAGTGGTTTCAACCAAGGCTTCAAGTTCGGTATTGGGCACGATGCGGTCCGGCAAATAATGCCCGACGCCCGTCACCACGGCTCGTATTGTCATTCGCTGGATTTACCTTCTGCATCCACCACAGCATCCTGCCCCGCGCGGCCCGTCGATGCAACCCGCGCTGCAAGCCGTTCAAGAAAGCCCGCGCTGGACAGCTGGTAAGCGAGACTGATCGCTGCAGCGACGCCCGTTTCATCGGCAGAGCCATGCGACTTGATCACGGTGCCGTTCAGCCCGAGAAAGATCCCGCCATTGACCCGGCGCGGGTCCATCCGACGTTGCAGACGCTTCAGTGAGTTCAGCGCGAGAAGCGCCGCGAACTTCGACAAGATGCCAGCGTTGAACGCCTCTTTCATAAAGTCGGAGATCAGCTTGGCGGTGCCTTCAGCGGTTTTCAGCGCGATATTGCCGGTGAAGCCATCGGATACGATCACATCGACGCGGTCCGAGGGCAAATCGCCACCCTCGACAAAGCCGACATAATCATAATCGCCAGCTTCAGCCGCCAAAGCCAACTGCTCGTTGGCTTCTTTCAACTCGGCGCGGCCTTTGTGTTCTTCGGTGCCGACGTTCAGCAAACCGACTCGAGGCCGGGTCAGCTTCATACCGTTGCGCGCATAAGAGGCGCCCATCGCGGCATATTGGATAAGGTCGGCGGCTTCAGCTTTGATATCCGCGCCGACATCCAGCATCACGTTAAAGCCACCGGGATTGCGCGAGGGCCACATGCAGGCAATCGCCGGACGATTGACGCCGGGCAGCTTGCGCAGGCGGATCATCGCAACAGCCATCAAAGCCCCGGTATTGCCGCACGACACCGCAACAGTTGCCTCACCATTCTTCACCGCATCAATGCACGACCACATTGAGGTGCCTTCGCCGTGGCGCATCACTTGACTTGGCTTATCGTTCATCGTCACCACACGGTCAGTATGGCGCAATGTAACACGGTCAGCCAAATCAGGATGGCGCGCTAACAGCGGCGACAGCACCGCAGAATCACCGTGCAGCAGGAATGCTGCATCCGGTAAACTGACAGCAGACAGCACAAGACCGGCGACAACAGCCCCCGGTCCGCGATCCGATCCCATCGCGTCAATAGAAATGACGATGCGGCTTGCACCAATGCCCGGTCCAGTTACGTCAGACGGAGTATCTGTTCCGGTTGCCACGGGGTGCTAAGCAGGGCTAGGGGCGGCTTACGCCGCGTCCTCGTCAACTTCGACAGCTTTGGTAGCCACGACTTCGCGGGCATCGTAATGGCCACAAGAAGGGCACACGTGGTGCGGGCGTTTCAACTCGCCGCAGTTGGTGCAATCTTGCGGGTTGCCAGCAACCAATGCGTCATGCGAGCGACGCATATTGCGCTTGGAACTGGTGGTGCGGTTCTGCGGGACAGCCATGTCACGACCTCGGATAGTGGGGGACTGGCCCCGGATTTTACTTTGATTTCAGAGTCTTGATACACATAGAACGACCGCGCAACAAAGCCCCTATTGAGGCGCGGAACATAGTGAGATTCCCGCCACGCGCAAGCCCCATTCTGCAATCATGCAGCGCAGCGGCTATGCCTCGGGTTCCTCAGGCTTTTTCAGCTTCGATGCCAAGGCGGCCAACCCAGCGAACGGTTTCAAATCTTCCGATTTCAGAGGCGTTACGCCGGGTGCGGCGAAGGCGGCTTCCGTAAACTCGGCACCGCGCGCACGTGGATACAGCGGCAAGGCGAGGGCCAGTGCTTCGATTGCCACGGCGGCCACGTCAATTACCTCGGGCAGAGCCTCGATATCTTCATCGGGGATTTCCAACTCATCAGCACTGGATTCGGCGAATTCCTGCGCATAGCGACGCTCTGTGGTGTCGGCCAAGCGGCTGTGCACCGGGGCAAGCGTGACCGAGCAGGGCTGCACAACCAGTGCAGACAGATCGGCCCGCAGCACCACGTCAGCACGGCCCGCGGGAGAGAGTTCGCCCTTATAGGTAAACTCCGGCAGGTCAATTAGGTCGAGTGCCGCTGCAATCAGGCGTCGCTCCGCCACGTCAGGTGCGAAGGTAAAGCGCACGGTCTTGCGGCCAGACACCAGCGAGGAACGGTAGGGCTGGCGGGGCAGGGCCGGATTGGAAGCTGTCGCATCAGTCATTTTGATATCCCCTTTGCCTGGTTCGTAAGGCAATCTCGCTAAACTTTCGCAGTTAGGCCAGTGTTTTTCTGCGGCCTTTTGTGTGGCCTTAATTTTCGTTTCCATACAACCTGTGTCGTCGGCAACGTCTAGGTCCATGTTTTCGGTGGCGTTATAGACCCAATCCGCGTTCCATTCTTGAACAGAGCCGCTTCCTTCTGTAAGCCGAAAGCAACGGGCCTTGGCAACCGCCGCCTTTGTCTTGCGATACTGGCCCAAACGGACAGGTGCAAGGCTAAGGTGGGGCGGCGGATGGCGCAAGACCACGATGATGAGGGCACAATGGCGCAGCTTTTCGGTAAATCGACGCGGATCGCCACTGGCGGCCACCTTCGCGCTTGGGTGATTGTCATGACGGTGGTGCTCGTCGCCGCCTGCTCGCCGATCGTGCGGGATCACGGATACATCCCTACCGATGAAGAATTGGCGCTGATTGCAGTCGGCACCGACAACCGCGAAACCGTGGCAACCAAAGTCGGGCGACCCTCGGCCTCTGGTTTGCTGAACGATGTCGGTTGGTACTACGTCGAAAGCCGTTTCCAAACCTACGGCGCGTTGCCGCCGAAAGAGATCACCCGCGAGGTGGTGGCGATCAGCTTCACCGAAGCGGGCATTGTTGAGAATATTGAACGGTTTGGGCTTGAGAAGGGCCAGATCGTGCCGCTGTCTCGGCGTGTCACCAAGGATAATGTCAAAGCCGCCGGCATTTTGCAGCAGCTGTTTGGCAACGTCGGTGGTTTGACAGCGGATCAACTGCTCAGATAACGGTTTTTCCTGCGCTTGCTTCGCCGGGGTAGCGCAGGCATGTTTATGTGACAAGCGACGATTTTCGCGAGGTTCGCCTAAGTGATACCGCTGGTGAAAGGTCAATACCTGGTGCGGCTGGCATTGGATGCCGCCGACCTCGCCCGCGCGCAAAGCTTGCGGCACCGCAGTTTTCTCGTCCGTCGCGGCATTGTCGGTGCCGAAGGCCGCGATGCTGACGCTTTTGACGCGCTGTGTCAGCATGTGCTCGTCGAAGATATCGCCAGCGGCAAACTGGTCTGCTGCTATCGGCTGATGTCATTTAGCGCGGGGCAGAGCTTGGCTGAAAGCTATGCGGCGCAGGTTTACGGGCTTGCCGCGCTCGAAAGCTTTGCCGGAGCGAAATTAGAGCTCGGCCGATTCTGTCTTGATCCCGATTGGAACGACCCCGACATTTTGCGGCTGGCTTGGGGCGCAATGGCGCAGATTGTCGATGCACAGCGGGTAAGCCTGCTGTTTGGCTGCTCATCATTCGAGGGCACCGACTGGCGGCTCCATGCCAAAGCCTTGGCCATGTTGCGCGGGCATCTAGCGCCTGCACCTTGGCGACCATTGGAAAAAGCTAAGGAAACCGTCCACTTCGACAGCTGCTTGAAGGATTTCGCCTTCGATCTGCGTGAGGCCCTGCAAAGCCTACCACCACTGCTGCGCACCTATCTTGCGATGGCAGGCTGGGTCAGCGATCATGCGGTGATTGATCGCCAGCTAGATACCCTGCATGTGTTCACCGCAGTGGAGATCGCTAAGATTCCAGCCGCCCGCGCGCGTGCTCTGCGCGCAGTTGCCGGATAAAAATGCGCGTACTTTGCGTGCCATCGCCGATTGACGCCGCCTAAAAGGTGTCCTAGCAGGCGGCATGGCACGCGCACCCCTCCTCCAGCTTTCTGGCATCTCGCTGACTTTCGGCGGCAATCCTGTTTTTGACGAGCTTGATCTTGTCGTCCAACCCGGTGATCGGGTGGCGCTTGTCGGCCGCAACGGCTCTGGCAAATCCACCTTGATGAAGGTGATGGCGGGGCTTGTTGAACCCGACAAAGGCATCCGCGTGGTGCCGCCCGGCGTCCAAGTCGGCTATATGGAGCAAGACCCGGATCTGTCGGGGTTCGAGACCTTGGGTGATTATGCCGCCAGCTGCTTGCCAGATGGCGAAGAATATAAAGTGCCGATGGTCGCCGAGGGTTTGAAGTTCAACCCCGACACTTTGGTCTCGATTGCCTCTGGTGGTGAGCGCCGCCGCGCCGCCTTGGCCAAGCTGATGGCCGAAGCGCCAGAGCTCATGCTACTGGACGAGCCGACCAACCACCTCGACATCCAAGCTATTGAATGGCTTGAAGAAGAACTCAAAGGCACCCGCACCGCTTTCGTTCTGATCTCGCACGACCGCGCGTTCTTGCGGGCGCTGACACGGGCGACGTTGTGGATTGACCGCGGTCAAGTCAAACGTCGCGAGGCCGGGTTTGACGGCTTCGAAGAATGGCGCGAAACCGTTTGGGCCGAAGAAGATGAAGCCCGCCACAAGCTGGATCGCAAGATCAAAGCCGAGGCGAAGTGGGCGGTTGAGGGCATCTCTGCCCGACGCAAGCGCAACCAAGGCCGGGTCCGCGCTCTGGCTGCCCTGCGCGATGAACGTGGCGCGCAAATCCGTCGTCAGGGCACCGCCATGATGGAGCTCGAATCGGGCACGCAATCGGGCAAACGGGTGATTGAAGCGCGCGGGATCAGCAAGATTTTCGGCGACAAGATCATCGTGCAAGATTTCGATCTGCGGATACAGCGCGGCGACCGCGTCGCTTTCGTGGGCCCCAATGGCGTCGGCAAAACCACGCTTCTCAAAATGTTGACGGGCGAAATTATGCCCGATTCCGGCACGGTGCAACTCGGCACCAATCTCGATATTGCGGTGTTCGATCAAGCCCGCGCGCGTCTCGACCCGAACGCGACGCTGTGGGACAGCCTGACCAATGACCCGCTGATGGCGGTCTCAGGCAGTTCCGATCAGGTGATGGTGCGCGGCAACCCGAAGCACGTCATCGCGTATCTGAAAGATTTCCTGTTCGACGAAAGCCAGGCCCGCGCCCCGGTGCGCTCGCTTTCTGGCGGCGAAAAGGCCCGGTTGTTGCTGGCTAAATTGATGGCGCAGCCCTCAAACCTGCTGATCATGGACGAACCTACCAACGATCTGGACGTCGAAACCCTCGACCTGCTGCAAGACATCCTCGGCGATTACGATGGCACCGTGCTGCTGGTCAGCCACGACCGCGATTTCATTGACCGCATCGCCACCTCAACCGTGGCGATGGAAGGCCGGGGCCGTGCTTCGGTCTACCCCGGTGGCTGGACCGATTACCAAAATCAGCGCGTGGTTTCAGGTGGCACGCTAACTGCCGATAACTCAGCTAAATCAGGAAGTTCTACGAATAACCTAAAGTCCGATGCGAGGAAGACTGAGGGTCTAACCTTCACCGAACGCAAACGTCTCGAAGCCTTGCCTGCGCTGATTGAAAAGCTTGAAGCTGAGATCGGCAAGGTGTCTGATCTGCTGTCCGACCCGGTGATGTTCACCAAAGAACCGGTGAAGTTCCGCAAAGCCGGTGAGGCGTTGTCCGAACGCCAAGCCCAACTCGCCGCAGCTGAGGCCGAATGGCTGGCGCTGGCCGAACGCGACTAATCACAATCAACGGCGGCGACGGGTGCATCAAAAACGCCCGATTATCGCCGCTGGTTTGTGCCGATAATGGCCGCGGAAATTTAGCAAAATCATTTGCGATTCACGCACCGCCCGATCGTTTTGCCTCCGGTTTCGCGATCGGGCCAATGGCGCGTGCAACGTCAAACGCCTGCGCTGTCAAAGGGACTTGGCGCACCGCCATTTCGGCGCTATTAAGCAGAGATGAACACGATGGGCATCATCATTTGCGGCATTACCTGCTGACTAATAGTCGAGCGGGCCATCACCTCATTCCCTCAACAGGATCAAGCTGATAAACCCGCCGCAGGCAAATGCGAGCGCTAAAGACGAGGGTTGCAATGATCAAACTGCACAACACCAAGACGCGGGCGAAGGAAATCTTCACCCCGATTGATCCCGAAAATGTGCGGATGTATGTCTGCGGCCCGACGGTTTACGACCGCGCCCACCTCGGCAATGGCCGTCCTGTGGTGGTGTTTGACGTGCTGTATCGGCTTTTGCGCCACGTCTATGGGCCCGATCACGTCACCTATGTGCGCAATTTCACCGATGTGGATGACAAGATCAACGCCACCGCTTTGGCCCGCCAACAAGCCGGCGACCCGCGCCCATTGGAGGTCTTGATCCGCGAGCGGACCGAGGAAACTATCCAATGGTATCATGATGATATGGACGCTTTGGGCGCGCTGCGGCCCAGCATCCGAGAAGATCGAAGCGAAGCTGGATTGAGAAAGGCCGAGCCCCGTGCCACCGAATATATCGGCGCGATGATCACCATGATCGACGGTCTGATTACCTCAGGCCATGCTTATGCCGTCGACGGCCATGTGTTATTCCGTGTGCGTTCGTATAAAAACTACGGCGCGCTATCTGGTCGCACCATAGACGATATGATTGCAGGCGCGCGGGTAGAAGTCGCGCCCTATAAAGAAGACCCGATGGATTTCGTGCTGTGGAAACCCTCCGACGCAGATC
The DNA here is from genome assembly GCF_028290025.1 of Cypionkella sp. Lineage (GTDB taxonomy): Bacteria > Pseudomonadota > Alphaproteobacteria > Rhodobacterales > Rhodobacteraceae > Cypionkella. The sequence continues at coordinate 17,018 of NZ_JAQGKQ010000087.1, read as the reverse complement.
TTCCCGGCTGGGAAAGCCCTTGGGGCTTCGGTCGCCCCGGCTGGCATATCGAATGCTCGGCGATGAGTTACGAACTGCTGGGCGCGAGTTTTGACATCCACGGCGGCGGGTTGGACTTGCAGTTCCCTCACCACGAAAACGAAATCGCCCAAAGCTCCTGCGCCCATCCGCAAGCGAGTTTCGCAAATGTCTGGATGCACAACGAGATGTTGCAGGTCGAGGGCAAGAAGATGTCCAAGAGCTTGGGGAATTTCTTTACGGTGCGGGATTTGCTGGATCAGGGCTATCCGGGCGAGGTGATCCGGATGGTGTATTTGGGGACGCATTACGGCAAGCCGATGGATTGGACGATGAGAAAAGCGAGTGATGCTCAAGTTGCAGTTAATGAGATGGCTGGGATTCTCGGCACTTCGGGGCAAGAGACGCTTTCAAATCTTAAAATCGGTCAACCGTTTCCGTGGATAGTTGAGGCACTTAAAGACGATCTAAATACCTCGCTTGCCACGAATGAGTTGCGCCGGAAAAATCTGGAGAAGCGGGTTTCCAGACATGAACTCGGGGAGCATCTCGATGATCTATATGCGTCCCAGATTTTACTTGGCTTTGATTTAAAAGCACATCCGCAGGCCCTTGCGAAAGCACAGAGCTTTGACGAAACGCGCGGCATTGTTAATGTCCGAGGCGATGCTCTGCTTTCGCCACTGGCAGCGGATCTTAATCGGCTAAGAGCTGAGGCAAGTGTTACAAAAAACTTTTCATTGGTTGACGCGAGAAAAGACACCTTGATTGCTGCTGGTATAGAAGTGCGCATGTTGAAATCCGGCGTTGAATTGTTGCGCGGCCCCAACTTCGACCCCGCCAAGCTCGAGTCCCTCAAATGACCCGCGAGCGTCTCTACCTGTTCGACACCACCCTGCGCGACGGACAGCAAACCCAAGGCGTGCAATTCTCCACCGCCGAAAAACGCCAGATTGCCACGGCGCTCGATGCGTTAGGAGTGGATTACATTGAGGGTGGATGGCCCGGCGCAAACCCGACCGACTCAGAGTTTTTCGCCAACGCGCCAAAGACACGCGCCACAATGACGGCGTTTGGGATGACCAAGCGGGTCGGGCGGTCAGCCGAGAATGATGATGTGCTGGCGGCTGTGCTGGATGCGGGAACGCCTGCGGTTTGTCTGGTCGGCAAAACCCATGATTTTCACGTGACCACGGCCCTCGGTGTTTCCCTTGAGGAAAACAGAGAAGCGATTGCCGCCTCATTCAAGCACGTAATCGCCAAAGGTCGCGAGGCTTTGTTTGACGCCGAGCATTTCTTCGACGGCTACCGCGCCAACCCCGACTACGCGCTGTCGTGCTTGCGCGCGGCCTATGGTGCAGGCGCGCGCTGGATCGTTTTATGCGATACCAATGGTGGCACTTTGCCTTCGGAAGTCGGCCGCGTCGTGGCAGAGGTGATCGCCGCTGGCATCCCCGGTGATCGCTTAGGCATCCACTGTCACGACGATACCGGCAACGCTGTGGCGAACTCACTGGCAGCAGTCGAGGCGGGCGCACGGCAGATACAAGGCACGCTGAACGGACTTGGGGAGCGTTGCGGCAACGCCAATCTGATCACTCTAATCCCGACTCTGCTGCTGAAAGAGCCCTTCGCGAGCCAGTTGGACTGTGGCGTCTCAACCGAGAATCTAAGCAGTCTTGTACGCCTGTCCCGCATGTTAGACGACATACTAAACCGCGTGCCGCACCGTGCCGCACCCTATGTGGGCGCGAGTGCTTTCGCTCATAAAGCGGGTCTACATGCGAGCGCAATCTTAAAGAACCCAAACACTTATGAGCATATACCACCAGAGACGGTGGGCAATGAACGCATCATTCCGATGTCAAATCAGGCCGGTCAATCTAATCTGCGCGCCCGACTGATCTCTGCGGGCATTGAAGTCGATGCGGGCGATCCCCGGCTGGGGCGTATCCTCGAAATCGTGAAAGAGCGCGAGGATCAAGGCTATGCCTATGACAGCGCTCAGGCGAGTTTTGAATTGGTCGCGCGCAAAGAACTCGGACTGCTGCCGGTGTTCTTTGAGGTCAAGCGTTACCGGGTAACGGTGGAGCGGAGGAAGAATAAATACGACCGGATGGTCAGCCTCTCCGAAGCCGTGGTTGTGGTGAAAATCGGTGAGCAGAAAATGCTGTCGGTGTCCGAAAGCATGGATGAAACCGGCACCGATCACGGCCCGGTGAATGCTCTATCGAAAGCTTTGGCAAAAGATCTCGGGCCGTATCAGGGCGTAATCGATGACCTGCGGTTGGTTGATTTTAAAGTTCGCATCACCCAGGGCGGCATTGAAGCGGTGACCCGAGTCATTATTGACAGCGAAGACAGCCAAGGACGGCGGTGGTCCACCGTCGGCGTCTCGGCGAACATCGTTGACGCCAGTTTTGAAGCGTTGTTGGATGCGATCAACTGGAAACTGATCCGTGATATTGGAGCTCCGGTTTGAGTTTGGCTGCTTGCGCTGATCTGGTTGAACGGGGCGACCCGGATCGGTTCACCGCCGTGATGGCCGCTCCGGTTGAGATGCGGGGCCGGTTATGGCCGCTTTATGCGTTCAATCTGGAGATCGCGCGGGCGCCGTGGGTGACGAAACAGCCGATGATTGCGGAAATGCGGCTGCAGTGGTGGCGCGATGTGGTGACGGAACCGGCCCCTCGGGCGCATGAGGTGGCGGGGCCGCTGCATGAATTGATCGGGGCCGCGGGGCTGGATGTGGCGGTGCTGGATAGAATGGCGGCGGCGCGGGTTTGGGATGTGTACTCCGAGCCGTTTGAGGATCAGGCGGCGTTTGATGTGTATCTTGATGAGACTTCGGGCGGCTTGATGTGGCTGGCGGCGCGGGCTTGTGGCGCGCAGGATCGGGCGGAGCAGGCGGTGCGCGATTATGGCTGGGCTGCGGGCTTGGCGTCGTATTTGCGGGCGGTTCCGGCGCTTGAGGAACGCGGGCGGCGACCTTTGGTGGACGGGCGGCCGGGGGCGGTCCGAGACTTGGCGGCGCGGGGACTGCAGAAGATTTCGGCGGCGCGGGTAGGGCGGCGATGGGTGGGCAAGGCTTCTCCGGCTTTGCTTGCTGGATGGCAGGCTGAGGCGCTTTTGAGACAGGTTGTCGCCGATCCGATGATTGTCGCGGAGGGTCGTATGGGCTTGTCGGAGTTTGCGCGCCGGGGGCGACTAACGTGGCAGGCACTTTCGGGGCGTTGGTGAGCGCCACGTGTGGACAAGTTTACAGCGACGATAAATCAAGGGCTTAGCCGACGAATTAAGGTTTGGTTAAGATTTGTCCGCAAGGTTGAGAGCATAGCGCAAGCCCGTGGTTGGGGCTGGTTGAAAGCCTTGTGCCAGATAAAACGCCTGTGCGATGGCGTTTCCGGGCAGCGTTGTCACCGTCACATAGCTTGCGTTATTATGCCTCGCGTAGTCGAGGGTGGCGGCCAATAGCGCCTTACCGATGCCATCGCCTCGATAGTCCGTACAAACGTACAAGTGATGCAAATCCATGCCGCGTTGGCCGTATTGCACCCGCGCCAACTGCGTGAGGGCGGCATAGCCCAGCAGGCGGCGCGGCTCGGCGAAAACCAAGGCGTGCAGCCACGGCGTTGCACCAAAAAGATCGCGTCGCAGGTCGGCGACCGTCGCTGTGGCGGTATCGCCGTGATAGTCGGCGAGGGCGTGGACCATGGTGCAAAGCTGCGGCAGATCGGCGGGGGTCGCGGCGCGGATCATGCTTCGCTGACCTGCTTTGGCCGCAGCGCCAGCCAGATCAGCGCGCCGCCTGCCAACACTAAGAACGGCAACATCGCGAGGTTTACCGCCTGCCAACCAGCTTGCACCGAGCTGCCAGAACAGTTCATCAGGCCACCCGACGAGAAGCTGGCAAGGGTGACGCCGCCAAACACAATGAGGTCGTTCATGCCTTGCATCCGGCCGCGCTCGGCGGGGACAATCAGCGTGGTGAGCATGGTGGTGGCCCCGATGAAGGCAAAGTTCCAGCCAAATCCCAGCAGCATCAGCGCTGCGAAAAAGTTGAAAATATCGACGCCAGCCATCGCAACTGCTCCGGCAGCGGCGAGGATCATCAGGCCCACTGCCATCACTCTTTGGGTGCCAAAACGGGCGATGATATGGCCTGTAACGAAGGAAGGCGCATACATCGCCAAGACGTGTCCCATCACAACGTTCGCGGCGTCAGATTTCTGAAAACCACAGCCGACAACGGCCAGCGGCGACGAGGTCATCACCAAATTCATCAGCGCATAAGACACCGTGGCAACGATCACCGCAACCGCGATGGCTGGGGTGCGGATCAGTTCGGCTCGGCTGCGGCCCAGGGCGCTGCCTGCGATTGGCGCTGGCGGTTTGGGAATTTTAAGCAGGCCGAACAAAAAGATACCGACCAAATTCAGTGCGATGATGGTGAGATATGTGCCCAGAAACGGCACGACCAACAGAGAATTCGTCAGTTTTACCAGTTCAGGCCCAACAATTGCAGACAGCAGACCGCCCGCCATTACCCAAGAAATTGCTTTGGGGCGGAAGGCATCGGATGCGGTATCGGCGGCTGCGAAGCGGTAAAAGCCTTGGGCTGACATATAAATGCCAGAAAAGAATGCGCCGAGCACAAAGATGCTAAACGAGCCAAGATAAAGCCCCGTAGCGCCGATTGACGCGCCCAAGGTGCCGCCCAATGTGCCCGCGACGAAGCCCGCGCGCCGACCGTAGCGCGCCATAAACGCAGAAATTGGCGTCGCCGTCAGCATTGAAGCGATCACCATGGCCGAGATCGGCAGGGTTGCCCAGCAGGGATTGGGCGCAAGGCTTTGGCCCGCCAACCCGGCTATGATGAAAATCATCGGCAGTTGCGCGCCGAGAATGGCTTGAGAGGCAACGAGCACATATACGTTGCGGCGGGCGAGGCTGTCTTGATCTGTCGTCATATGCCATCGGTAGGGGTGGGTTTTGGTGTCGGCAAGGGGGATTCGCTCTGGTCTTATCGTTTGAGCGGGGGTGGAGGGATTATGGTCGGGCGGATTATTGAGAGTTTGGATTGCGTGGCCGAGGGTGCTGCGTGGCTTTCGGCCTCGGATGTGCGGTTTGCGCAGGCGCTGGAACTGGTCGGCGCGCTGCCGCTGCGGCGTCATGCCGATGGATTTACCGCGCTTTTGGATGCGATTGTTGGGCAGCAAGTTTCGGTGGCCTCGGCGAATGCGATCTGGGCGCGGATGGAAGCTGGCGGCGTGGTCGATCAGGCGGGTGTTCTGGCGGCTTCGGATGAAGATTTGCGCAGCGTTGGGCTGTCGCGGCAGAAAGCGCGCTATGCGCGGGCGCTCGCGGCTTCTGGCATTGATTTCATAGCCTTGCGGGCGATGCCTAATGAGGTGGTGATTGCCGAACTGGTCGCGGTGCCGGGGATTGGGCGTTGGACAGCCGAGATTTATGCGATGTTCGCCTTGGGCCGCGCGGACGTGTTTGCGCCGGGTGATTTGGCGTTGCAGGAAGGCGCGAAACTGCTGCTCGGGCTTTCGGAGCGACCTTCGGAAAAGGCTTTCCGGCTGATGGCCGAAGCGTGGAGCCCGTGGCGCAGCGTTGCAGCCCGGGTGCTATGGGCTTATTATCATGTGGCAAAATCGCGGGAAGGTATCCGATGAGAGAGTTGAAATTCGGGCGCGTGGCGGCGGCTTCAGGGGTTGCCCGCTCGATGGTGGTGTTCGTGCATGGCTACGGTGCCGACGGCGCGGATTTGTTGGGGCTGGCGAGTACGTTAGCGGCGCACCTGCCCGAAACGGTGTTTTACGCGCCGGATGCACCCGAGGCTTGTGCTGGTACTGCGTTCGGGCGGCAGTGGTTTGGCATCCCTCGGTTTGATGGGTCATCGGAAAGCGTGGCCAAAGCCAGTCTGGCGCGCGCTGCCGAGGATTTGAACGGATTTCTGGATGCCCGGTTGGCAGAGGAAGGCTTGGAGGCGAAGGCGCTGGTGCTGGTGGGATTTTCGCAAGGCGCGATGATGAGCCTGCACGTGGCACCGCGGCGGTCTGATGTGCTGGCGGGAGTACTGGCGATTTCAGGAATGCTGATGTTTCCCGAGCTGTTAGGCGCTGAAGCTCAGGTGAAGCCTGAGGTGCTGCTGATACATGGCGATCAAGACCCGGTGGTGCCATTCGCAGAAATGGCTGCTGCGGGAAACGCGTTGGTCGCCAATGGCTTCCAAGTGTTTGGTCATGTGATGAAAGGCACCGGGCATGGCATTGCGCCAGATGGCTTGCAGGTGGCGTTAAGCTTTATCGCGGATCGGCTGGGGGCTTAACCGGGGGTTAATCCCGGCCACCGCTGGCCAGGTAAGCGGCGCAACCGGTGAGCGCCGCGAAATCGTCTTCAACCGCGTAGACCGCGAAGCTTTGCATGAACTCGGCGAAGCGACCCTTGTCGCGGAAAGCAGCGGCGAGGTTCATCTCATCCATGTAAGGCACCATGGCGCGGGCGACGCCGCCGATCAGGTAGATGCCACCGAACGGCAGGTGGATCAGCGCGAGGTTGCCAAGCTCCTGACCGAGTAAGTGCATGTAAAGCTTGGCAGTTTCGCGCGCGAGAGGGTCATTGGCAGCAAGGGCGGCCATGATCGCGGCGGCTTTCAGATCTTGCGGATGGCCAGCCTCGGCGGTGATGAAGGCGTGGATGCGTTCCAGACCACGGCCCGCCAAAACGTCCTCAACCCCGGCGTAACCATGCGCATTGGTGCCGCAGTGGGCGACAAAGCGCGACAGGCGGAAATCTTGCTCGGTCTGCACTGGCATCGCGATATGGCCGCATTCTGACGGGGCGACGAGGCGACCTTGGGCGGTATCATGCACCGGGGCGGCATTCATACCGGTGCCAACGCCGACCACCAGCATCGTGGCACCAGCCAGCTGCGGACCGGGGATCAGGGTGCGCAGAAATTCGGGGGCGATATGGCCCAAAGCATGGCCTTGCGCTTGTAGATCGTTGAGGATCGCTGTTTGGGAAGCCTGCGTGGCGCGGATCAGCAAAGCGGCGTCGATCACCCACGATAGGTTGGTCATCACGGCTACGCCATCACGAACCGGACCAGCGGCGGCGACGCAGACGCCATCGACCGATTTCAAGCCTTCTTCGGCCATGTAGCGGGTCAAAACCGGCTCCAAGCTGGTGAACTCGGCGTTGGCATAGCGGCGGATGCTGGCTTGGCGCACCACTTTTCCATCGGCCAAAGCGACGCGGGTGTTGGTGCCACCGATATCGGCAACGAGGGCAAGGGGCTTGGACATTTGTGACCTCATTGTCTTAGCTTTAGCCCGCAGGCCGTTGAAACTACGTTACTTACGCGGGGCAGGGCCGGTGGATTGGCCGATGATCAGATCGGCCTCTAGCAGGCGTTGCAGTGGGGCTTGCAGTGGGTCGGCGACCAGCGCAAGCAGCATTTCAGCAGCAATGCGCCCGGCATCGCGCACAGAAGACCGTGTGGCGGTGAAAATAGGCAAATCTTCGCCGTTGCGCAGATAGCTGAGTTCGTCGTCGAAGATGATCACTGAGACGTCACGACCGAGTTTAAGGCCCTGACCTTCAATCGCGCGGCGCACGCCCATGCCGGAGAGCATAGAGGCGGCAACGAAAGCGGTTGGGGGATTATCCAGCGCCAGCATACGCTTGGCGGCGCGGTGGCCGGAGACCTCGGTCATCTCATCGCTGGTCATCAGGTCGGCGTCGCGCGCAATCTCATGCCCCAGCAACGCATCAACATATCCGGTGCGGCGGCGGATGGCGAAGTCCATTTCCTCTTTGCCGTTGATCAAGGCGATGCGGCTATGGCCCAAATCCAGCAGAAACTCGGTGGCGCGCAGGAAGGCGCGGCGGTTGTTGACATCGACCCAGGAATAATCGACCTCGATACCGGTAGCCCGACCATGGGTGACAAACGGCAGACCCAAGTCTTGCAGACAGGCGATGCGCGGATCATAGGTGCGCACGGCGTGGACGATCACGCCATCAACCGCGCCGCGCGATTTCAGATCGCGGTAGGCGGCGGCTTCGGCCTCATCTGCGACCACGGACAGCAGCATATCATAGCCATTTGCGGCGTAAACCTCACCCGCGCCGGCGATAAAGTCACCAAAGACCGGATTCATAATCTCGCTTTTGGTGGCAACCGGAATGACATGGCCGACCGCCATCGCACGCCCGGTAGCCAGCCGAATGGCGCGGGTATTGGGGCGGTAGTTGTAGCGCTTGGCGGCCGCTACAATACGGTCGCGCGTCACATCGTTAACCTCGGGATAACCGTTCAGCGCGCGGCTGACGGTCGTGGGCGAGAGGTTCAGCTTTTGCGCCAGTTCTTTTAGGTTCATCGGGGTCGGATACCCAAGTCAGATTGAGGGGTCAGGTTGCGGGGCGACACTAGCCGCCATGGGCGGGGGGGTCAAAGTGTTTGAACGACGGTTATACTTAGCCTCGCCTGATTCTCAGCACTTTAAATTAATTCAGTAGGTTGCGATGGCTGGGCCGGCTCAAAGCGGTATCAAATAATCAGCGGTGATTCGCCACGCAATGCGACTGGCAGCGCCTCTGGGATCAGCGCGCTTAGTTGCTGCGCTGCGGCAGAGGGCGGGTTTTGTGCAAGGTGCGCAAGGATAAGTGGTTCGGTCCCGGCATCACTGATGGGCCTTGTAACCAAGGGTTTCCCATCGGAACTCAGGCGGGCGGCGGGGTTGGTGTAGGACAGGCCGATGCCAAGGCCATTGGCGGCGTAGCTGCGCATCAAATCGAGCGAGGCGGTGCGGTGGCGGAGTTGTGGGGTCAGCCCGGCTTGCGCGAACAGTCCGCGCATATGACCGAGTGAAAGGCCCTGATCGGTTAAGATCAGCGGTTCTTCCGCAAGTTGGGCGAGGCTCAGGCTTGGGTTTTGCGCAAGTCGGTGATCGGGCGACAGGATCGCATGGGGGGCGATGCGGGCAAGGGTCTGGCGGGCGATATCGCTTTGCAGACCAAGATCCCAAGTCAAGGCGAGGTCGGCTTTGCCCTTGTGCAGAGCCTCGGAAAGCGTTTCAAAATCCATCACTTGCGGGGTGATCTTCAACTGCGGTGCGCGTTGGGCTACTTGGTTCAGGATCGGTGCCAGACAGCCAGCCGCGAGGTCTTCAAACACCGCGAGGCGGATGTCTTCGGCGGCGGTGTTGGGGTCGGTGAGGCGGGTAAGTGCGGTCAGTTGTACCTCAGCCAGTTCCAGCCAGCCGCGCCCGAAGGCGGTGGGGGTCAGGCGGCCACCGGCTCGGCGCAGGAAAAGCGGGCGTTGCAGCAGGGTTTCCAGTTGAGCAATGGCGACTGACAGGGCGGGCTGGCTGACGTTTAGTGTCTGGGCGGCTGCGGTCACGCCACCGTGACGGGCGACGGCGGTGGCGTATTCCAGTTGGCGCAGGGTGAGGGATAGCATTTGGTTATGACCTGCATTGAAAGGTATTATTTGCGGCTATGATTGGGCTCGGCCATGTTTGAGGGCAAGTGAAATCAGGAGGCCGTGATGGTTGAAGTTACCGATGCGATGGTCGAGGCGTATCAGCGCGATGGCGTGGTGCTGGTTAAGGGGCTTTGGGCGGATTGGGTCGAGGAATTGCGGGCCGGGGTGGCGCGCAATATGGCCGAGCCGGGGCCTTATGCGGCGGAGAATTTGCGGCCGGGGGATTCGGGGCGGTTCTTTGACGACTATTGCAACTGGGATCGCATCCCGGAGTTTGAGCGGGTGATCAAACAGTCTGAGGTCGCGGATGTGGCGGCTAAGTTGATGAGTTCGAGCCGCGTTCAGATGTTCCACGATCATGTGTTGGTGAAGGAACCCGGCACGTCTCGCGCTACGCCTTGGCATCAGGATGGGCCGTATTATTTCGTCGAGGGGCGGCAAAATGTATCGTTTTGGTCGCCGCTCGATCCGGTGAAACAGGCGAGTTTGCGCTGTGTGGCGGGGTCGCATCTGTGGCCGAAAGAAGTGTTGCCGACGCGCTGGTTGTCGGAAACCTCGTTTTATCCGAACCCGGATCTCTACATGGCGGTGCCGGACCCGGATGCCGAAGCGATGCCGGTGCGGGAGTGGGAGATGGAGCCGGGGGATGCGGTGGCGTTCAATTATCGCACCCTGCATGGCGCGCGGGGCAATGAGGCGGGGACTCGGCGGCGGGCGTTTTCGCTGCGGGTTCTGGGCGATGATGCGCGGTATGTGGAGCGGCCGGGGCCGACTTCGCCGCCGTTTCCGGGGCATGGGATGGTCGCCGGGCAGGTGCTGCGCGAGGATTGGTTTCCGTTTTTGAAGTGAGGGTTTTGGGGTGCTCCCAAGTTGGGAGCATTCTGGAAGTGGGGGAAATCAGTGGGTTGCGGAGTTGAGTTTTGGGTTTGTTAAGCTTTGGGTGGCGCTGATCGGTGAGTTAGATCAGGGCTACCCATGCGCGTGCGATGGCAAGGCCGTGGGCATCGGCGGGGACGCCTTTCTCGGTGGAGATGTCGGCTAGATTGGCGATGAAGCCGGGGCGATGCGCCTCTATCAGGTCGGGGAAATGGCGGGTCCAGTCGGCGACGACAGCGCGGTTGGCCTCAAAATGGAACTGGGTGGCATAGCCTGCGCGGCCGATCTTGTACGCCTGTACTAGGGCGGCGGGATTGGTGGCGAGATGGATGGCGCCGGGGGGCAAAGTGAAGTGGTCGGCGTGCCATTCGAAGATCGGGAAGGTGGCGGGCAGGTGGCCTAGGACGGGGTCGGCGCGGCCCTGATCGGTGAGGGCGATCTGACACCAGCCGAACTCGGGGTTGGTGCCGATGGTGTTGGTTGCACCAGCGCCTCGGGCCATCGCTTGCGCGCCGAGACAGATGCCAAGGGTGGCTTTGCCGGAGAGCGCGGTGTCGTAGAGCAGGGCTGCGAGATCGGGCAGATACGGGTGGCTGTGATCGGACAAAGCGGTCTGTTCGCCGCCAAAAGAGATCAGCGCGTCGAAGCTGTTGGGGCGGGGCAGGCGGCCATCCAGCCACGGTTTATAGAGGTCGATGGTGGCGGCGGCTTCGTGCAAAGCCACGCCGACTTGACCGTGATGGGTGATGGCGGTGTTTTCGATAATGGCGACGCGCATGTTTCCCCCGATTTGTCCGCAGTGTGCATGGGCTGATTTTCTGCGCAAGCAGCGTTTGGGCCTTGCCATTCCTGCGGATCGGTGAAAATGGGAACCGTCAAACGAACACTCCCCTTAGACCCCGTTGGAGGTGAACATGGAGATTCGCGAGGCGCTCACATTTGATGACGTTTTGCTGGTGCCGCAAGCGAGCTCGGTTTTGCCGAGCGAGGCGGATACCTCGACTTTTGTCACCCAAAGCATTCGGATGAACATTCCGCTGCTGTCGTCGGCGATGGATACGGTGACCGAGGGCCGCATGGCGATTGCTATGGCGCAGGCCGGTGGCATCGGGGTCATTCACCGCAATCTGGATACTGAGGCGCAGGCGCGTGAGGTTTCTCGGGTGAAGCGGTTTGAAAGTGGTGTGGTTTATCAACCAATTACGCTGACGCCGGATCAAACTTTGGGCGACGCCAAGCTTTTGATGGAGCGTTATCAGATCACTGGTTTTCCGGTGGTGGATAAAGAGGGCCGGGTTTTGGGCATCGTGACCAACCGCGATATGCGGTTTGCGTCGGATGATAAAACGCCGGTTCATGCGATGATGTCGTTTGAAAATTTGGCATTGCTGCGCGAGCCGATTGATCGGGATGAGGCGATTTCGCTGATGAAGGCGCGGCGGATTGAGAAGCTGTTGGTGACGGATGGCGCGGGTAAGCTGACCGGGCTTTTGACGCTGAAGGATACCGAGAAATCGGTGCTGAACCCGCAGGCTTGCAAGGATGAGTTGGGGCGTCTGCGGGTGGCTGCTGCGTCAACCACTGGCGATGCGGGCTTTGAACGCTCAATGGCGCTGATCGAAGCGGGCGTCGATATGGTGGTGATTGATACCGCGCATGGTCACTCGGCTGGGGTCGCGATTGCGGTGGAGCGGATCAAGAAGGCGTCCAATACGGTGCAGGTTGTGGCGGGGAATGTCGCTACGGCTGAGGCTACGCGGGCGCTGATCGGCGCTGGCGCGGATGCGGTGAAGGTCGGGATTGGTCCGGGTTCGATTTGCACGACGCGGATTGTTGCGGGTGTGGGCGTGCCGCAACTGACGGCGATCATGGATGCGGCTGGTGCTGCGGGCAATGTGCCGATTATTGCGGATGGCGGCATTAAGTACTCGGGCGATTTCGCCAAGGCGATTGCGGAGGGGGCATCTTGCGCGATGGTTGGCTCTGCGATTGCGGGGACTGACGAGTCGCCGGGTGAGTTGATTTTGTTCAACGGGCGGTCGTATAAATCTTATCGTGGCATGGGGTCTTTGGGCGCTATGGCGCGCGGTTCGGCGGATCGGTATTTCCAAAAAGACGCGGCTTCTGACAAGCTGGTGCCTGAAGGCATTGAGGGTCAGGTGCCTTACAAGGGCACGGCGGCGCAGGTCATTCACCAGATGGTAGGCGGCTTGCGGGCGGCGATGGGATATACTGGCTGTGCGACGGTGGCGGAGATGCGCTCGGGTTGTACATTTGTACGGATTACCGGAGCGGGCTTGAAGGAAAGCCATGTGCATGATGTGCAGATTACCCGCGAAAGCCCGAATTACCGCGTCGGTTGAGGCGGCTAAATGAAATCAGAAGGCCCCGTTTGCGCGGGGCTTTTTGCGTTTTGGAGCGAGTTTCAAGCGGTAGTGCTGAATGCCATGTAGATCACGGCGGCGATCAGCGCCCAGTAGACTGCGACCAGCATGACCACGGCGGCGATGGCGATTATTGCGGCGGTGAGGATGAAATAGCCGTCATGGCCGAGCAGTCCTAGGGCGGCGATCAGGATGGCCAAGGCGGGGAAGAAGTTGCCGAAGGGGATCGGCAGCATCACCAGCAGGCTTAACAGGATGCCGACGGCTCCCATGATCCGTTGAGCGTGCTCGGAGGTCAGGCTCGGCAGGCGGGGGTGAAGGACTTTCTCAACGCGGGCGAGGTAGGGCGCGGCGCGGGTCAGGATCGCGAGCAGATTGGCGCGCGAGAGCGAGCGGTTGGCGATGAAACCGGGCAACCAAGCGGGGCGGCCCAGCATCATCTGCAAAGTCAGGTAAACCAGTGGCAGGCCGGTGACTGCAGAGGTGCCGGGCAGACCGGGCAGCAGGTTCGGAATCGCGAACAATATCAACAAGGTAGCGCGGGCATGGGTTTTGATGCCGCTGACCAGATCGCCAAGGCTGACCCGCTCGGAGGTGCCGGATTGAACGAGGCGGAGCAGTTGCTTTGAGAGCGGAATATGGTCGGTTTGGGGATTGGGCATGGCACCTCGCTTGGGGTGAAGATGGGGCGGTGCGGTGGGAATTGCCAGAGGTGTGGTTTGAAACGGCGGGATCATGCGGGTGGCACTGATTTGGGGCGGGATATTTGGCGGTAGGGGATTGAGTGGCCCGGGGTTTGGTTGCGGGAAAAACGCGGGCGCGGTAGGGAGGCGTGAAACACGGGTTAAAGGGGTAGGCCATGACACCGCAAGCGCGACTTTCGGCCGCCATCGACGTGTTGGACCGGATTTTGGCGGGCTCGGGCGCAGAGCAGGCGCTGACGAACTGGGGGCGGGCGAGCCGATTTGCAGGCTCGGGTGATCGGGCGGCGGTGCGCGATCTGGTGTTCGATGCGCTGCGGTGTAAGCGGTCGTATGCGGCGCTTGGCGGTTCGGAAACCGGGCGCGGGTTGGTGCTAGGCGGCTTGCGGGATCGGGGTTTGGATGCGGCGGAGTGGTTTACTGGGATAGGTCATGCTCCGGCTGTGTTGGGAGATGCCGATGCGGGATTTACGCCCGAGGGCAACGTCGGGCTGGATTGCCCGGAGTGGTTGGCGGCATCGTTGCAGGCGGCGTTGGGGGATGATTTTGCCGGCGTGATGCATGCGCTGCGCAGGCGTGCTCCGGTGTTTCTGCGGGTGAATTTGGGCAAAGCTTCGCTGCTGGCGGCGCAGGCGGCTTTGGCGGCGGAGGAGATTGAAACGAGGCCACATCCGTTAGCGAAGACAGCCTTGGAAGTCACGGAAAATGCTCGGAAAATCCAGAAATCGCAAGCGTATCTGGAGGGGCTGGTAGAGTTGCAAGATGCGGCAAGCCAAGCGGTGATTGAGGCGCTGCCGTTGGAGGACGGACAGCGCGTGCTCGACTACTGTAGTGGCGGCGGTGGCAAGGCTTTAGCGATGGCTGCGCAGGCGAAGGCGAGCGTGGTGGCGCATGATGTGGACCCGCGGCGGATGCGCGACATTCCGGTGCGGGCGGCGCGGGCTGGCGCTGCGATTAGTATCGTGGAAACTGCTGCGATTGGAGAGGGTTACGATGTGATCCTCACAGATGTGCCATGTTCGGGCTCGGGCAGTTGGCGGCGTGATCCGCAAGGCAAATGGGCGCTGACGCCAGAGCGATTGACGGCTTTGTGCGAGATGCAGGCGGGGATTTTGGACAGCGTGGCGGGGCTTTTGGCTCCGAATGGTACGCTGGCTTACGCGACCTGCTCGATGCTGAATTGCGAGAACGAAGCGCAAATTGCGCAGTTTCTGGCGAAGCATTCAGGTTGGCTCAACCCGTTACAGCGCCGATTTTCACCGCTGCAGGGCGCGGATGGGTTCTTTGTGGCGCTATTGACGCGTGAAGTTTGAGTTCGTACACAACTTAGACACGATTTTCACTCTATCTGAACGTGATTTTGCGTTACAAGCGATGCGGTTAAGCCGCGCTTAACACTTTGCCCGCCAGAATGATGCGACCGAATTATACGAAACGAATCCCGGATCGGAGGGCGTAGTGGCCAGTTCGACGACAAGTCTGGCCAAGGTATTTTTGCCGGGCAGGCATCAGAATATCGGCTTGGAAGTGCTGATCGCAGCGGCGATTTGCTGTGCGGCTGGCATTATGTTGACGGCGCAACTTGTGACGCAGCTGATGTTTCTGACGGGCGGGCTGACGTTTTCTGCGCTCGCGGTGTTGCAGCAAAGCTCGGGCTGGTTCGAGCTGCGCGGGGCGCAGCAGACAGAGGCCCGGCTGATTGCGTTGGTCGGACTTGATGCAACACCCTGCTTTACCACGGATCAGCAGGGCCAAATCGGCTTTCAAAATACTGCGGCGCAGCATCGTTTTGGTGCGACCCACAGCGGCACGCTGATTTCGGCGCTGAAAGATCATTTTGCCGCGCCCTCGGCCGTGCTGTACCGGCTGCAAGCGCGGGCGAGCCATTCCGGTTCGGCGCGTGAAGATGTGGCGACGCGGCGCGGCCATCTGCGGCTTTCGGTGCATCAGGTGACGCCGTCGCGCTATTTGTGGCGATTGGAGGAGTTTCAGGATCGCAGTACGGCGGGGCGCGGTGCGGACTCGCTGAGCCTGCCGATGTTGACGGCGAACAAGGCGGGCGTGGTGCTGTTCACCAATGACGCGATGCGCAGGCTGCTCGGCGGGCGGCCAAAACGGCTGGACCGGGTTTTCACTTCGAGTACGCTGCATTCGGGCGAAGAAGTTGAGGTGTCGGCAGCGACGGGCCCGGTGCGCGCGATCCTGGCCGAGGTTGAGGGTGTTGGAGAGCGGCGCGAGATTTATCTGCTGCCCGTGGCGCGGCATCCGAACGACGAAAGCATGTCGGCGGATTTTGAGCATGTACCGGTGGCGCTGCTGAAATTTGAGGTAAACGGTGCGTTGCGACAGGCCAACAAGGCCGCGCGCGATTTGCTGCATCTGGATGGTGCGCCCGAAATGCTGCACGATTTGTTTGAGGGGCTGGGCCGCCCGGTCGGTGATTGGTTGTCGGATGTGGCAAACGAACGCATCCCCGGCGGAGCAGAGGTGCTTTGCGCAAGCAGGCTGGGTGGCGAAGTGTTTTTGCAGGTGACGCTGCGCCGCATTGTCGATTTGGGCCGCCCGGGTGTGCTGGCCGTATTGCAGGATGCAACCGAGCTAAAAACCCTCGAAGCGCAATTTGTTCAAAGCCAGAAAATGCAAGCGATTGGCCAACTTGCGGGCGGTGTTGCACATGACTTCAACAACCTGCTGACGGCGATCTCGGGACATTGCGATCTGCTTTTGCTGCGCCACAGCAGCAGTGATAGCGAATATGCCGATCTCATTCAGATCCATCAAAATGCCAACCGAGCGGCGGCTTTGGTTGGGCAGTTGCTGGCGTTTTCGCGCAAGCAGACCCTGAAGCCAGAGCGGATTGAGTTGCAGGATGTGCTGTCGGAATTGGCGCATCTGCTCAATCGGCTGGTCGGAGAGCGGGTGCGACTGCGACTGGGCCATGCCGCTGATCTGGGGCCGATCCGCGCCGACAAACGCCAGTTGGAGCAGGTAATTATGAACCTCGTGGTGAACGCGCGCGACGCAATGCCTGACGGCGGCACGATTCGGATTGAAACAGAGGCGCTGACGTTGCGAGATGAGATGCGGCGAGACCGGGCGGTGGTGCCTGCGGGCGAGTATGCGCTGATCCGGGTCAGCGATTCGGGTGTGGGTATTCCGCCAGAGCGGTTGCAGAAAATCTTTGAGCCGTTTTTCACCACAAAGCGCGTTGGTGAGGGTACGGGACTTGGGCTTTCAACGGCTTACGGCATCGTCAAACAGTCTGGCGGCTTCATTTTTGTTGATTCGACCGAAGGCGAAGGCTCGGTGTTTCAGCTATATTTCCCGATTTTCGTAGGTGCTGCACAGACCGAGGTGCTGGCTCCGGTGCAGAAGAAAGTGGTGTTGCGGCAAGGCGAAGGCGTGGTGCTGCTGGTCGAAGATGAGGCTCCGGTGCGCGCCTTTGCCAGCCGGGCGCTGCGGATGCGCGGTTATACTGTGCTTGAGGCCGAAAACGGCGAAGATGCGCTGAAACAGTTGGAGGACCCGACGCTAGAGGTC
>NZ_JAQGKQ010000061.1 GCF_028290025.1 Cypionkella sp. | reverse complement strand
CCAAAGCAGATCCCGATGCTCATCTTCCGGGCCGGCGGCAGCCATTCCAGCATGTAGTAGAAGGCAAGGGTACTGAGCGGCGCGGCCGCAACCCCCATTATTGCACGCACCAGAACCGCAGAGTGCAAATCGTTCGTGAACAGGTGAGCGATCACTGCAGCCACGAATACGAGTATCCCGACCTCAGCGAAGCCGCGCAGGCCAAACTGCGTGCGCACCTTGAACATTAAGATGGTGCCCGCAATGTTGGTCGCGAAATACGCTGCAGAAAGCCAGCCCATCTCCAACTGCGTGGCCGATAGCTGAGCCTGCAGGTTTGAAAGATTTGCGGTGACGAGATTCACACCGAGTCCCTGAGTAATACCGAGAAAAATCGAGCTTCCCGCGTAAATCGCTGCCCGCCACGCCGGCATGGGCGAGAAATCGGGTGCTGCAGGCGCTGGCTGCTGGATCGGCGCTTCTTCATCGGTTGCAGACTCGACGATATACTGGGACGCAGCAGCCGGTTTTTTGTCCTCAAGCTTATCAATAGCGGACAAGGCTAACCCGGCTACGTTGTCTATCCTGTTCATGCCGCCGCCTCGCGAAATTGGGGCGCTGTGGATGTTTTCGAAGAGAGTTCAGCAAAATTTTTCGAAATGATTCCCAGCACGCGCTCCGCAACGCGCAGGTCTTGCCCACTGATGCCCGCTAGTAAGGCAGGTGCCAGTTGTTCGGTCACCTCTAAAGCGGCTTTCGCCATCGGAATGCCATCGGGCGTGAGCAAGATCAGCTTGGCGCGTCGATCCGAGGGATCCGGTAGCCGCGCAACATAGCCAAGCACTTCCAGTCCATCGATGATTTTCACCGCAGTTGGGGGCTCAACCTGCAGAAACGACGCGATTTCTGACTGGCCCACTGGGTTCGACCTCCCATGGAGAAAAAGCAACACCCGCGCTCGCGACGCTGTAAGGCCGATGATGCCCATTTTAGCGTGGAACAAAGCGGTCAAACCGCGAGTGACCCTCCCCATCTCGCGGAGAAGAAAGTCGTCGCCATCGATCATGGTTAGCTCCCTATAATATAGGGCCCTATATATATATGCGCCGCCCGACTTGTCAAGCCGCAGGCCGTCTCTCAGGGCAGCAAAAGATGTAGGGTGTGAAAGTGTGCGTTCCGCCTCTACGTCGGCGATGGCGACCGTTCCTGATCGTAACGCGCGTTGAAAGGGTTTGAAGATATGGCACAGTAACCGATCAGCAGCATGCGGATCATCAGCCGATGGCTGGCCCGTATGGCTATAGAGAGCCTCAGGATTTGAGCCATTGTGAGTACGCCCGTAGGTCTATCATCGGCACGGTTGCCAAGGTCTGAAGCCTAGCTATCAGCTCGAAGAGGAATGCTGTGGCGGCCATTCCGCCTGCTTCGATCAGGTAGCCGCCATGGTCATTCCGGGCGAAAAAGCCGTGCGCGGCGATACATCCAGGGTCGAGAGCGTACTCGCCTTGCCGCAATGTCAGATTTTTGGCCAGGGTTTCTCCAAGTGGTGGGTTCTACGCACTTTCGAGAGTCAGAAGTCCCGCAATGATGGGGTGCGGCACCTTTGGTTTTGCGACCTCTCGGCATGTGGTATCGGTAGGCTCGTGCGATGCAGCGTACGAACGCTTGCCGCCTTATCCTGGGCATAGCACTGCCCTGCCCGATGTCGACGAAACCGGGCAAATGGATCAGAAGTGCGTCTAAATATTAGCCTTGGTTCACTTAAACGGAGCGAGATGATCTCGAAGCTGTTTTTAGTCGCAAGACAGTCACAGTGACATTCACCACGCGCCGCTCAGATGGACCCAATATTAAAGCCGACGGCGAACTTGGCATCGCGGTTCTCAGCCTAACGGCTGAGGAGCGTGAAAGAGTCGCTCAAGGTCACATCTATATCAGATACCATCAACGACGAGCGTGAACGAATACAATGCTGCCGATACCACTTCGAGTGAGTATCTTGGTTGTCAAAAGCAATAACTTTACCAATTTGTGAGGGTTATTGGCATAAATTTGTTATGACACCGATGCCATATTGACTTTGTCCATAAACAGCACATCGATCCCTATGTTGCTGGCCGCAAAGGCCCGCCCGGCTACATGATGGCAGCACTTAGCCGGAAGAATGTCGTCGAAAGCGATGAGGAATGGCCAACGGTTAGCTGGGAAACCATTGCCCGGGCCAACCCCAGCGTGATCGTCATAGCCCGGATGGATCGGCGGCGGTTTGAGGCGGACGATTATGAGAAAAAGATCGCCTTCCTGAAGTCTGACCCGGTGACCAGCCACTTGGATGCTGTCAAAAATGACCGGATCATCATTCTGGGTGCTCATGCGATGGACCCGTCGATCCGCAACGTCTCGGCATTGGAAACGCTGGCCGACGCTTTGCCTGCGTTCAATCTGAAATTACCCAAGTGGCAAGCCTGTCCGTCCGGCTGCATTCCCACATTTGGACAGGGATATTCGGGCTTGCGGTGTTGAGTGTGGCGATCCTTGCCGGGGTTTTCATTGGCAAGACCCCGCTGCCGTTTCATACGGTGGCGGCGGTGTTTGCGAACAATATTTGGAATGCGGGCCATGTGGTTGATCCGGTGGACGCAGGGATCATCTGGAACTGCCGCCTGCCACGCACGCTTGTCGCGGCGGGTTGTGGCGCAGGTCTGGCACTTTCGGGCGTGGTGTTGCAGGCCTTGGTGCGCAACTCGCTGGCCGATCCCTATTTGCTGGGGGTATCTGCAGGAGCTTCCACGGGTGCGGTCGCGATGACGATTCTGGGCTTGGGCGGCGGCGTGATCGGGATTTCTGCGGGGGCTTTTGGCGGCGCGACCTTGGCCTTTCTGATAGTCGCAGCCTTGGCACGAGCAGCAGGCGGCGGCTCAGCGCAACTTGTATTGGCGGGCATTGCCGGATCGCAGCTGTTCAACGCGCTGACCTCTTTTTTCATCGCCAAATCGGTCAATGCCGAACAGGCGCGGCATCATGTACTGGCTGCTCGGCAATCTGTCCGGCGTGCGCTGGCCGGATGTGGCGCTTGCGGTGCCTGCGTCTGCCCTAGGCTTTATGGTATGCGTGTTGCACATGCGAGCGCTGGATGCGTTTTCATTTGGCACGGATTCCACCTCGGCCTTAGGCGTTGCTGTGCGCCGGGTGCAGGTAGTGCTGACCGGCATGACCACACTGATGACGGCGGTGATGGTCAGCCTCGTCGGCTCTATCGGCTTTGTCCGATTGGTGATCCCGCACGCCACCCGATTTGTGGTAGGGGTGCGGCATGGTGCGCTGATCCCGGCGTCTGCCTTGGCAGGCGCGCTGTTTCTGATCGCTGCCGACATCACCTCGCGGACGTTAATACCCGGTCAAGTCGTGCCAATCGGGGGTAGTGACAGCCTTGTGGGAGCGCCCGGTTTCGCGATCATGCTGATCCGCAGCGAGGTCGGACATGAGGCTGTCGGCGCAAGACCTTGGCTGGAAAGCCGGCACTCGCAGCATTGTCGAAGGCGTTACCGTTGATATTCACGCAGGAGAAACCTTCGGCCTGATCGGCCCGGACGGCTCTGGCAAATCCACGTTGCTAAGGCTGATGGCGGGTCTGTTGCCGCGCGCCTCGGGTGAGGTCCGGCTCAACGACACGCCGCTGCGCAACCTGCAACGCCGCGAGATCGCGCGTCGGGTGGCCTTTGTCGAGCAGCAGGCCGAAACGACGGAGGCCCTGACCGTGCGCGACGCCATTGAGCTGCCGCACCCCGTGGCTTTCTGCATTGCATCCATTCTCGACGCAGGATCGCGCTATCGTCGATCGGGCTTTGGCGGCGGTGCGAATGGAACACATGGCTGCTCAAAGCTGGGCAACCCTGTCGGGAGGCGAGCGCCAGCGCGTGCATATTGCGCGTGCCTTGGCACAACGTCCGCAACTGATGTTGCTGGACGAGCCGACCAACCATCTCGATATCCACCATCAACTGTCTTTGCTGCGGTTGGTGAATCGGCTTCCGGTGACGGTGATCGTGGCACTTCACGATGTTAACCAAGCGATGGGCTGTGATCGGCTGGGAGTGATGGACGCCGGCCGCCTTATCGCCTGCGGCCCCCCGCACGAGTTGCTAACGCCTGCGCGCCTCGCCAGCATTTTCCGCGTCACGGCGTCGGCGCTGCGCGATCCGATGGACGACGCCACCTTGTTTCGTTTCCACTGTCTGGAGGACTAAGCTATGAAACCTTTCCTCCAGAGACGGATGTTGGACAGGACTACGCAGATGTCATGGGGCGCCTGTCCCCAGAGCTCCAATGGGACGGCGAACGGCTGATTTCGAGGAAGCCCCTTCAGCCTGAAGAAGACCAAGCGACACGCGTGCTAAACCTTTTGGAGGCGCTTCTTTAGCCATTGGCAATCAAGGCAGCGCCATGGTTACCGCAAAGCCCATCCTTGCTCAGATGTGGGCGTCTCGTTGCATGAGGCTCGAGATGGACTACCAATCACGCCACGCATGAAAAACGTCACGAACAACAATACAGTCGCAGATCAAATCGAAAGGTTGGCACACCGCTTTTCGATGACAGTATTGGCCGTACGACGTATCGCTTCAATCTGGCATCGAATGCGGGATCCGATCCCACTTTGAAGCACAAGCTGGTTGGGGTTACTTGGATGACGTTGGCTTGAAATCTCTTACGCTGATCGCGCCTTGGGCAAACAGTTCTTTGCAGGGCTGTTGTGCGTTGCAAAGTAGGGTAAAAGTGCCTCTTGGATCTGCGCTTGAATTAGAGCGTCTGGCCAGCTGGTTTTCATATCTTGCATTTCAATCGCACGATCGATCGTCGATTGCGCGAAAAACTGGGAAAGCAGGCAAGGCTGCTTCGGCTTACCCCGAAGAAATTCCAACAGAGCCGCCACCGCAGAACGCGCTTCGGGGCGATCCCAATAATAGCGGATGCGGTCGGCGAAACCGAAATGGCGCAGACGCCGCAACTCGGCTCCGTTTCCATGATAGTGCCGCTGCCACTGGGTCGGATCGTCGACCATCAGCCGCTCCATTCGGTCGCGCAGCGAAGCCGGTCTACCGTCATACCAATCCGCCATCATGTCCAGCGCGTAAACCGCCTGCCGATAGGCAAATGTCAGCGCCGGGCCCACCTTGAGCACGGCAAAATGCCGCGCCGCCAAGGCGGGGTAAACCTCGGCGCGTTGATAGTCAGTCGAATGCGCTTCAAAGGTCATGTTTGGAAAATCATGAAGGGCGCCTGATAGATCAGATGGCAAGTCTGTATCGAACGCGTGGATGTGGTCTCCTGAGAATTCCAACCCCGGCTGCACGACCAGCGCCACCACCCGAGACCATGCTCGAGCTGAAACCTTTGCAACGATTGCCTCTCGCTGTGCCAGCAGCGTAGCCAACGCATTTTCCGGCCGGGTGGGAACGACCGCTGCATCAGCCTCCTCGGCACGCGCGCCACCGGGAGGCGGCACTTCGGTTCCGACGATGTATGACAAAGCTTCTCGATCCGGGGCGAAGCGCTCACAAATGTCCATCAACGCTGCACTCCGCTCGGCGCTTATCATGTTGGAAACTTGTGCTGGTTCGCCTGCACACCCCTCAGAGCAATCGAGATGAATTTTCGTGAAGCGTGCCTCAACGAATAGCCGCATCAATTCAGCCGCGTGGCCCATCGCTACCGCCGCCGGCAGGTTGCGCCAAACCTGCGGTCCAAGGTGATCACCGCCTAGGACGACATTGCCAAAATCCAACCCAGCCCTGTCACAAATTTTCCGCAGATACGCGACGAAATCCGCTGGTCGCATGCCGGTGTAACCACCAAACTGATTGACCTGATTGCTGGTCGCCTCAATCGCCAGCGGCGCGCCAAGACTGGCGGCCAGCCGCGCCGAGGCCAACAGCACATCTGGATGGGCCGAACAGACCGAGGGCAGCGCGACGCGTTGGCCCGCGCGGTTGCGCGCGATAATGTCCCGCAACTTGTCGGTCACTTCATGCGCTCCGTGCGTTGAGTCTGAAAGGCACGGGACATCATTTGACCCCGCCCATGGTGATGCCACTGATCATCCGGTCGGACAGGAAAATGTAGATTAGGATCGTCGGAACCATGACGATCGTGACCCCGGCAAACAGCCCCGGCCAGTTGCCCCCTGAATACTGCATTGAGGTCATCAGGGAGTAAATCCCCAGCGATAATGTCCTTTTTTCCTGCGCATTGATCAGCACAAGCGAGATCTGATATTCGTTCCACAGCCCCACAAAATTCAGGATCGCAACGGTCGCCGCCCCCGGTGCCGCAAGCGGTAGCATCACGTGCCAGAACACCTGCCAGTCATTGCATCCGTCGATCACCGCAGCTGATTCAAGGTCCGAGGGGAGTGAGGAAAAGAAGCCCTGCAACACATAGATGGTGAACGGCAGAGATACCGACAGATAAACCAGCGTCAGCCCGGTCAAGCTGTCGATCAGACCGATCTCGCTAAGCATCACCACAAGCGGGATAAACAAAAGTGGGATCGGGATGCCCATGCCGAAGATGAAAAAATTCAGCAGCGCCTTACGGCCGCGAAACTTGCCCCGGCTCAGCACATATGCCGCAGGCAGCGCCACAACCAGCAGACCGATCACAGAGGCTGTCACAACCATAAGGCTATTGAGAAAATACTCGCCGAAATGGCTTGTAACCCAAACCTTGGAATAGTTCACGAAGGCCGGGGCGGAGGGAAACTCGAACGGCTTTCCAAACAGGCTGCGGGTGGATTTAAGCGAGGCCATTATGACCCACAGCACCAAGAATACTGTGAAGCCACCCCACCCGCCAAGGATGACCCAAGCGATGCCGCGATGAATACGTTGATGAGTGGAAGGTCGCATTTCAGAACTCCACGCGGTCGCGTCTGGTGGCCCAAGTCAAGATCAGGACCGCCACGACAGTGAACAGGAACATGCAGACCCCAATGGCTGTGGCATAGCCAAGTTCATAGACGGGCTGGCGGAATCCAAATCCCATGATGAATAAGTAAATCGAGGGAGTGAGCAGACTTTGAACGGGCGTTGGGCCGCCAAAAGCGAAGGGGAACTCCATCATCTTGATCGCCTCAATCACCCAGAGGACCATGGTGATGGCGATCACGTCCCAAATCATTGGCACCGTGATCATGCGGAACATCTGAACGGGTCCAGCCCCCTCAATCCGCGCCGCCTCATACATGTCGGTCGGTATTTTGTCGGCCCCGGCAAGGATCAGGATGGTGAAAAAGCCGGTGGAGATCCAGACAAGTCCGATCAGCATGGACCAGATGATGTTTTCCGGCGCGGTCCATGAGATAGCTGCCGCCTGATCGAAACCGATGTATTTGAAGATATTGGACAACATCCCGTAGCGCGGCATGTAAATAAACGACCAAAAAGTCGACAGCGCAACGACCGCGATGACATTCGGCATGAAGATCAGCGCCCGGAACAGCTTTTTGCCCCAGATCCCCGAGTTGATTAGAATGGTGAACAGGAAGGCAAGCCCGAAGATGGCCACGCCACCTACCGTAAGGATCAGCGCCATGTTGGTGATGCTGAGCCAGAACACCGGATCCGAAAACAGCTTGATATAATTGCCGAAACCCACCCAGCGCGGCGTCTCGCCAAAACCTGAAGTCTGGAAAAGGCTGAGATAAAATGAGGCTGCTGCGGGTGCGAGCACGAAGAAAAGATACAGCAGCACGGCCGGAGCGAGGAAGATGATAACCATCCGGCGTCGCATGAAGGTCTCCTTCAGAAATTGCATATCGCGGCGAAATCCCCGGACGAGGCTTCAGCTTCGTCCGGGGATCAGATCAGGGGGGAGGCTACTTGGCTTCCCAATATTTTTTGGTATCTGCTGCCATGGCCTCGACAAAAGCTTTGGCTTCGGTCTGCCCCATGAACATTTTGTTCTGCTCAGGCGCTAGGATCGTAGTATAGAAGTCTGGGTAGTTGATGCCGACGCCGCCGTAGATATTACTGATTGCGGTTGCGTTAGTGGCGGCTTGGTATGCCTCCTCTAGGATCGCGGGCCATGCAACGCCTGCACGGGTGCTGCCGACGCTGCCCTGCTCGACTATAATCTTCTGGGCTTCCTCGCTGACGAGGAACTCAAGAAAATCGACCGCTTCCTCTTTGTGTTCAGAGCTTTCCAAGGCGATCATCGACAACAGCGCGACTTGCAGATCGGTTTGCTTACCCTTGCCACCCTCGACCGATGGGAAGTTGAATGCACCCCAAGGGAAGTCTTCACCGGCCGAACTGGACAGTTCTGCAGGCAGCCAAGAGCCGTTCAGGTTTCCCATGGAATCGCCAAGTGCCACTGTTTGCTGACCCGCCGGATACTGGAAACCGCGCGCGTCATCGGGAATGCACCGCCCCCACAGGGATTGCGCCATCTGAGCGGCCTTCAGCACCTCTGGCTTCAGCCAGCTTTCTCCCGTCTTGTCCTCGAACGTTGTGACCAGCGCATTCACGCCCAGCTTACGTTCCAGTAGATAAGAGAAGTAATACAGCGCATAGGTATCATCATTATCGACCACCAGCGCGTATTTATCCAACTTGCGCACCGCATCGCACATGGCCAGCAGTTCGTCAAAAGTTGCAGGTTCCTGCGCCCCGGCTTCCTCCAGAATTTCTTTATTGTACCAGAAATTGACCGAATTATAGACGTAAGGTACCTGATAATGCTTACCCTCGGAGGCATATATGTCGAAGACGCCGGGCAGCAGCGATGCCCCGAAATCTGCCTTAACCAGACCATCGAGTTGCAGGGCAAGTCCCTGCTTTTGCAAACCCCCGATCAACTGATCGCCATCTTGATCCATCAGGTCAACTTTGGTCCCGGCTTGAAGGGCAGAGCGCAGTTTTGTCTGATTGGCGCGCCCGTTCCAGACCGCACTGAACGTGGTTTCAGGGTGTGCAGCTGTGTAGGCGTCCATGATGGCGCGCAGGGCGACGGCCTGCGGTTCGGGTTCGTTCCACATGGACCAGAACACAAGTTCGGATGCCTGAGCCTGAGGTGCCATGACAGCAAGGGCGCAGCCCGCTAGCATGGAGGAGAAGATGGATCGGGAAGACCGTAACATTTCAATCCTCGCTGTTAAATATAGAGCGACGTCCTTGATGGCGGCTCATGATGATTCGCTTCAAAAATATGTAACAAAATTTCTTATCGGGCAACTTCTTTGACAGATCGCAACCGAAAAGGTGATGATTTCCTCTGTAGAAGCCCGAAAAAGTGGCAAAGATCTAAATACAATGAGGTAAGCCACAAATCATGTTGCAAAATTACATTTATCGGTATCATCTTCCAATTAACGGCGACTCTGAATGGAGATGAATGTGGGCGAACTCCGGTTAGAGAATGTCAGTAAGTCCTTCGGGTCGATGAGTGTGATCAAAGACGTCAGCCTCACCATCGAGACAGGTGAATTTGTCGTGCTGGTCGGCCCGTCGGGTTGTGGAAAATCCACCTTGCTGCGCTGCATCGCGGGACTGGAACCGATCACTGGCGGCAAGCTGACAGTGGACGGCGTGGACATCACAGACGCCGCACCTGTCGAGCGCGGACTTGCGATGGTCTTTCAATCTTATGCGCTTTACCCGCATATGACAGCGGCCGAAAATATTGGCTTTGGATTGCGGATCGCCAAGGCACCGAAGGCCGAGATCGCAGCGCGGGTCTCGGAAATCGCTAGCCTTTTGCAGATCGAACACCTGTTACCCCGCAAACCCAAGACCTTGTCCGGCGGGCAGCGTCAGCGGGTGGCGATCGGCCGAGCATTGGCCCGCAAACCAAAGTTCTTCCTGTTCGATGAGCCGCTTTCCAACCTTGATGCAGCCCTGCGTGCAGAAATGCGGGTAGAACTGGCCCGCCTCCATGCCCAGTTGGGTAATACGATGATATATGTAACGCATGATCAGGTCGAAGGCATGACGCTGGCCAACCGGATCGTCGTGATGAACGCCGGACAGATCGAGCAATGCGGCTCGCCTCTGGAGCTGTTCAACCGCCCCCGCAACAAGTTTGTTGCCGGTTTCCTCGGCCAGCCTCCGATCAATTTCGTGCGGGTGACTGGTTGGACGCAGGAGGGTGGAGACGTGCAGCTTGCTCTTTCTGGGGGCACCGCAAAGGTTCAGTCGCATCACCCCATTGCCGCCGATGCACAGCTTGAACTTGGGATCCGGCCAGAAGATCTTCGCCTTGCCGACAAGGGGCTTCCCGTCACCGTGGAAGTTGTCGAGCATCTGGGGAATGAGACAATCGTTCACAGCCGTTTGGGGGATGGCTGTGGTCTGACGGTCCGGCTGACGGGACAAGCCAAGGTGCAGGTGGGCGATCTCTGCCACGTCGCATTGGACCCGGAGCGGGCGATCCTGTTCGACACACAAGGCAACAACGTCTCAGGCCTTTTAGCGTAACACATATCTATTTCTTTGGCCCAGCCGACCAGATCGGAGCGCGGCGCAAACCAGAAGGAACACAGCATGGAGGCGCCGCTCATCGCGCGGATCACAGAAGGCAGGGGCGAATTGTCACGCGCGTTCGGGCTTGTCGCGGATGTGCTGCTGGCCGATCCGGCGCGGTTCATGGCTGGATCCGTGCAAGAAATCGCGGTAGCGGCCGAGGTCAGCCAGCCCTCGGTGGTGCGGTTCTGCCGCCATTATGGCTTCAACGGCGTGCCTGATTTTCGCATCGCGCTGGCCATGTCGTTGGTGGCAAACAGCTCGACTCAGGTCAGGCCGTTTCTAGAGCCCAGCATGGCCGACAAGGCCAACGTTAACACCGACAAGAAGAAGGCCATCGCCGCTGTTGCGCTTGACTTGATCGCCACAGACCGCACCGTTATTCTTGATTCCGGCTCCACCCTGCAGATTTTTGCGGGCCATCTGCGGGCAGCCTCGGGCCTGACTATCTTGACAGCGGGCCTCAATATTGTGGAGACGCTTTGGGGGTGTCGCCAGCATTCGGTGATTATGCCCGGCGGCGTCGTCCGCTTTGACGCCCGCGCGCTGACCGGACGAATGCTGGAGCAATCCTTGGCCAATATGCGTTTTGATACCGTTTATTTCGGCGCGGACAATTTCGATGCCGAAGAAGGCCTCAGCACCTTCAACGAGGATGAAGCGCATCAGGGAGCGGCGATGGCGGGCGTTAGCAAGCGCGTGGTTGTGCTGGTCGATTCCTCGAAGTTCCGCACCACCAGCCTGCACCGCTTTTGCGCCATCGACCGGATAGATACGGTCGTGACCGACTGGGCCGTTCCGGGTGAGGTTGTTTCCACTTTGCGGGGCCATGGCGTGACCGTCATCATCGCCCCCGCCCCTGTCCAAGAGGTGTAACATGGCCGCCGCCGATCCTTCTGACCGACTTTCCCGCTGGATAACCTACCGTGAGATCGTCGCCCAACCGCGCATCTGGCGGGATTGGGCGAAACCGTTGGAGATTTACGCATCCGAGATTGCGGCTTGGTTCATCCCCACTGCCTATGACGAAATTTGGCTGTGCGGCGCTGGCACCTCTGCCTATATTGGCGAGGCGCTGGCCGCACATTTGAACCGTGCGCCGCACCCTTTACGTTATCGCGCTATTGCGACGACCGATCTGGTGGCCAGCCCCGGCTCCTATCTGCGACCCCATACGACAATACTGGTAGTATCCTTCGGGCGCAGCGGTGACAGCCCCGAGACGCTGGGGCTGCTGGATCTTCTGGACACGCATATGCCCCGCGCCGATCAGCTGCATTTCACCTGCAATCCGCAGGGTGCCTTGGCGCAACGGAAATCAAAGGGTTTGGGCAGACGCAGCGTCGTTCTGTTGCCGCCTGAAACCAACGATGCGGGGTTTGCGATGACCTCCAGCTACACAACGATGCTGATCTCCGCCCTCGTCTGCCTTTCGCCCAGCTTGGCTGCATCGCTGGAGGCACGGATCACATCGCTGGCGGCAGGCGCCGAGGATGTGATCTCTGATATGCTTTTGCGCATGGATGATGCTGCGCCCTGTCCTTCACGTACGGTTTTTCTGGGTTCCGGCGTGCTGACAGCCTTCGCACGAGAGGCGGCGCTGAAGGTGCTGGAACTGACCCACGGCCGTATCCCCGCCTATTGGGAAACCGCCATGGGCTTTCGCCACGGACCGAAGGCCATTCTTGATGCCGAGGCGCAAGTCTTTTCCTTCCTGTCCAGCGATCCTCACACCCGCCAATATGAGGTGGATGGTGCCGAAGAACTCCGATGTCAGTTTGGCGCGAGCGTGGCGGCAACGCTCGGGCCAGAGGGCTGCGACTCCGACATTACCGTCAAAGGTGCGGAGGAGGATATTTGGCGTGGGGTGCTTTATGTGCTTGCGGCACAGCTTCTGGCTGTCTGGTGGTCGGATCGCCTTGGATTCAATGTAGACAACCCCTTTGCCGAGGGAAATCTCTCCCGCGTCGTTGCCGGCGTGACCCTTTACCCCTACCAGCCCAAGGTGACGACGTGATCGTCGGGATTGATCTGGGCGGAACCAAGATCGAGGCCTGTTTATTCGACGATGATCTGATGCCGCTGGTGCGTCGCCGCATCGCCACGCCAATAGCCTCGTTCGACGACATGATTGATGGCTTGGTGGACCAATATCATTGGGCTTGTGCCCAAGCTGGCACCCAAGATCTGAAGCTTGGCATAGGGGTGCCAGGCTTTGTCGAAAAGGGAACGGGCAGGCTGTTGGCCACAAACCTGCCCGGCACTGACAAATCCCTTCCGCAAGTATTAGAACAACGATTGAATGCCGCCATTGCGACCGAGAATGACTGCAAATGCTTTGCGTTGTCGGAAGCGAATGGCGGTGCAGGCGATGGTGCGGAAACAGTGTTCGGGCTCATCCTTGGCACGGGCTGTGGCGGCGGCGTGTGCCTCAACGGTCGCTTGGTGCGGGGTCTGGCCGGACTACCCGGTGAGATTGGCCATCTTGGCATTCCCGTCAGTTTTGCGGAGCGTCTTCCAGTTCTTATCTGCAAATGCGGCCGCGTCGGTTGCTACGAGACGCTGGTTTCCGGCCCTGGCTTGCGCATTTTGGGTCAAAGCATCGCCGGACTTGATATCCCGGCCGAAGAGATCGCCGCCCGCGCCGCCGCAGGAGAGCCGCGTCCAGCGGCCGCTTTGGCGCTGTGGAGCGAATTGGTTTGCGAGTTGCTTTTGACAATTCAGGCCAGCATCGACCCCGACCAGATCGTTTTGGGTGGCGGTCTGTCGAAGATCCCCGACATCACAAGTATCCTCGACTCACAAATGCAAAAAACGCTCATGCAGGGCCTGCCGCTGCCACAGCTTTCCGTAGCGCGTTTCGGTGATGCCAGCGGAGTCCGGGGGGCAGCGATGCTGCATGCCCTGAACCTCACCTCAGCAACAAGGAAGATATGAAATGATCAGCGGCCTCAGCCATTCTCCCGAAGCCAACATCCTGACGCCCGCTGGTTGGATGCGCGGCAGGATCGTGCTGGATGGGCCGAAGATTGGTGCCATCGCTGCCAAGCCCTGCCTTCGCACCGAAGATAACGATTTGCCGCTCATCATTCCGGGCTTCATAGATCTGCATATCCATGGCGGAAACGGCACCGACTACACCGATGGCGAGGAAGGAATCCGAGCGTTTATTCGGTATCACACCCAACATGGGACCGTCGCTCTGGCACCCACAACCTCGACCGCTCCTATCTCAGTGATTGAGGCGGCACTCGCCGATATCTCACACATTCAGGCAAAACCTGCGCCCAATGAGGCAACAGTATTGGGCGCTCACCTTGAGGGCCCATTCATAAATCCGGGCAAACTTGGTGCGCAAAGCAACCAGACAATTCTGCCTGATCTTGATCTGGTCGCTCGTTGGACAAAGCTTTGCAGACTTCGGGTGGCCACAATCGCCCCCGAAATGACTGGCGGAATGGAGCTGATTTCGGCCTTCAGCGCGACCGGCTGCCGTGTTCAGGTTGGCCATAGCCTCGCCACACCGGAGCTTCTTGCCGAGGCGTTTGGCTGCGGTATGGTCGGTTTTACCCACCTTTTCAACGGCATGTCCGGCGCGCACCACCGCGATGCTGGCGTGGCGGCCTATGCTCTGGCGCATGGTCAGTATGCTGAACTGATCTCGGATCTCATCCATGTTAACCGCACGATGATGCTGGCCGCAATTCGTGCTATCCCTCGGCTCTTCGCCATCACCGACGCCACTGCTTCGGCGGGGTTGCCGGATGGCCGTTACGCAAGCAGTGACGATAGTGCTGTGATTAAGACTGGTCTGATGGTGATGACCGAAGACGGAACATCGCTGGCTGGCAGCGCAATCACGATGCTGGACGCGTATCGCAACCTCGTCTCGCTGGGACTCTCGCCTGGCTTTGCCTCCGAACTCTGTGCGACCCGTCAGGCCGACTATCTGGGGTTACGGGATTTGGGCAGGTTATCGCCCGGGATGAGCGCAAGTTTCGTCATGCTTGGGCAACGGGATCTGTCCCTGCAGGGTGTGTGGATGCGCGGGACGCAGACCTAACGACAATATCAGATCACAATAAGTCTGGCGCGACAGCTTGCCATAGCCGGGATGTCACCCAGTTCCAAAAACAATATGGATAGCCCGACGAGATATTGCTTGCGAAACGCTGGCTCCTCATATGTGCAGGAGGCCTTCTATTTAGAGACTCATATGACGGTAAAGCGAATTCCGCGCTGCACTTCGAAAAAATCTTTCTATATAAAACGCGGGATGCGAGGGGCCGCATAGTCGATCCCGGGGTACCAACTGCTGCTGTAAACATCGACGGGATTGGTGAACTCGATTTCCTGTTTCCACGTGTCGGACGTCGCTGACAAACCGCCCTTGCGTGCGGTTGAGTGCGCGATTTCTACCCCTTCACGGATGGCGACTGTCGAACGCGCCGGGCTCATCGAGCGCGAGGCCGGGCCGAAACCCTGCCAAACATTCCGATTGGTGCGAGAGTCCGTATCCTTCCGGTCCACGCCTGTGCCACGGTGGCAATGCATCAGTATTTTTCAGCCGTTGCTTCAGACGGCAGTACTATAACCGCCGACTGGCCGATCATGCGCGGCTGGTAGCCGCAGAAGCGTCGGATCGGTTGCTCAAGTCTGGCTTCCTCGGCTGCCATGAAACAAAGGGCCACCGATTGGGAAACACGGTGAAGCGGCCCATTCGATCCGCGATCTCCCCAACAAGCACCAAGTATTTTAGCTGATATCTGAATATGCTCTGACTAACTAGCGCCATCATGGCAAAGCCGCTGTTGATGGATTGCGCGACCGAGACCACCTTGACCGTCCACCGCCGCAATCACGCCCGATATCGCCAAGAATGACTGGCAACCATTTTAACCGAGAGAAAATCAGGGTGGCTCCCAAAAGGGCAGCACAGTTCCGAAAATCCGAGACACATTTTGCAACTAAACTTACACAGACCCACTCATGGCAAAAGTGACATTTTGCCATGAGTTGCTTTTTTGCGGCAGGGCATGGTCTGAGATCAATCTACAGATACTTCGCAAAATTTCAAAATCCTCGCAAAACTGCTAAGGTTTTGTCACGGAGTTTGGCCAAGCTAACCTTGGATGCGGACAGGCCAGGGGGCCGGGACAGAAACGACATGGTGTGATTGCGGCCGCTTCGGTGGCGAACGAGGTCGGGTACGCACCATCTTTCGCCGCGGCGTATATTGGTGCAAAGTGAGGCTGGAAAATCCTACTTGAACGCCAAATATCCCATTTCAGATCGCACAAAACCTATGACCAAATTAAACTATTCTGATGCCCTGAACCTCGCCGCGCAGATTGCCAAGCGCAATATTTCGGTGCGAGAGGCGACCGAGGCTGCGATTGCTTCTATCGAAAGGCAAAACCCGGGGTTCAATGCTGTTGTTGCGGAAAGATTTGATGCGGCCATAACCGAAGCAGATGCGATGGATCAGCACCCTCCCGAACAAACGGGGCCGCTTTGGGGTGTGCCGTTCCTGCTAAAGGACGTAAACCTTTATTCTTCGGTGCTGCCGACCCGCTTTGCTTCGCGATTTTTCGCAACAGCGCAACCCAAAGGGGACAGCACGATGGTTCGCCGCTGGCGCGCCGGTGGGCTTGTGGTTCTGGGTACGACGAATACTCCGGAATTTGCTGGGGATTTTACCACCGAGCCTCTGGCGTATGGGCCATGCCGAAACCCTTGGGATGAAAAGGTGACAGTGGGCGGGTCCAGCGGCGGCGCTGGGGCAGCTGTTGCTAGCGGAATGGTCCCCATCGCGCATGGGACAGATCTTGGCGGGTCAATCCGAATCCCAGCCGCCTGTTGCGGCGTGTTCGGCTTCAAACCCTCGGTCGGATTGAATCCGCTGGGCCCGTGGTGGGAGGAAATCGCGGGTGGTCTTGACGCAGACCATGTGCTCACTCGAACTGTCCGCGACAGCGCGGCGGCGCTTGATCTAACGGCGGGACCGGACCAGGGCACACGGATCGGGCGTCAACCGCGCGCGGGTGGCTACCTCGCGGCGTTAGAAGGTGCAGTTGCGCCGCTGCGGATCGGGCTTTGCACCAGGGACGCGCATGACCGGTCTGCTGGCGCGGCGCAGGTGGCCGCCGCTGAAAAGGTGGCGCTGATGCTGGAATCGATGGGACATGTTGTGCTGCCCTACGCTTTTCCTGTCGAAGCACAATCCGGCCCTTGGTTCGACGCGCTCTGGACCGTCGACGTGCTGCACTTGGTAGAAGAGCGAGCGCGCGAACTCGGGCGCCAGCCAGAACACGATGAGCTAGAGCCAATGACATGGGCGTTCTTGGACCGTGCAAAGCAGCTTTCGGCGCTTGGTCTGCTTGACGCCCGCATAAAAATGACCGCGGTAGCGCATGCTATCGGGCGTTCGATGGATGGGATTGACCTCGTTCTGACACCCGCATTGAGTGAGGACCCGCACCATTGAACAGTCTGACCTATGCGGCTTGTGGCTCAGACCTCGATCGGTGGGTTGAGCGAGGATACAGCTTCGCGCCTTTTGCAGTGCCTGCAAACCTGGCC
Organism: Cypionkella sp.; assembly: GCF_028290025.1. Taxonomy (GTDB): domain Bacteria; phylum Pseudomonadota; class Alphaproteobacteria; order Rhodobacterales; family Rhodobacteraceae; genus Cypionkella. Next base: position 848 of record NZ_JAQGKQ010000061.1, on the reverse strand, counting down.
GGGCAACCGTCTGCCGTGTTGCCGGTTTCTTTGACCCATTCTGGATTGCCCGTCGCCGTTCAGATATCTGGTCAGACGGGCGATGATGTGCTTGTCTTGCGGGTGTCTAAAGCGATTGAAGACGCCATAGGATGGAAAGGGTTACCATTCTGACAATACCGAAGCGCGAACCTTAGCGCGTACACCCCCGCAGGCATGTCCTCGCCTCTGTCGGCACTCTTGGCAACTGGCGCGAAGGAGGGCACCGGCTCCCTGACTTTGACAGACATGGGGCGTCGGAATTGCGAATGGTGATCTGCTGACTCCGTTTATCGCGGCGCCTTCCATTGAAGTCAGAGGTCATTTTGGCTTGCGGGCCAGACCGAGGCCAGCAATTGATCCCATAAGGCAGCCAAAGGAGGATAGCATTTTGGACCTTTCTACACTCATCTTGCTTCTGAGTGCAGGCTTCGCCGCTGAAACAGTCAACGCCTTGCCGGTGGCGGGACAAACTGTTTTCAAATACCACTGGCCACAAGGAAGGGGCAAATACGGGGTATCTGCCCGGGACGAAAACGTATGAGTTCTTTCCCAAGCACCTGCGGACTAAGGCCCGCACCGGCGGATATTCACCGTGGAAGACCTACCAAGTTTTGCTACAGCCCGGGTTTCGGCGCGGGCGATGGCGCGTTCAAGCCACTTGGGTAAATCTGCGATGTCATTGCTATCCGGGTGAATCGGGTTTCCGATCGAAATTTCGAGATCAAGCGGCGCGCCGCAATCATATTCAGAGTTTTTCTCGTCAAGCAGGTGCTGAACTTCAGCTTCGATCTCATTCGAGCAAAGCGGGGCAGCGCTGTTGGAAACCA
>NZ_JAQGKQ010000015.1 GCF_028290025.1 Cypionkella sp. | reverse complement strand
CGTAAATATCGGCGACAGCCTTCTTGGACCAGAAGATGTCTGTCCCGGCGACATTTATGCTTTAGACGAAAGCCAGCCGCCGCTGCGCTTGGTCGTGACCCGCGCAGAAGGCTTGCAACGCGTCGGGTCGGGGTCCGCGGTGGGGCAAATCGGCGACCCGCTGCGCTTTGAGGCCCGCTACACAATGATGAGCAGCGAAGGCGATCAGGTTGATCTTGTGCTGATCTCGTTGCCCGGTCGGGCGCGTTTTGTGCTGCCGATGTCACCCATCGCCGCGTTGAACGAATACACTTTGCTGAAAATCGACGACGCGCCGCAAGATACTGGCCTTGCCGACCTGCTCTGCGTGTCGTTTGCGCGTGGCACGATGATCACTATGGCATCGGGGCAGCAGTGCGCCATCGAATCGCTGAAAACCGGTGACAAGGTACTAAGCCGGGATCACGGCGGCCAGCCTATCCGCTGGATTGGCTCTACCACCCTGCGCGCTGTCGGAGCATTTGCTCCGGTGGTGATCACGGCAGGCACTCTGGGCAATTCCGGCGATCTGATTGTCAGCCAGCACCACCGGATGTTCTTGTATCAACGCGAGCGAAACGCCCATCTGGCCACTTCTGAATTGCTGGTTCAAGCCAAGCATCTCGTTGACAACAAGTCAGTTTTCATCCGGGAAGGCGGCTTTGTCGATTTCTTCAGCATCGTGTTTGACCATCACGAAATTATCTACGCCGAGGGGGTTCCCGCCGAAAGCCTAATGGTCAACGATGCCACAGTGCACCGTTTGCCGCCTGAACTATCCGAAGACGTCAAAACCCGCTTCCCCGGCCTTAGCCAAAACCAACACTTTGGCACCGAAGCCGGCAGGCAATTTCTTGATGCCGTCGGGCCGGGGGCTTTGTTCAAATCACCGCGCATCACCGCCGCGCGGCAAAGGTAGACGCTGCCGCCGCTTTCCGCTAAAGCCCGCCCATGCTTGACAATCGCCAGCCCCTCCCGCCCGAAATCGCCCGCCGCCGGACCTTTGCGATCATTTCGCACCCCGACGCTGGCAAAACCACATTAACCGAGAAATTCTTGCTGTTCGGTGGCGCGATCCAGATGGCTGGCCAAGTCCGCGCCAAGGGTGAGGCCCGCCGTACCCGCTCGGATTTCATGAAGATGGAGCAAGAGCGCGGGATTTCGGTTTCCGCCTCCGCAATGTCCTTCGATTTCCGGCAGTATCGCTTTAACCTTGTCGATACCCCCGGTCACTCAGATTTTTCCGAGGATACCTACCGCACTTTGACCGCCGTGGACGCCGCAATTATGGTAATTGACGGCGCAAAAGGCGTGGAGTCTCAGACCCAAAAGCTGTTTGAAGTCTGCCGGATGCGCGATCTGCCGATCCTGACCTTTTGTAACAAGATGGACCGCGAATCGCGCGATACCTTTGATATAATTGACGAAATCCAAGAGAATCTCGCGATTGACGTAACCCCTGCGTCTTGGCCAATCGGCATGGGTCGCGACTTCATCGGTGCCTATGATCTGCTGCATGATCGCCTTGAAATCATGGACCGCGCCGACCGCAATAAGGTCGCCGAAACCATCCAAATCTCGGGCTTAGACGATCCGAAACTCGCCGATCACATCGCGCCTGAGCAGTTGAAGAAACTCCGCGAAGAGCTTGAAATGGCAAAGGAATTACTGCCAGCCTTTGACCGTGCCTCGTTCCTGAACGGCTCAATGACGCCGATCTGGTTTGGCTCGGCGATCAATTCGTTTGGCGTCAAAGAACTGATGGACGGCATGGGCGAATATGGCCCGGAACCGCAGCCGCAAAAAGCCTCCGAACGCCAGATTGCGCCGGAAGAACAAACCGTTACTGGTTTTGTGTTCAAAGTGCAGGCCAATATGGACCCAAAGCACCGCGACCGCGTGGCGTTTGTGCGGATGGCCTCAGGCCACTTCCAGCGCGGCATGAAGCTGCTGCATGTGCGCTCCAAAAAGCAAATGGCCATCGCCAACCCGGTGATGTTTCTCGCCGCTGACCGCGAATTGGCGGAGGAAGCTTGGGCAGGCGATATCATTGGCATCCCGAACCACGGCCAGTTGCGCATCGGCGACGCGCTGACCGAGGGCGAATCTCTGCGCTTCACCGGCATCCCGTCGTTTGCGCCCGAACTGCTGCAAGTTGTGCGCGCCGGCGATCCGATGAAGGCCAAGCATCTGGAAAAAGCCCTGATGCAATTCGCCGAAGAGGGTGCTGCGAAGGTTTTCAAGCCGATGATCGGTTCGGGCTTCATCGTCGGCGTGGTTGGGCCGCTTCAATTTGAGGTTTTGGCGAGCCGGATTGAACAGGAATACTCGCTGCCCGTGCGTTTTGAACCAAGCCAGTTCACCTCGGCTCGCTGGGTGTCCGGCGCGAAGGCCGAGGTCGAGAAATTCATCAACGTAAACAAGGGCCATATCGCCATCGACAATGACGGCGACACGGTTTTCCTGACCCGGCTGAAGTGGGACATTGATCGTATTGAGCGCGATTATCCCGAGTTAAAGCTGACCGCGACCAAAGAGATGATGGTTTAAAGCGGCGAAGTTCTTTCACTGTTCTTGCCTGCCGCCAAGAAAGCGGCAGATTTTGCAGCACTTGATGGCCCTGCCCTGCGCGATCTCGCCGCTTACGGCACTGCAACTGGCTGGGCCACCACCGGGCTTTTTGCAGCAGATGCCGTGCGCAGCCTCGGCGCATTCCATTTCAATGTGATCCGCCAGCTGTTCGGGACGCTGTTGTTGGCGCTGATGGTGCTCGCGACGGGCGGCTTCAACCAACCAGACAGCATCACCCTGCAGACCCTTGCCATTTCCGGACTCTGACGCACTCTGCTGGGCGATACGCTGAATTTCGCACCTGCCAACGGCCGAGCGCGCTCAGTTGGGCATGTGCCGCGTTGGCAATCCGAAGTCTGGCGTTGATCTTCGCGCGCTTGGCTTAATTTTTTCGCTCGGGCATTTTGCTGTTTTTCGCCGGAAGTCTTGGGCGATCCGGAGCAAATTGCCCTACATAATGCTGCCCTATTTCGGCAATATGCCGTACATTAGTGGCAATGATGCCATCACGACCCAGCGACCGCCCCTTGCACCCCCGCGCGTGAGGCGGCTTAGTGCGCCAAATTCCTGCAAATGAGGCCGTTGATGTCGCTGAATACCGAAGTGCAAACCTTGCTGGCTCAGCTTGGCGTCACACCCAAGCCGGGCCAAATGCCCACCCGCACGCCAATCACCGGCGAGTCGCTCGGCCCCATCGCTGAACACAGCGCCGCCGAGGCTGAGGCCGCCATCCAAGCCGCTCACCGCGCTTACCGTGATTGGCGCAATGTTCCCGCCCCGCAGCGTGGTGAATTGGTGCGCCTGCTTGGCGACGAACTCCGCGCCAACAAGGCCGCCTTGGGCCGCTTGGTGTCGATCGAGGTCGGCAAGGTGGTGTCTGAAGGCTTGGGCGAAGTGCAGGAGATGATTGACATCTGCGACTTCGCAGTTGGCCTGTCACGGCAACTATACGGCTATACGATTGCGTCTGAACGCCCGAGCCACCGGATGATGGAAACTTGGCATCCCATTGGCGTCATTGGCGTAATTTCCGCTTTCAACTTCCCGGTAGCAGTGTGGTCGTGGAACACGGCGCTGGCTTTGGTCTGCGGCAATGCCGTGGTATGGAAGCCTTCCGAAAAAGCATCGCTTTCGGCAATGGCGGCTCACGCCCTGTTGGAACGCGCCCTGAAACGCTTCACGGATGCCGGTCATCACGCCCCCGACGGGCTGTCCAGCCTGCTGATCGGTGGCCGTTCTTTGGGGGAGGCTTTGGTCGATAGCCCGAAGGTTGCGCTGGTTTCTGCCACAGGTTCGACCCGCATGGGCCGCGAAGTTGGCCCAAAGGTTGCCGCTCGTTTTGGTCGCTCACTCCTCGAACTCGGTGGCAATAACGCAGCCATTGTCACCCCCTCGGCGGACCTCGATCTCACTCTGCGCGGCGTGGCGTTTTCGGCAATGGGCACCGCAGGGCAGCGTTGCACCACCCTGCGCCGCCTGTTCCTGCATGACAGCATCTACGACGCCTTCCTGCCCCGCCTGAAAGCCGCCTATGCGAGCGTCAAGGTCGGCAACCCGTTGGAAACCGGCGTGCTCATTGGTCCGCTGATTGATGATGGTGCATTGGACGGCATGGCAAAGGCGCTCGACCAAGCCCGGGCGGCGGGCGGCACCGTGCATGGCGGCGAACCTGTCAGCGGTCTGAGCGGCGCTTATGCGCATCCGGCACTGGTTGAAATGCCCGCCCAAGTTGGGCCCGTGGTGCATGAGACTTTCGCGCCGATCCTTTATGTGATGCGCTACAAGGACTTCGACGACGTTCTTGAGAAACACAATAAAGTGCCGCAGGGGCTTTCCTCGTCGATCTTCACCAATGATCTGCGCGAGGCAGAGGCTTTCCTCTGCGCCCGTGGCTCTGATTGTGGTATCGCCAACGTCAACATCGGCCCCTCGGGTGCCGAAATTGGCGGCGCGTTTGGCGGTGAGAAGGAAACTGGCGGCGGGCGCGAGAGCGGTTCGGATGCTTGGAAAGCCTATATGCGACGGGCTACCAACACTATCAACTACGGCACCACCCTACCACTGGCGCAGGGTGTCAGCTTCGATATCGGCCAGAACCGGACCAATACCGGGTGTTTTATCCACAATCCTTGACCTTCCGCGCGCATTCAGGTATGCGCGCGGAAGGGCCGTAGCGCCCAGACGCCGGGGCGCCCGGAAAAGCAGCGTCCCTTCATTTCATGCGGGCCGAACCCGCATCTTTAGGACGCAGATGACCAAATTCTCAGATCTCGCGCTGGACCCCCGCGTGCTCAAGGCCGTGGCGGAAGCCGGCTATGAAACCCCCACCCCGATCCAAGCCCAAGCCATTCCGCACGCGTTGCAAGGCAAAGACGTGCTCGGCATCGCCCAAACTGGCACTGGCAAGACCGCGAGCTTCGTGCTGCCGATGGTCACTTTGCTGGGCCAAGGCCGCGCTAAGGCACGGATGCCGCGTTCGCTGGTGCTGTGCCCGACGCGCGAACTCGCCGCGCAAGTGGCGGAAAACTTTGAAACTTACGCCAAATACACCAAGCTGACCAAAGCCCTGCTGATCGGCGGCGTGTCGTTTGGCGAGCAAGACAAGCTGATCGACCGTGGCGTCGATGTGCTGATCGCCACCCCCGGCCGCCTGCTCGATCACCATGAGCGCGGCAAACTGCTGCTGACCGGTGTGCAGATCATGGTGGTGGATGAGGCCGACCGGATGCTCGACATGGGTTTCATCCCGGACATCGAGCGCATTTTCAGCCTGACCCCATTCACCCGCCAGACCTTCTTCTATTCGGCGACGATGGCGCCGGAAATTGAGCGGATCACCAACACGTTCCTGTCGAATGCGGTGAAAATCGAAGTCGCGCGGCAAGCCACCGCTTCGCTGACGATTGAGCAAAAGCTGATCCAGTTTACGCCCTCGCGCAAAGACAAATCTTTCGCCGAAAAGCGCGCGGTGTTGCGGGCCTTGATCAAGGCCGAGGGTGAGACTTGCACCAACGCGATCATCTTCTGCAACCGCAAGATGGACGTCGATGTGGTCTCGAAGTCGCTGAAACAGCACGGCTTTAACGCCTCGCCAATTCACGGCGATCTCGATCAATCGGTGCGCACCAAGACGCTCGACGGCTTCCGCGATGGCTCGGTGCATTTGCTGGTGGCGTCCGATGTCGCGGCACGCGGGCTTGATATTCCCGCCGTCAGCCATGTGTTCAACTTCGATGTGCCTTCGCATCCTGAAGATTACGTGCACCGCATTGGCCGCACCGGTCGCGCGGGGCGTTTGGGCAAGGCCTATTCCATCGCTGTGCCGTCGGATGACAAATACATCAACGCGATTGAAGCTCTTGTAAAACAGCCAATTCCGCGCGGCGAAGTGCCAGAAGGCGCGCTCGAAGGCGCATCCGATGTGCCAGAACGCGCGCGTGAAGAACGCGGTGCGTCTTCGTCGCGCAGCCGTGGTGGCCGTGGTCCGCGTGAACGTGGTCTGCGTGAGGATAAAGCGGTGGAAGCCGTTTCGGTTGAGGCAGTCGTTGAAGTTGCCGTCGAGCAGCCTCGGATTGAGCAACCGCGCGCTGAGCAGCCTGAACGGACCGAGCAATCGGCAAGATCTGAGCGCCCTCGTCGTGAAGATGATCGCCGTTCCGAACCGCGCAGCGATAACCGCTCTGACGTGCGTTCGTCGGATGGGCGCGGCGATAGCCGCTCCTCCGAAGGTCGGGGCGAGCAGCGCAATGATCAACGCAATGATCCGCGCAATGACAGCCGTTCTGACACCCGCAACGAACCGCGCCGTGATGATCGTCGCGACTATCGCGGTGGCCGTGACAGCGGCGGAGAGCGTGTGGTTGGCATGGGCGATCACATGCCTGACTTCCTGCTGCGCAGCTTTGCGATCACTACCACCACAGCGGACGAACCAGAGGAAACGCTGGCGACAGGCTCTGAAGGCTGAAGCTAAGCCACTCAATGAAAGAGGGCCTCGCAATCTGCGGGGCCATTTTTTCATTTCAATCGCCGAAGCTAGCACACTATTCCACGCCGCCCCGGCCTTGAGCCGGGGCCTCATGGTGTGAAGCGAGGCCCCAGCTCAAGGCCGGGGCGGCGTTGCGGCTACTCAGCCGCCAAACGGCTAACGACCACGATAACCTCAGGCTTTTTGCCGATCTCCTCCATCGACACCTGCCGGACTATCTTGCGCAACGCTTCGTCCATCTTGTCGTCATTGGCGAGCAGCTTACGGCCAGCACCGTCAAGGAACTCGGTCAATTCCGTTTCGAGGGTTTCCGCCAGGTTCCGCCCACCTTTGCCAGTTTCCGGCAGGCCCATCAGTTCAACCCACGCCTCACCCAACGGCTTGTCTTGCTCGTCCAAAATCACTGTCACCATCGCCAAGCCGTTCAGCGCCATGCGGATGCGGTTGCGCACCACACCGTCCAGCGCGACGATCAGCACCGAGCCGTCAAGGTAGGTGCGGCCCGCCTCAATACGCTCGGCAACCTTCGGCATATCGCCAGTGATGTCCATCATCATGCCGTTTGTGACAACCGCCGAAGCGATGCCAGCCTCAAGCCCGATGCGGGCATGTTCGCGCAAATGACGGTGTTCGCCGTGCATCGGGATCAGCATATCGGGCAGGAACAAGCGGTGGACATGCTCCAGATCCGGGCGGTTGGCATGGCCCGAGACGTGATAAAGCCCATTGTTGTCATCAACGATATTGACGCCCTTCTCCGATAAAGCGTTCACAATCGCATAGACGCCGCGTTCGTTGCCGGGGATGATTTTCGACGAGAACAAGAACGTATCACCGTCTTTCATCTCAATCCCAAGATACTTTCCGCGTGAAAGCTGCGCCGAGGCCGCGCGACGTTCGCCTTGGCTTCCGGTCACGATCAGCATCAGGTTCTTGCGCGGCACTTCCAGCGCCTGTTCCGGTGTAATCGTCGGTGGAAAATCTGTCAGCACGCCGGATTCTTCCGCCGCTGAAACCATCCGCTTCATTGCACGCCCCAGAAGGCAAACCGAGCGATCCGCCATCCGGCCAGCTTCGGCCAAGGTTTTCAGACGGGCAACGTTAGAGGCGAAAGTCGTCGCCACCACCATACCGCCCGACGATTTAATCAGCTCAGCAATCGGGGCTTTTAGAGTACTTTCCGAGCGACCTTCGTGCAGCGAGAACACGTTGGTACTGTCGCACATCAGCGCTTTGATCGGCCGCTCGGCAGCAATAGCCTCCATCACGGCGTCATCCCAGCCTTCGCCGACAATCGGCGTCGCATCGCGCTTGAAGTCGCCGGAGTGGAAAATGCGACCCGCTGGCGTATCAATCACCAAACCGCCGGATTCCGGGATCGAGTGTGCGACAGGCACGAACTGCACTTTGAAAGGGCCAGCCTCAACCGTATGCGGCCGCGACTCAACAGTGGTGATCGCATCTTTCGGCAGGCCGTATTCTTCAAACTTCAGCCGCCCAATCGTGGCGGTAAACTTCCGCGCGTAGATTGGTTTGCGCAGCGACGGCCACAGATGCGCCAAAGCGCCGATGTGGTCTTCATGCGCGTGGGTGATGAAAATCGCCTCAAGCCGGTCGAGCTTATCGGCCAGCCACGAGATATCCGGCATGATCAGATCAACGCCGGGCGAGGTATCCATATCCGAAAAAGCCACGCCGAGATCGACCAAAATCAGCCGCTCGCGCCCCTTCGGGCCATAACCGTAAATATAGGCATTCATGCCGATCTCGCCGGCCCCGCCTAATGGTAGATAAATCAGCCGCTCACCGCTCATGCCGTTTCCTTGTTGTGGTTGTTGATCAGGACAAGGCCATGCATGGTCAGATCGTCCTCAATCGCGTGAAATAGCTCAGTTCCCTGAGCAAACAATGATGCCAGGCCGCCGGTGGCAATAACTTTCATCCCAAGATCGCGCTCGCGGCGCACTTCTCGGACGATGCCTTCGATCAAGCCAATGTAGCCCCAATACACGCCCGATTGCATACAAGCCACCGTATTCGTGCCGATCACCTTGGCGGGCCTTGCGATGTCAATATGCGGTAACGCGGCTGCTGCGGTATGCAGCGCCTCAAGGCTCAGATTGACGCCGGGAGCGATCACACCGCCGACATACGCGCCATCAAAATCCACCACGTCGAAGGTCGTCGCTGTGCCAAAATCCACCACAATCAGGTTGCCGCCGTGGCGGTCGAAGCCCGCGACGGCGTTGACCAGACGATCAGGCCCGACTGTGGTGCCTTGATCTACGCGAGGCGGCACGGGCAGATTACACTCTGGCTTTCCCACCACCAGCGGGCGGCAGTCAAAATACCGATTGCACAGCACACGCAAGTTAAACACCACACGCGGCACGGTAGACGAGATGATCGCTTCGTCGATCTGCGCTTCGGTTTTGGTCAGCATCAGCAGGCTGGACAGCCAGACATAATACTCATCCGCCGTGCGGGTATGATCGGTGGCAATCCGCCAAGTGGCAATGAAGCGCGCACCATTCCAGATCGAAAAAACCGTGTTGGTGTTGCCGCAGTCGATGGCGAGAAGCATTTGTGCGTCCCTTAGAAAAACACCTCTGCCGCAGGGATTGCGACAGGGCCGGAAGACATCCGCAGGATCAGATTGCCTGCCGGATCAATGGTTTCAAACACACCCACGCGGGTTTGGCTGCCAGTTCGAGCGCGGATGGTGTCGCCTAAACGCGCGGCATGGGACAGCCATTCTTGGCGTAAGGCGGCGAAACCTTGTTGGATGAACTTCGCCTCCCAGTTCGCATAAGCCGGAGCGAGCGCGTCGAGAAACGCCTCAGGCGTGATGCGCAAGCCTGTCTCGCCGAGCAGACTGACGGGGATCGTGGCCCCCGGCTCAACCGCCGCAGGATCGGGCGCGCCGATCAGGTTAACGCCAATACCGATGGCGAGATCAAAGCCGCCACGTTTGTTGGCGCTACTTTCCAGCAAGATGCCCGCCACCTTGCCGCCGTTCAGCAGCACATCGTTCGGCCATTTCAGCGCGAAAGCGCCGGACAATCCGGTCAGGCCGACAAACGCATCCCGCAACGCTAGACTAGCTGCAAAGCTGCGCAAAGCGATCATTTCGGGCGGTTCGGCTGGATGCAGCAGCAAGGTGCCGTAGAAGTTACCGCGTGGAGACGCCCAAGGCCGCGCCCGCCTGCCCCGGCCCGCTGTCTGCTCCAAACCCAAAAACCACGCAGGCCCCGGAGTGTCCGGGGCCATACGCAGGGCATAGGCATTGGTGCTGTCCACGGTGGCTAAGACATGGCGCGCCACACCCTCAGGCCATGCAGCTTTAGCCGACAAGCGATTGCGCCGCCGTCGCAGCCACCGCTTCAATGCCGAACAGGTTGACAACGCCTAGCAGCATCACCGCCGCCACCGCCACCAGCATCAGCCATTGCACCGGAGCCATCCGACTGGTCGCCCCCACGGTCTCACGCCCGAAATACATGAAGAACACGATGCGCAGGTAGTAGAACGCGCCTATCACCGAAGCCACAGCCCCCGCCACCGCAAGCCATGTCATGCCCGCATCCACGGCAGCTTTCAGCACATAGAACTTCCCGAAAAAGCCCAACATCGGTGGCACACCCGCTAGGCTGAACATCAAGATCAGCACGGCGAGCGCCTTTAAAGGCTCCCGCTTTGAGAACATGTTCAGGCTGTCGATATCGCTGATCGACTTGCCATCCTTCTCCAACGACATGATGAAGGCAAAGGTGCCGAGGTTCATCGTGACATAGATCGCCATATAGATCAGCATCGCCTGCACACCCTCAACCGTTCCAGCGGCCAGACCGACCAGCGCATAACCCATATGGGCGATTGAGGAATATGCCATCAGCCGCTTGATATCGCGTTGCCCAATGGCGGCGACGGCACCAAGGAACATCGACAGCACGGCGAGCGCCGCCAAAACCTGGCCCCATTGCGCCGGAATCGCCCCGAACGCATCGAACACCACGCGCGCGATCATCGCCATCGCAGCAGCTTTCGGAGCTGTTGCGAAGAAAGCAGTAACCGGAGTCGGAGCACCTTCGTAAACGTCCGGCGTCCACATGTGGAACGGCGCTGCGGAAACCTTGAACGCCATGCCTGCGATCAGGAACACCAAACCAATCACCAGCCCGATTTGTGGTTCGGTCAGCGTGGTCAGAATACCCGAGAACAAGGTCGTCCCCGCGAAGCCGTAAACCAATGATGCGCCATACAGCAGCAGGCCCGACGATAGCGAGCCGAGCACGAAGTATTTCAACCCCGCCTCCGTCGATTTCACATCATCACGGCGCATTGCTGCGACGACATACAGCGCCAAAGATTGCAGCTCCAAGCCAAGATACAGCAGCATCAGATCGCCAGACGACACCATGAACATCATGCCGATCACCGCAAGCGCCACGAGGATCGGATATTCAAACCGCCCCATGTCGTTGCGCGCAAGGTAGTCTTGCGACATCACCAACACGCCCGCCGCCGACAGCAGGATCACCACTTTGGAAAACCGCGCGAAAGCGTCGTCGATGAACATGCCACCGAAGGCTACATTCGCGCCCTCACCCGCAAAGCCGATGTAAGCCGCCAGCGCCACGAACACTCCGGCGGTGGCCCAAGTTACCACTCCAGTCAGCGCATCTTTGCCCGCGTACACACACCCCAGCAGCGCGGCCATGGCGTAAAGCGCCAGCAAAACCTCGGGCAGGACGATATGAAAGTCTAAAGCGTTCATCTGGTCTGTCCCTTAGTTCGCAGCAAAGGCCGTCACGGCCGTCTGGTAGTTTTCAACAAGCGCCTTCACCGATGGTCCGATGATATCCAGCACCAAAGCCGGATAGACCCCCAGCAGCAAAGTCATCACGATCAGCGGCGCGAAGATCGCCCGCTCACGTCGGCTCATGTCCTGGATGGTTGCCAAGGACTCTTTCACCAGCGCGCCGAAGGCAACGCGGCGATAGAGATACAGCCCGTAGGCCGCCGAGAGGATCACGCCAGTGGTGGCAACAGCAGCAACCCAAGTGTTGACCTGAAAGATCCCGGCCAGCACGAGGAATTCACCGACAAAACCGCTCGTCCCCGGCAAACCGACGTTCGCCATGGTGAAGAACATGAACACCAAAGCGTAAGCTGGCATCCGGTTGACCAAGCCACCGTAAGCGTCGATTTCTCGCGTGTGCATCCGGTCGTAGATCACGCCAACACACAAGAACATCGCGCCCGAGATAAAGCCGTGGCTGATCATCTGGAAAATCGCACCATCAACGCCCTGTTGGTTGGCCGCGAAAATCCCCAAGGTCACATAGCCCATATGCGCCACCGAGGAATAAGCGATCAGCTTTTTCATATCGGACTGCGCCAGCGCCACCAGCGAGGTATAAACAATCGCAATCGCGCTCATCCAGAACACCAGTGATGACAGAACCTCTGCCCCAACCGGGAACATCGGCAGGCTGAAGCGCAAAAAGCCATAACCGCCCATCTTCAGCAGGATCGCCGCCAGCACCACAGAACCCGCCGTCGGGGCCTGAACGTGCGCATCCGGCAACCAAGTATGCACCGGCCACATCGGCATTTTCACCGCAAAGCTGGCGAAGAACGCAAGGAACAGCAAGGTTTGCAAGCCGCCCGTAATGCTCATCCCCAGCACCACCATCGGCGCGCTATCAAACTGGAACGCCATCAAAGTCGGAATATCGGTGGTCTTCGCCGCCCAATACATCGCGATCATCGCCACCAGCATCAGCACCGAGCCGAGGAAGGTATAGAGGAAGAACTTGAACGCCGCATAAATCCGGTTTTGCCCACCCCAGATGCCGATGATAAGGAACATCGGGATCAGGCCAGCCTCAAAGAACAGGTAGAACAACACCAGATCCAGCGCCAAGAACACACCGAGCATCAGCGATTCCAGCAGCAGGAAAGCGATCATGTATTCTTTCACCCGGTCGCTCACACCCCAGCACGATAGAATGGTGATCGGCATCAGGAACGTCGTCAGCATGACGAACAGGATCGAGATGCCATCGACGCCCAGCTTGTATTTCAGCCCGACGATCCAAGCCGCTTGCTCAACGAATTGAAAGCCCGCGTTGCTCGCATCGAACCCCTTCAGCACGAACAACGACACGATGAAGGTCGCTGTGGTGGCGATCAGTGCAAGCCATTTGGCATTGTTGGCGGTGGCCTCGTTCGAGCCACGCAGGAACAGCGCCAAGACGGCGGCAGCGACTGCGGGCAGGAAGATGATGATGGAAAGAAGGTAATTCATGCTTTTAGTGCCCCACCGTAAGCGTCATCCACGTCAGCAGGCCAGCAATCCCCAGCACCATCGCGAAGGCATATGTAAAGACGTAACCCGACTGCCAGCGCCCAGCGAGTTTGGTGAAGAACGGGATGATCCCCATCGCCACACCGTCCAGCGCACCGTCGATCACCGAACCGTCACCCTTTTTCCACAGGAAATTGCCGAGCAACAACGCGGGTTTCACAAAGATGCGGTCGTAGATCTCGTCGAAATACCACTTGTTCAGCAGGAACAGATAGAGCGGACGCTGTTGCGCCGCGAGTTTTCCGGGAAGGTCCGGGCGACGAATGTAGAACTGAAACGCCAACAGGAAGCCCAGCACCATCGCGATGAACGGCGAGACTTTGACCCAGTTCGGCGACTCATGCGCTTCGTGCAGCACGTGGTTTTCGGCTCCAAGATAGATAGCGCCTTTCGGAGCGACACCCGGTTCAACATGCGCAGGTGCCGTAGGCTCAGCCGTCGTCGCAACAGCAGTTTCCGTCGCCGGAGCTGCTTCGGTTGGAGCAGTTTCAGCCGGAGCAGACTCGGTCACAGTAGCCGGAGCCGTTTCAGTTGCCGGAGCAGCTTCGGTGGTTGCCGGAGCCGTTTCATTTGTCGCGGCCATAGTTTCGGGTGCAGCTTCACTTGCAACAGGTGCCGCCTCGCCAGCCGGAGCAGCCTCCGCCACAGCCTCAGCCGCATGTTCTTCTTCGCCTGCAATTTGCTCGTGCGCAGGCTCCATATTGAACCAAGCCCGCATCTTCGCCTCATCACCGAAGAAGCTATTATACCAGACCATGCCCGAAAACACCGCGCCCAAAGCCAGCACGCCCAAAGGCACCAGCATCGTCCCTGGACTTTCATGCGCGTGGTCATAGGCATGGGTGTCGCCCTTCGGCTTACCGAAGAACGTCATAAACATCAGTCGCCATGAATAAAACGAAGTCATAAACGCCGCGATCACCAGCAGAGTGAAGGCATAGCTTGACCCAACCCAAGCGCTTTCAATCACCGCGTCTTTCGACAGGAAGCCCGCAAAACCATAATGCGTCAGCGGAATGCCCACCCCGGTAATCGCCAAAGTGCCGATCATCATCGCCCAGAACGTCAGCGGGATTTTCTTACGCAGCCCGCCGTAATTCCGCATATCCTGCTCATGGTGCATCGCGGTGATCACCGAGCCTGCGCCAAGAAACAACATCGCCTTGAAGAACGCGTGTGTGAACAAGTGAAACATCGCCACCGGATACATGCCGACGCCAGCGGCCACGAACATATAGCCAAGTTGCGAGCAGGTCGAATAGGCGATCACCCGTTTGATGTCGTTTTGCACCAGACCTACCGTGGCGGCAAAGAACGCCGTCGTCGCACCGACAATCACGATCATCGTCTTGGCATCAGGCGCATATTCATAAAGCGGCGACATTCGGCAGACGAGGAATACCCCCGCCGTCACCATGGTTGCCGCATGGATCAGCGCCGACACCGGCGTCGGGCCCTCCATCGCATCCGGCAACCAAGTGTGCAGAAACAATTGCGCCGATTTACCCATCGCGCCAATGAACAGCAGTACGCCGATCAAGTTGGCCGCGTTCCAGTCAGCCCACAGAAAATGCAGGTTGGTCTGCGCCAGTTGCGGGGCGGCTGCGAAAACCTCATCAAACTTGATGCTGTCGGTCAGGTAATACAGCGCGAAAATCCCCAGCGCGAAGCCGAAGTCGCCGACCCGGTTGACCACAAACGCCTTCATCGCAGCGGCATTGGCGCTCGGCTTGCGGTAATAGAAGCCGATCAGCAGGTAAGAAGCGACGCCCACACCCTCCCAGCCGAAAAACATCTGAACCAGGTTGTCAGAGGTAATCAGCGCCAGCATGGCAAAGGTGAAGAACGACAGATACGCAAAGAAGCGCGGCCGATAGCTTTCGCCATGCGCCCAGTTCTCATCATGCGCCATGTAGCCTTGCGAATAGAGATGCACGAGGGCAGAAACCGAGTTCACCACCACCAACATGATCGCCGACATCCGATCTAGGCGGATACCCCATTCGGTGCTCAGCGTGCCGGATTCAATGAACCGCAATACGGTGATGGGCTGGGTATCGCCCTGAAAGGTCGAGAAAATATACCAAGACAGGATGGCCGCCACGAACAAGACCAACGTGGTGAGCCAAGTCGCCGCCTTCTCGCCAATCAGCCGCCAGCCAAAACCGCAAAGGATCGCGCCGACCAAAGGTGCAAACAGGATGATCTTCGCGCTGAGTTGCAAATCCATGTTCTCAGCCCTTCATCACGTTAACATCTTCGACATCAATGGTGCCGCGGTTGCGGAAAAACACCACCAAGATCGCAAGGCCAATCGCAGCCTCTGCCGCCGCCACCGTCAGGATGAACATGGTGAACACCTGCCCTACCAGATCGCCCAGCTGCGACGAGAAGGCGACGAAGTTGATGTTGACCGCCAGCAGCATCAGCTCAATCGACATCAGAATGACGATGACATTCTTCCGGTTCAAGAAGATGCCAAAGATCCCGATGACGAACAAAGCCGCCGCCACCACTAGGTAATGTTCCAGTCCTACCATTTTCGTCCCTCCGGGTCGTTGCCCGTTTGTCATTGTCTGCGTTGCACCTGAAGTGCTGATGGCCACCGCAATGGCCATCGGTATCAATGCCTTATGGCATGGTCTCAGGATAGTAGAGCGAACAACCGCAGTCGCCGCGTGAGGCTTTTGGCGTGTAAGCTTTCGCCAGTTGCCCTTTAACCACTTCGTAACCGCCGCGCTGTGCGTTCTTGACGAACAAATCTTCATTTGCCAGTTTTTTCTTCGACCGAAGCGCATCCACATGGGCAAACAAATCGCCATGCCCCGGCAAGCCTTTGCTGGAGTCCTTCAGGAGATACTCCGCATTAACTTGCACCAGCTTACGTGTCGCACAATTAACCAGCGTATATTTCTCGTGCGTGCCGCCTGCATCAGATTCGTCGGTCTCGAACCCGACATAACCGTTGCCCTCGTCTATCGCCGGATTTTCCCGGTGTTTGCCAAAGGCATTGGCTGCCTCGCTGCCACATTTTTTGAGATCGCGCACAACCTGTTTTTGATCGGCCAAAGCCGGACCGACTGCCAACATCGCAATAATAAAAGGAAGAAGGAAAGTTTTCATCTATGCCACTCCATTTGAATATTACAGTCCCTGCCCCGGTTTCGGGTCCATCAATTCCATCGCCTTCGCCGGATCGCGCCACATCTGGTGCAGCACGTTTTGGCGTTTGATGTCCTTGCGGTGGCGCAGGGTCAAAAGGATCGCGCCGATCATTGCGACCAGCAGCACCAAAGCCGAAAGCTGGAACAGCAGAAGGTATTTGTCGTAGATCAGCAGGCCCAACGCGCGGGTGTTTTCCATCTGTGCCAAATCGGGCGTCACCGCAGCGCGCAGGCCCATAGCGCCGTCGGCTTGCACCCAAGCGCCAACGCCAAGCACCAGTTGCATGATGATGATCACGCCAACCAGCAAACCCAACGGCATGTAGCGCGACATCTCACCCTTCAATTCGGCAAAGTCGATGTCGAGCATCATCACCACGAACAGAAACAGCACGGCGACAGCACCGACATAAACAATGATCAGCAGCATGGCGACGAACTCCGCCCCCAAGAGCACAAACAGCCCCGCCGACGACAGGAATGCAAGGATCAGCCAGAGCACCGAATGCACCGGGTTGCGCGACAGCGTCACCAGCAAGCCCGCCGCGACCGTCACGGTGGAAAACGCGTAAAAGGCCAAATCTGCAACGCTCATGGCGCTTTCTCCTCGGTTTCAGCGAAGACCGCCTGCGCGGTTTCCAGTGCTTTTTGCATGGCGAGAACCCCGCCGAACATCGACATTTGCCAGATCACTTCAGCGATCTCGCGTTTGGTGGCCCCGGCGGCCAAAGCATTCTTCACCGTGGCGCGGATTTGCGGCTCTCCCAACGGCCCCTGAACCGTCAGCGCCGCAATCGTCACGAGGAACCGCGTGCGCGCATCGAGCCCCTCGGGGTTGAAGGTTTTGCCAAAGAACGCCTCCAGCATTTCCTTCGGCATCGCCGGAAACAGCTTTTCGAACGCCTTCACATCGACGCCCTCAAAGCCCGGCGCAAAGGCTTTCGCCATCTGGCTGCCCTGCTCCATCATCTGCTTGAAGATCTGATTGAAAGTCTCGTTCATCATGTCACCGATGTTTCAACGATACGGGGCGTCAAGTTCGAGATTGCGCGCAATGACGGCTTCCCAGCGCGCGCCGTTCGCCAACAGTTTTTCTTTGTTGTAAAACAATTCCTCGCGGGTTTCGGTCGAGAACTCCAAGTTCGGGCCCTCAACAATCGCATCCACCGGGCAGGCTTCCTGACAGAAACCGCAGTAGATGCACTTCGTCATGTCAAGATCATAGCGCGTGGTGCGGCGCGAGCCATCCTCGCGCGGTTCGGCATCAATCGTGATCGCTTGCGCCGGGCAAATCGCTTCACAAAGCTTGCAGGCAATGCAGCG
Source organism: Cypionkella sp. (assembly GCF_028290025.1). Classification (GTDB taxonomy): domain Bacteria; phylum Pseudomonadota; class Alphaproteobacteria; order Rhodobacterales; family Rhodobacteraceae; genus Cypionkella. The sequence goes on along the minus strand of NZ_JAQGKQ010000015.1, from coordinate 122,683 downwards.
TTCCTCACCATTTGGATAGCGGCGCAAAGCGTGCTCCCCACGGAAACGAGGGCTAAGCGGCCCCCTTTCGTGTGGGTAGTTCAGCGTGCTTTTTGGCGCGAAGAAGTATTTGAAGCCAAGGCCAAAGCCTTTGAAGAAGTCAAACAGCAGAAAATACTTCGCTGCGCGGCGGTAATCGGTTGTGCGTGCCGGACCCATGATCAGCCTCCCATTGTCCAGCGCGCCCAAAAGCCGCCGAACACTTCATATTTTGCTAAGAACGACACAATCACCACCCAGCCCAAAGACAACGGCAGGAACACTTTCCAGCCGATCCGCATCAACTGGTCGTAGCGGTAACGCGGCACGATGGCCTTCACCATGGCGAACATGAAGAAGAACACCCACATTTTTAGGACCATCCACCACCAGCCATCGGGAAGCCCAGGGATCGGTGACAGCCAGCCGCCGAAGAACAGCAGCGAAATCAGCGCGCACATCAAGAACATCGCGATGTATTCGCCTGCCATGAACAGCAGATAGGGTGTTGAGGAATATTCTACCATGAAACCCGCGACAAGTTCGGATTCCGCTTCCGGCAAATCGAACGGCGGGCGGTTGGTTTCGGCCAAGGCAGAGATGAAGAACAGGAACACCATCGGGAAATGCGGCAGCCAATACCAGTTCAGCAAGCCAAGATTGCCGGATTGGGCATGAACAATCGACGAGAAGCTCATCGAGCCGGTGGAGATGATGATGCCGATGATGATCAGGCCCAGCGAGACTTCATAGGAAATCATCTGCGCGGCAGACCGCAACGACCCAAGAAACGGGTATTTTGAGTTCGACGCCCACCCGCCCATGATCACACCGTAAACTTCCAGCGAGGACGCCGCGAAGACGAACAGGATGGCGACGTTAATATCGGCCAGCACCCAGCCGCTATCGAACGGGATCACCGCCCAAGCGAGGATCGCCAGCACGAAGCTTAGGATCGGCGCCAAAAAGAACACCGCGCGATCGGCCCCCGCCGGGACCACGATTTCCTTCACCACATACTTCAACGCGTCAGCCACCGATTGCAGCAGACCAAACGGCCCCACCACATTCGGCCCCTTGCGCATCTGCACCGCCGCCCAGATTTTGCGGTCGCCGTAGACAAGGAACAGCAAGCTGATCATCACAAAAGCAACGATGGCAAGACTTTGCAACGCTATCAAAAGCGCCATCCCCAGCCCGGTTTGCAGAAAGTCAGCCATGATCCCTCACGTTCCTTTTTAGCCTTGCGGCCCTTAGTCGTTGGCCGTTTGGCCTTAAACCGTCGGTATTCCTTGCGCACCACAATCGCGCACGGTCACTTCGGCATCTATCGTTTTCACACCGCGCGGCAGTGACGCCGAGATGGTGTAAACTGCATCGCCCCGCCAAACGCCACCCTTCATCGCGACATTCGTGCGCACATGACGCGCAAATCCAAAGCCTCGGATCAACGCATATTGCGCCGCCGCACAGGCTGCATAAGCGCTCACATCGCTATCATCCCGTGCACCGGTCATGGCAACCCGGAAGTTCACCAGATCGCCGTCAAGCAGGATGGTTTCGATGCCCTTATAGCTTGGATTAAACGCCAGATCAGTCTGCGGTTTCTCGCCCACACAAGCGAACAGGCCGCCAAAGGCAGCCAATCCGATCACAAGAGGGGCGCCAAGCCGCATATCCTACTCCGCCGCCATCGAAACACGCGCACGATCAGCTTCGATCGCCGCCATCTCAGCCATGACTTTGCTTGCCCGGGCAATCGGGTTGGTCAGATAAAAGCCTTTGAAAGCGTTGCGGAAATCAGCACGGCCCATGCCGCGCACTTCCAACGGCTGCCAATCATTGCTTGGCACATGATCGAGCATACCAAGATGCGGATGGACCGCGACAAGCGCCCGGCGCAAAGCTGCCAAACTGTCCCAGGCTAAGGTTTTGCCAACCTCCGCCGAGAACGCCCGCAGGATCGCCCAGCCCTCTTTCGCCTCACCCGGAGCAAACCCCGCGCGCTGCGCCAGTTGAGGCCGACCCTCGGTGTTCACAAACAGCCCACTTTCCTCGGTGTAAGCCGCCGCCGGGAAGATGATATCGGCCCGGTTCGCACCCCGATCACCATGGCTGCCCTGATAGATCACGAACGGACCCGCCGAGATTTCAACCTCATCCGCGCCGAGGTTATAGATCACTTCTGCGCCATCGGTTGCCGCCGCAAGCCCGCCCTCGGTCACGGCGCCCACGTCCATCGCACCAACACGGCTCGCCGCCGTGTGCAGCACCAGCAACTTGCCGCCAGCGCCCTGCGCATAAGCCATCGCATGCGCCAGAACCGCCTCACCATCCGCCTCGTTCAAAGCGCCCTGCCCGACGATCACAATCGTATTCGGCTTCTCAGTCACCTTGCCGACCAAATCAGCCAAGGCCGCGCGATCAGTGCCCATATGCTTGTAATCATAAGTCAAATCGGCCGCTTCGCCGATCAAACCGACATTCGCGCCCGCCAACCAAGCCTTGCGGATACGCGCGTTCAACACCGGAGCTTCCAACCGAGGGTTGGTTCCGATCAGTAGTATCGTCTTCGCCGTGTCGATATCTTCAATGGTCGCGTTACCGACGTAACCCGAGCGATTCCCCATCGGCAACCGAGCGCCATCGGTGCGGCTTTCGACCTTGCCACCAAGCGATTCAATCAACAGTTTCAGCGAATACGCCGCCTCGACAGGCACCAGATCGCCGACCAGACCAGCAATCTTCTTACCTTTCACGGCAGCAGCAGCCATAGCCAAAGCCTCACCCCAGTTCGATTTGCGAAGGCGACCGTTTTCCCGCACATAGGGCACGTCCAGCCGCTGACGACGCAAGCCGTCCCAGACGAACCGCGTCTTGTCGGAAATCCATTCCTCGTTCACGCCGTCATGGTTAAGCGGTAAAATCCGCATCACTTCGCGGCCTTTGGTGTCGATACGAATGTTAGAACCCAGAGCGTCCATCACATCGATGCTTTCGGTCTTCGACAACTCCCACGGCCGCGCGGTGAAGGCGTAAGGCTTTGAAGTCAAAGCTCCAACCGGGCAAAGGTCGATGATATTACCTTGCAGGTTGCTGTCCAAAGTCCCGTTCAGATAGCTGGTAATCTCCGCATCCTCGCCGCGCCCGGTCTGGCCCATCTGGGTGATCCCGGCGACTTCCGAGGTGAACCGCACGCAGCGGGTGCAAGAGATACACCGCGTCATCTTGGTCTCAACCAACGGCCCAAGGTTCAGATCTTCCGAAGCCCGCTTGGGCTCACGATACCGCGAGAAATCCACCCCAAATGCCATCGCCTGATCTTGCAGATCGCACTCACCACCCTGATCGCAGATCGGGCAATCGAGCGGGTGGTTGATCAGCAGAAACTCCATCACGCCCTCGCGGGCTTTCTTCACCATCGCCGAGTTGGTTTTCACCAACGGCGCTTCACCGTTTGGCCCCGGCCGCAGATCGCGCACCTGCATCGCACAAGACGCCGCAGGTTTCGGCGGGCCACCGACGACCTCAACCAGACACATCCGGCAGTTGCCGGCAATCGTAAGGCGCTCGTGATAGCAGAACCGCGGAATGGCCACCCCGGCGACTTCCGCAGCCTGAATGATCGTCATCGCGCCATCGACTTCAACTTCGATCCCGTCGATGCTGATTTTCTTGAGGTTCGACATCCGCTTACTCCGCCGCCAACTGATTGCATTGATGGGTTTTCCACCTCTGCGCTTCTTTCAGATACGACCAGCCAAAGGCATGATCGCTCTCGCCATTTGCAACGCGGTGCTGCCACCGCGCCATTCCTTCGTCAAATCCCGGGCAATGCCCGACAGGCACCCACCACAACACCAAATTTCCGTTGCCGACCGCATCATACCATTCGGCGTTACGCCCATAGAACTGCCGATGCACGGTGTTCCATACGAAATTCTCCAAGCTCGCCAGATCCATCCATACCGACAAAGTCGAGGCCAATCTGTGATCGCCGATTGCCACAGCATCGGCTGTCGCCTGAGCGGTTTCCATCGCTTCATCAGTCAGCCGCCATATGAAACCCGGAGATTTCTCAGCAATGCCGTTGACCAACTCCAAGTTGTTGACGAAATCCGCAACGCGCGGATCGTCCCAACCATAGCGCAGAGTTCCAAAGTTAAACTCTGCAAGGTGATGATCAACAGGCTGCATCATTTGTACGACCTCAACAAACTGCCCGCGAGCGTGCCCTTGTCAATTTCGTCGCGGCCAACCTTGCAGTAGCTCTCCGCATCGCCCTCAACGGCACCGGCCTTTGTCAGATATTCCTTTGCCAGCGTCTTGATGCGCTTCTTCTCGGTCTTATCCTTCAGAAACGCCTTAACTTCGGCCTCGGTGTAACCCTTGTCGCGCGCGTAATCTTCCAACGCGTTCAGTTTGCCCAGCACCGTGAACATCTTCGCCGAGATTGACGGGCAAGTTTTGCGAATGGTATCGCCGACCTGACCAGCCACCAACGACGCATTGATATGGACTTCCTTGTTCAACGGTTCCAGCGCCAGCGCGGGGCTTGCCGCCAGCACAGCAACCAGCGTCAGGCTGTGGAAAAACTTGGTCATTGTGGCCTCCTTGGCTTTGACAGCCCGGACCATAAACCGCGAAGCCGCTGATATCCCATGACAAGACCGTGTCTTGCGCAGGTTATCGCCTGTCAGAACCACGTTTGTCATGCGCAGCCCCCTTTGAATACCCAAGCGCCGCCGACGTAATGGCCATACGCCGCCCGGTTCACCGAGCGCCCGCGCGCGCCACAAAATGCCTCAGCCGCAAGCTTGGCCTCGGCGCCCTCAAAGTTGCCAAACGCAGCACCATCTCGCGTTACAGCCAGAACCGGCCCCGCTTCCGAAGGTTGCAAGTCCGCGATATACGATTGCCCCGCCAGTTCCACCGAAACCGGACCGCTTTCCGACAAAGCCATCGGACGCGGGCTGCTCACGCAAGCACTCAGCCCAGCAAAACCGATCACTGCCACGGCCCGCATCATGTGCAGACCCCTTTGAACATCAACTGACCTTCGACCAACTTGGCCTGCACATTGCGAAAGCCGTAGCTTTCCCCCGCGCAAGCCTGCTTGACCAAATCCCGCCCAATCTTACGCTCATAAGACATAGAGCCGCCGTCGATCCGCCAAACCCGCGCGTCAAACGGCCCGGCTTTATCCTCAGCGGTAATCTCGACCATATATTTCACGCCACGATGCTCGGCTGGAATCTGCAAACCCGGATAAGCCTCAGCACACGCAGGAAGCGGAGCCAAGCCCATCCCGATTGCCAATACCAGCCCAAAACGCATCGCTTACTCCGCCGCCATCGCGCCCATACGGCCGGTCTTCTTCGCCTTGATACGGTCTTCAATCTCCTCACGGAAATGCCGCACCAAGCCCTGAATAGGCCAAGCCGCCGCGTCTCCCAAAGCGCAGATTGTATGACCCTCGACTTGCTTGGTCACCGACAACAGCATGTCGATTTCCTCAATCTCGGCCTCGCCGCGCACCAGACGGTCCATCACCCGCATCATCCAGCCAGTGCCTTCACGGCACGGCGTGCATTGGCCGCAGCTCTCATGCTTGTAGAACTTCGACAGCCGCCAGATCGCTTTGATAACGTCGGTCGATTGATCCATCACGATCACCGCCGCCGTGCCGAGACCTGACTTTTGCTCGCGCAGCCAGTCGAAATCCATGATCGCGTCTTCGCATTGCGCCGCGTTCAGCATCGGCACCGAAGACCCGCCGGGGATCACCGCTTTGACATTCTTCCAACCACCACGCACGCCGCCGCAATGCACGTCCAGCAACTCGCGCAAAGTGATCGACATGGCTTCTTCCACCACGCACGGATTGTTCACATGCCCGGAAATCCCGAAAATCTTGGTGCCAACATTGTTAGGCCGCCCAAAGCCCGCAAACCACTCCGGCCCACGCCGCAAAATCGTTGGCACCACCGCGATGCTCTCAACGTTATTCACCGTCGTCGGGCAGCCATAAAGCCCCGAGCCTGCCGGGAACGGCGGCTTCATCCGCGGCATCCCCTTCTTGCCCTCAAGGCTTTCGAGCAAAGCGGTTTCTTCACCGCAGATATAAGCCCCAGCACCATGATGCAGGTAGCAGTCAAAATCCCAACCGGATTTGGCGGCATTTTTACCCAGCAAACCAGCATCGTAGCATTCGTCCAACGCCGTCTGCAAAGCCTCACGCTCGCGGATATACTCGCCGCGAATGTAGATGTAGCAAGCATTCGCCCCCATCGCGAACGACGCGATCAAAGCGCCCTCGATCAAAGTATGCGGATCATGCCGCATGATCTCACGGTCTTTGCAGGTGCCCGGCTCGGACTCGTCCGCATTGATCACCAGATACGACGGCCGGCCATCCGATTGCTTCGGCATGAATGACCATTTCAGCCCGGTTGGAAACCCCGCCCCACCCCGGCCCCGCAGGCCCGAAGCCTTCATCTGATCAACAATGGTATCCTTGCCGCGCGCAATGATCTCGGCCGTGCCATCCCAATGGCCCCGCGCCCGCGCGCCCGCCAAGGAACGGTCGTGCATCCCGTAAAGGTTGGTAAAGATGCGGTCCTTATCGTCGAGCATAGCTGCTTCCTTACGTGCGGCGCTTGCGCCAAATTTGATACGTCACAACCAAGGCCCAGATGAACCCAGCCAAAGCCGCCAGATCGAGCAGCAGCGTGTATTTCAGCGGCAACCCAAGTTCCGCGCCGATCTGCTGACCCACCATCCATAAGATCATCGTGCCAGCAATCACCAAAGCCACCAGCTTGGTCTGCCGCGCCGTGTTATCTTGTGGACCTTGCGCCATCTCAGTGATGCCCATGCCCAACCGAGCTATGACCGTGATCATCGCCCGCATGGCCATGATCCGCAGTCACCGTCAGTTCAACCCCGCCATTGCCCATCAGAGCGGCGTAAACCCCGAACACCACCAGCCCGACGATCACTGCGGCAAAAGTCTCAATCTCACCCAGCCAGCGCGCCAGCCCAACCGCGATCAATGCGGCCAGAACAGCAACAAGCCAGCCGCCAGCCCAAGGCCCATCAACGCTTGCATGGTCATGTGCATTTGAATGGTCCATCATTGCCCTCAATACTCTTTATTCTTAGCGCGGATCTGGAAAGCCGGCACGCCGATTTCGCCGATCAACCGAGCCTGCGCTACCCATTTGTCGCCACCAATCCGGCCTTCAAAGCCGCGCAGATTGTTGTTCACCCAATCGACCTCCGCAGGCGCAAGGGATGCGATCTGATCGAAGTGGAAGATCCCCAAGCCGTTCAACAACTTCGCAACGTCAGGATCAATACCTTCGATCACCGTCAGATCATCTGCAGCACCACCGCGCGGTTCTGCCAGCGCAACCGGCCTGCTGTCACCCAAAGGCGATGGAGTTTTCGCCTCTGGTGTTGCAAGCGGCGTGGCCTCCTGCGCATTGCCGTCTTCAAAAGGCCGTCCCTTTGAAACTGCGGGTGCTTCTTGCACCATGGTCCCAGTCGCGTCCACCACTTCAGCCTTACCGGGCTTGGGTTCGACCGCATCGCCAACGGCTGCCGAAACCGGCTCAGGAGCAGCATCGCCCTGAACCACTTTCGCAATCCAAGGCGTCAGCAACGGCACTTCGGTGCCATCAATCCGCTTCACCGTATCGCCAATATCCACCGCAGCCTGCACCGAAGCGTTATATTGATTGCGCCCCGCCTCATGCGCCTTCAGCGAGGTCAGCCCCGACAAAGGCTCCGACGAATACCGCCCGTTTTGTGGCCCCGGCACCGGCACTTCACCGTTCGAGAACCGCCCGATTAACGCCCGCAGCTTTGAAGGCGTCAGATCCTCGTAATAATCCTTGCCGATCTGCGCCATCGGCGCATTGGTGCAAGCCCCCAAACACTCAACTTCTTCCCAAGAAAATTTGCCATCCGCCGAGACTTGATGAGCCTTATCGGCTACCAGTTCCTTACAAACCGCAATCAACTCCTCCGCCCCACAAATCATGCAGGACGTGGTGCCGCAAATCTGGATATGTGCCACCGAACCAACGGGTTGCAGCTGGAACATGAAGTAAAACGTCGCCACTTCCAGCGCCCGAATATACGCCATCCCCAACTTATCGGCGACATGCTCAATCGCCGGACGGGTCAACCACCCCTCCTGTTCCTGAGCACGCCACAGCAGCGGAATAATAGCCGAGGCTTGCCGGCCCTCAGGATACTTCGCAATCTGCCCCTCCGCCCAAGCCAAATTGGCCGAGGTAAAAGCAAACGACGCGGGTTGTTCTTTGTGCAGACGGCGAAGCATCAGATACAAGTCTCCGTTTTCAGTGTCAGCACTCCGGCATCGGTCACGGACGCCAAACCTTCGTTAACCAAACCCTCAACGATACCGATAGTGACCCCTTTGGTAAATCCAAGCGGCGGCAACACCGTCGCCGCTTCCGTCTCCGTCATTGTGCAGTCGCGGGCTTCGACCAACGCAACAAACGCGGCACGATCTGCCACTGGCGCATCCTGCGCGAAAGCTGGCGCGGCCATAGTCGCCGCTATCAGGGCCACAATCTTGCACATCACCGATCCACCTCCCCGAACACGATATCCATCGTGCCGATGATTGCAGATACGTCGGCCAACTGGTGACCTTTGCAGATGTAATCCATCGCTTGCAAATGCAGGAAACCCGGCGCGCGGATCTTGGCGCGGTAAGGCTTGTTGGAGCCATCCGCCTTCAGATACACGCCAAACTCCCCCTTCGGAGCCTCAACCGAGGCGTAAACTTCGCCCGCAGGCACATGGAAGCCTTCGGTATAAAGTTTGAAGTGGTGAATCAAAGCCTCCATCGAGGTCTTCATTTCCCCACGTTTCGGCGGCGAAAGCTTGCCGCGCGTCAAGACTTCGCCCGGCTCTGCCCGCAATTTGGTGACGCACTGCCGTATGATAAGCAGTGATTGGGTCATTTCTTCCATGCGGCACAAATAGCGATCATAGCAATCGCCGTTTTTGCCAACTGGAATCTTGAACTCAAATTCATCATAGCATTCATAGGGTTGGCTGCGCCGCAGATCCCATGCCAGCCCCGAGCCCCGCACCATAACCCCCGAAAAACCATATTTGAGAATGTCATCTTCCGTCACCACGCCGATATCGGCGTTGCGCTGTTTGAAGATGCGGTTCTCGGTCAGAAGCCCGTGCAAATCGTCCAGCACCTGCGGGAACGTTTCGGTCCAAGCCTCAATATCGTTGATCAGATCGGGCGGCAGGTCTTGATGCACACCACCGGGCCGAAAATAAGCTGCGTGCAGACGCGAGCCGGAAGCCCGCTCGTAAAACACCATTAACTTTTCACGTTCCTCAAAGCCCCACAGCGGCGGCGTCAAAGCTCCGACGTCCATAGCTTGCGTCGTAGTGTTCAGCAAATGGTTCAAAATCCGGCTGATTTCCGAATACATCACCCGGATCAACGACGCCCGGCGCGGCACGGCCGTACCAGTCAACCGTTCGATCGCCAAACACCAGGCATGTTCCTGGTTCATCGGCGCCACATAGTCGAGGCGGTCAAAATACGGCAGGTTTTGCAGATAAGTCCGGCTCTCCATCAGCTTTTCAGTGCCACGGTGCAGCAAACCAATATGCGGATCGCAGCGTTCAACAATCTCGCCGTCTAGCTCTAGCACCAAACGCAAAACGCCATGCGCAGCAGGGTGTTGCGGGCCAAAGTTGATGTTAAAGTTGCGGATGCGCTGCTCGCCCGGTAACGCGGCGGCAGGGCCATCTTCATAGGTGTTCACACGGATATCGCCATCCATCATTTCGCAATTCCCTTGCCAATGCACCGCATCATCAAACCTCCATCGCCGGGCCAGAGCTCACGCGGAACAGCTTGGTCACAAGCCGCCATTCATCACCGACGCGAAAGAAACCAAGCTGATCGGTGTAGACCCGTGGCGGCACCGTCACGTTCAGCTTCACTTGCGCAATGTTCCCATCGACATCGACCGACAGCACCTCAAAAACCGGCTCACCGGGAAATGCCGCCCGCGCCCCTACCCGAGCGGTAAAAGCTGCCTTATCAATCGCCTGCGCAATGTCATTTTTGCCGACCCAATGCATCAAAAACCGCGCATCGCACAAAGCCTCAAGCGCAGCCCCGTCACAAAAATGCAAGGCCGCGCAATACCGCTGGACGGCGTCGTTCAGGCCAGTGTCCAAGGTCATACCATCCATCATGCGACGCCTCTTTCCATGTTCCTGCTCCACGCCTCTGGCAAAGCCGGAAACATCGCGGCAACGTATTCATATTGTGGCCGCAACCAAAGCAAAGCCCGCGCCCGCAGCGCCTCTGGCAAAGCCATCGCCTTGCCCTCATGTACCCGGCGATCCAGATCAGCCGGCATGGGCGTCAGCCCCAGATGCGCCGACAGCCGCGCAATCCCCGGCAAGCTGGTGCGGAAATGACATTCTGGATGCGCAAACAAGTGATCGTAAAGCCAAGATGTCCCCGCTTTCGTCGCCCCCACGCAAAACAGCAATGTCGGTTGCTTGCTCACCAGTTCAAGCCTTCTTCTCATCACCCGGCAGGATGTATTTTGCACCCTCCCACGGAGACATGAAATCAAACTGACGGTATTCCTGCACCAGATTGACCGGCTCATACACAACCCGCTTTTGCGCTTCATCATAGCGCACTTCGGTATAGCCAGTGGTCGGGAAGTCCTTGCGCAACGGATAGCCGCGAAAGCCGTAATCCGTCAAAATCCGCCGCAGATCCGGGTGGCCCGAGAACAAAATCCCGAACATGTCGAACACTTCGCGCTCAAACCAATTCGCCGACGGATGCACGAGGTGGATCGACGGCACCATATCTTCTTCGCCAATCGCCACCTTCAGCCGGATGCGGCTGTTGGTATACATCGACAGAAAATGGTAAATCATGTCGAACCGTTCCACCCGCTCGGGGTGATCGACCGCCGTTATATCGACCAGCGAAGAAAACTTGCACAGCGGATCAACCGTCAGAAACTCGATGAACGACACCAGTTGATCCAAACCAACGGTCACATTCATTTCGCCAAACGCCAGTTCCGTCCCGAGCACCGCATCCGGGCGCGTCCGTGTCAGATAGGCGGCGAGTTCAACCAAATCAGCCATATCGCCCCCCTATCGCACAAGTGTGCCAGTGCGGCGGATTTTCCGCTGCAACTGCAAAATGCCATATAGCAAAGCCTCAGCTGTCGGAGGACACCCCGGCACGTAAATATCGACCGGAACGATCCGGTCACAGCCACGCACCACCGAATAAGAATAGTGGTAATAGCCGCCGCCATTGGCACATGATCCCATCGAGATCACATAACGCGGCTCTGGCATCTGGTCATAAACTTTGCGCAAAGCCGGAGCCATCTTGTTGGTCAGCGTGCCCGCCACGATCATCAAATCCGACTGACGTGGGCTAGCCCGCGGTGCCGTGCCAAACCGCTCCAGATCATAACGCGGCATTGACGTGTGCATCATCTCAATCGCGCAGCAGGCCAGACCGAAGGTCATCCAGTGCAGCGAGCCATTGCGCGCCCAGTTGATGACGTCTTCCGTCGTGGTCAGCAAGAAACCCTTATCCTGCAACTCGCGGTTCAAAGCTTGGGTTGCAGTGTCGCCGTCCGGCACCGAATTATTCGCGCCCCTTTGAACTCCGGGATCTACTACGCCCATTCCAGTGCTCCTTTTTTCCACTCATAGGCAAAGCCCACGGTCAGCACGCCGAGAAACACCATCATAGACCAGAACCCGACCATCGAAATCTGCCCAAACGCCACAGCCCATGGGAACAGAAAGGCGACCTCCAGATCGAAGATGATGAAAAGGATCGAGACCAGATAAAACCGCACGTCAAACTTCATCCGCGCATCGTCAAAGGCGTTGAAGCCGCACTCGTAAGCCGAGACTTTTTCGGGGTCCGGATTGCGCACCGCGATCAGCGCCGCAGCCAGGATCAGCACGATGCCAAGCCCAAGAGCAATCGCAAGCAGGATGAGGATCGGCATATACTCACGAAGAAGATGGTCCACGCGAAGCGCTCCTTCAGCTGGTAAACCGCGTCGCAAGCGCTTTGGCCCACGTCGCTCTTGGCCCACCGTTTACTCCGCCCCCTTAGCAGGGTCAACCAAAGCCAGCGTGAAAAGATGCCGCTACACCCCGCTAAGTCGTTGGATTTGGCGGGTTAATTAATGAGTATTTTACTAAGGAATTACTGATTCTCTCGGCATCTTGTGCAGATGCAGCATAACGCCCATCTAAAGCGTGTTGCGTTCGAATGGATTCTCGCAGTCACTCTGCCCCTGAGGCAGCGATTGCACTTGCAAACGCGTACGGGGGCAGAGTGAATTCGAATAACGCAACACGCTCTAACAGGCAGAAATTGCAAGAAAGTCTCACCATGCACCTCACAGCTCGCCTGATCGCCATCCTGGCCTTCGCCTTGACGCCCTTCATCGCTCAGTCCGAGGAAATCGGTCGCGTCGGCGTCGATTGGGTGGGCAATGACATCATCGTTGAGGCAATTCCCGATCCAAAGGTAAAGGGCGTCACCTGCCACATCAGTTACTTTGATCGCTCCATGTGGGACAGGCTCTCAAAGGGAAACTGGTTCGAAGACCCCTCAAACGCCTCGATCGCCTGCCGCCAAACCGGCCCTATTACCATCGGCGACATAGACAGCTCCGAGTCTGGCGAGAACGTGTTCAGTGAAGGCCGTTCGCTGGTGTTTAAATCCCTCAACGTCACCCGCATTTTCGATCAGAAAAATCAGGTGCTGGTCTACCTCACCCACGCCACCGAACTCAGCGACGGTTCGGCGAAAATGTCGATCTCCACGGTGCCGCTGTATAATCCCGCAGCCGTAAAACCCTAGGATCTATCTTGAACGTTTCAATCTCTTTATAATATCCCACGGTGCTCCGGGGTGCGAGATTTCCCGGCTAGGCGAGACCAGCACGCCTCACTGAATAACCGGCAACACCACGGCCTCAGGCTCGGGCCCCTGCCCCACGACCAAAGCCTCCGCTCGAATGATCCGCGCGATCTGCGCACAATCTTCCACCGAGAACGTCAAAGGCACCCGCATATCCACCAGCCCCGCCAGAATCCGATCGGTCTGCGGCAATGATTGCGGCTCAGCATAGCCCCAATGCTGATAGCGGGAGGTAAACGCCACCGGATCAGCCGCCCCAAACCATTTCAACTCCACCCCACGCGCCAACACCCGGCCCAGCAAAGCCCCCACCCGCGCCGACGACCATCCCGGCAGCAGAAACTGGAACGACGACCCGACATAAGTCTCCTCGACAGGACGCTCCACCAACCGCAACCCCGGCACCCCACGCAAGCCCGCCTCTAACGCCCGATACCGCTCGCCCCACCGCGCCACGCGGTCCGCCAACAACCCCAGCTGCGGCCGCAAAATCGCCGCCCGCAGATTATCCATCCGGCCCGACACGTTCGGCACCTGCATCCGAACCGCCTCAAACGCCGCCGCATCAGGTGCCGCCCGATGCCGCCCATAAAGCATGTATGACCCCGACAGCAGCACCGCGCGGGCCATCACCTCCGCGTCGTCCGAGATCAAAAACCCGCCCTCGCCCGAATTGATATGCTTATAGGTCTGCATCGAATAACACCCGATCAGCCCCGACCGCCCCGAGGCCACGCCCTTCCAAGCCGCCCCCATCGTATGCGCACAATCCTCGATGATCATCACGCCGAGGCGATCACACAGCGCCACCAACGCCTCCATATCGCACAAATGCCCGCGCATATGGCTTAACATCAGCACCTTAGCGCCCGAAGAAATCGCCTTCGCTTCCAGATCACCAAAGTCCAAAACCAACTGTTCTGTCACCTCAACAAACACCGGACGCGCGCCGACGCTGGCAATCGCCCCAGGCACAGGCGCCAGCGTAAAAGCGTTGGTCAGCACCGCATCGCCCGCCACAACCCCCACCGCCCGCAAAGCGCAGCCCAAAGCATAGCCACCCGACGCCACCGCAAGGCAAAACTTCGCCCCCATCAGCGCGGCAAACTCCTCTTCCAGCAATGCCGCCTCAGCGACCTCGCCCGGTGCAGTATTATAACGGTGCAGCCGCCCATGCCGCAGCACGGCTATCGCGGCTTCAATCCCAGCCTCGGGGATCGGCTCTTGCTGGGTAAAGCTGCCACGAAAAACTTCCTCGATCACGGCATAGTCTCCTCAACAGCGCAATGCACGCAAAGCAGCGCGATCAGCGCCATACCGCGCGCCCCGCGTCAGTAAACACGTGATTACACTATCGCATGGCAGGACGGCGGCATTTCATCCGCGCAACCTAAAGCCCGGTCGATACACTGTCAAACAGCCGACAAATGCCGAACGGAGCATTTGCCAACCAACCAAAGCCGTCCGCTTGAATGAAGCCGTTAAGCCCTTCGCGTGCCGATAAACACGATCACCGCGAACAATACCAGCGAAACCGCCGTGAGCGTAGAGCCGAGCATCAACGGCACCTCGCCCCAGGTCTGGCCGGACATCTCTGAATAAAGCCCAACAATAAACCCGACGATCCCGACCACTGACAACAGATAATGCGCGCCGCTCAGCCGCGATGAGATCTGCGGGTTGGCATTGTAAAACAACCCCGCCAAGAACATCCATACGCCGCCAATCAGGTTAAGATGCGCATGGGTCGGCGTCTGGCTAAAATCCTGCGAAATGCCCATTTTCATGCCAAGCACCACGCCAATACTCAGAAAAACCATACTCGTCCGCAAAAATATGTTGCCGTTCATAAAATTCCCCCTAGAACAAATTTTCAATATATCAAGATAACCAATCGCATTTTTTTTCGCAAGTACCCGCTATGCAGGTTCTCCAGCACATATCAGCCAAGAAACCGAGCGGCCAGCCCGGGCAAATCCTCATAACGATCAAGCAATGCCTCGGGAGAAAGCCGCGCCACGCCCGCGCCCTCCGGCCCAAACGTCACCAAAGCTACCGGCACTCCGACAGCCCGCCCGGTCAACCGATCCGTTTCGGTATCGCCAATCAACATGGATTGCCCGACAGCACCGCCAACCCGCCGCACCACCTCGACATAAGGTGCGGGATCGGGCTTGCGCACCGTCAAAGTATCCGCACCAACGAGTGCGCCAAACAAATGCGAAACCCCCAACCGCCGCACCAACTCCAACGCCAAAGCCTCCGGCTTATTGGTGCAGATCGCCGTGCGATACCCATCCATGCGCAAAGCCTCTACCGCAGCGACTGCACCGGGATACATCCGCGTATGCACCGCAATCGCATCGGCGTAAGCCCGCAACAGCCGAGGATACTCGCGCGAAATGTCATCCTCGCCGTACCCCACGCCCAACCGATCAAACCCCACCCGCAACATCGCCCGCCCACCATGGAAAGCCGTCAATACATCGCGGCTATCCAGCACCACGCCATGCCCCAATTGCTCAAAGCAGGCATTCGCTGCAGCCAGCAAATCGGCACTGGTATCCGCCAGCGTGCCATCCAGATCAAAGACAACCGTTTTCATTATGTAACCTTGCGTGAAGAACCACCCCTTGCGGCCCCACGGTTCCGGGGTAAAACGGGCAACAACGAAAAGAAAGAGGCGACA
The DNA here is from genome assembly GCF_028290025.1 of Cypionkella sp. Lineage (GTDB taxonomy): Bacteria > Pseudomonadota > Alphaproteobacteria > Rhodobacterales > Rhodobacteraceae > Cypionkella. The sequence continues at coordinate 106,967 of NZ_JAQGKQ010000015.1, read as the reverse complement.
TGGCAGTTTCATTCATCATTCTCGCGGCAGGCATGGGAAGCCGGATGAACTCCGACACGCCCAAGGTGCTGCACCACGTCGGCGCTGCGCCGCTTCTGCACCACGCCTTGACAGCCGCCCGCGCGCTAGAACCGTCTCGCATCGTCGTCGTCACTGGCCACGAAGCCGCACAAGTCGCCAAATCTGCCGAAGCCTTTGATCCGTCAGTTGAATGTGTGCTGCAAGAACCGCAACTCGGCACCGCCCATGCCGTCGATATGGCAGCGCCTTTGCTGGCCGATTTTGCGGGCGACGTCATCGTGCTATATGGCGACACGCCGTTCATTCGCCCCGAAACACTGCAAGCGATGCGAGATGCCCGGGCGCATCATTCGGTCGTGGTGCTGGGTTTCGAAGCGAAAGATCCCGGACGCTATGGTCGCTTGGTCGTAAGCGGCGACGATCTGGAACGCATTGTCGAATACAAAGATTCAACGGATGAAGAACGCCTCATAACCCTTTGTAATTCTGGAGTTCTTTGCGCCTCTGCCAAACTGATATTCGAGCTGATTTCAAAAGTCGAGAACGACAACGAAGCCCAGGAATACTACCTGACCGATCTGCCAGCCCTAGCGCGCGCTCAAGGTCTGTCTGCAGGCGTCGTCACCTGCGACGAGTCTGAAACCTTAGGCGTCAACACGCGGCAACAACTGGCCGAGGCGGAAGCTGCCTTTCAGTCGCGCGCCCGCAGCGATGCCTTGGAAAATGGCGTCACCCTCACCGCACCCGAAACCGTGTTCTTCGCGCTCGACACCCACATTGGCCGCGACGCGATCATCGGCCCGAACGTAATTTTCGGCACCGCCGTCACCATCGAATCCGGTGCCGAGATCAAAGGCTTTTGCCACCTCGAAGGCTGTCACGTCAGCCGGGGTGCCACCGTCGGCCCCTTCGCCCGCTTAAGACCCGGAGCCGAGCTCGCCGAAGATGTCCACGTCGGCAACTTCGTCGAGATCAAAAACGCCATCCTTGATGAAGGCGTGAAAGTCGGCCACCTCACCTATATCGGCGACGCTGACATCGGCGAATTTACCAACATCGGCGCAGGCACTGTCACCTGCAACTACGACGGCGTGATGAAACACCGCACCAAAATCGGCAAACGCGCCTTCATCGGCTCCTCCACCATGCTGGTCGCCCCCGTCATCGTCGGCAACGACGCCCTCACCGCCTCAGGCTCGGTGATCACCGAAAACGTCCCCGACGAAGCCCTCGCCTTGGGCCGCGCCGAACAGGTCAACAAACCCGGCCTCGCCACTAAGCTAATGGCCCGCCTCAAATCCATCAAAGCCGCGAAAGGAAGCTCATAAATGTGTGGAATCGTTGGCGTTCTCGGAAACAACGAAGTAGCCCCACTGCTGGTCGAATGTCTCAAACGCCTCGAATATCGCGGCTATGACAGCGCGGGCATCGCCACCGTCAACAAAGGCACTCTTGATCGCCGCCGCGCGGTCGGTAAGCTGGTCAACCTGTCAGACCTGCTCGTCCACGACCCGCTCGCAGGCAAAGCTGGCATCGGCCACACCCGCTGGGCCACGCATGGTGCCGCCACCACCACCAACGCCCACCCGCACCGCTCCGGCCCCGTCGCCGTCGTCCACAACGGCATCATCGAAAACTTTCGTGAACTCCGCGCCGAACTGGCTGAAGCTGGCCTGACCCCGGAATCCCAGACCGATACCGAGACCGTCGCCCAACTCGCACATCTGTACATCACGCGCGGCGCCACCCCCACCGAGGCCGCCCGTCAAACCCTGAGACGCTTGCACGGTGCCTTCGCTTTGTGCTTTCTGTTTGACGGCGAAGATGACCTGCTGATCGCCGCCCGCAAAGGCTCCCCCCTCGCCATCGGTCACGGCGATGGCGAGATGTTCGTGGGGTCCGACGCTATCGCCCTCGCGCCAATGACCGACCGTATCACCTATCTAGAGGAAGGTGACTACGCGATCATCACCCGCCAAGGTGCTGTAATCTATGACGAACGAGACCGCCTCGCCAACCGCGCCGAGACCCGGATTCAAGTCGATGCGACCCGGATCGAGAAGGTCGGCTACAAGCATTTCATGGCGAAAGAAATCGCCGAACAACCCGTCGTGATCGCCGATGCCCTGCGCCGCTACGTCCAAAACGGCACCCTACAACTCCCCGCCGAGGTCGATTTCACCGGAGTTGATCGCCTCACCATGGTCGCTTGCGGCACCGGAGCCTACGCCTGCCAGATCGCAAAATACTGGTTCGAGCAAATCGCGGGCCTACCCTGCGACGTCGATATCGCGTCGGAATTCCGCTACCGCGAACCGCCGCTTTCGCCAACCTCATGGGCGATGTTTGTCAGCCAATCCGGTGAAACCGCTGACACCCTCGCAGCCCTGCGCTACACCCAGGAAAAGGTCGCAAAGATCATCGGCGTGGTCAACGTGCCGACCTCCTCCATCGCCCGAGAATCCGATCTGGCGCTGCCAATCATGGCAGGCATCGAAGTCGGCGTGGCCTCGACCAAAGCCTTCACCTGCCAGCTCACCACCCTCGCCCTGCTGGCGCTGAAAGCCGCGCAAGACCGTGGCCGCCTTACCCCCGAAACCCTCACTAAACACCTGAACGACCTCGCCGCTCTGCCCGGTCTGATGAACCACGCGCTCGCCCTAAGCACCGCCATCGCCGCCATCGCCGAGGAACTCGCCGAGGCGCAAGACGTCCTTTTCTTGGGCCGAGGTGCGATGTTCCCTCTCGCCCTCGAAGGTGCGCTAAAACTGAAAGAAATCAGCTACATCCACGCCGAAGGTTATGCATCAGGTGAACTGAAACACGGCCCCATCGCGCTGATTTCCCCGCAAGTCCCGGTGATCGTTCTAGCCCCGCGTGACCAGCTGTTCGAGAAAACCGTCTCGAACATGCAGGAAGTCATGGCCCGCCACGGCAAAGTCCTGTTGATCTCCGACGCGCAAGGCGTCAAAGAGGCTGGCATGGACTGCTGGAAAACCATCACGATGCCCGAGGTTTCCGATACCTTCGCCCCGATCCTCTATGCCATCCCGGCGCAGCTTCTGGCCTACCACACCGCCATCGCCAAAGGCACCGACGTTGACCAACCCCGCAACCTAGCCAAATCGGTAACCGTCGAATGATCGCCACAGCCCTGTCGCAACTCAACGCCCTCACCGACCCGCAAAAAGCCATTGAGGCGCTGGCCTATCACAAGACCGAACGCCCCTATCTCGGCCTGAAAGTTCCACAAATCGAGGAACTCACCGACGCCTGGCGCGCCGAACTTACCCTCGACGACCGCATCCAACTTGCCGCTGACCTTTGGGACAGCAATATCCACGACGCTCGCATCGCCGCCTCCAAACTGCTGACCCAAGCCCGCATCAAACCCGACGATGCCGCGTGGGATCTGATCTGCCAATGGGTGCCGCAATTTGACGCTTGGGCCATCGCCGACACCGCCAGCGTCGCCGCCCAAAAGCGCATCACTGCCGACCCCACGCGCATTGAAACGGTTGAAACGTGGATCACTTCCGAGAATATGTGGACCCGCCGCGCCGCCTTGGTCGCGACCCTGCCCTTTACCAAGCAGAATTTCCCGAAACCGTTTGAGCTGGATATCCGCGACCGCGTGCTCGGCTGGGCGTCGGTCTATATCGACGACAAGGATTGGTTCATCCAAAAAGCCGTCGCCTGGTGGCTGCGCGATCTCTCCAAACACGACCCCGCCCGCACCGCCGATTTTCTGAATGAACACGGCGAGCGGATGAAAACCTTCGCCCGCAAAGAAGCCGCTCAATATCTTGGTTGACCCGACATCTTGGTTAACCCAATATCTTGGTTAACCCGACGTCTGGGCTAACCCAACGTCTCGTTAAACCGACGCCACGGCAACCCCTCGGCCGATCCGCTTCGCCTTAACGTGACCCACTTAGGTCATCCTCTCTGCAAAAATATCCTCAGGGGTGAGGCCAAAGGCCGAGGGGCAGAATGCCCCCGACGCCTTACTGCGCGAAAATCGTCACTTCCGGCAAATCCGTCAGCCCCAGCCCCAGCGCCCGGAACGCCGCCAGCGACAACGATGCAGCCCCACTTCCCGGCAGCAAATCCACCGCCACCGAAGCGCCGCTTTCCGTCACCACGCGCCCCTTGCCCTTGGCAACCACCAGCGGCGATTTCACCCACAGCCCCTGCTCGGCAGGGCTACCCAAAGCGACAACCGCAGCCCCCAAAGCGCGTTCACCGCCCGTAGGTTTCGCCGCCGCCGCCGCCGCACGCTCTGCCGCAGTGGTCTTGTCCAGCGCCGCCGCCGACTTACCAGCGCCGATCACCGGACGCCCCGGAGGCGCCACCGATGCAGCCGCTTCTGGCGCGTCGTTTTGTTTCATCGTGCTGCAGCCCGCAAGCCCCAGCGCAACACTCATCAGGATCATGTTCATGCGCATCATGCGCTCACAATACCGTGCCGCGCCCCTGCTCGCAACCGTTGCATTGCACCTTGTCCCGCCCCACGCCGGCGCTTACTTTAACCCCATGTCAGAGATGCCCCTCATCGACCCGTTCGCCCGCGCAATTTCGTATCTGCGCGTCTCGGTCACCGACCGCTGCGATTTCCGCTGCGCCTATTGTATGACCGAACACATGACCTTCCTGCCGAAGGCCGAGCTGCTGACGCTGGAAGAACTTGACCGCTTGTGCAGCAATTTCATCGCCTTAGGTGTCGAGAAACTCCGCATAACGGGTGGTGAACCGCTGGTGCGCAAAGGCATCATCACGCTCTTTGAGGCAATGTCGCGCCACCTGCAATCCGGCGCGCTCAAAGAGCTCACCCTCACCACCAACGGCAGCCAGTTGCGCAAATACGCAAACGAACTCGCCGCCTGCGGTGTCAAACGCATCAATGTCTCACTCGACACGCTGGATGAAAAGAAATTTGCCGAAATCACCCGCTGGGGTCGCCTATCGCAAGTGCTGGATGGCATTGAGGCCGCCAAAGAAGCTGGCCTGAAAGTCAAGATCAACACAGTCGCGCTGAAAGGCTTCAACGAGGATGAACTTTTCCGTCTAACCGATTGGTGTGCATCAGAAAATCACGATCTGACCTTCATCGAAGTCATGCCAATGGGCGACATGGGCGAGGCGCAACGCATCGACCAATACTGGCCCCTGCGTGACCTGCGCGCCAAACTCGCCACCCGCTACACCCTAGAAGACCTCCCCGACCAAACCGGCGGCCCGGCCCGCTATGTCCGCCTGATGGAATCCGGCCAACGCGTAGGCTTCATTACCCCGCTCACCCATAATTTCTGCGAAAGCTGCAACCGCGTCCGCCTCACCTGCACCGGAGAACTCTACATGTGCCTCGGCCAAGAAGACATGGCCGACCTGCGCGCCCCCCTCCGCGCCAGCCCCGACGACACGAGCCTGCGTCAAGCCATCCGCCGCGCCATCAGCCACAAACCCAAAGGCCACGATTTCGACTACACAAGGCAAGCGGTAAAAGGCCAAATGACAAGACATATGAGCCATACGGGCGGCTGAGGCAGCACCTCATATCGCTGACAACGCCACCGACCTCGTTTCGCAAGGCGCAAGGCTGAGGCAGCACCTCAGATCGTAGACACCGCCATCTGCACAGAACAAGCACTCAACGGTTCGACAACGACTTAGGGGGCATCCCAGAAGCGTTTCACATTGGCGAAAATACTTCCGCTGGAGGCTCCGCCGCATTCGCTCCCACAGCACAAAAGCTGCACGTCCTTCGGCTGGCAAGAGGGCAATGCGAGGGCACAGTGCAGAACATTTTGCCCAATCACTAAGACCGTCCTATCCATACCATGCGCTTGAGGCTCCGCCGCATCACTGGCTCCAGCAGCGCAAAGCTGTATTTCATTCGGCGCGCCGTCAGCGGTGGGATGAGGCAGCAGTCCAGACATTTTCAAAGTCACGCCCGGCCGACGAGCGCCCTATCCGTATCATCCTCCGAACGTTACCCCGCGCGCATCTCCCACAACCGCCCCAACCATCCCCGCTTGCGCACCCCATACCGCAGGCCATGCGAGGCCGACCCGCCCTTCGCATCAATCCCGCTCCAAACCTCACCCCATGCAAACCGCGCCGCCCCACGTCCTGCGGCCAACCCGACCTGCTCGCGCAAAACGCCGCGCACAAACGTCACCTCCCGCACCATTGCCTCCCCGGTCGGCCATCCGTCAGCCTCCCCGAACAGCATCACAGCCCAAGACGCCTCGCAAAACCGCCCCTCGAAAAACGCCAGCGCCAGCACCGCAGCAGCGCCTCCAAACGTCAGCCCCTCCACATGAAGCCAAACGTAGCCGTTCCCCATATCTCGCCGCTGCCCAATCACACCCCGAACCGCGCCTTCACCGTCCCCCACCCCCAGCCGCCCGCCGTCAAAACAGATCGCCCCAGTCTCCCGATCAATCCAGAACGCTTGCAACGTCAGTTTTCCCTGCATTTTCGCGTCCCAAACATTCCTGCCGCAGGTTTGGCAAGTCCAACCGCAACCCGCAGTGTTTCGCCAGCCCACTTAAGGCTCAATTCCCGCCCATGCGCTTCAACTGCCCCCCGATGGCGGTGAGGTGGGTGGGTGGGAACCGCCTGAGGGGGGCGGTCTAGGCGCTCGGCATCCGCGCCTCAACCATCCCCGCATACCAGCTACTCCCGAACGGGATCGCGTTATCGTCGAAATTATACGCCGGATGATGCACCATCGCGGTATCGCCGTTGCCGACGAAAATATACGCCCCCGGCCGCTCCATCAGCATGAAGCTAAAATCCTCCGCCCCCATCAAAGGCGCCGTATCCTCATCGACCTGCCCCGACACCGCCCGCGCCACCTCCGCCGCATAGCCGGTATTCTCCACCGCATTCACCGTCACCGGATACCCGCGCGCATAAGCAACCTCAGCCACCGCCCCCAACGCCTGCGCCACGCCCGAAGCAATCTCCTTCACCCGCCCCTCGACATAATCCTGCACACCGAAATCCATCGTTCGCACCGTGCCCTTCATCTTCACCACCTGAGGGATCACATTATGCGCCGTACAATCCGTAGCCACCGTGCAAACCGACACCACCACCTGCTTCAACGGGTCCACCCCCCTCGACGCAATCGTCTGCAAGGCCACGATAATATGCGCCGCCACCACCGTGGTATCAATGCACTGATGAGGCTTGGCGGCATGCCCGCCCTTGCCCGTCACCACAATCTCAAACTGATCCGCAGCCGCCATGATCGCACCCGGACGAATGGCGAAATGCCCCACCGGAATCCCCGGCATATTGTGCATCCCGTAGACTTCCTGAATCCCCCAACGATCCATCATGCCATCAGCGCACATCTCGCGCCCACCGCCGCCGCCTTCTTCCGCAGGCTGGAAAATCAACACCGCCGTTCCGTCAAAATTGCGCGTTTCCGCCAGATACTTCGCCGCCCCTAATAGCATCGAGGTATGCCCATCATGCCCGCAAGCATGCATTTTCCCCGGCACTTTTGAGGCGTAGCTGACCCCAGTCTGCTCAATAATCGGCAACGCATCCATATCCGCGCGAAGCCCGATCACCCGCCCCGCAGTATCGGTTTTCCCCTTAATAACAACCACAACCCCGGTGCGCCCAATCCCCTCGGTCACCTCATCGCAGCCAAATTCGCGGCACAATTCCGCCACCCGCGCCGCCGTGCGATGCACCTCAAATAACAACTCGGGGTTCTGGTGGAAATCCTGCCGCCATCCGGCGATCTCGGGCAGCATCTCGGCAAATCGGTTCTTCACGGGCATGGCAGTTCTCCTTTACGCCATGATTTGAGCAAACGCCCGAGTCCCGCAAGCCTTATCCGCGCGCCTCAACCATCCCGGCAAGCCAAGCCGCGCCAAAGGGTAGCCCCGCATCGTTGAACGCATAGGCCGGATGGTGCAGCAAAGGCCCTTCGCCGTTTCCAACAAACATAAACGCCCCCGGCACGAGGTTCAGAAACTCGCTGAAATCTTCCGATACCATCATCGGCGCGACATCACCATCAACCGCGCCCGACAGTCCCCACGCCACGTCCAACGCATACCCCGCACAGACAGCGTCATTCACCGTCGCAGGCGCATCGCGCAGGTAATCGACCGTTGCCACCCCGCCATGCGCCGCAGCAATCCCCAAAACAACCGCCCGCAAGCGATCCTCCAACAGATCCTGCACCGCCAAATCAAACGAGCGCACCGTCCCAGTCAGCACCACCCGCGCCGGGATCACGCAAGCCCCCGACCCCGCACTCACCACGGTTGAGACCGACAATACCGCAGGCTTCAACGGGTCAACATTGCGCGACACCACCGTCTGCAACGCCACCAACACATGCCCCGCAATCATCACCGGGTCCAACGCCAGATGAGGCTGCGCCGCATGGCCACCCCGCCCGCTGATCTCAATCGAAAACATATCCGCCGCCGCCATAATCGGCCCCGGCCTTGTCGCATAAGCCCCCACCGCCAGCCCCGGCATATTGTGCAGCGCGTAAACCTCATCCAGCGGATAGCGCGTCAGAAACCCCTCGGCAATCATCGCCCGCGCCCCACCGCCCGCCTCCTCGCCGGGTTGAAAAATCAGCACCGCCTGTCCCGCAAACGCCCGCGTCGCTGCCAGATATTTCGCCGCCGCCAGCAACATCGCTGTGTGCCCGTCATGCCCGCAAGCGTGCATCACTCCGGGAGCCTCGCTGGCAAATGCTACCCCAGACGCCTCAGAAATCGGCAAAGCGTCCATATCCGCCCGAAGGCCAATCCGCCGACCCGGTCCCCTACCCTCAATGACAGCCACAACCCCGGTGCCGCTCCACCCCGTCTCAACCACATCGCAACCGAAACTACGTAGCAACTCCACCACCCGCGCGCCCGTCCGATGCTCGGCAAAACTCAACTCAGGATGCGCATGAAAATCGCGCCGCCACGCCACCGCTTCCGGTAAAAACGCCTCAATCGCCGCGAACATTGCGCCTCCTTCAGGAAAACTTCCGCCGCGCATCCAGCGCCAGCCCCGTGCCGACCGAGCCAAGCATATCCCCGGTGGCAATCGCAACTCCCGGCAGCGCCGCCTGCACGCAAGCCCGCAAAATCGGCAGACCCGAGGAACCCCCGGTCATAAACACCGTGCCAATATCCGCCACACCGACGCCCGCCTGCGCCAAAACCGCGCCCAGCCGTTCAGAAATCCGCTCCACCAGCGGCAACACCGCCGCTTCAAATCCCTCACGCTTCAACATCGGGTTCGGCCCGCCGGTCAGCGCCGAAATCTGCAACCGCACAACTTCCTCATCCGAAAGCGCAATCTTCGCCGCCTCCACCGCCATAGCCACCGCATGACCCTGCCGCTCCGAGATTACCTTCATCAACCGATCCAACAACTCAGGCCGATCAATCTCGCGCCGAAACGCCTTCAAATCCGCGAGGCACCGCTGCGTATAAAGCATGTTGATCCGGTGCCACGTCGCCAAATCGAGGAAGTAATGGTTCGGCATCAACCCCTGACCGCCCTTGGTGGTGGCCTTATACCCCAAGTGAGGCATCACCTCGGCCAAACTCAAAAACCGATCAAAATCCGTGCCGCCAACCCTGATCCCATCATTCGCCAGAATATCCGCCGCACGATCCGCCGCTCGCGCCCGTTCCGGCGACACCCGCACAATCGAAAAGTCAGACGTACCGCCGCCAATATCGACGATCAGCACCAGTTCTTCGCGCGCAATGCCCTGCTCATACTGCAACGCCGCCGCAATCGGCTCATACTGAAACGACACCTCGCTAAAGCCCAAACCCTTCGCGATTTCCTCCAGCGCCGTCTGCGCCTTCAAATCCCCCGCCGCGTCGCCATCGACAAAATGCACCGGCCGCCCCAGCACCACCCGATCAGCCCCCGGCGCGTGCTCCCGCAAAACCGCCACCATATGCCGCATGAAACGTGTGAGAACCTCACGAAACGACACCGCCCGCGAGCCTACCGCCGTGCGCTCATCAATCATCCCAGACCCCAGCGTGCTTTTCAGCCCCCGCATAAGCCGACCCTCATCGCCGCGAAGGTAAGCCGCGATTCCCGCCCGACCAAACTCCGGCGCGCCGCCGTCTTGCTCCCAGAACACCGCCGAAGGCAAAGTCACCGCCTGATCTTCCAAAGGGATCAGCCAAGCCCGGTCCTTATCCGCTAGGGAAACCGTCGAGTTCGAGGTGCCAAAGTCGATCCCACAAAACAGCGTCATAGCAGCCCCCACGCGTGCAAAAACGCGGGCTTAGCGACCCAAATGCGGGAAGTAAACCAAGCGCGTGGTCTCGACGACGAAATCGCCCCGCAGCTTTATCTTGGCAAAAATAATCCCGCCGGAGGCTCTGACGACAGCCTTCAAGCGCGCAAACCTTAACGAGCGGTAAACGCCCCAGCTAACCCGTTGTTTCAAAAATATTAAAGCAGACGCCCACACGTGGACACGCCGAAAACCCTCAGCCTAAAATCGCCAAAACGTAATTTTGCGTCTCATTATAAGGCGGCACCCCGCCATGCTTTTCAACCGCCATCGGCCCGGCATTATAAGCAGCCAAAGCCAGCTTCCACGTGCCAAACCGATCATACATCATCCGCAAATACCGCGCCCCACCCTCAAGGTTCTCACCCGGATCGTTGATATCCACCCCCAACCGATCCGCCGTCCCCGGCATCAACTGAGCCAGCCCAGTCGCCCCCTTGACCGACACAGCACCCGAGTTCCAACCGCTCTCCTGCTGCACCAGCCGCAAGAAAACATCCTCCGGCACGCCATGCTTCTTAGCCGCCGCCTTCGCGACCTCAAGATACGCGCCCTTATACTTGCCGCTGAACCGCTTCACCGGAGCATCCATCCCAGCCGCCGCCTCGCCCTTCTTGAAGTTCGGCTTCAACCGGTCCGAACCTTCATACTCCACCGCCAACCGCCCATCCAACAGCGCCATCTGCGATTTCATCATCGAAGCCCGGTTCTTCTTAACCCCGCCCAGCCTCAAAGCCTCAGCCTGCACCATCACAGGCGCCGCCAATGCCAAGGCTGTCGAAATCAAGACCGTCAAAACCAAAGGCGAAAATCGCATAATAACCCTGTCTAAACCCAATCAAAACTCGCGACACTATAGCCAAGTTTTACGTCCGGTGCCAGCCTCGTGATGGAACCCGACCTGCTCCGATAGGCGAAGGTCTGCCGCAGGCCCACATGCTGCCCGGTTGCGGGGCCAGAACGGGCAGTCTATAGAAATTATTAACCACTTGGCGGCAATGCTGTCAGGCGAAAATGGAATCATGGAGAATCTGATGGCAGGCTCGGTCAACAAGGTGATCATCGTCGGAAATCTGGGGCGTGACCCGGAAGTGCGCAATTTCCCAAACGGCGGCAAAGTCGTCAATCTTCGCATCGCCACTTCGGAAAACTGGCGCGACAAGCAAAGCGGAGAGCGTAAAGAGCGCACCGAATGGCATTCAGTCGCAATTTTCAACGAAGCCTTGGGCAAAATCGCTGAGCAATATCTCAAAAAAGGCTCCACGGTTTATATAGAGGGCCAGTTGGAAACCCGCAAATGGCAAGACCAATCCGGGGCCGATCGCTATACGACCGAAGTGGTGCTGCGCCAATTTAACGGCAACCTCACTCTGCTGGGCGGTCGCGATGGCGGCTCAGGAGGCGGTAACGCCCCTGACGATCGTGGTGGTTACGAAGATCAAGGCGGCGGCGGATCTTCGGGCGGCTCAGGCGGCGGTTACAGCCGTGGTGGTTCTGGCGGCGGCGGCTATGGCGGCGGCAGTTCGACGGGCGGTTCTGGTTCGACTGGCGGTGGTCGCTCAGACATGGATGATGAAATCCCGTTCTAAGCATAACAACGCAAGCTTGTGTCCAGCGCAGACCGCAACCGCGGCATTGATGTCTTGAAGCTGATCTTGGCCTTTATGGTCGTCGGCATTCACGCCAACCCATTCAGGCCATTTGGCCACACCGCCGTTCTACTCACCGGCGACGGCTTATTTCGCGTGGCTGTGCCGGTGTTTTTGCTTTTCAACGGCTATTTCCTGCAAGCAGCGGTGCTGAAAGGCAGTGGCTGGGCTTATGTTTGGCGCGCGGCCCAACTTTACGTGCTGTGGATGCTGCTCTATGCGCCGCTGTATTGGACCAATTTGCTAACCCGGACGCCTTGGCAAAATGTGCGGGCATTGCTGTTTGGCTACTGGCACCTTTGGTATCTGGTGGGCATGGCGATGGCGGCGGCGCTGATCGTAGCTATTGCCAACTGGTCAAGCCGGGCGCTTACTGCGCTGATGCTGCTTACCTTTATCGGGGGTATTGCCATCACTTACGGTATGGCTTGGGACATTATCACACCCAACAGCGCGATTTTCTCTGACCCGCTGCTGCCCGCCCGCAACCCCTTGCTATTGTGTTTGCCGTTCATGCTGGCCGGTTTCCTGGTCCGGCGCGAAGCCGTTGCTGATCATCTGAACACCAGCTGGTTGCAAGCGGCATCGGCTTTGGGATTGGCTTTGGTGCTGTTTGAGACGCTATTTTTAGAGAACTTTGCCCCGAATGGTGTGGCGCGCGACAACTTGGCCGCCCTTGGATTGGCTGCGCCTTCGCTGATGCTGTTGGCGCTGAAAGGCCGCAGCATGGTGAAAGACCGCAGCTTAGGTGACTACGCCTCGGGGGTTTACTTCATCCATGTCGCGATCTGTGCTGCGCTGTTTCGCTACACCGACCTGCCCCGCCCGCCGATCTACATCGCTGCCGTGCTCGGCGCGCTGTTGCTGACTTGGGCAATCCGGCGCGCAGGGCTGGCGCGACGTCTGTTTTAGCAGCAGGTGGCAAAACTGAGGGTCTGGGATAGTTCCGTCAAAACCCCACGCTTCCACTGGACCTTACGGCCACGATTCCCTATATAAATACTCAACTAACCGCGTGAGCATGCCATGAATCAGCCACCAGACCAGATTGAGGGTGCGCCCCTGATCCGCCCTTCCTCCACTGAACACGCTTTGTATGACCAGATCGTCGAAGCCTGTCGCACCGTCTATGACCCTGAAATTCCAGTGAATATCTATGATCTGGGCTTGGTCTATACCATTGATATCTCGCCCGAAAACTCGGTTGAGATTTTGATGACATTGACCGCTCCCGGCTGTCCGGTAGCGGGTGAAATGCCCGGTTGGGTGCAAGACGCGGTGGAGCCTGTCGCTGGTGTCAAAGAGGTTAAGGTCGGCATGACCTTTGATCCGCCGTGGGGCATGGAAATGATGTCGGATGAAGCGCGCCTAGAACTCGGCTTTATGTGACCAACTAAATCGCTTAGCTTGCCACCAGTTAGGCCAGAAGAACATCTTGTCCTGCCGTCTCAGCAAGCCTATCTTGACGCTATAGCGTAAAGGAACTCCCCATGTTCGGCATCCCCGGCAAAGCCGCCCTCACCCTGACACCCGTTGCGGCTAAGCAAATTGCGCGGCTGATGGAAAAGCAAAACTCGCAGGGTTTGCGCATTGGCATCAAAAAAGGCGGCTGCGCGGGAATGGAATACACCATGGATTACGTGGCTGAGGCCAATCCGATGGACGAAGTGGTAGAGCAAGACGGCGCACGCGTGCTGATCGCCCCGATGGCGCAGATGTTCTTGTTCGGCACCGAAATTGATTACGAAATGGACCTGCTGCACGCAGGCTTCAAGTTTAATAACCCCAACGTGGCGGAAGCCTGCGGTTGCGGCGAAAGCATCAAATTCATAGACGCCTGATCTGCTAGGGCGTCAAACTTGCCGAATTGCGATTGCTTGCACCTGTCGTGATCCGCCATTCTTGATCTTAGTTATCTTGGGCACTTGATCTTTTTGTGCTATCGGAACCTCCCTCCCCCGGAAATCTCCGCGCCCTATCGGATCACGCTCCCAGTTCCCACTCGCTCCCATCCGGCTGATCTAATCGCGCGGCTTACGCCGCAAGCCTTTTAAGCGCTTACGCGCGGCGGGTTCGCTGCCCAATCGCCACGGAAATTCCGCACAGATCCGCGCCCTGCCCCTTCCCCTTGCCGCGCCAGTTCGCTACCCCTAGCGCACGCCGTTTGCCATTGGGGAAACTGCGGGTTTCACCAAGGGGGATGCGATGAGAAAGTTGGCCGCTGGCAACTGGAAGATGAACGGCAACCGAGCCGCTTTGGCCGAAGTTGCGGCCCTGCTTGCCGCCCATCCCACCCCTGCGTGCGACATGCTGCTGTGCCCGCCGACCACATTGCTGGCCCAAATGGCCGCCCTCGCGCAAGGTTCGGCCCTCAAAGTCGGCGGCCAAGATTGTCACCCGAAAACCTCTGGCGCGCATACAGGCGATATCTCGGCGGCAATGCTGGCTGATATTGGCGCGTCCTACGTGATCCTAGGCCACTCAGAACGCCGCGCCGATCATGGCGAAACCGACGCGCTGGTGCTCGCCAAAGCCGAAACTGCCATAGCCGCCGGCCTAATTGCCATCATCTGTGTCGGCGAAACCGAAGCGCAGCGCGACGCGGGTCAAACCCTCGCAGTGATCGGTGCGCAGCTTGACGGCTCCGTCCCCAAAACCGCGCCCGCCGCCACCCTCGTGCTGGCCTACGAGCCAGTCTGGGCCATCGGCACAGGCCGCACGCCGACTTTAGATCAAATTGCCGAAGTCCATAGCTTCCTGCGCGCCCGCCTCACCGCCCATATTGGTAGGGAGGCTGCCAATACCCGGCTGCTTTACGGTGGCTCGGTCAAACCATCCAACGCCGCCGAAATCTTCGCCGTGCCGGACGTGGACGGAGCACTCGTCGGCGGTGCCAGCTTGAAAGCCGCTGATTTCGGCGCAATCGTCGCGGCACTTACATGAGCGCGCCCAAAGGCTTGCTCGCGGCCAATTTGGTTTGCATGATTTCGATGGTGGTTTGGGCGGCAGGTCTGCCCGCCAACGCCATCCTGTTGCCGCTGCTGCCGCCACTGTCGCTGTCTGCGGCGCGGTTCGGCATGGCCGCCGCCGCATTGCTGCCGCTTTGGGTTGCGGTTGAGGGTTTTGGCGTGCTGCGCGGCGCGCAATGGCTGAAGGGCATCGCCGTCGGCGGCATGATCGGCATCGGCGGGCTCTGCGTGATCTTGGGCCAAAGCCTGACCGATGCAGTCACCGTAGCGGTAATCTCGGCCACCATGCCCGTCGTCGCCATCGCGATTGAGGTGGTGCTGGACGGTCGCCGCCTGACACTCGCGATCGTCGCGGGCCTCGCACTCGCAGTGGTCGGCGGCATCATCGCCTTGGGCGGCGGTGTGGATGGCCTGTCACTCGGCCTCGGCGCGCTGATCTGCTTCGGCTCGGTGCTGTTTTTCACCTTCGGCTCACGCCTGACCGTCACTGCTTTCCCGGTGCTCACCCCCTTGGGCAGAACAGCGGTCACTTTAACGGGAGCCGCGATTGGCACGATTATTATCGCGCTAGTGCATGCAGTAAGATTTCTCCCAATGCCAGATTTCGGTCAAATAGGCCCCGGCGAATCGGGCATGATGATGGTGCTTGCAGTCCCCAATTTCGGCCAATTAGGCCCACGCGAATGGGGCGCGCTGGTGGTGTTCGCTGTCGGCTCCTTGGCGGTCAGCCAAGTGCTGTGGATCATCTCAGTCGGCAAACTTGGCATCGGCTTGGCAGCACTGCACATCAACGCGGCCCCATTCTACGTGATGCTGATCCTGTTCGCCTTCGGTGATCCGTGGAACTGGCAACAAGCTTTCGGAGCAGCCATTGTCGGCCTTGGCGTTTTGGTCGCACAAGGCATCATTCCGTTGCAACGAAAACCCATAGCTGTATGAAAACCCATAGCTCTATGAAAACACTGCACCAATCGCCGCTGGACCCGGCCTTCGTGCAAAACCCCTACCCGTTTTACGAGACGGCGCGCGCGCAAGGCCCGTTCTTCAATTGGGCCGAATACAACATGGCCTGCACCGGCAATGCCGCAGCCGTAAACGCGATCTTCCGCGATCGTCGGATGGGGCGCGAAGCCCCTACCGAACTCGCACCGAAAATCCCCGACCACCTGAAATCGTTCTACGCTGTCGAGGCGCATTCGATGCTGGAACTTGAACCGCCCCGCCACACCCGCCTGCGCGGCCTAGTGCTGCGGGCTTTCACTTCACGCCGCATCGCCGCCCTGCTGCCCGAGATTGAATCGCTCACCCACCAGCTGATCGACGGCTTCCCCGCAGGCCCGTTCGATCTGCTCGCACATTTCGGCCAGAAACTCCCCGTCATCATCATCGCGCGCCTACTTGGCGTGCCGGAAGACATGTCGGGCGACCTGCTGAAATGGTCAAATGCGATGGTCGGCATGTATATGGCCGCTCCAGCCGATCCCATAGCACGCCGCGCCCGCGAAGACCGTGCGATTGCGGCGACCGAGGCTTTCGTCGCCTTCATGCGGCAATATGTCGAGGCCCGCCGCCAAGACCCACGCGATGATCTGATCACCTCTCTGATCGCCGCCGAGGAAGCGGGTGAGAAACTCACCACCGATGAGCTGATCACCACCTGCATCCTGCTGCTGAACGCTGGCCACGAGGCCACCGTTCACACCATCGGCAACGGCGTCAAAACTCTGCTGGAAACCGGCCATATCGTCACGCCCGACAATGCCACCACCTGCATCGAGGAAATCCTGCGCTTCGACCCCGCCCTGCATATGTTCACCCGCTGGGCCTATGAGGATGTCGAGGTGATGGGCCACATCTTCCATCGCGGCGACCAAGTGGCCCTGCTACTGGCCGCCGCCAACCGCGATCCCGCCACTTGGGAAAACCCCGATCAATTCCAGCCAAACCGCCCGTCCAAACCGCATGTCAGCTTCGGCGCGGGCCTGCATTTCTGCGTCGGCGCTCCCTTGGCCCGGCTGGAATTGCAAGCAGCTCTAACCATCTTATTCCAGCGACTGCCCAAACTGCGCCTTACCGAAGCGCCGGTTTATGGCGACGTCTATCATTTCCACGGCCTGACCAAATTAATGGTGCAATCAGATTAGGGGCCTGCCCCTCGCCTTTCAGGCTTACCCCGGAATATTTACACCAGTATGAAAGCCGCTTTTGTTACCAGCTTTCGCATTGGCTCAAATATCCTCGGGGGTGAGGCGAAGCCGAGTGGGCGGAAAGCCCCCTGAAATTCGCGCTATCGAATTTCGCCCCCGCTACAGCGGCAAAACCGTCGTCGCCTTAATTTCTTCCATGCTCAACAACGCCGTCACATTATAAATCTTCACCTCAGAAATCAGCGCCTGATAAAACGTATCATAGGCCCGCGCGTTTTTCACCCGCACCTTCAGGATATAGTCAATATCCCCCGCCAAACGATGCGCCTCCAGCACTTCCGGGCGCGACTGCAGCACATGCAGAAACTTGCGTTGCCAGTCGGCTTCATGCTCCGAGGTGCGGATCAGCACGAAGAAACACGCCTCTAGCCCAAGGCTTTCGGCGTCGAGCAAAGCGGTTTGTTTCAGGATCACCCCTTGTTCGCGCATCCGGCGAATACGGTTCCAAACCGGAGTCTTCGACGACCCAACTTTGCGCGCGATTTCATCCAAGCTCTGCTCGGCATCCTCTTGCAACTCTGCGAGAATTTTCCGATCCAGATCATCCAAGTGGGCTGCCATTCGCCGGATACCTTGTTATAGAGAAATTCATTCTAATCCGCCAAACTATCGGAACATTCTTCCTTATCCGCAAGGGGTACTGGCTATAATAGGGGAAAATATCCTATATTAGACATAGAAATCAGTGAGAGTGCCATGACCAGTCTGCCCTCCTTTGCGCCCGCCGCAGTTCACGTCACTTTTGTCGGCGCTGGTCCGGGTGCGGCGGCGCATCTGACGCTCGCCGCCTATGCGGCGTTGCAGGCCGCCGATGTGGTGATCCACGACCGTTTGGTTTGCCCCGAAGTGCTGGCGCTGATCCCGGCGCATGTGACCAAGATCGACGTTGGCAAAGAAGGTTTCGGCCCCTCAACCACTCAAGAAACCATCAACGCCACGCTGGTCGCCCATGCCCAAACCGGTGCCAATGTGGTGCGCTTGAAGGGTGGCGATTGCGGGATTTTTGGCCGTCTGGATGAGGAAATTGAGGCGCTTGAGGCCGCTAATCTCAGCTTTCGCATCCTGCCCGGTCTGACTGCGGCCACTGTCGCCGCTGCCGATATCGGTCAGTCGCTGACCCGGCGCGGTCGCAACGCCAGCCTGCGCATCCTGACCGGCCATGACATCGCTGGCTTTGCCGAGCAAGATTGGCGCGGCCTTGCCCGCCCCGGTGAAGTCGCCGCAATCTACATGGGCAAAAAGTCGGCTCGCTTCATCCAAGGTCGCTTGATGATGCACGGTGCCGCCGCAGATACCGCGATCACCCTGATCGAAAACGTCTCACGCGCCGATGAACGGGTGTTGCCCGCAACCCTCGCCACCCTACCTGAAGCCGCAAGCGCCCTTGCAGGCCCGGCTGTGATCCTTTACGGCCTCGCGCCAAGGCGCGCTGCTGCCACATTGACCGCATTAAAAGGGGCACAAGCATGAGCCGCCAGTTTACCCCGAAAGTCGTCACCGCCAATGATCTGCGGGAAGGCGATGTGGTCTATCTCACCGCCGATGACCGCTGGAGCCGCCTGCACCATGAGGCCGAGTTGATCGAAGACGAAGCCCACGCGCAAATCCGCCTGCTTTTCGGTGCCGCCCAACGCAATATCATTGTCGGCGCTTATCTGGCGGATGCCAAAGCTGGCCCGAATGGCCCCGAGCCGGTGCATTTCCGCGAAGCTTTCCGCACCCGTGGCCCGTCGAACTACCCACACGGTAAACAAGTCGATTTAGGCAAGCAAGCTGACGGCAAGCAAGTGGATCTCACCAATGTATAGCTATTCCGATTTCGACGAATCCTTCGTCCGCGCCCGCGTTGCGCAATTTTCCGATCAGGTCGGCCGCCGTCTCGATGGCAGCCTGACCGAGGATGAATTCCGCCCGCTTCGCCTGATGAACGGCCTGTACTTGCAACTCCACGCCTACATGCTGCGCGTCGCGATCCCCTATGGCACGCTGAACCCACGCCAAATGCGTCAACTCGCGTTGATCGCCGACACTTGGGATAAAGGCTACGGCCATTTCACCACCCGGCAAAACATCCAGTTCAACTGGCCGAAACTGCCCGACGTGCCTGCGATCCTGTCGGCTTTGGCCGATGTCGAAATGCACGCGATCCAAACCTCTGGCAACACGGTCCGCAACGTCACCGCTGACCATTTTGCAGGCGCTGCCGCGGATGAGATTGAAGACCCCCGCCCCTATGCCGAGCTTCTGCGCCAATGGTCCACCGACCACCCCGAGTTCCAATTCCTGCCGCGCAAGTTCAAGATCGCCGTCACTGGCAGCCCCAACGACCGCGCCGTGACCAAAGCGCATGACATCGGCCTGCGCATGACACGCAACGATGCGGGTGAGCCGGGCTTTGAAGTCATGGTCGGCGGCGGTCTTGGCCGCACCCCGATGATCGCCTTCACGGTGCGCGACTCCCTGCCGGTCGCTGACCTTTTGCCCTACGTTGAAGCTGTGCTGTCGGTCTACAACGTGCTTGGCCGCCGCGATAACAAATACAAAGCCCGCATTAAGATCACCGTGCATGAGACTGGCCGAGATGAGATTTCCCGGATGATCGAGGAACGCTTCCTTGAAACCCGCCCGCAATTCGGCGGCGCTGACCAAGCTTTGCTTGACGATATCCGTGCCGCCTTCGCGCCGCCTGCTTTCCGCAATGCGCCGACCGATGGCTATGATGCGTTCTACAAATCCGACCCGATTTTCCGCGCTTGGGCCGATACCAACCTCGCCCAGCACCGCAATGCCCAATACGCCATCGTCACCATCTCGGTGAAAGCCCACGGTGCCACCCCCGGCGATGCGACCTCTGCCCAGATGCGCGTCATGGCGGACCTTGCCGAGAAATACGGCCACAACGACCTACGCATCAGCCACGAGCAGAACGTGATCCTGCCGCATGTCCATAAATCCGACCTTCCGGCGGTTCATGCAGCCTTAAGCCAAGCAGGCTTAGGCACCGCCAACGTCGGCCTGCTGTCCGATATCATCGCCTGCCCCGGCATGGATTATTGCGCCCTCGCCACAGCCCGCTCCATTCCGGTCGCGCAAGAAATCGCGCTGCGGTTTGAGGAATTGAGGCTGGAGCATGACGTAGGCCCGCTGAAAATCAAAATCTCCGGCTGCATCAACGCTTGCGGTCACCACCATGTCGGCCATATCGGCATCTTGGGCCTCGACCGTGCTGGTGTTGAAAACTACCAGATCACCCTTGGCGGTGACGGCACCGAAACCGCCGCCATTGGCGAGAAAACTGGCCCCGGTTTTGCCTATGATGAGATCGTCCCCGCCATCGAACGCATCATCCGCGCTTACCTCGAAATCCGCGAGAACCCTGCCGAGACCTTCCTGCAAACCTACCGCCGCACCGGCTTTGCGCCGTTCAAATCAGCACTTTATGGTGCCGAAGGCGGCCGTGATGCCGCGTGATTTTCCGTCAGGCTCGGTTGCCCAGCGCGTCGCTGTCTTAAACGCGCGCTACAAACACCACGCCGCGACGTCGGTGTTGGAACATGCGTTGAAGGACGATGATCTGGGCCGCGTTGCCCTTGTGTCGTCGTTCGGTGCAGAATCCGTAGTGCTGCTGCATCTGGTCTCGGTGATCGCCCCGGAAACCCCGGTGCTGTTCGTCGATACCCGCATGTTATTTCAGGAAACCCTCGATTATCAACGTGAGCTTGCAGAAAAGCTCAACCTATGCGACGTCCGCACCATCCGCGCAGCCCTGCCGCGTTTGCAGTTTGAAGACCCCGACAACACGCTGCACCAGTTTAACACCGACGCCTGCTGTGCTGTGCGCAAGGTCGAACCCTTAGAACGCGCCCTGACGCCGTTTGACGGCTGGATCACTGGCCGCAAGCGCTTCCAAGGCTCTACCCGGCAAGCGGTGGAGTTCTTTGAGGCTGAAGGCGACACCCGCATCAAGGTCAATCCGCTGGCGCATTGGGGCCGCGACGATCTGGAAGAATACATCGTCAACAACCGGCTGCCGCGTCATCCCCTAGTCGCCCAAGGCTACCCGTCGATTGGCTGCACACCCTGCACCAGTAAAGTAGCCCCCGGCGAAGACCCACGCTCGGGCCGTTGGCGCGGTCAGGAAAAAACCGAATGTGGCATCCATTTCATCAATGGCAAAGCCGTCCCGATCAGAAAGGCTACCGCAGCATGAGCGTTCTCGTCACCGATCAAGGCTTCGGCCCCGCCCCCGTAACCAACGCCGTGGCTTTGGCCGACATTGCGACCCACAAGGGCGAGGTTGACTTGTTGCAAACCGACCCGCCCGAGGCTCTGCTGCCCTACTTCAAAGACCTCACACTGATCCGCGTCGCCTTCCCGGCGTTTTCGGATGGCCGCGCCTTCACCATCGGACATCGTTTGCGTGCGCTGGGTTACAAGGGCCATCTGCGCGCCGTTGGCCCCGTGATCGCTGACCAGTATCCGATGGCGCGCCGCACCGGCTTTGACGATGTAGAAATCCCCGATGATCTCGCCGCCCGCCAACCCGAAGCGCAGTGGAAATTCCGCGCCGACTGGAAAGCCCATGATTATCAAGCCCGTTTGCGCGCCTAATCCCGCCGCCTAAATTATCCAAGCCCTAACGACCTCTCCCGAAAGACCAATCACAATGACCGACGCGACCGTGATCACCACCCCTTCCGCCAAGCCCGTGCTACCCGATGCTCAAACCGTCACGGCGGTGAAGCATTGGACCGACCGGCTGTTCTCGTTCCGCGTCAGCCGCCCGAAAACCCTGCGCTTCCGCTCGGGCGAGTTTGTGATGATCGGCCTGATGGGTGACACTGGCAAACCATTGCTGCGGGCTTATTCGATCGCCTCCCCCGCTTGGGACGATGAGCTTGAGTTCTACTCTATCAAAGTGCCGGAAGGTCCGCTGACCTCAAAACTCCAGCATATCCAAGTCGGGGATGAGATCATCCTGCGCCCAAAACCCGTCGGCACCCTCGTGCATGACGCGCTGCTGCCCGGCAAACGCCTGTGGTTGCTCTCAACTGGCACCGGGTTTGCCCCGTTCGCAAGTCTTTTGCGAGAGCCGGAAACCTATGAGAAATATGAACAAGTCATCATCATGCACACCTGCCGCGAAGTGGCGGAGCTGCAATATGGCCAATCTCTGGTCGAAAGCCTCGCTGATGATCCGCTGATCGGTGAATTGGTCGGCGACAAACTGCGCTACTACCCAACGACGACGCGCGAGCCCTTCCACCACATGGGCCGCGTCACCGATAACCTGCAGTCCGGCAAGGTCTTCACCGACCTCGGTCTACCCAGAATGAACCCAGAAGAAGACCGCGCAATGGTCTGCGGCAGCCTTGCCTTCAACGTCGATGTCAAAGCCATCCTCGAAGGCTTTGGCCTGCACGAAGGTGCCAACTCGGACCCGAAACAATTCGTGGTCGAGAAAGCCTTCGTCGGCGACGGGATCTAACTCAACGATTTCAGCCGTTTACCCCGCCGCAGTCTTTATGCGATCAACGAAGAATGCCTCCCGGGGGGATATCTAAGTCGTTATCAAAGCCCACCAAACATTAAAAAGCCGCGCTGGATCGCTCCAACGCGGCGTTTAATATGTCCGAGGACGGGCGCTTACAGGCCCAAAGCAGCTTTCACAGCCGTCAGAGTGGTCGCAACGATTGCCGGATTGGTCGCAGCCGCGTCAACGCTGGCATTCAGCGTGGTTTTGGTGGTGGCGTCCAACGACGACGCGTCGATCAAAGCTTTGACCTTTACCGCATCGAAGGTCGCAGGATCCAGAGCAGCCGCAGCGGTGGTTGTAGCGGCCGTTGCAGCTTCGGTCGTGGCAGTTGCAGCAGCGCCAGCAGCTTCAGTTGTGGCGGCAGCAGCGTCACTTGCGGCAGCGGTCGTCGCAGCAGCGGCATCGCTTGCAGCTTGCGTGGTCGCAGCCGCAGCAGCGGTTACAGCGGCAGCTGCGTCATCAGCGGCTTTCTTGGTTGCCGCAGCTGCATCAGTAGCAGCCGCTTCAGCAGCTTTCGCTGCAGTTGCAGCAGTCGCTGCGGCTTCCTGATTTGGCTTCATGTAAACTTGATAATAGCCAGCACCAGCCAAAGCGATCAGCACGATGCCGATAAGGACGTTTCTGTTCATGTTTATTCTCCCATACCGAGTACCCTTCGGTTATCGGAGCCTATGACAGAATATCGTGCTAATGAAAAGACCTGCGCTGCGGCCCTGCGGCCACGCTGCCAACCATGCGCGCGCTTTGCGGCTTTTCAGGTTGAAGCTTGTGCCTCACAAGACTATCTTGCGCCAGCTTACAACCATTCAAAGGACCATCACCATAGCCCGCAGACCCCACAACGCCCCGCCGCAACGCGAAACTGGCCCACGCATCAATGATCGCATCCGGTCACCCGAGATTCGCCTTATTGGCGCTGACGGCGAAAATGTCGGCGTAGTCACGCCCGCACGTGCGATGCAAATGGCCGAGGAAGCCGGGCTTGATCTGGTGGAAATCTCACCGAACGCCGAGCCGCCCGTCTGCAAAATCATGGATTTCGGCAAGTTCAAGTATGAACAGCAGAAGCGTGAGGCCGAAGCGCGCAAGAAACAGCACATTATTGAGATAAAAGAGATCAAGTTTCGCCCCGGCACGGACACGCATGACTATGATGTGAAAATGCGCTCGGTGCTGAAATTCCTCGAAGAAGGCGACAAGGTGAAGGTCACCCTGCGCTTCCGCGGTCGTGAGATGGCGCACCAAGAGCTTGGACTTGAACTGCTGAACCGAGTCGCAGCCGACGTTGGCGAGGCCGGTAAAATCGAATCGATGCCCCGGCTGGAGGGTCGTCAGATGGTGATGATGGTAACGCCGAGGTAAGGCCGCACCATCTCAAAGGATATCAAGGGGGCCAGTGGCCCCCTTTTTCGTGGACAGCCCCGCCCCGCTCAAGCCCCTAGTTCGGCGCGAATATCTTCCAACCGCCGCTTTTGCTGGCCGTCAGCGTCGCAATTCTCCGCCGCGAGCCATGCTTCATATGCCGGCTTCAGTTTAACCCAATCTTTGTCGATCATCGCGAACCAAGCAGTATCGCGGTTCAGCCCCTTGACGACCATGTGCTGCCGAAACACCCCCTCCGCCTGAAATCCAAACCGCAACGCCGCTTGCTTCGACGGCGCATTGTCGTCATTGCATATCCACTCAAACCGCCGATAGCCGAGCGTGTCGAACACGTACTGCGCGAACAGATATAATGCCTCGGTCGCTGCGGGCTTTCGCGCCATCAGCGGACCCCAGTAGATGTTGCCAATCTCGACCACGCCATGCACCGCATCAATCCGCATCAGCGTCTGCCGCCCCGCCACCTTGCCGCTGGCCTTGTCGATGATCGCAAAGAAGATCGGATCTTCACTCTGTGCCACCTTCTCGACCCACCCGCCAAAGCTGGCCAAATCGCTTGGAGGAGCCTCAGGCAACCAAGTGAACCTAACATCCGCCTCTGCCGTGGCCGACGCCGCAAAAAGCTCGGCGGTGTGGCGCGCCTCCAGCTTTTCCAGCCGCACGAAACGACCCTCAAGCGTCAGAGCTTGCGGGCGCTGTCGCGGCGTCCAGTGCTGCATATTTTCGGCCATCTTGATGCTCCTTCGTGAATGACAGGGAACTTTAGGCCGATATCGCCCCCGTTAAACAGTGCCAGTCTGACCCACCCACATCGCCAGCTTCGCCGCAGTCAGCATATCGCGCCGGTTTTTTGATTAAATACGTCGCTCCGTCAGATGCGGTCCGCCGCCGCGCTTTCGCTGTTTGCGCGTGCAAATCAGCCGTCCGCCCAAAGAATTGGCGTTTTCCCGCGCATAACACGCGATTGTCACAGCCTGAAACCACAACAGGAATTGACCTTTGCGCCATCCTCACGCATCTCCCGGCACTGAAAGGTGCGGTGTCGCAGCACAAATTCCTTTGCAGTCGCAGCATGACAGTAATGCGGCGGTTGCATAACTTGGAGTCTGGCGCGGTTTCCTATAACCTGCGAACTACATTGAGTTTTCCTCGAATCGGAGAGCAGGAGTTATCATGCCGGGTCAACCGGAACTATCTGCCCAAATGCAGCGTCGTTCTTTCCTTGCCCTGTTCGGCGCAACGGCCTTGCTGCAATGCAGCACCAGCCTGTCCAGCGCCGCTTGGGGCCAAACCGTCGCGCCTTCCACGCAACCGCCTGCGGTTGGCGTGCCGTTCGATTATGACCTGTTGACCGAACAGATGCGCGTGGCGTCCACCACGCCGCATAAAGCGCCAGGCAAGGTTGAAGGCTTCTTCACCAGCTTCACCTATGACGATTACCAAGCGATCCAGTATAACCCGAACCGCGCCCGCTGGGCTGGTCCTAAGGCTGGCTTCAACGTGCAAGCCTTCCACATGGGTTGGCTGTTTGCCGAGCCAATTCAGATGTATGAGGTCCAAGACGGCATGGCCCGCGCGATGGGCTTTTCTACCGACGATTTCCGCTACTATGATCTTGTAAAAGCCCGTGTGCCTCAGCACGAACCGCTGCCGGGTGTTGCCGGCTTCCGATTGAACGCGCCGCTGAACCGTGCTGATCTGTTCGATGAAGTCGTGGCGTTCTTGGGTGCGAGCTACTTCCGCGCGCTTGGTCGTGATAATGCTTATGGTCTGTCGGCACGTGGCCTCGCGATAAACACCGGTCTTGGCAAACCGGAAGAGTTTCCGCGCTTCTCGCAATTCTGGCTGGAAACCCCTGCGCCATTCGCCCGCGAAGTCACCGTCTACGCCGCGCTGGAAAGCGAAAGCTGCACTGGCGCTTACCGCTTTGTGATCCGTCCCGGTGCCAACACCGAGATCGACGTTGCCGCACGGTTGTTCTTTCGCAACGAGGTCGATCAGATCGGCGTGGCACCGCTGACCTCAATGTATCTGTTTTCGGAAAAGAACCGCACAGATTTCGACGATTACCGCCCGAACGTGCATGACAGTGACGGCCTCGCGATCCACCGCCGCGATGGCGATCAGATCTGGCGTCCGCTGAACAACCCGGTGCGTCTGTCGGAATCGTGGTTTACCGAAACCAGCCCGCAGTCCTTCGGCCTGATGCAGCGCAACCGCGACTTTGAGGCTTACCAGGACGCCGCAGCGCATTACGAACGCCGGCCTTCGGCTTTGGTTGAACCTCTGGGCGACTGGGGCAAAGGCGCTGTACGTCTGGTTGAAATCCCGACCCAACTTGAGGTCAACGATAACATTGTCGCCTTCTGGGTACCCGAGGCCAAGCCCGTCCCCGGCACCATGTTAGAGTTCAACTACCGTTTGCATTGGGGCGCGCTGCCAGTCGATCCCACAGCCGACATCGCCTTCGTCAAAGAAACCCGCACCGGAGTTGGCGGCGTGTCGGGTGTCGAGAACACCGACGGCACTCGCAAGATCGTGGTGGATTTTGAGGGGGGCTTGCTGGCCGCCCTGCCTCCCGATGCCAAAATCGAAGCCATCGTGACCATTGCTGGCGGCGAAATTAAGCATCAGGCGCTGTCTGAGATCCCCGGCAGCGATGTTTGGCGGCTGGTGTTGGATATATCCGCCGCTCCGGCAGCTACCGTGGAACTCGGGGCACACTTGACGGGTTATGGACGCAAACTATCCGAAAACTGGCTTTATCAATGGGTGAGTGCATGAGCGCGAACATTCCGACCGTCGCACGGATACCAAACGTTGCGCGGCCAGCACGGTCGCACATCAGTCTTGTTGACGTGACGGCGCCTCCACAGGCGGCTCTTACGATGCCAAAACAAGTGCTGACCCGCGCTCCTGGTGGCATGTTGCGCAGCTTGCGCAGCATGTTCTGGACCATTGTTCCGGGCCGCCGTCGTCTCGGCTGACGGCAATGGCTGCCAGCCAACCCAAGATGCGTGACCACACCAGCAGCGCCCGCGCGCTGGCAATCGCTTCCAGCGTGCTGGCGGCGGCCTCTGCAGGCATGGTCTTTCAGATC
This sequence comes from Cypionkella sp., assembly GCF_028290025.1. GTDB lineage: Bacteria > Pseudomonadota > Alphaproteobacteria > Rhodobacterales > Rhodobacteraceae > Cypionkella. The sequence continues at coordinate 79,796 of NZ_JAQGKQ010000015.1, read as the reverse complement.
TACGGAGCTGCGGACGGCGTCGGCGTGATCGACGTCTTGCGCAGTGTGCTGATCTTTCTTTCGACTTGGTGGTTGGCATGGGGTGCGGCGACTGCATTGCTCGGCCTGACGTCTCGTCAGCGCCCAGCACCCGCCCGCATTACCGGGCCGATCATCGGTCGCAGCGTGGTGATCGTCCCGGTCTATAACGAAGACCCGCGCATCACCTTCGCCCGCATCGCCGCGATGGACGAGTCCATCACCGCAGCAAAAGCCGCCTGCGGCTCTGCCGCGCAAGTTGATTTCGCCGTGCTCTCCGACACCCGTGACGAAAAGATCGCCTTGCTCGAACAACGCTGGTTTGCCCGACTTTTGGCTCGCCAACACGCCGAGGGGCGGATGTTTTACCGTCGGCGCGAGAAAAACACTGGCCGCAAAGCTGGCAACATTGAAGACTTTATCACCACTTCAGGTGCTGCATGGGATTACGCAGTGATCCTGGACGCCGATAGCCTGATGGAAGGCGACACCATCCTCGAGATGATCCGCCGCATTGAGGCTGCCCCGCAACTTGGCCTGCTCCAAACCCTGCCCCGCGTTGTTGGTGCGACCACCCGTTTTGGCCGCGCCATGCAATTCGCCGCTGGCTTTCACTCGCCAATCTTCGCGCGCGGATTGGCCGTCACCCAAGGCCGCACTGGCCCGTTCTGGGGCCATAATGCGATCGTGCGCATCCGGGCTTGGGCAGAAAGCTGCGGCCTGCCTGAACTCCCCGGCAAAGCCCCGTTCGGTGGCCATATAATGAGCCACGACTATGTTGAAGCCGCCATGCTCGCCCGCGCCGGTTGGCTGGTGCGGTTGGATGACGATCTCGAAGGCTCGTTCGAGGAAGGCCCCGAAAACATCATCGACCACGCCAAACGTGACCGCCGTTGGTGCCAAGGCAACCTGCAACACGCCAAACTCGTCGCCGCCCCCGGCCTGAAACCGTGGAGCCGCTTCGTCTTCATCCAAGGCATCTTTGCCTATGTGGCCCCGCTGCTTTGGCTCGCCTTCATCGCAGCCTCCATCGCTGCGGTATATTGGGCCGAAACCCCCGACTACTTCCCCGAGGCCAACTGGCCATTCCCCGTGTTCCCCAACGACCAGACCCCGAAAGCCATCGGCCTGGCGGTCGGCGTGTTCGGCCTGCTGGTGATGCCAAAATTGTTCGTCGCAATAGACGCAATCTTCACCGGACGGGTGCGCGGCTTCGGCGGCGCTGGCGGCGCTTTTCGCGCAGTTTTCGCCGAATTGGCGCTGTCATCGGTGATCGCTCCAATCCTTATGGCATTTCAAAGCCGTTCTGTAATACAGGTTCTTCTGGGACGAGACGGCGGCTGGCCGCCAAACAACCGGGGGGATGGCGGATTGGATATTGCCGAAGCATGGGCCGCTGGCCGCTGGATTAGTTTCTGGGGCTTGGGTGGTATGATAGCCACGCACTTGCTCGCGCCGGTGCTGACGCTATGGCTGCTGCCGGTGGCGCTGCCGATGCTGCTCGCGCCGCTGCTTATCTGGTGGACCTCGCGCACCGCCCGACCCCGCGCTTTCCCGGTGCCAGAAGACGTCACGACCCCTGCCGTGATCCTTCGCCATGCCGCCGTGCTGTCCGACTGGTCAGAGAGCGGTATGGAGGCTAAACTTGGCTGAACCCGCTTTGGCTGGGCAAGCCTCAGCTTTAACCAACTTAGCTGGCCCTGCTTTAGCCAGCCCCCCCACAGCAACGCCCGCGCGCGCGCGCGATTACCGCATCGACCTGCTGCGCGGCATTGCGCTGGTGATGATCTTCGTCAACCACATTCCCGATACATTGTGGGAAAATTTGACCTCACGCAACTTCGGCTTCTCGGACGGCGCGGAGGGTTTCGTGCTGATGTCCGGCATGGCGACCGGCCTTGCCTATGGCGCGGTTTTTCTGCGCGGTGCCACGCCTGCCGAGGCCCTGCGCCCATGGCGGCGCGCGCTTACGTTGTGGTGGGTGCATGTGTTGGTGGTCACGTGTATCGTCGCGTTGTTTGCTCTGACGCAACACGATCCTGCGGTGGCCGCGATGGCGGTCAAACGCAACATAACCCCGACGCTCGAGAACCCGGTGGGCTTTATCCTGCCGCTGATCACGCTGGGCCATCAGTTCGCCTATGCTGACATTCTGCCGATGTATATTGCGCTAATGCTGGCCGCCCCAGGCTTGCTCGCCCTCGCCGTGCGCTGGCCAAAGCGGCTGATGGCCGCGTCTTTGATGGTCTGGTTCATTGCCGGCTATTTCCGCATCACCATCCCAACTTGGCCCGGCCCAAACGGTTGGTTCTTCAATCCGCTGTCTTGGCAGGTTTTGTTCATCGCAGGAATGCTCACCGGGCTCGCTCTGCGTGAAGGTCAACGCTGGTTGCCAATCCGCCGCTGGGCGCTGTGGCTTTCGTGGAGCTTTCTGCTTTTTGCCGCCGTCTGGGTACAAATCGGCGCTGTGGCAAACTGGGGCGGCCATGGCCTGTGGCTGCTCTACGAATACGCCTATTTCCCGGCGCCCTTCACCTCGTTCGACAAGGGATTTGAATACCTGCCGCGCCTGCTGCACATTCTGGCGCTCGCCTATGTCCTGAGTGCGCTGCCCTTGCTGAAAACCATCGCCAACAGTCCGAAGGCAGCACCGCTGATCCTGCTCGGCCAACACTCGCTGCCAGTGTTCGCCACCAGCACTGTGCTCGCCTATGTAGCGCAAGTCACCAAAGCGATGAACCCACCGAGCCACCTGCTTGATGCCGCTTTGCTCCTCACTGGCCTGGCGATTCTGTACGCCGTGGCAAAAGCTCGAGACAGTCAAAAACGGCAAAAGATCATTGCACCCGCCCGCGCCTAACCTCACAACACAGGGTAGCGTCTGACCGCCGGGCTGGCGCTGCAACCGAAGTTCTGCATTCTTAATTTCTCAACTAATCCCCCAGACATTCTAAGCGGGACAGCACAAAAGCGCCCGCTCGAGGGGTGATGAACGATTAGAAATCCCCCAGTGGGGGACTTCCGTAAACAACGCCCGAACCGTGGTCGGGCCGGGAGTCAGGCGCTGCCCGACGGCGCAAGCGCCTTGATTCCGGGCCAGGACTTAACCTGAAAGGTCGCAACCTAACAACTTGCAACACGCATAACATCTAACAATCCTGCAGGCATTCACCTGCGCATCTTGACATGCAGTCTTTTACCTGCCTAAATACCCTCCAGCGAGGATCACCCGATGGACCATGACAAAGTTTTCAAAGCCCTCGGCGATCCCAATCGCCGCAAAATCCTCGATCTGCTCTATGACCAAAACGGCCAAACCCTAAGCCAACTCTGCGATCAGCTTGCGATCACTCGCCAGTCCACAGCCCAGCATATCGACCTGCTTGCAGGGGCCAACCTGCTGTCCACCGTCAAGCGCGGACGCGAAAAGCTGCACTTCATCAACCCGGTGCCACTTCACGACATTTACGAACGCTGGGTGCGCAAGTTTGAAACCCAACGCCTCAGCCTGCTGCACAACCTGAAATCCGACCTAGAGGGAGAACCCAAATGACCACGCAAAAGACCAGCTTTGTCTATGTAACCTACATCGCCTCGACGCCGGAAAAGGTGTTTGAAGCCATCACCAAGCCCGAGATTTGCCGTCAATACTGGGGCCACGAAAATGTCTCCGATTGGACCCCCGGCTCGGATTGGAGCCACGTTCGTGACAACGACGAGCGCCCCACCGAAATCGTCGGAAAGGTGATGGAAGTTGCATCCCCGAACCGCTTGGTCATCACTTGGGCAGGCGCATCCAGCGCCGACAATCCTGACGCCTACAGCCGTGTGACCTTTGAGATCGAACCCCACGCCAACGGCACCCGGCTTAGCGTCAGCCATGAAGACCTCGAACGCGGCAGCGGCATGGCGAACGGCGTCAGCAAAGGCTGGCCGCTGGTGCTGTCCAGCCTGAAATCCTACCTCGAAACCGGCACAGGCTTTGATTTGTCCGGCCGCACCAAATCCGCCTGATGATCTCTCACCCATCAAAAGGAGCAACCCGATGACCCAAACCTACACCGGCGGCTGCGCTTGCCGATCCATACGCTACGAACACTCCGGCGCAACCGTCGCCGAACTGCTCTGCCAATGCCAACACTGCCGCCAACGCAGCGGCACCGGCCACTCAGCCTATCTGGTATTCACCAACCGCGCCGAAATGGCGATGACGGGCGAGGTCAAAATCTGGAGCGTCGCAGGCGACAGCGGCAACGAAAAACATCACGCCTTCTGCCCCACCTGCGGCACCCCAGTGTTCGTCACCTTCCCCGCAGCGCCCAATCTTATCGCAATCCACCCCGGTAGCCTTGACGACCCGAGCCCCTTCGCGCCGCAATTCGTCACCTACAACATGCGCGGCCAAGTATGGGATACCCTTCCACCCACGCTGACCACGTTTGAAAAGATGCCGACAAACTAGGCACAAATGTTAAAAATCCCTTAACGGCTTTCGTCAAGCATGTGACAACGCACATTTAAATCTCCCCTCCCAACTTGGCAGCCCCAATGCAAAAGGCCCCGAGGTTTCCCCCGGGGCCTTTCAGTTCCGAAATCAACCTACTTGCCGACTTTCAACAGCGGCGTGATAATCCGCACCGCCACGCGACGGTTGCGCTTCTCATCGCTCTGCGTGTCGATCCGCAACTCTGTCTCACCATAGCCTTGGATCACCATATTTTCCGGCGGAATATCGAAATACTCCGTCAGCGCCAAAGCCACCGATTCAGCGCGCCGATCCGACAAAGCGAGGTTCATCGCAGCCTTGCCCGTCGCATCGGTGTGGCCCTCAATCAGGAACATCTCGGCGGGATTTGCATCCAACATTTCCTGCATCAAGCTGCCCAGATCAGCCAAGTCCTCGGCTTCCGCCGCCGAAATAGCCGCCGATCCCGAAGCAAAGTTCACGTTATCAACGTCAATCGTCGCCGCCAACCAACGCACTTCAGGGATCTCACGGATCTGCCGCAAGCTAAACGTCCGCCCGATCTTCTTGATATCCTTCGCAGCCAGTGCCGCCTTCAGAGCGTAATCGTTATCCTTGGTCGAGATCACGACCCGATTAGGACGCGGCTTCGGCAGATCGCGCACGATCACCACCTGTTCCGGCTCAAGATCGTCGATCAGCACCAACTCGCGGCCCCGATCATCATACTGCGCACGCCGCAGCACCCGACCCGAAGCGTCGCGGACCGTCACAATCTGCGTGCCATCCCGACGTTGCACGATCGAACGGGTCGATCCATCGCGGTAAGTTTCCGTCCGCACGTTCGACCCCGGCTGACGCAGCACCGCATCATCGTCTTTGTAGACCTGATAGGTGCCATCCGGTTTCAACACCACAACCCGGTCGCCGGTGTTCGAGACGACTTGCGAGCCCGCCTCACGTCCACGACGATCCTTGTTGTTATCCTTGATGATCGCGCCGACAACCAACGCGCCCAGCGCGACGAGGCCGACTTTCTCTAGATCGGAGAGGCCGCTCTTTTTCTTCTTGTCGCTTTTCGAAACGACAGGAGCCGCCGCGAATTCCTGAGTCGACGAACGCACGCTTTCATTGGTCAGTTCTTCGGTCAGTGAAGTTACCGCGTCTTTGGAAGGCTCCAAATCGGCGGGCTTTTTGCCTTCAGCCAACGGTGTCGCGGCCAAAGCGGCAGCGGCACCCAAGGTGGTCGGATCAACGCCCTCGGGCGCGGCCAACAGGTCGGTCAGATTTTGCACTTCGGTTTCAGATGCCACCGGCACATCAACTGGCACCGCATCGGGGTCCGCCACTGCCGGGGCAGTTTTGAGGCCGGCGGCAGGATCGACCACGCTGCCATCATCGGCGGTCGTCAGCTCTTTTTGTGCAGCTTCCAGCGATTTTTCCTGCTCCGCAGCTTTGGCGGCCGCTTCATCTTCCGTCACCGCCGCACCCGTCACAGGATCGACAACCAAAGTTTCCCCCGTCGCAGGATCGGTCACGGTTTCCGGCAAAACTGCGGCCTCGTCCGTCGCCGCAGCTTCATCTGTCGCCGCAGCTTCATCTGTCGCAGCCGCTTCGTCTGTCGCAGCCGCTTCGTCTGTCGCAGCCGCTTCATCTGTTGCAGTCGCTTCGTCAGCTGGAGCATCTTCATCCGAAGCAGCGGCGGCATCGGTCGGAGCAGCCTCGTCAGCAGCAGCGTCGCCAACTGCATCCGCGTCAGTCGCAGCTTCGTCCGCCGGAGCAGCCTCCATAGTCGTCGCATCAGCAGGCGCAGCCTCGTCAACCGGAGCCTCGGTCACCGCGTCAGCAGGCGCCACTTCTTCAGGAGCGGCTTCGGTAGCCTCATCGACAGGAGCCTCATCGACAGGCGCAGCTTCCGTCGCTTCTTCTGCCGCAGCCGCGTCGTCAGCGGGCGCTTCAGTGGCTTCTTCAACCGGAGCAACCTCTTCAGCCGGAGCGGCCGACGCCGCGTCAGCCGCAGCTTTCGCGTCAACCTCAGCTTGCGCGGCAGCATTTGCATCGGCTTCAGCTTGCGCGGCAGCAGTTGCATCGGCTTCAGCCTGCGCGGCAGCATTTGCATCTGCGGCCGCTGCGTCAGCCGCAGCTTTTGCATCGGCTTCAGCTTGCGCAGCAGCATTTGCGGCTTCGGCCGCTTGGGCATCTGCGGCAGCTTGCGCAGCAGCATCGGCATCAGCCTTTGCATCCGCATCAGCTTGCTGTGCGGCAGCTTCGGCAGCGGCTTGCGCCGCAGCATCCGCCTCAGCTTGGGCTTGCGCCGCAGCGTCTGCCTCAGCAGCGGCATCTGCGTCAGCCTTCGCCGCAGCATCTGCCTGCGCGGCAGCGTCTGCCTCAGCTTGGGCCTGCGCGGCAGCATCTGCCTCAGCTTGCGCGGCAGCGTCTGCCTCAGCTTGGGTCTGCGCGGCAGCGTCTGCCTCAGCTTGGGCTTGCGCCGCAGCATCGGCCTCAGCTTGTGCGGCAGCATCGGCCTCTGCCTGCGCAGCAGCTTCGGCCTGTGCGGCTTCTGCCGCCATGCGAGCTTCGACGGCCTTGGCCTGATCAGTGAAATCAGCCGGATCGCAGGCAGCATCTGCATTCGGTTCGCACAGCACAGAGCCGTCTGCTGCCACTACAGTACCCGACTCTGTCAGGGTCTGTGCATAGAGCGGCCACGGCTGCACGTTGAACATCGCCATTGACAGCGCTGTCGTAGTTCCAAGCCATCTTTTCATTGATCTTCCTTTCAAATTCCGTGGCCGCCACATTCGTAACAACGTCATTCGTAACAACGTCATTCCGAACCGGAGGCCGATGCACCATCAAAGCGCAGCAATCCGTCTGATATGCGATAACAGCCCGCCAACCGCACCCTTAATCTGCGCAGTTTCACGTCGCTATCTGCTATCAATGCTTTGAATTGTTGCATTTCACTGCCCTGCCGCCGCCACACATAACGGACGGATTTGTTAACGCCTGAGTGCCATCGACGGTTCCTGGAAAACCCGACACGGTAGCATATAACTGTAAGTCGCGCTCAACCCTGCCGCATCGCTTGCACCCGAGCACGATTTTGCTGATGCACCGAATCGTAGGGGCCAAAATACTGCAAAGTGCCATCTGTCAGCCAAGGTTCGATGATTTCAGCCATCGGGCGCGGATCATCCGCCTGCAAATGCCGTATGTAATCGGCTGTCGCGTCCAGCAGGCCCGGACCATAGCCACCCCGCGCAATCATCTCTGCCGCGCCGTGGTTCGGCAGCACCCATGTTGCGCCCAGCGCCGCCAGCCTTGCCAGATCGGCCAGATGCGTCGCAAAATCCTCCGGCGCACCAACATAGGTCACGCAATCCTCCACCGTATCGCCCGCGAGCAGAATACGCCGCTCTGGCAGCCACAGCACCGTGGCATCGTCCGAGTGAATATTCACCTCGATCAACTCGACCGCCTCGCCGCCGAGATAAAGCCGCAGATGACCGTCAAACATCCGGTCCGGCAGGATCAACGGATTGATCGCAGGCAGGCCGTGATCGGTGCCAGCTTCAATCGCCGCTTGCCGCTCGGTCAGATGTGCCAGCGTGCGGGCGTTGGCGATCACCTCGCACCCGTCAAACGCCTCGGTACCCGCCACATGATCAAGATGCCAATGCGACAGCACCACCCGAATATCCGTCACCCCCCGCGCAGCCAATGCCTCGCGAATGAAGCGACCATGTGACACCGAGACATGGGTGTCGTAGACAATCGCCTCGGCCCCCGCGATCAAAGCATAAGATGCGATGCCCAATGAAAGTGCGCCGTCATCCACCCAATTTGGCGTGTCGGCAAAACGATGCCCCGCAACACGACCATCATAAAACGCCAATATCCCAGGATGCGGCTCCAACACCCGCAGCTGTGACAGCATCGAAGACCTCATTGCGCGCTCCTAAAAACCAGCGACATGCTTGCCCCCATCGCCGCAATCGGTCAAGTTCCACGTCTATGCTTATCCTCTGTGCTGAAACATCCCCCGCCGGAGGCATCCGTGCGCCCCGAACCCGCCGCAAAGGATCAGAATGCGCGCCACCGCTTTGCTTGGAGTGAAAAACGAGGGCGCCTTCCTGTTGGAATGGCTGGCACATCACCGCGCCTGCGGTTTCACTGACTTCCTTGTGTATTCTAACGATTGCAGCGACGGCACCGATGCGATGCTCGACCGCTTGGCGCAGCTCGGCTGGCTAACCCATGTCCGAAACGATGGCCCGCACCCCGAAGGCCCGCAATGGGCGATGCTGAAAGCCGCCGACAAGCATCCAGCGATCACCGGGGCCGATTGGCTGCTGTTCAGCGACATTGATGAGTTTGTGAATATCCACGTCGGTGATCGCACGTTGAAAGCCCTGTTCGCCGCCCTGCCCGATGCCACCGCAATCGCGCTGACATGGCGAATGTTCGGCAATGCTGGCGCTATAGAGATCAGCGATCAGCCCATCACCGAAACCTTTACGCTTGCCGCACCGGTTAGCTTTGCGTGGCCGTGGCGGGCGCAACTGTTCAAGACGCTGTTTCGCAATGACGGCAGCTACCGCAAACTCGGCGTCCACCGGCCGCGCAGCCCAAATCCTGACCTTGTGGCCCAGGCGCGTTGGTTCGATGGCTCGGGCCGCGCGCTGCCTGCCAGCTTTGCGCAGCGCCGGATCTTCTCCGACTACAGTCGCGATAACTATCAACTGGTGCAGCTTAACCACTACGCGCTGGGGTCGATGCAGAACTATCTGGTGAAAGCCGACCGGGGCCGTGCCAACCGCGATGCCAGCGCCTTTGACATGAGCTATTGGGTCGAGCGTAATTTCAGCGAGATCGAAGACCGCTCAATTCTTCAGCCTGACTCCTCGCTTCAGTCGAACTCCGCTGCCCTGCGTGCAGAACTTCGGGCCGATCCGATTCTTGGTCCGCTGCATGACCAAGCTGTCGCGTGGCGCCGCGCACGTTTTGATAGTTTGATGCAGCAAGAACCGTGGCGGGCTTTGTTTGGGCGTTTGCTGATGACGCCCGCGTCGCACACTCTGCAACCCGAACGTGCGGCTTATTTACTGCGTCACGCGCAAGTAGCTGTCCAGACCGCGCCAGTGAAACAGTCTTAACCCGGTGTTCACAAAGCCCATGCTAGTTGGGGCCTATCTGCGCTTGCCGTAAAGGTCGACAAAGCCGATTATAGCCACGCGTGATGGGTGCCCCTCGTAAAGCGTTCACTGGATAAAACATGACCGAAGCTGCCGATACTATTACCTTGCCACACCTGACCGATGCGCTGCCCGACCGTGACGCGTGGGAACAGCAGATGGAGGCCGCAACTCAAGACTCCGGTTATTTTCATTCGGTCGGCGAGGCACATTGGGCGTATCTCGCAGATGAAGGCAGCACGTTGCTGGTCAGCTTCGAAACCATCGAAGCGATCTTGGCGCGTCCGGGTCAAATGCCCCTCGCGAATAGTTTGGCAAAGCCGCATGGTTGGTCGGTGCTGACGATCATTGCCGATGGGGAAACATGGTTCCGCGACCCGGCGGTTTACGGCTTTTTTGACCGTCAGGTTGACGACGCATTCTTTGAAGATTTTGACCAAGTTCTGTTTTACGGTGCCGGCATGGCGGGTTACGCGGCTTGCGCCTTTGCCGTTACCGCTCCCGGCGCGCAAGTATTGGCGTTGAACCCCCGTGCAACTTTAGAGCCTGCTCAAGCCCGCTGGGACAACCGCGACCGCGCCGCCCGCCGCCTCAACTTCACCGCTCGGTACGGCTATGCCCCTGACATGCTCGAAGGTGCAGGCCGCGCGGTGGTTATCCACGATCCGACCATACCGGCAGAGGCTATGCACGCAGCCCTGTTCCGCGCACCCTACATCACTCGGCTTTCGGCGCGCCACATGGGCGATCAATTGGAAGCCGCGTTCGCCGCCACGGGCTTGCTGCCGACGTTGGTAAACCAAGCGATGTCAGGCGAACTCGGCGTTGAAGGTTTCTCCAAGCTGTGGCGGGTGCGGCGCAACTATGCGCCCTATCTCAATGCGATCCTTGGCAAGGCCGAGGCTGCACGACGCATCCCACATGCGATTATGATTTGCCGTTCGGTGACCAAACGGCTGAACTCGCGCAACTTCGCCCGGCGTTTGGCCCGTCTGACCGAGCGCTTTGGTGAAACCGAAGTTTAGCCAGCACCGCGATCAGCTAGGAGGGCTGCTGCGATCAGCCTTCCAAGCCCGCCTCAATATCCGTCAGCCATAGCTTGCAAATCAACCACGCGCTGCTCGGTCAGACGCGCACGGCAACCGTAGATCACCATTGGCTCGGCTGATCCTCCGTGCATCGCATAGCCCTCGGCTGTGCAAGTCGCATCGCGAAACGTCACCCAAGCCCGCTGCCCATCGCGCAGATAATCAGCCGCACCACGCTGCGATGCTTCCAACTCCGCATCAATCCCCTGCATTGCCTTGCGCGCCGTAGCATAAGCGGTGTTCAACTCAGCGTCAGCGGCCAACCATTCCTGCTCGGCGCAATAGGTCAGTTCCATCTGAGCCTCAGCCTTGGCACAATCAACGTCCTGTGCCATCGCAGGAATTGCCGTCAGCGCCGCAAAACATCCAAACCAAGCCAAACGCATCGCATCCCCCCCAAGCTTTGTCGCTATCAACGCACGCCGCTACTTTCGCAGCGGCCGCCATCAACTCCCCGCCACCTTACGCTGCAAACGCTTAGCATTGGCGCGTGTCGTCGCCCGCACCGGCTTCATCGCAGCCATCGCAACCTCAGAAAGATTACCGCCAGCCATACCAATGCGCAACGCCGCCTGCGCCGAATCCATCCCCGCTGAAAGCTTTTCGGCCAACATCAAATCCGTCTCCGAGGCAGCCATCGGCCAAAATCCCGCCATCCCAGCCAATCGCAAACCAATCACCGTCTGCGACTCCATCATAATCCGGCTCGCCTCTAGCGCGGGGGCCATAAAATCAAACGGCGTCATCACTCGCATCACACTCTCCTTAACCTGTTGCCGCCACAAAGCGCTCAATGCTGCGCCGCAGCAAGAGCTTTCGCGCCGTGGCTGCCTGCGCCGAGGGCATAGCCGCAAGTTACCCCGCCAGATGGCGCAACCCTGCGCCACACCCCCTAGAGAATCGCCAACGCCTGCGCTATCCCGGTCGCCATGACACAAAGCCTCACCCTGCGCCGCCCCGATGACTGGCACCTGCACCTGCGCGACGGCGCGATGCTGCAAGGTGTGTTGCCCGAAACCGCTCGGCATTTCGCCCGCGCCCTGATCATGCCCAATCTGGTGCCCCCGGTCGTGACAGGCGCGCAAGCGCAGGCTTACCGCGACCGGATCGTGGCCGCCCTTCCCGCAGGTTCCCAGTTCCAACCGCTGATGACCTTGTATCTCACTGAAACCACCGACCCCGCCGATGTAGCCGCAAGCGCCGCCTCGGGTCTGGTGAAAGCCGTCAAACTCTACCCCGCCGGAGCCACCACCAACTCTCACTCCGGCGTCGCTGACTTCAGCAAAATCCAAGCCGTGCTGGAAAAAATGGCCGAGATCGGCCTGCCGCTCTGCTTGCACGGCGAGGTCACCGATCCAAATGTCGATATTTTCGACCGTGAAGCCGTGTTCATCGACACCATCCTCGATCCTTTGCGCCGCCGCATCCCCGGCCTGCGCGTGGTGATGGAGCATATAACCACCGAGGAAGGCGTCGCCTACGCCCGCAGCGGCGGCGACGATCTGGCGGCCACCATCACCACGCATCACCTGATCATCAACCGCAACCACATCCTCGCCGGTGGCATCAAACCGCATTACTACTGCCTGCCGGTCGCCAAACGCGAGAAACACCGCCTCGCCCTACGCGCCGCCGCAACCTCCGGCGAAACCCGCTTCCTGCTTGGCACGGACTCGGCCCCTCATGTTGACGCCCTGAAAGAACACGCCTGCGGCTGCGCCGGCTGCTTCACCGCCACCAACACCATGCCGCTTCTGGCGCATGTGTTTGAGGACGAATCCGCCCTGCACCACCTAGAAGCCTTCGCCTCGCTCAGCGGCCCCGCCTTCTACCGTCTGCCTGTAAACGAAGGTCAAATCACCCTCGTCAAACACGACCACCCGCAAAGCTTCCCCGAAAAAATCCTCACCGAAGCCGGCCCCGTCACCGTCTTCAACCCCAGCTTCCCCGTGCATTGGCATGTCGAGCCCTAAGCCTACCCAATTTCACATTGGCTTAAATATCCCCGCCGGAGGCTCCCCATGCCGCCTAGATCGCTCCGCGGGGAGCATTGAAGCCAAGATAAAGCCCAAAAAGGAACCGCCGATGATCCCGACCAGCTTCCCGCCCAGCGCTGAAATCGCTCGCCTCACCGCCCGCGCGCTGCTCGAGATCAAGGCGGTGCACTTCAACGCCGAAACCCCGTTCACACTGGCGAGCGGCCTACCTAGCCCAACCTACATCGACTGCCGCAAGCTGATTTCCTACCCGCGCATCCGCGCCACGCTGATGGACTTCCTCACCGTCACCGTGATGCGCGACGCAGGCTTTGAAGCCTTCGACAACATCGCAGGCGGCGAAACCGCCGGCATCCCCTTCGGCGCTTGGGTCGCTGAGCGTATGGCTTTGCCGATGACCTACATCCGCAAAAAGCCGAAAGGCTATGGCCGCAACGCCCGCATTGAAGGCGTTATGACGCCCGGCCAGCGCGTGCTTCTGGTCGAAGACCTAACCACCGACGGCGGCAGCAAACTCTCCTTCGTCGATGCCATCCGCGAAACCGGAGCCACCTGCGTTCATACGGCGGTCATTTTCTACTACGGCATCTTCCCCGAAACCACCCAACGCCTCGCCGACCACGGGGTCGCGCTGCACCACCTCTGCACATGGTGGGACGTCCTCACCGAAGCCCGCGCGCAAGGGTCGTTCGATACCGAAACCCTCGCCGAAGTCGAAGTGTTCCTAAACGACCCCCGCGCTTGGCAAGCGGCACGCGCCGCAAAATAATCCACAGCAATCTTCTCGCTCCGCACCGCTCCAGCCTGTGCGAAGTTTGTGAACAACTCCGCCGATTCTGCGGTGCGTTGGTGGATTATCCGTCAATGCACCGCAACATATGGTAGCATATCCCAACACTATCCGACTCAACACCGACTTATCCACCGACATATGCCTGCCTATCGCGGCGGGCCAATTTGGGGCAATAACGCCCCCTACCCGGTATCTCCGGGTTAGACCACGAGGCAGCCCAATGAACGAACTCGCCACCCTTCGCCCGATGCCACCCGCAGTTGCCGCCGCGCCTGAAACCGAGGTGCTGCCGCACAACATCGAGGCCGAACAACAGCTTCTGGGCGCGATCCTCACCAACAACGACGTCTATGACCGCATCGCGTCCCTGGTAAAGCCCGAGCATTTCTTCGACCCCGTCCACCAGCGCATCTTTGAACGCGCCGCCGCCCGCATCCAGAAAAACGCGCTGGTCTCCCCCGTCACCTTGAAAATCTACTTTGAGGACGACGACGGCCTGAAAGAACTCGGCGGCCCGTCCTACCTCGTCCGCCTCGCTGGTGCCGCGATCTCGTCCTACGCCGCCCGCGACTATGCCCAAATGATCTACGATCTCGCCGTGCGCCGTGAACTCATGGCCTTGGGCCGCGATCTCACCGCCAAAGCCGCCAAGGTCGAGATTGACTCGGAACCGAAAGACCAGATCATCGAGGCCGAGCAGCGCCTCTACAAACTCGGCGAACAGGGCGTCGCCGAACGTGGCTTCCAATCGTTTCTGAAAGCCGTCACCGAAGCCGTCAACGTCGCAAACGCCGCCTACCAACGCGGCGGCGGTTTGGCGGGCATCTCCACGGGCCTCGTCGATCTCGACAAAAAACTCGGCGGGTTGCACAACTCCGACCTGCTCATCCTCGCGGGGCGCCCCTCAATGGGCAAAACCTCGCTCGCCACCAACATCGCCTTCAACATCGCCAAAGCCTACAAACGCGGCCGCACCCATGACGGCACCGACGGCGCTGTCGAAGGCGGCGTCGTCGGCTTCTTCAGCCTTGAGATGAGCTCAGAACAACTCGCCGCCCGTATCCTATCCGAAGCCTCCGAAGTCCCGTCTGAGCAAATCCGCCGCGGCGACATGCAGGAGTTTGAGTTCCGCAAATTCGTCGAGGCCGCCAAATCGCTGGAATCCTGCCCGCTCTACATCGACGACACCCCCGCGCTGCCGATCAGCCAAGTCGCCGCCCGCGCCCGCCGCCTGAAACGCACGCATGGCCTTGACGTGCTGATCATCGACTACCTGCAACTGCTGAAAGGCACTGGAAAAAACGACAACCGGGTGCAGGAAGTCTCGGAAATCACCCAAGGTCTGAAAGCTATCGCCAAAGAGTTAAACATCCCGGTGATCGCGCTCTCGCAGCTTTCGCGCCAAGTAGAATCCCGCGAAGACAAACGCCCGCAACTCTCCGACCTGCGGGAGTCCGGATCGATTGAGCAAGACGCCGATGTGGTGATGTTCGTATACCGCGATGAATATTATAAAGAACGCGAAAAACCCGGCGACCATGAACTCGAAAAAATGGCGCAATGGCAGGTCACCATGGAAAGCGTGCGTGGCAAGGCCGAGGTCATAATCGGCAAGCAACGCCACGGCCCAATCGGCCATGTAGAACTCTCCTTCGAAGGCCGCTTCACCCGCTTCGGCAACCTCGCCCGACAATGGCAAGGCTCCGGCCCCGGCGACGACGTCGGCTTTTAGGCGATGTAACCATCAATCTCCCGGCGCGCCTACAATCTCCGGGCGCGCCATCTTTCCCTAACAATTTCACCTTGGCAAAAATATCCCCGCCGGAGGCGCTTGCCTCACCACCCCGCGCCGCTTCTGCCCTCACATTCACTTTGGCTTAAATATTCCCGCCGGAGGCGCACGCCGCCCCAGACACTCCCGCGGCAAACCCCTTTCCCGGCAGCGCGGCCGAGTGTCCCCTCAATGGGGACCGAGGCCGCCCGCCATTCCCCGCTTGGCAATCGACCCCCGGCGACGTCAGCATCACCGCAACAGCGACGGAGAGCACCATGGATCTGGGCCTGCAAAACAAAGTCGTCATCGTCACAGGCGGCGGCGCTGGCATCGGTGCGGCGATCAGCCAAACCCTCGCCGAGGAAGCCGCGATCCCGGTTATTTTCGCTCGCCGCCCGCCATCCGAGGCTTTCCTCGCAGAACTCAAGGCCCTCAGCCCCAGATCAGGCTGGCTGCAAGCCGACCTTTCGCGCGATGAAGATTGCCGCCGCGCCGTCGCCCAAGCCCAAAGCCAATGGGGCCAAATCTACGGCCTCGTGAACAATGCGGGCACCAATGACAGCCTTGGCCTCGACACCCCTCCGCAAGCCTTCCGCGCCTCGCTCGACCAGAACCTGTTGCACTACTATACCCTAGCCCACCTGCTGCAAGCCGACCTCAAAGCCAGCGCCGGAGCCATCGTCAACATCGCTTCCAAGACCGCCGTCACCGGCCAGGGCGGCACCTCGGCCTATGTCGCCGCCAAAGCAGCCCAACTCGGCCTCACCCGCGAGTGGGCAGCCGCCCTCGCACCTTGGGGCGTGCGGGTCAACGCGGTGATCCCGGCTGAAGTGCTCACGCCGATGTATGAGGCTTGGCTGCAAAGCTTCCCCGACCCCGCCGCGCAGAAAGCCCTGATCACCGCCCGCATCCCGCTTGGCCACCGCATGACCGAAGCGCGCGAGATTGCCGCCGCCACGGTTTTCGCGCTCTCCCCGCGCTCGGCCCATACCACCGGCCAATGGCTGTTCGTCGACGGCGGCTACACCCACCTCGACCGCGCCCTCGGCAGCTGACCACGCGAATCCCACATTCCCTCCCGCAGACCCGTACAAACGCTAGTTTCGCCGCCTCCACCCAACCAAATTGCAACCGCAAAGCCGTGCGGCAGCAGCGGTCGAGCGGTGGCTCGATGCCACCCGAGACTGCCACGGTTTCGCCCCGATCACGCTCACCCGCGAATTCCCCCTTGACCCCGCGCGCCGCCCTGTCAAAACCCCAGCATGGCTACAGCAACTCTCTCCATCGACCTCGACGCTATTGCCGCCAATTGGCGCGCTTTAGATAAAGCCTCCGCTTCGGGGGTGCAGACCGCTGCGGTGGTCAAAGCCGATGCCTACGGTCTGGGCATCACAAGGGTCGCCCGCGCCCTTGCCCAAGCAGGCGCGCGGCGATTTTTCGTCGCCGTCGCCGAGGAAGGTGCTACCCTGCGGCAGGTCTTAGGCCCAGGACCACAAATTTGCATCCTGTCTGGCCATATGAGTGGCGACACCGATATGATCGGTGATCTTGACCTGACCCCGATGCTGAACTCGTTGGATCAAGTCACCCGCCACCTCGAATCGCTGCCCGGCCATGCCTTTGGAGTGCAGCTTGATACCGGAATGAACCGGCTTGGCATGGAGGAACCCGAATGGGAGGCTATTGCCCCCTTCGTGCTCGAAGCTGGCCCGGAACTGTTAATGTCGCATCTCGCCTGCGGCGACGATCCCGACCATGGTTTGAATGAAACCCAACTGGCGAGCTTTCTTGCGATGACCAATGGCACGGGCGTGCCGCGCAGTTTGGCGGCTACCGGCGGCATCCTGCTCGGCGCGAAATATCATTTCGATCTAACCCGCCCGGGCATCGGCCTATACGGCGGCCACCCTTATGAAGCTGCCCGCCCCGCTGTCACCTTGTCGCTACCGATCATCCAAACCCGTCTGGTCGCTGCAGGCGAAGCGGTTGGCTACGCTTGCGCATGGGTCGCCGAACAGCCCTCGACCGTTGCCACCGTCTCGGCGGGTTATGCGGACGGTTTGCCGCGCACATTGTCAAATAGCGCTGTGCTCTGGGATGGCGACACGCCCTGCCCGCTGATTGGCCGGGTCTCGATGGATTTGATAACCGTTGATATCAGCCACTTGGCCGAAGTGCCGCGCTATCTCGACATTATCGGTCCGAACCAAACCATTGATGAATTGGCCGATGTCGCGGGCACAATCGGCTACGAAATTTTGACAAATCTAAGCCCCCGCTACCTGCGCCGTTATTACGAGGGCACCGAGTGAACCTGATAGTCTGGCCCGAAAAAGCACTCGCGAGCCTAGGCCGCGCGACATTTACCGCGCTTGCAGCCATTGGCCGCATCGCGATCTATGCAGGCTTGACGCTGTCACATATGCTGCGCCCGCCGTTCTATCGCCGCGAATTTTTCACGGCCTTGATGTCTGTCGGTTGGCTGTCGCTGCCCGTCGTCGGCCTTACCGCGATCTTCACCGGCGGCGCACTCGCTCTGCAAATCTACGCTGGCGGCCAACGCTTTTCAGCCGAGGCCGTGGTGCCGCAAATCGTCGCGATCGGCATGGTGCGCGAACTTGGGCCCGTGCTGGTAGGGCTGATGATTGCGGCCCGTGTGACTTCCTCCATCGCCGCCGAAATCGCTACGATGAAGGTCACTGAACAAATCGACGCCCTCACCACTTTATCCACCAACCCAATGAAATACCTCACCGTTCCCCGCGTGCTGGCGGGCTTTCTGACCGTGCCGCTGCTGGTCGGTGTCGGCGATATCATCGGCATCATGGGCGGGTTTCTGGTGTCAACCGAGCAACTCGGCTTCAACCGCGCCAGCTACATCAAGAACACCGTCGATTTCCTGCAAACCCCCGACGTCGTCTCCTCCCTGATCAAAGGCGCGGTGTTCGGCTTCATCGCCACCCTGATCGGCTGCTACTACGGCATGAACTCCGGTCGCGGCGCGCAAGGCGTTGGCGGAGCCACCAAAAACGCCGTCGCCACCGCGTCCATATTGATCTTGGCCGCCAACTTCGTGCTGACCTCGGTGATGTTCGGATCATGATAGAACTTTCCTCCGTCGCCAAAGCCTTCGGCAAAAATCACGTCCTTCGGGGCATCAATCTGACCATCCCGCGCGGCGAAAGCATGGTGGTGATCGGCGGCTCCGGCACCGGGAAATCCGTGCTGCTGAAATCCATCCTTGGCCTCGTCACCCCGGATTCCGGCCGCATCACGCTTGACGGAGCCGACGTGCGAGAGGCCAACCGAGATGCCTTCCTCGCCCGCTTCGGTATGCTCTTCCAAGGCGGTGCTCTGTTTGACAGCCTCAAAGTCTGGGAAAACGTTGCTTTTCGCCTGATGCGCGGTGCCACCAAGCTGTCAAAAGACCAGGCCCGCGCCATCGCCATCGAAAAACTCCGCCGCGTCGGCCTGAAACCTGAAACGGCCGATATGTTCCCCGGAGAGCTTTCCGGCGGTATGCAAAAACGCGTCGGCCTCGCCCGCGCCATCGCCGCTGAACCTGAGATCATCTTCTTTGACGAACCCACCACCGGCCTTGATCCGATCATGTCCGGCGTGATCAACGCCCTGATCCGCGAGATCGTCACCGAAATGGGTGCCACCGCGATGACGATCACCCATGATATGTCTTCGGTGCGCGCCATCGCCGACCGCGTGGCGATGCTGCATGACGGCCTGATCCGCTGGACCGGCCCGGTATCGGACATGGACCAGTCCGACGACCCCTACCTGCAACAATTCATCCACGGCCGCGCCGATGGTCCGATCGAATCCGTGCGATGAGGAAAGCTAGTATGAGGAAGCTGGGGCGATGAGCGAAACCCTCACGCTCGCCGCCCAACTGATCACACTGGCCGAGCGCCCGCTGCCCTCGCTCGCCATTGCCCTGCTGCCTGCGACCATCGCCGTTGCGGGGATCGCGAGCCTGCAAGCCCGCTCGGATGATCGGATTTTTGCATGGGTGCAGATCGTTACCTCCATCGCGTTAACCCTGTGGATGCTGGCCCCGTGGCATCCGACCGAACCTCAACTGCTCGCCATGAACCGCTCCATGACGCTGTTCACCTTTGGCTACGTGCTGCAAGACTGGCTGCGTGAGGCGTGGCGCTCCGGCCTATATCCCCGCTGGGCGCATCTGCTGGTCATTCTGTCAGCCACCCTCGTGCTGGCGGCCTTGGCCTACACCGCGCTGAACACATAAGGCGCTGTTGCAAGCAGCGCCGTCGGCCCCAACAAACACCACCCTTGCACCGCCCCCCGCGCAGCGTAACACTGGCCCGAGCCCAAAACCACGAGCCCCGCATGACCTTCGCGCCCGATCCCAAAGCCAGCAAAGCCCAACGCCACCGCGTAAGGCCCACGCTCGCCCTGCGCAAATTCCGCCTGATCGCCTCGCACCACCGCACTGCCAGTTCCGACCGCGCACTCGCCCTGATCCTTGCCGCCATCGCAGGCGCAGCCAATGCCGGCGGTTTCATCCTTCTCGGCAGCTACACCTCGCACATGACCGGCTATCTCTCGGCCCTCGCCGACAACCTCTTCCTGCATAACCTAGCACTCGTCGGCCAAAGCCTGTTTGCGATTTCCCTGTTCGTGCTCGGCGCTGCCACCTCGGCGGTCGTGATCAACTGGGGCCGCGCTCATGCGCGCACACGCCAGTATTCCCTGCCCATCGGCCTGCAGGGTGGCCTGCTGATCGCCCTCGCCGCCATTAGCGCAACGCCCCTGCCCCAAGCCATCGCCCACCCCCTCGGCCTTGGCCTCTTATGCTTCATCATGGGGCTGCAAAATGCCACGATCACCAAAATCTCTTACGCCCGCATCCGCACCACTCATGCCACCGGCATGATCACCGACATCGGCATAGAGCTTGGCCGCGCCGTCTATGGTCGCGCCTTCCATAGCCCGATCACCGCCGACCGCGCCAAGCTGACGCTGCTGCTGCAACTGCTGACAAGCTTCCTGCTCGGCGGCCTTGTCGGCGCGTTCGGCTACAGCCTGATCGGTTTTGCCTTCTCGCTGCCCCTCGCCGCAATCTTGCTGACGATGGCTTTATTGTGAGCCATCAAGCCCTGAAATATGCCAACCTCGCCCTGCTGATCCTGCTCCCAATCGCATGGTTCGCCCCCCTGATGCGCGCCGCGCTACTGCCAATCTTCGGCATGGATGAAATCTCGCTGATCACCGGCCTGCAATCGCTTTGGAGCACCGACCCCGCCCTAGCCCTGCTGGTCACCTTCCTTGCGATCTTCGCGCCCTTTGCCAAAACACTCGGCCTCGCCCTGATCCACTTCCACCTGCTGTCACCAAAAACCCTGCCCGCGCTGCACATCATGGGCAAACTGGCGATGGCCGACGTATTCCTGCTCGCGCTCTACATCGTCATCGTCAAAGGCGCAGGCTACGTCACAATAGAAACCGCATGGGGGCTATACCTGTTCACCGCCTGCATTTTGGCATCACTTGTGATAGCGCACAAAACGGAAACATCTTGAGCGCGCCTTCAATACCGGGCATGACACGCCATGAGCAAAAACTCCCCCACATTCACCTGCACGGTTTGCGGCGCATCGCATCGCAAATGGATCGGCAAATGCGAAGGCTGCGGCGGCTGGAACACGCTGGTCGAGGAAGCCCCGCTGTCGGCTGGCCCGAAAGCCTTAGGCGGCAAAGGCCGCGCCATCCATTTGACCGACCTCGCCACTGTCGGCGAAGCCCCGCCCCGCGCCTCCTCCGGCATTGACGAGCTAGACCGCGTGCTGGGCGGCGGCCTCGTGCCCGCCTCGGCGATCTTGGTGGCGGGCGATCCCGGCATCGGCAAATCCACGCTGCTTTTGCAAGCCGCAGCCTCCTTCGCCCGCAACGGCGTCAAATGCCTGTATATCTCCGGCGAGGAAGCCACCGCCCAAGTTCAGATGCGGGCGCAACGACTTGGCCTCACCTCATCCCCGGTGGCGTTGGGTGCCGAAACCAACCTGCGCGACATCCTCACCACCTTGGATGCCGAACGTCCCGGCCTCGCCATCATCGACTCGATCCAAACCATGTGGCTGGATACCGTCGATAGCGCGCCCGGCTCAGTGTCCCAAGTCCGCTCCGCAGCCCATGAACTCGTCACCTTCGCCAAAAAGCGCGGCGTCTCGATCATCCTCGTCGGCCATGTCACCAAAGACGGCCAAATCGCTGGCCCGCGCGTGGTCGAACATATGGTCGATACCGTGCTTTACTTTGAAGGCGAGCGTGGCCACCAATTCCGCATCCTGCGTGCCGTCAAGAACCGCTTCGGACCAGCCGATGAAATCGGTGTGTTTGAAATGACGGGCGACGGGTTGCAGCAAGTCCTCAACCCCTCGGCTTTGTTTTTGTCAGAGCGCGGCCAACCCTCCCCCGGATCCGCCGTCTTCGCGGGCATCGAAGGCACAAGGCCGGTGTTGACCGAGATCCAAGCCCTCGTCGCACCCTCCCCGCTCGGCACCCCGCGCCGCACCGTCGTCGGCCTCGACTCAGGCCGCCTCTCGACCATCCTCGCAGTCCTCGAAGCCCGCTGCGGCATCCCATTCGCGGGCCTAGATGTGTTTCTCAACGTCGCAGGCGGTATGCGGGTGACAGAGCCTGCCGCCGACCTCGCCGTCGCCGCAGCCCTGATTTCCGCCCGCGAAGACATCAGCATCCCACCCGAAACCGTGTTATTCGGAGAAATCAGTCTCTCCGGGGCACTGCGTCCGGTCAATCAGACCGAAAACAGGTTGAAAGAAGCCGCAAAACTTGGTTTCTCACAGGCAATCGCGCCCAAAGGTTCTAAGCTAGGGCAAGTCGAGGGCATGAACGTGCGGCAAATGCCGGACCTCACCGCTTTCGTCGGTGAAATGTTTGGGGCGGGCTAAGCCTTTAGGAGCGGAAGATGGAAGGTTTTACCCTTGTTGATGCGGGCGTTGCTGGCATCATCGTGCTGTCGGCGGTGCTCGCCTATTCGCGCGGTTTCGTGCGTGAGGCGATGGCGATTGTCGGCTGGGTCGGGGCAGCCGTGTTGGCCTACGCCTTCGCCGCCCAAGCGCAGCCCCTGGTGAAAGAAATACCCGTCGTTGGCGATTTTCTCGACAACTGCGAGTTGTCGCTGATCGCGGGCTTTGCCGCCGTATTTGCTGTCGGTCTGATCGTCGCCGCCCTATTCACCCCGCTGTTCTCGTCCGTGGTGCAACGCTCGGTTTTGGGCGGCTTGGATCAAGGCGTCGGCTTCCTGTTCGGCGTGGTGCGTGGCGTGCTGCTGGTCGGCATTGCCTTCCTCGTCTATGACCGCGCCGTCGCCGCCAACACCGTGCCGATGGTGGATAATTCCCGCTCGGCGAAAATCTTCGCCTCGTTCCAAGGCGACATCGACGCCGCCGTGCCCACCAATGCGCCGAACTGGGTTGTGTCGCGCTATAACGAGCTGACCGCAACCTGCACGCGTGAAACCACCGTCACCCCAGAAGTTGCCCCCGCGACGACCATCGAAACCGCGCCTGCGAACTGACGCACAGAGTTTCTGCCGCAATGCAGCATAAACTTGGGTAACAGGGGGGTGACATTACCACGCCCAACCCCTACATGAAGGCACAGATCGAACCCGGATTCGGAGGCTCCATGCAACCGTTCTATGCCCATCCTTTCGACGACGATAAGCTGAAGGAGGAGTGCGGCGTATTTGGCGTGATCGGTGTTTCCGATGCCTCAAACTTCGTAGCACTCGGCCTGCACGCCCTGCAACATCGCGGCCAAGAAGCCGGTGGTATCGTATCCTACGATGCCCAAACTGGCTTCAACTCGGCACGTCGCTTCGGCTACGTCCGCGACAACTTCACCAAAGCCGACGTGATGGAAACCCTGCCCGGCCCTCTCGCCATCGGCCATGTGCGCTACTCCACCGCCGGATCAAAAGGCGCCACCGCAATCCGCGATGTGCAGCCGTTCTTCGGTGAGTTCTCGATGGGCGGCGCCGCCATCGCCCACAACGGCAACCTCACCAACGCCACCGCTCTACGACGCGAACTTATTGAGCGTGGCAGCATCTTCCAATCTTCGTCGGACTCCGAGTGCATCATCCACCTGATGGCCCGCTCGATCCAAAAGAACATCTCCGAACGCATCAAAGACGCCCTGCGCCGCGTCGAAGGCGCGTTTTCCATCGTCGCCATGACCCGCACCAAACTGATCGGTGTCCGCGACCCCCTCGGCGTCCGCCCCTTAGTCCTAGGCCGCATCGGCGACTCTGCATGGGCGCTTTCGTCAGAGACCTGCGGCCTAGACATCATCGGCGCCGATTTCGTGCGTGAGATCGAACCCGGCGAGATGGTCGTCATCGAAGACGGCAAAGTAAACTCCACCCGCCCGTTCACCCCTGCAAAATCCCGTTTCTGCATCTTTGAACACGTCTACTTTTCTCGCCCCGACAGCATCCTCGGTGGCCGCTCGGTCTATGAAACCCGCCACGCCATCGGTGTTGAACTCGCCAAAGAAGCTCCCGTTGACGCCGATCTGGTCTGCCCCGTCCCCGATAGCGGCACCCCCGCCGCCATCGGCTACAGCCAACAATCCGGCATCCCCTACGCCATGGGCATCATCCGCAACCAATATATGGGCCGCACGTTTATCGAACCTTCCGAGTCGATCCGCAACATGGGCGTCCGCCTCAAACTCAACGTCAACCGCGCCTTGATCAAAGGCAAACGCGTGATCTTGGTGGACGACTCAGTCGTACGCGGCACAACGTCCCGCAAAATCAAAGATATGATCCTCGAGGCTGGTGCCGCCGAGGTCCACTTCCGCATCGCCTCCCCCCCTACCGCATGGCCCTGCTTTTACGGTGTAGACACCCCAGAACGCTCAAAACTCCTCGCAGCCACCATGTCTGAGGATGAAATGCGCGACTGGATCGGCGTCAACTCCCTCAAGTTCATCTCGCTCGATGGCCTCTACCGCGCCGCGGGCGAAGCCGCTGGCCGCAATCCGCAAAGCCCGCAATACTGCGACGCCTGCTTCTCGGGCGAATACCCCATCGCGCCTTCCGACAAACTCGAAGAAGGCTTCCAGATGAAGGCGGCGGAATGAGCGCAGAGGTCGATACCTACCTCGCAGCCCTGCCCCCCGCCTTTCGCAGCGCCGCCGAGGCGTTGCGCGCCGAGCTCAAAACCCTGCTCCCCGACCATATCGAATGCTTAAGCTACGCCATGCCCGGCTTCCGCGAACCAAAACCCCGCGGCAAAATGGTCGCAGGTTATGCCGCCTTCACCCGCCACCTTGGCCTCTACCCACACTCCGGCAGCATCATCCCAAACATCGACTGCACCCCGTTCAAAACCTCCAAATCCGGCGTCCTGTTCACACCGGACCAGCCGCTTCCTCCGGCGCTGATCGCGAAAATCATCCGCGCCCGTCAGGCCGAGCTTGCAAAATGACCACATTTCTCGTGCCCCGCAAATGACCCAAGTTTTCGTGCTCTGCACTGGCCGCTGCGGCTCCAAAACCTTCACGCGCGCCTCTGAACATTCGACCAACTTCACCGCCCGCCACGAATCGCGCACCCACCTGCTCGGCGCGAACCGCTTCGCCTACCCCGACAACCACATCGAAATTGACAACCGCCTCGCGTGGTGGACAGGCAAGCTCGACGCGACCTTCGGCGACGCGCCCTACTACGTCCACCTCACCCGCGACCGCGACGCCGTGGTGCAATCTTACGTTGCCCGCAAAAATTACGGCCTCGTTAAAGCCTACCGCGAGACCATGCTCTGCAACCTCGTGCTGCGCAAACCCAAGACCGATCTCACCGCGATTGCCGAGGATTTGATCGACACCATCACCAGCAACATCACCTATTTCCTGCGCGATAAAACCAAAGTGTTGCACATGCAGGTGGAAACCATGGAGCAGGATTTCCCGAAGTTCTGGGACTGGATCGGCGCAAAAGGCGATCTCGACGCCGCGATGACCGAATGGACCGTGCGCCACAACGCCACGGAATAGCTGGCCCCCTTGCCCTTTCGGACTGGCTCAAATATCCCCGCCGGAGGCTTCTACAGCCATAACGAACCAGCCGCTAAAGGATAAGCCATGACCGAACGCACAGCCCTGATCACCGGAGCCTCGCGCGGCCTTGGCGCGGCAATGGCCGAGCAACTCGCACAGCGCGGTTGGCATGTGGTCGCGGTGGCCCGCACGGTTGGCGGCTTGGAAGAACTCGATGATCGCGTCAAAACCCTGAAGTTACCCGGTGCTGGCGGACTGACGCTGGCCCCGATGGATGTGACCAATGATGACGCAATGCGCCATCTGTGCCTGTCGATCCACCAGCGTTGGGGCCAACTAAACCTCTGGATTCATGCAGCAATCCACGCGGCCCCGCTCGCTCCCGCAGGTTCTTTGGATATCAAAGATTGGGACAAAAGCATCGCGACCAACGTGCGCGCCACCGGAACCCTAATCCCGATGGTGGAGCCTTTGCTGCGTGCAGGCGACGGCCAAGCTCTATTTTTCGACGACCCGCGCGCAGGCGATAAATTCTTCGGCGCTTACGGTGCCACCAAAGCCGCGCAGATCGCATTGGCCCGCAGCTGGGCGGCCGAGAACGCCCAAATCGGCCCGCACGTCCGCATCGAAACACCCGCGCCAATGCCCACCGCTACCCGCGCGCGGTTCTTCCCCGGCGAGGATCGCGCCCCCTTGATCCATCCCCGCGAAGAAGCCACACGCCTGATCAATCTGCTGTAACATCACCGCGCAAGCCCAGGTATTTTAAGTAAAATCCCGCTTCAGATTTCTCTCAGAAATCGCCGGCGCTCAGGCGTTCAGCGCCACTTCCATCGCCGCCCAAAGCGGTTCCAGCGGCTCAATCCCCACCGACAACCGAATAAACCCCGGTGCAACCTTATCGCCCCAACGCGCCCGCCGCTCTCCCGAGCTATGGGTGCCGCCAAAGCTGGTCGATTGCACGATGTAGCGACATTCGCCCAAAAACCGCTCGGCCCGCGCCTCATCTGCCAGCTCAAAGCCGATCAGAAAGCCGAAACCTGCCATCTGCGCCTTGGAAATCACATAAGACGGATCATCCGGCAGCCCCGGATAGCGCAAGTTCGCCACCGCTTTATGTGCCTGCAAACGCTCAGCAATTACCCCGGCGCTTGCACACATCCGCTCCAACCGCAGCTCCAATGTTTCAATACCGCGATGCACTTGCCAAGCCTCAAACGGCCCGGGCACCGCACCCGACAGCCTGCGCCAATCGCGCACCCGCGCCATCAAAGCGTCGTCACGCCCCGCAACATGCCCGAACAACACATCCGAATGTCCGCCCGGCGCTTTGGTATCCGCCGCCACCACCAGATCAGCGCCCAAATCCAAAGGCCGCTGCAGCAGCGGAGTCATCGTGGTGTTGTCTACAATCACCACAGCCCCGGCAGCATGGGCGCGCGCCGATACCGCAGCAATATCAACCACATCCAGCCCGGGGTTCGAGGGTGTCTCCAGATAAACCACCGTCGCCCCGGCGAAATCGTGCGTAGCATAATCTGCGGTGGCAATCTCGACCACCTCAACCCCAAACGGAGCCAAAAAACCCTGCGACAAAACCCGTGTCACATAGTAGCCATCCGCCGGAATGATCAGCTTTGCGCCATGCTTCAAGGTCGCCATCAAAGCCGCCGAAATCGCAGCCATCCCAGACGGGAAACTGACGCAAGCCGCATCCTCCAGCAGCGCCAGCTGATCCTCCACAGCCTCCCAGGTCGTCATGCCATTGCGGCCATAAAAATGGCTGGCCCCCGCGACCTCTGGCAGATGAAACGTTGCGGCAGGCACGATCGGCAAGCTGATCGGATCGCCCTTTTTCAGCCCAGCCGAGCGATGATGCAGCAGATCTGCCGCGCGTTTTTTCATTCTGTCCGTCATCACCAAGCCCCTTGAATTGAGGCTATCCTGCCTGCAAGCCACGACAAACGCAACCGCAGGCAAAGATTAACCGAACCTTAAGTAGCCCTAACTAAGCCATTGATTCGTATAAAATCGCACCCTCCGCCACACGTGGACAAGCCTATTCCAACCGCGCCGGAAACCCCTCAGCCCGCAAATCGGTGCCGAGCAAATCCTCCAGTAATTTCGCAATCATCGGCGATTGAGCCTCGCCCCCATAAGCCGCTTTCGCCGCCACATAAGTCTGCTCAGTCGCGGCAGCCAAATCCAGCGGCACGCCGAACTCACGGCCAAATCCCAGCGCAAACCCCAGATCTTTCAGCGCGAGATCAACATTGAACGCCACATCATAAGACCCGTTCAAAATCAACGCGCCCTCAGTTTCATGCACGAAACTATTCCCAGACGAGGCCGCAATCGCGTGCCAAGCCTGCCCCAAATCAAGCCCGCCCCGTTTCGCCAGCATCAAAGCCTCAGAGGTCGCTTTCAAATGAATAAACGCGAGCATATTGGTGATCACTTTGATGATCGAAGCCGACCCCAGCGGCCCCATGTGGAATATCTTATCCCCCATCGCCGCCATCGCAGGCCGGTGCAGATCAAACAAATCCTTGTCGCCCCCCGCCAGCATCGTAATCTTGCCTTGCGCCGCCAGATGCACCCCCCCAGTGACCGGAAGCTCCATCATCCGCACGCCCGCATCCGCGGCCACCGCCCCCAATCGCAGCACATCATCGCGCCCCAAGGTCGACATTTCCAACCAATGCGCCCCCGGTTTCATCTGCGGCAAAATCGCCCGCAGCACCTTTTCCGACACAGCCGGAGACGGCAGGCAGGTGATCACATGATCCACCGAGCCCGCCAAATCCGCTGCACTCGGAGCCAAAACCGCGCCCAACGCCACCAATCTCTCCGCCAAAGCGGGATTCAGATCGAAGACCGTGACCTGCAACCCCGCCTTGATCAAACAAGCCGCACAACTCGCGCCCAGATTTCCCAAGCCGATATATCCGTAATGCATCAATTATCCTTTAGCCGCCGCTCAGGCGTTTTTCGCGCGAAACGTTTCCAATATCGCGCGAAATTTTATCCGCGTGTTTGAATTACTCGCCGTAGCCGACGATACCCTTGATCTCGCAGAAATCGTGGATGCCCCAATCAGCATACTCGCGCCCATTGCCGGACTGCTTATAGCCGCCGAACGGTGCCGACGTATCCCAGTCCGGGTAGTTCAGGTTAATCGTGCCTGCACGCAAACGGCGTGCTATGGGCCGAGCGTCTTCCACCGGGCCAGCAATATAGGCCGCCAGACCATAAACCGTGTCATTCGCCATCCGAACCGCATCATCCACGCTGTCGTAGGGCAAGATCGCCAGCACCGGCCCGAAGATTTCTTCCTTCGAAATCGTCATATCATTTTGCACATCGCCGAATATCGTGGGCTTGGCAAACCAACCGCGATTAAGTCCAGCCGGACGACCAACGCCCCCCGTAACAAGAGTAGCACCCTCATCAATGCCAGCTTGGATCAGGCGTTGCACCTTTTCGTATTGCGTCTTCGAGATCAGCGGCCCCATGGTGGTCGCCTCAAGCGTCGGATCGCCGGGAATGAGCGCCTCAGCGGTTTCTTTCGCCACAGCCAAAGCCGCAGCCTGTTGGTCACGCTGCACAAACATCCGGGTCGGCGCATCACAGGATTGGCCGGTATTTGACATGATCGCATTGACGCCAGCCGCAACTGCCGCCGCCAGATCAGCCGAAGGCAGGATGATATTGGCTGATTTTCCGCCCAGTTCCTGTGCCACGCGTTTCACTGTCGGCGCTGCCGCAGCCGCCACCGCCGTTCCGGCCCGGGTTGAGCCAGTGAACGACACCATATCGACTTCAGGATGCGAAGACATCCGCGCGCCGACATCCGGCCCGGTGCCGTTCACCAAGTTGAACACGCCCGGCGGAACCCCGGCCTCATGGCAGACTTCCGCGAACAACACGCCCGACAGTGGCGCTATTTCCGACGGCTTCAGCACCATCGTGCAGCCCGCAACCAAAGCCGGAGCGACCTTGCAGGCGATCTGGTTCATTGGCCAATTCCACGGCGTGATCAGCGCGCAAACGCCGATGCCCTCGTGCACAATCCGAGTAGTCCCGCGCGAATATTCCCACGCCGTTTCCTCAGCGGCCTTGATCGTCGCCTCGATATGCACCTGCCCAGCCCAAGCCTGAGCGCCGCGCGCCCATTCAATCGGAGCGCCCATTTCGGTGCTCATCGCTTGTGCGAAATCTTCATAGCGTGAATTGTAGACTTCCAGAATCCGCTTCACCAAGTCGATGCGTTTTTGCACCGGCCAAACCGTGTACGCATCAAAAGCCGCCCGCGCCGCCGCGATAGCCGAGTCAATATCCTGCTGATTGCCCAACGCCACTTCGGCGACGATTTCTTCGGTCGCCGGGTTTTCAACTCCCATCCGTTCGCTTGAGTTTGGCTCGACCCAAGCGCCGTTGATGTAGAATTTGGTCATATTGGCAGAGATCATAGCGTCCTCACTGGAAGTAGATGTTATATTTAGCGCGGATGATGCGGTCGATTTCGGGATCGATCACGTTTCCGGCCTTTGCGAGGATACTATTCTTCCGCGCGATGGCCGCGTCAAGCAGCAGCGGCTTACCAGCCTCATTCCATTCCTTCGGCGACATCCGATTGGCCGATGCAGGATAGATGTATTCGGTTTGCATAAGCTTTAGCGTTTGATCGCTGCCTAAATAATGCCCCGGTCCGCCCAAACAAACCTCTTTCATCGCCTCAATACTGGTGCTGTCCGGCGTCACATCAATGCCACGCACCAAACGCATGGCTTGGCCGAGCAAATCATCGCCCAAAACCAGCGATTCGAGACAAAAGCCGAGCAGCGAAGCGTGCATCCCAACCGCCTCGTAACACATGTTCAGCCCCGCCAAACCCGCCAGCGAGTTGGTGATGCCCTGCTCCCATCCCGCCTGCATATCAGGCAGTTTGCTGTCGGAAATGCCGCTCGCAGCCCCACCCGGCAGATCGTAGAAATGGTGCATTTGCGCACAACCCGCCGTGAGCAACGCCTGCTCCGCCGAGCCGCCCGACATCGCACCGGTGCGCAGATCAGACACGAACGGCCAAGTGCCAAATATACACGGCGCACCCTTCTTGATCGCATTGGCATAGACGACGCCTGCGAGACACTCCGCCATCGCCTGCACAATCGTCAGCGCAATCGGCGCCGGAGACGTCGCCCCCGCCTGCCCCGCCGACAGCAAAAGCATCGGCATACCACGGCGGATACAATCCTCCATCGTGATGCAGGATTCCTCGGCGAACTTCATTGGTGGCACCACGAAGCAGTTGGAATTGCTAACAAATGGCCGCTCCAACCATTTTTCCTCGCCCCCCGCCACTGTGTAGATCATATCGAAACACGCGGCGACATGGGCTGGATCGCTGAACGATGTGCCGACATGCTTCTTGGTGCCCGCAAGGCAGCCGTAAAGCGTGTTCAGGTCCATGTCCTGATTGTCCACCACATCGCGGCAGACCATAGTGCGCTGGTAGAAATGGATGTTATCGAGATTTTCCACCAGCCGCGCCGCGTCATACAAATCCTGCGCGGTGCTTTCGCGGTACTCGAGCGAGATCGGATCAACGATATGAACAGCCGCGCCCGCTGTGCCAAAATGCACATTGTTTCCCGTCAGGTGCAGATCATGCTTTGGATCGCGGGCGTGCAAAGTGATGTTGCGCGCAGCCACCGCCAGCATGTCTTCCACCAACGCGCGTGGAAAGCGGATGCGGCCATCGTCGCCTTGAATAGCCCCGGCTTCGGTCAGCAGTTTCACGCCTGAGGGCGGCGCCTGTGACAGCCCGATCTGCTCCAACGCTTGCAAAGCGCTCTCGTGGATTTGCGCGACACCAGCCTCGGTCAGCGGTTTATACTGACCGCCCGCCATGCCGCCCCGCACCGGGCGAATATCGTCCGCCAAAGGTGCCGAACGCAGCGCCACCCTTGCGGTACGCCCACCGGACCGCCGCACCCGGCTCGGTTCACATAGCTCGCCGATATCGCTCATCTTGGTCATCCTCCCAAATGTCCTACGGGTCCGGGGGTTGGAAACCCTCGGTTCTGCGCCTTAAGTAGCGCCACGCGCCAGCATCGCATCAACTTCATCACCCGAGGCGGCACCCATCAGCGGCACAAAAGATCCCTCACCCAGCATCGCCGCCACCGAATCCCGGATCGCCGCATGGGTCAGCCGCGCGATCTGGCTGCCAGTGGAAATCCGCCGCACCCCCATCGCCGCCAGTTCCGCCACCGACAGCGCCTTCAACGGTCCTGCCGCCAGCGCATTAACCGGCTTTGAAACCGAGGCCAAAACCTGCGCCAATTCCGCCCGGCCCGGAGGCACTGGCAGATACAGCAAATCCGCCCCCGCCGCCTCAAACGCCTGAAGCCGCCGGATGCCCTCTGCCAGATCATAAACGCCGTTCATCACACCACCGGCGCGCGCGCAGAACACGAAAGGCCGCCCTAAGGCACGCGCGGCGGCGGCTCCCGCCCGAACGCGCTCAACCGCTTGTTCGAATCCATAGGCAAACGGCACGCCATCCACCGTCGAATCCTCGATTGAGCAGCCCGAAAGGCCAACTTCACCCGCTAGCTTGACTGTCTCCGCAACATCGTCTGGATCATCGCCGAATCCTTCCTCAAAATCGCCCGAAACGGGCAGCGGGGTTGCCGCCACCATCATCTCGGCATGGGCCAAAGCCTCATCCCGGCTGACCCCGCCCATATCGGCCCGCCCCATGGTAAACGCATGCGCCGCCGACGAAGTCGCCAGCGCCTTTGCTCCCAAAGCCGCCATCATCCGCGCCGACCCCACATCCCACGGGTTCGGGATCACAAAGCAACCATTCTGATGCAAATCCCAAAACGCCTGATGCCGTGCCAGTGTCATGCCCTTATCCTTTCCGATTTCGGATCATACATCGGGGTCAGTGAGGCCACCGCCTGATGCCGCACCCCCGCCACTTCGATCTCATAGCGCGAGCCCAAAATCTCCGCGTCCGACTGCCCCTTGCAGGGCACGTAGCCAAGGCCAATCGCGCCGCCCAGAAAATGCCCGTAATTGCCGGAAGTCACCGGCCCGACGATCACGCCATCGCGCACCACCGCTTCATTGTGGAACAACAACGGCTCGGGGTCGGTCAGGCGGAACTGCAACAGCTTGCGCTCTAATCCCGCCTCTTGTTTGGCCAACACCGCGTCTCGCCCAATATAGCTCGGCTTTTTCTTTGACACGGCAAAACCAAGTCCAGCCTCAAGCACATGATCCTCATCGGTAATATCATGCCCGAAGTGCCGGTAGCCCTTCTCGATGCGACAACTGTCGAGAGTATGCAGCCCGCACAGCTTCAACCCCAGATCAGCGCCAGCGTCCTCCAACGCCTCAAACACATGCGCAGTCTGGTCGGATGAGACATACAATTCCCAGCCCAACTCCCCCACATAAGTCACCCGATGCGCCCGAGCGATGCCCATGCCGACCTCAATCTGTCGCATGGTGCCAAATGGATGCGCAGCATTCGAGAAGTCGTTCGGGCTGATCTTTTGCATCAACTCGCGCGATTTCGGCCCCATCACACAAAGCACCGATTCCGCCGCCGTCATATCGGTGATCACGGCAAATGCGTCGCCCAGATGCCCTCGTAGCCACGCCAGATCGCGCTGCAAAGTAGCCCCCGGCACCACTGCCAGATATGCCGTATCCGACAGCCGCGTTACCGTCAGATCGCTTTCAATGCCGCCCTTTTGGTTCAACATTTGCGTGTAAACAATCCGCCCCACCGCCACGTCCATCTCAGCCGCACACACCCGGTTGAGGAAGGCGCAAGCATCGCGCCCCTCCACCCTGATCTTCCCAAACGAGGTCATATCGAAGAAACCAACGCCGTTCCGTACCGCCAGATGCTCGGCCTTCTGGTTTTCAAACCAGTTCTGCCGCTTCCACGAATAGTGATATTCCCGCTCTTGCCCCTCATTGGCGAACCAGTTCGCCCGCTCCCAGCCAGCCACCTCACCGAACACCGCGCCGCGCGCTTTCAGATGCTCGTGCAACGGAGTCCGCCGCACGCCCCGAGCCGTCGCAACCTGCCGATACGGGAAGTGATCGGCGTAAAGCAGCCCCAAAGTCTCGGTCACGCGTTCCTTCAGATACTTGCGGTTTTTCTGGAACGGCTGAGCGCGGCGGATATCCACCTCCCACAGATCAAACGGTGCTTCGCCTTCAACGATCCAGTGCGCCAAGGCCATGCCCGCGCCGCCGGACCCCGCAATACCAACCGAGTTATAACCCGCCGCCACCCAGTAGCCGCCCAACTCCGGCGCTTCGCCCAAATAATAGCGGTCATCCGGCGTGAAACTTTCCGGCCCGTTGAAGAACGTATGGATTCCCGCCGTCTGAAACAGCGGCATCCGGTTCATTGCATCTTCTAGGATCGGCTGGAAATGGTCCCAATCTTCCGGCAACGTGTCGAACATAAAGTCTTCTCGGATGCCATCCATACCCCAAGGCTTGGCCTTCGGCTCAAACGCCCCGATCATCATCTTGCCTGCGTCTGATTTATAATAGGCGCATTCATCCGGCACCCGCAGCACGGGCAGATGGCCAAGCCCCTGAATAGGCTCGGTGATCAGGTAAAAATGCTCGCAAGCGTGCAGAGGCAGCGTGACACCCGAGGCTTCCGCGAGATCGCGGCCCCACATACCCCCACAATTCACCACCACATCGGTTGCTATGTGCCCCGGCTCGCCATTCGCACCAACATAATCCACGCCGGTCACTTTGCCGCCGGCCTTGGTCACGCCAACAACTTTGGTATGCTCGAAAATCTGCGCGCCCCGCATCCGCGCGCCCTTGGCCAAAGCCATCGCGATATTCGCCGGATCGCACTGACCATCCAGCGGCAGATGCACCGCCCCCACCACATCCGCGACGTTCAGATGTGGATACATCGCCTTCACTTCGGTCGGAGAAATCTCGGCCACATCGACATCGAAAATCCGCGCGACCGTGGCTTGGCGCAACAACTCCTCATGGCGCGCCTCGGTCAAAGCGACCGAGATCGAGCCGACCTGCCGCATGCCCGTCTCAACCCCGGTTTCAGCCGCGAGCTTCACATACAAATCCGCCGAATACTTCGCGAGCCGGGTCATATTCGCGCTGCCGCGCAACTGCCCGATCAGCCCCGCCGCGTGCCAAGTGGTGCCGCTCGTCAACTGTTTTCGCTCCAACAGCACAACATCGGTCCAGCCCATTTTCGCCAGATGATAAGCCACCGAACAGCCCGAAACCCCGCCGCCAATCACCACTGCCCGCGCTTTGTTCGGAACCTGACCCATCATCTGTCTTTCATCTGTTCATAAATATCGGGGTCCGGGGGCTGGCCACCGGCTTGGTATCACGCGCGAATGCGCTCATTCTTCGCATCCCACAGCGGCGCGTCCTCCTGCACCACCGCCGGATAACGTTGCCCGAAAATCTCGACCTCCACCGCTTGCCCCGGCACGTTCATGTCAATCCGCAGCATCCCCAGCCCAATGCAGGCGCCAACCCGGTGGCCGTAATATCCAGAGGTCACCTCACCCACCACCTGATCGCCCGCCCAGATCGTTGACATGTAAGGTGGGTCTTGATCGCCAGCCTCGATCAGCAAAGTGCAAAACCGCTTGCCGACACCGCGCTGTTTTTGCGCCAGCAGTGCCGCCTTGCCCGGAAAATCCTGCGGTTTGTCAAACTTGATAAACCGCTCCAAGCCACCTTCCAGCAAAGTATAATCGGTGGAAAGATCACCCTTCCACGCCCGATAGCCCTTTTCGACACGCAAGGAGTTCAGCGCGAACATGCCAAATGGCACCGCCCCCCCGGCCAAGATCGCATCGTAAATCGCAGGCATCCGGGCGGGGGTGGCGTGAACCTCCCACCCGAGTTCGCCCGCAAAACTCACCCGGAACAAAGCGCAATCCTGCCCTGCCACCACCGCAGGCTGCACCGACAACCAAGGCGCGCTGAGATCGGCATCGGTCAACCCCGCCAACAACTCGCGAGACTTAGGCCCGGTCACGATCAGACAAGTAAAATCATCGGTTCGGTCGCGGAAGGTAAGCCCCGTGGGCATACCCTGCCGCAGCCAGTCGGCATCATGGCTTTGCGCCACAGCGGCGGTAATCAGAGTGAACGCATCTTCCTCGCGCCGCACCACCGACATTTCGGTGACGATCCGGCCCTTATCATCGGGGAAATACGCCAGCCCCATCCGCCCAACTTTCGGCAAACCGCCCGAAATCCGCCCCGCGAGCCATTCCGCCGCCCCCGGCCCCTCGACCTCAAACCGAGAGAACCCCGGCAGATCGAGCACACCGACGCCATCGCGCACCGCCTCGCATTCCGCCTTCACCGCACCAAACCACGGGCCTTTGCGGTTCCAAGTGCGTTGCGCCTCTTCAGATCCATCATCGCCCGGACGCGCATACCACAACGGCCGCTCCCAGCCATTAAACGGCCCAAACTGCGCGCCCAGCGCGGCGGTGCGCTCATGCAGCGGCGATAGTTTCTTGCCCCGCCCTTCGCCCCAGACGTGATGCGGGAAGTGGATGGCGTATTCGTGGCCGTAAATCTCCATGCCCTTGGCCACGCAGTAGTCCTGATCTTCAAACCCGGTGAAACGGCGCGGATCGCACGACCACATATCCCACTCCGTCGCCCCTTGGGTGATCCACTCGGCCAAGACCTTGCCCGCGCCGCCTGCCTGACAGATGCCAAAAGTGAACACACACGCCTCGTAAGCATTCGGCACCCCCGGCATCGGCCCGATCAGCGGGTTGCCGTCGGGAGTATAGGGGATCGGGCCGTTGATCACTTTGGTCAGCGGAGCCGTCTCCAACAACGGCACCCGCGCCATCGCATCATTGATATACCACTCCAGCCGCTCCAGATCGTCGGGGAACAGTTGAAAGCTGAAATCCTCCGGGAACGGGTCATCCGGCGTCACCCAATGCGCCTTGCAGTTGCGCTCATAAGGCCCGAGGTTAAAGCCGTTTTTCTCTTGCCGCAGGTAATAGCTGCTATCCACATCGCGCAGCAGCGGCAGCTTGTGGCCGACCGCTTTGGTGCGCGCCTCAACCTCGGGGATGGTGTCGAACAGCATGTACTGATGGCTCATCACCATCATCGGGACCTCGCGGCCAAACCATTTGCCAACCTCACGCGCATAATAACCCGCCGCGTTGACGACGATTTCGCAGCGAATATCGCCCTTATGGGTTTCGACCACCCATTCCTCACCCTCACGCCGCACACCCGTTGCCGGGCAAAACCGCTCAATTCGGCCGCCCATCTGCCGCGCGCCCTTCGCTAAGGCTTGCGTCAACTGCGCGGGATCAATGTCACCATCGTAGGGGTCATACAGCGCGCCCACGAGATCATGCGTGGCAATGAAGGGATAAACCTCGGCAATCTCATCAGGCGTCAGGATCTTCAAAGCCATACCCTGATAGCGTCCCATCCCTACAACCCGCTGAAACTCCTGCAAACGCTCCTGCGTATGCGCCAGACGGATCGACCCCGTGACATTGTAGTTCATCGGATAATCGACGGCATCACCGAGCCCGCGATACAGTTCCGCCGAATAGCGCTGCATATTCATCAGCGACCAGCTTGAGGAAAACGTCGGCACGTTGCCCGCAGCATGCCATGTCGAACCGGCCGTCAGCTCGTTCTTCTCCAGCAACACGCAATCGGTCCAGCCCGCCTTGCACAAATGATAGAGGCTAGACGCACCGACAGCGCCGCCGCCAATGATAACAACACGCGCGGTTTGCGGGAAATCAGACATGCTTGGCTCCGGGTCTTTACCTTACCTTTATCGTTGTACGGCAAGAGGCTTTCAATTGGCCATTACCCGCGCTATTGATCGAGTGAACCGATCAGCTTCAAACGTCGGACACAAAATCAGCGGAGCAGCGCATGCAGATCGAACTTCTCGACACATTCCTCGACCTTGTGGAAACCCGGAGTTTTCACCGCACCGCCGAACGGCTGGACGTGACACAATCCACTGTTTCCGCGCGCGTGCAGAGCTTGGAGGTCGCCGTCGGCGCGCGGCTGTTCAACCGCTCCCGCGCGGGCACTGATCTGACCACCGAGGGGCTGCGGTTTGAAACCCATGCCCGCATGTTGCGCCGCGACTGGAACGAGGCCAAACGTGCGGTCGCACCGTCGGGCGATGCGGCGCTGACCATGCGCTTGGGCATCCAGAACGATCTTGCCGACGCCTATATCGGCGACCTGATCGTCGATTTTCGCCGGATGTTCCCGCAAATGGCGTTCTATATTGAGCCGGATTATTCCGCGCAAATGTGCGCCGATATCGTTTCGGGTGTGCACGATTTCGCAGTAATGTTCACGCCTAAGCCCCACCCCGATCTGCACTTCGTCACTCTCGCCGATCTTCCTTACCGCTTGATCAGTTCTGCAGCTGAAACCCGTGCAGAGATCAAACCCGAAACCTACATCTCGGGACATTTCTCAGCGGCGTTTGAGCAGGCGCACCGCGCTGCTTTGCCGGAACTGATCGGAGCGCCTTTGTCGGTTGGACAAAGCTCGACAATCTCGGCGCTGCTGCTGGCGATGGGTGGCTCTGGCTTTGTGATGGCCGAAAAAGCCGCAGAAATGGTGGCAACCGGTCGGTTTAGGTATGTGAGCGATGTTGCGGCGATCAACCAGCCAGTGTTCGCAGCGATGCACCTTCGCCAACGCTTGTCGAAAGTGCACCGCAAGCTAAGCAAAATGCTGAGCCGACGCATATCGCGGCCAGAAGCAGTCGCGATCCCGCCTACCGCAGCGGTGTGAACGTCAAAGGTTTGGGCCGCCATTCCCAGCGGCCCAAACCTTGCAGATGGATTAGCCAGCCACCCGCGGATTTTTCGCGACCACACCGTCAACCCAGATCGGGTTCGACCAGGCTCGCTTGCCTGCGGCATCAATCACCGCAACCCGTAGCCATGGCGAGTTGTTCAATCGCGCCAGCGGAACCTCGGCACGGGTCATTGAATGGCCGTGCACAGCCTTGGCGCCGGTGCCATGCCCAATGGCCACGACCGAGGCTACGGCCGAGCATTCGACCACCACCATATCGCCCTCAATCCGCACATCGCGCAGTTCCGGGCCTTGAGTCGAATAAAAATGCCCCGCCTTCAACGCTGTCAACAAAGCCTCCGGTGTGTTGGCCTCAGATTTTACCATAACCCAGCCGCCGAAATGATCCGGTTCCGAGAAATGCGCGTCATCCGTCGCCACCATCGTCAGCCGCCGCCCTTCGGTCAGCAGAAGATCGGCGATGGCAAAGCCGTCGGGTCGGTCGCAACCATTCGCACAGCCGTGGTTATAGATTTCAACCGCATGCGCTGCAGCAATCGTGCGCGCGTCGGCTAGGGTCAGCCCGGACCATTGCGGATGCGCAATCGCCACAAACGCTCCAGCAGCCACTGCCCGCGCCGCAATCTCGGGGCCAGTTTCCTGCCCGGTCACCGGAACGAAACTAGGGCTGTTTGAGCGCGCAAAATCGCCCGGCAAACCCACAGCAAGTATATGCCACAACTCGCCATTCGCCATCGCACCAGAATGGAGTTCCGCTCCCAGTATCGTGGTAAAGCTCGCATCGCGCATAGGCTTAGTATCGACGATCGGGTAGCCGTAAAGCCCAACAAAATGGTCGGTTAGCGCGATAAAATCATAGCCTTCCGCCTTATAGCGGCGGCAGACTTCTTCCGGTGCGAGCACACCATCGGAACGAGTCGAATGGGTGTGCAAATTGCCGCGCCAGAATTGGCCGGGGGCGGTGAAAGCGGGATCGCGTTGCATGAAGGCTCCTTGTTCGTCGTTGCGCGCACAGTAGCCAAACCCGCGTTACAGTCCAGTGACGGTGTGCTGCTCTTTTGCGTCGCCGCGTTTCTAGAGGTATGCCTAGCCCCGCCCAATATATGGCATATCCCGCGCCATGATCGTCATAAACGGCACGTTCACCGACAGCGGTAAGCTCGCCATATGCAGCACCGCCTCGGCCACATGCGCCACATCCATCACAGGCTCTACCGCAACCTGACCGTTGGCCTGCGGCACACCTTTGGTGAAGCCCACCGCCATATCGGTCAGCGCGTTGCCGATGTCTATCTGCCCGGCCGCAATGTCAAAAGCCCGGCCATCCAAGCCCAAAGTGCGGGTCAACCCCGTTACCGCATGTTTCGACATGGTATAAGGCACCGACCCCGGCCGCGGCACATGCGCCGAGATTGAACCGTTGTTGATGATCCGCCCGCCACGCGGTGTCTGATGCCGCATCAGTTTGAACGCCGCACGCGCGCATAGAAACATGCCAGTGATATTGGTGTTTGACACCTCAAGCCATTGTTCCACCGAGATTTCATCAATCGTCGCAGCCTTAGCCGATATCCCCGCATTGTTGAACAAAACATCCAACCGAGGCAACTTGGCGAACGCGGCCTCAACCTCGGCAGGCTGCGCCACGTCGGCTGGCAACAGCAGGGCTGGAAGATCCCCAGCCGTTTCCTCTAGCGCCTCAACCCGCCGTCCCAATAAGGCCACGTTCCAACCTGCGGCAATAAAAAGGCGCGCGGTTGCCCGGCCGATGCCCGACCCCGCGCCGGTGATCAGAATGGTCTTTGCATCACTCATCTTGCTTCTCCGCTGACGGTCCGCCCGACCTTTCCGACACTAACCCGACACTACGAAAGGGCAAGCAGCGCAAATACCCAAGTGACCACATAGCCCAGCCCCATCACCGCAACCGCAGCCGAGCCGCTATCCTTCGCAGCCTTGGCCAGCGGGTGATGCTCGGTTGAGATATAGTCGATGCTTGCTTCAATCGCCGAGTTTGCCAACTCGAATGCCAACAACAACAAGCCATGCGCTACAATCAGCGCGCAAGCCCAAAGCGGCGGCCGCAGCACCGCCAACGCCAGCCATGCCGCAAGATTGACTGCCGCCCATTGCCGAAGACTTTTCTCCTCACGCCATGCATGGCGCCACCCATCCAAAGAATACCCCGCCGTCCGCAAAATCCGCCGCATTTCATCAGCAAGATTCATCGCAAGCTCCGGTAGAGTTTGGTAAGATAAATGGTGCCCCCATCAGGATTCGAACCCGAGACCCCCTGATTACAAATCAGGTGCTCTACCAGCTGAGCTATAAGGGCAGTTCGTCTCAAATATCGTCAGGAGCTGGCGGGTGCAAGGGGTTACGCGCATCGTTTATCGGGTGGCGCGCACCAGCAACGCTACGGCGACGAGGCCCATTGCGGTGACAATCAGGGCTGCGGGGGCGGCTTCACCGATCCGCTCTAGGCTCGCCAACTCATAAACCCGCGTAGCTAAGGTATTGAAGTTAAACGGCCTCAGCAGCAAAGTGGCGGGTAGTTCCTTGACGCATTCAACAAACACCAGCAGCAGCGCGGCCAGCACTGAACCTCGCATCAACGGCAAATACACGTCACGCAAGGTGCCACCAACGCCGCGGCCTAAACTGCGCGCAGCCATCGGCAGTGATGGCGAAATCCGTCCAAAGGCCGAATCCACTGCGCCCTGAGCAATGCCGAAGAACCGAACCAGATAGGCCAGCACGATCGCCGCCGAAGTTCCGGTCAGCAAAAGCCCCGGATCATGCCCGGTCACTGCCAATACCGCATCAGCCACACGATGATCCAGCGCCGCGAGCGGAATTAGCAAGCCCACCGCCAGAACTGCCCCCGGCATCGCGTAGCCCAGCACGGTGACGCCAAGCACGGTGCGCGCAAATGTGCGACCCGCCATGCGAACGCCATACACCAGAAATAGCGCCGCCGAGACGGTCAGAATTGCCGCAATCCCGCCAACGATCACCGTATTAAGCGCCGCCGTAGCCAAGGCCGGTGCCAGCCACAAATGCGGCTTCGTCAGCGCATGACCCAGCATGACAGCAGTGGGCAGAACAAAGCCCAATCCGAATGGCACCGCACACAGCGCCGCCGCCAGCCACCCCCAAAGCCCGCGCAACTCGATTGGCGTCACCGGACGACTGGCGCGAGATTGGCGGTGAAACCGCGCATTGCGCCGACTGAAATACTCAAGGCTCAGCAACACCAGCACCAGCAGTAAGATCACTCCGGCAATTTGCGCAGCGCCGCCAGCATTGCCACCGTTCAGCCAAGTTGAGAACACCCCGGTGGTCAGCGTCTGCACCCCAAAGGTCGAAACTGTGCCGAAATCAGCCACCGTCTCCATCATGGTCAGTGCCACGCCAACCGCAATCGCCGGGCGCACCAGTGGCAGACCCAGCCGCCAGAACAGCCCCCATGGCCCGAGCCCGAGCGAGCGCGCCACCTCGTAACTCGCACCCGATTGCTCACGCAAAGCCGACCTCGTCAGCAAATAAACATAAGGATATAGCGCGGCCGACAGCACGAGTATCGCCGCAGGCTCAGAATGGATCTCTGGGAACCAATAGTCGCGCGCCGAAGTCCAGCCAAACGTGCCACGCAACACCAGCTGTAACGGCCCGGCATAATCCAGAAAATCGACCAGCGCATAGGCCCCGACATAGGCCGGAATCGCCATCGGAAACAGCAGCGCATAATCCAGAGCCCGACTGCCCGGAAAGCGATACATCACCACCAGCCAGGCCGCCCCCGCTCCCATTGCCGCCGAAAGCACCCCCACCCCGAGCATCATGCGCAGCGTCGCCATGAAATAGCGCGGCAACACGGTCGAGAGCAGATGCGGCCAGATGTTTTCGGTCGGATGAAAGGCGATCCACACCACTGCCGCCAACGGTGCCAGCACCACCAACCCGATCAGCGCCGAACCCAGCACCCAAATATCGGGACGTGGCCGCCTTACCCGCGCTTTGCGCAACGGCAGGCGCGAAGTTTCGCTGTTTTGCGGCGTAGTCATCATCGGCCTCGTATCCGAATGCAGTTTAACTGTAAAGAAAACCCACTATAGTTGCGGCAACAAGAACAAGCAGGCAGGCAGCCCCCACATGCGGATCGTCTATCACCTCGGCGCGCACTTCACCGATGAAGAGCGGCTATTGAAATGTCTTTTGAAAAACCGTGAGGTGCTGGCCGAGCATGGCATCGTTGTGCCGGGCCCAAAACGGTATCGTAACTTGTTGCGCGATACCGCTATTCAGTTGAAAGGCACGCCCGCCAGCCGTGACACCCAGGCGCTGATCCTTGATAAAATCATGGAAGAAGATATCGCCAACCGGATGGTGCTGTCTTGGGACAGTTTTTTATCGCTGGCACCTTGGGCGCTCGACGGCACGCTTTACCCAGCGGCGGGCGAAAGGGTGCGCGCCTTCAGCCAGATATTCCCAGAAATCGAAGCCGAGTTCCATTTGGCCATCCGCAATCCTGCGACCTTCCTGCCTGCGCTGCTAGAGAAGCTCCCAAATAAAACTTATGCCGAGTTCATTGGCCGCGCCAATATCACCCAGCTGCATTGGTCGCAGGTGATCCAGCGCATCCTAAAGCTTAACCCCGGCATCCCGCTGACGATCTGGTGCGATGAAGACACGCCGCTGATCTGGCCCGAGGTTTTGCGTGCGGTGGCGGGCCTGCCCGATGATCTGGTGCTGGAGGGCGAGGATGATCTGCTCGCCTCGCTGATGTCCGGCGAAGGCATGACGCGACTGCACGCTTATCTCGACGGTCATCCACCCGGCTCTGTGATGCAGCGGCGCAAGATCGTCTCGGCGTTCCTCGACAAGTTCGCCCTGCCGGACCGTATCGCCACCGAGGTGGAAATGCCGGGCTGGACCGATACCACCATTGCCGAGTTGACCCGGCTATACGACGAAGACGTCTACCGCATCGCCAACATGCCGGGTGTGCGTTTCATCGCACCCTGAACCGCGCTAATTCGGGCGTGAATAAGAAAAACCGGGCAGCGATCACGCTTAGCCCGGTTTCGCAATTCTTATCGGCTCGGATATACAAAGCCTACTGCATTCCCAACGCGGTCTTATACATCTCAATAATCGCTTCTTCTTCCGCGATCTCATCTGGCTTACGCTTGCGCAGTGCGATCACCTTGCGCATGACTTTGGTGTCATAACCGCGACCCTTGGCTTCTGCGAACAGCTCTTTTTCCTGCTCCGCCACGTCTTTCTTTTCCGAGGCGAGTTGCTCGGCGCGCTCGATGAATTGGCGCAGTTCATCGGCGGTGACACTATAGGAGGAGGTTACGTCATTCATCGCAGTTCTCTTTTCGCTTTGGGTTTGGCTGTTCCTATAGGGCCGGGCTTGCGGGATCAAGCGCGGCTGCGTGGGGTTGCAAGGCTTTGCCATCGGCGTTACCGAAAGCGTGTTCAACGGCAAAGGTGACCCATGCATTTCGTGATCTGGATCGGCGCGGCGCTAACGGCGGTCGGTATATTGGGGCTGTTGTGGTGCATAAAGTTGGTGCTGGACATAAAACGTCAAAAGCTGCCCGACGCGGAGGCTCGGCTTGCAATGCAGCGCGTCGTGGTTTGGAACATGGGCGCACTGGCGGTTTCATTTCTTGGTCTGATCATGGTCGTGGTCGGCGTCATTCTGGCTTGAACCTAGTTTTCGGCCTGATACGCTAACCCTCGCGGTTTAGCGCCGCAAAATCCCGACCCTCGGCGATGAGCGCACCAAACAGCGGATCGGGCGCATAAATCTGCGGTGACACCTCGGCGCGCCTGCGCAGATCAGCCCGGAACACCAGCAAGCCGCGCTGATCGGCT
This sequence comes from Cypionkella sp., assembly GCF_028290025.1. Taxonomy (GTDB): domain Bacteria; phylum Pseudomonadota; class Alphaproteobacteria; order Rhodobacterales; family Rhodobacteraceae; genus Cypionkella. Next base: position 35,609 of record NZ_JAQGKQ010000015.1, on the reverse strand, counting down.
TGAAACTGCGGCCCACCCCGCCAACGCGGAAATATCCCAGCAAGCACCGCCGCCGCATCCACATCCGACGGCCTGCGCGCAACACCTTCCGTCACCAGCCGCGCAGCCTCATTGGCCAGCGCCGCCACGCAGGCATCCACCACTTGCCGCGCTTCGGGCGGTGCCGCAGGCAAAGGCCCCCGCGCGCCAACCCCAATGCCGAACGAAGCCAACGCCACGCCAATTACCGATCGCTGCAACCCCTCCGTCTCCAGTTGCGTGATCGCTGCCGACATTGCATTGCGCAAACGCCGCTCAATCGGTCCACCAGGCCCGCTGAACAGCACCCGCCAGCCCAACCGCCGACCGAGCGCCAACCCCAACGCCAGCACTTCCGACGAAGCCTCCGGTCCCGACGCAAGCTCCGCCACCAGCCCCGCAGCCAAAGCCACGCTCAAACCGACCTGCCCCGCAGCCCCACGCGCAGGCAAAGCTCCGATTGAGATAACCGCAGCCTCGAGTACTGGCACCGCCGCTTGGGTGTTGTTCAGCACCAGATCGGCACCGCCCAAACCTTCAGCGCTCATCGACGTGCTTAGCCGCGCCCAGTCCGCATCGCGCGCCTCTGGGGTCAGACGGCCCTTATTGACGGCCGCTTCTTGTCGTTCGGCAATCGTCTGCAGCGCCGCCACCAGAGCCTCCCGCGACGGATCAATCAACGCCACCCGCAACCCGGCTGCTAATGCTTGGCCGACCACGTCTGTGGCTGGCGGGCTCGCGCCCCAAACTGCAAGGCTGTTCAGCTTTGTCACCGCCACAGCCGCAACGCGGGCGGGCGGGAAAGCCAATTTGCGCTCGGCTTGATACATATGCTGCAAGCCGCGCGCCTCGGGGGTTTTAGCAAGCCTTTCAAACGCCGCAGCCTCAAAAGCAAGGCCCTGATCTAAGGGTAATAATTGCGCTGCCTCCACGCATTCGATCAGTCGCAGCGGCGCAGGCAAAGGCAAACCCGCACAACTCGCCCGTGCCGCAGCAATCGCGGCTTGATAGGCTTTGCCATCGCGCAACCCCTCGCGCCGCGCGATGGTTTTGATCGGCTCGCCGCCCTGCAACACGATGCTTTCCGCAAATGCGCAGGCCCTTGCCCGCAGATCGGTTTCTACCACCTCGTCCAGCAGCCCAATCATCAACGCTTGCGCTGCAGTCAAATTGGCGGGCTCTAACAGCAGTTTCAGCGCTGCCGCAGCACCAACAAGCCGCGGCAAGCGTTGCGTAGCCCCGGCCGCCGGCACCAGTCCAAGGCCAATATCCGGCATCCCAAACTGCGCCGTAGCCGAGGCAATCCGGCCATGCGCAGCCAACGCCAGCTCCAACCCACCGCCGAAAGTGCTGCCATTCAAAGCTACTATCACCGGCTTTGGAAAGTTTTCAATTTGCAAACACAGCGCCGCAAGGCTGAGCCCTGCGACTGGCTTTGCCAATTCCGCCAGATCCACACCCGCCGAAAACGCCGCAATATCCGAACAGATCACAACAGCGGCCACATCTGCGCTTATCGCTTGTTCTAAGCCCGCCCAGACTTCCAGCCGAAGACTGTGCGACAAGGTGTTCAGCGGACGATGCGCAAGGACCACCAGCAGCACAGCGCCCCTGCGCTCTAGGCGCACCGCCCCCGTCAAGGCTTTGCTATCCATGCCAATTGCTCCATGCCCAACGCTTCACACAAGCTTGGCGTCATTAAGCGGTGGCAAGACGACCATTGCAATACCGCACCGCAAACGCCTGCACGGCCAACGCAATCCGGATCGAAACCAGTCAGACCGGCATATTGTCGAAGTCAGCTTCGTCCGTTGCCGCGAAAAGTTCGGATCGCATCGGCAAATGCGCCAGCGCGCCCGGCAGCACGACGCTTAGCGCTTGGATTTCGGCGAGCAGTAAGTTCAGCCCCAATGTCCGCGCAGATTTCGTTGTCATTAACAGCTCATCCGTCAATTCTACGATCGGATTGGTTTTCGACATTGGCTTTCTCCTAGCTGGCGCAGTTGCGGCAAAACGGCGTGTCAGGCAGCGCATCCAACCTCTCCGGCTCGATTGGCCCGCCGCAAGTGACGCATAAACCATAGTCGCCGAGCTCAATCCGCGCCAAAGCCGCTTCGATGCGCCGGATTTCGAGCAATCCTGCGTTGCCGATACTCTCTAGCACTTCATCGCCCTCACGCTCGATGGCAAGATCCTCCCAGTCCGAAGAATGTTCAGCAACAAGTTCGGTCGAAATGCCACTGAGCCGTCCCTTCAAGGCGGCAAGTCTTTGTTGCATTTGCGCTTTTCGGGCTTCGCTCGACGTCATGGGTTGTCCTTTCCTGACTGCATCCACTCTAGACGAGCCGCAGCCCGCGTCCTTGATGCAGGTCAATAAACCGGCCCAAACGCATTCCGACATTGCGGTGGATCTCGCCAAGACTTACCTTGACACACAAAGCCGAAGGAGACTGCCATGCACCCCGACGTCCATGCCTTTTTCGACGAGGCCACCAACACCATCACCTATGTGCTGCACGAGCCAAACGGCCGCGCCTGCGCCGTGATCGATTCCGTGCTCGATTTCGACTATAGCTCGGGTCGCACCGACACCCGCTCTGCCGATGCGGTGATCGCCTTCATTCGTGCGCAACAGCTTGATCTGCAATGGGTTCTAGAAACCCATGTCCACGCCGATCATCTTTCCGCCGCGCCCTATCTCCAAGAGGCACTCGGCGGTCAGATCGGGATTGGCGATCAGATTACCGTGGTGCAGGAAACTTTCGGCAAAATTTTTAACGAGGGCACCCGCTTCGCCCGCGACGGCAGCCAGTTCGATAGGCTGTTCCGCGAAGGCGATAGCCTGATGGTCGGTCAGTTGCGGGTCGATGTGATGCACACTCCAGGGCATACTCCGGCGTGCCTGACCTATGTGGCTGGCGACGCGGCTTTTGTCGGCGATAGTTTGTTCATGCCCGATTTTGGCACTGCCCGCTGCGATTTCCCCGGTGGTTCCGCCGAGGTAATGTTCGACTCCGTGCAGCGCATCCTAGCCCTGCCCGACGACACGCGGATCTTCGTCGGTCACGACTACAAAGCCCCGGGGCGCGATAAATTTGCGTGGGAATCCACCGTCGGCGCGCAAAAAGCGCTGAACGTCCATGTCGGCGCGGGCCGCAGCCGTGCGGATTTCGTCGCCCTGCGTGAGACGCGCGATGCCACCCTGCCGATGCCAAAGCTGATCATCCCCTCGCTGCAAATCAATATGCGCGCCGGTCAGATGCCAGAGCCCGAGGACAACGGCTTGTCCTACCTGAAAGTGCCGCTAAATGGCCTGTAAAAGCGGGGATGTGCTGTGATGCTGGATTGGTTTTGGGGACTTGCGGGCGGTTTGATGATTGGCAGTGCGGGTTCAGTCTTCCTGCTTTATAATGGTCGTGTGATGGGTGCTTCTGGCATTATCGGCGGGCTGGTCGATGGCACGGGTTGGAGCAATTGGGCCGAGAGGCTGGTGTTTTTGGTCGGCTTGGTCGGTGTGCCCTATCTCTTGTGGCTGGTTATCGGCGGAGAGACCCACCTTACAACCAACTGGTTCGTGATCATGCTTGCAGGATTGCTGGTCGGCATAGGTGTCCGTCTGGCAGGCGGATGCACCTCGGGGCACGGCGTTTGCGGCATTTCGCGGCTGTCGCTGCGCAGCATCGTCGCCACGCTGATCTATGTGCTTGCGGGCGGGCTGACCATTGCGCTGCTGCGTCACCTGCTTGGAGTGATCTGATGCAGCGTTACGGCTACGCTTTACTGTCCGGCGGATTGTTTGGCGCCGGGCTGCGCTTGTCGGGGATGACCGACACGTTGAGGGTTCAAGGCTTTCTCGACCTGTTCGGCACTTGGGATCCTACGTTGGCCTTTGTGATGGTCGGGGCAATCCTGCCGATGGCTGCGGCTTGGCGGGTGGCCTCAAAGCTGGATCGGTCATATCTCAACCTTGATCTGCCGCCCGCCACCAGTCATCGGATCGACCGCAATCTGATCGTCGGCTCGCTGCTGTTCGGCATGGGCTGGGCGTTGGCGGGACTTTGCCCCGGCCCGGCGCTTGCCTCCATAAGCTTTGGCGGCAACAATGGCGTGCTCTTTCTATTGGCTATGCTCGGCGGTATGGTGGTCGCACCCGTCCTGCGGGCGCGTCTGGATCGCGCCGCGCTGGCCGATACTACAGCGATTTACGATAATCTGAGCGACACCGACGCCCCGATCAACCCGGATACTCTGACCGACAGCCCGAGGAACAAAATGGACATTCGCGCCCTGACCCCGACTTATGCCGTCTCGCCGCAGATCGAGCCTTCTGATCTGGCCGCGATCAAGGCGGCGGGCTATACGACCGTGATCGACAATCGCCCGGATGCTGAGATTCCGCCCCATTTGCACACCGAAGTGATGAAGGCCGCTGCAGAGGCGGAGGGTCTGACATTCATCGCCAACCCGGTGATTGGTGGGGCGTTGACGCAGGAAAATCTGCGGGCGCAGGCGGCGGCTTTGGCGGAGGCTACCGGGCCGGTGTTTGCTTATTGTGCTTCGGGAAATCGGTGTTCGGTGGTCTGGGCGCTGATGAATGCAGGGCAGGCTTCTACGGATGAGTTGATCAATACTCCGGCAAAGTTTGGCTATAATCTGGAGCATCTGCGCGGGCAGATTGATGCTTTAGCGGCTGAGGCGGAAGCTGATCGGATTTAAAGCTGGCAGGTTGTCCACGCGGGGACAGCTTAGAATAGTGTTGTGTTTCAAGGTATTGGGAAATCCGTTAAGGAAATCTTAGGATTTTCAGCTACAGAGTTACCCGGTTTGCCGCATCGGTTCGCCAGTAATCGCCTCGAATACCTGAGCCTTCGGCAGGGCCAAGGCTTGCGCCTCGTTTGGCGTCAGACGAATAGCCCGCATACCGCGATTTTGACCGAGCCTGCCGTCGATCATGCTGCGCCCATCCAAACCTTCCAGATGAATGCGGTCAATCGCGGCGCGTTGCAGAAGGATAACCTCACCGACTTGCAGCCCCATTACCCGGTGCAACGGTAACGAAACCCTGCTGACCACTGCATTCAATACGCACCCGGCGTCTTCCACCTGTTCAGCCAAAGCCTGCGCGAAGGCGAGCCCTGATTGCAACTGCGCCTCTGGTCCCGGCGTAGGACGGGCTGGCATTGGCGCTTTGCCATCCGCAGGCAGCGCCAGCAGCACCGAGCCCTGCCGCGCACCTAAGCCCAGCGAGACCTCTGCCGTCAAAACCCGGTAGTCGATGTCTTCCAACAGCAGCCCCAGCGGGCGGGGATCATCCAAGAAGCTGGCATAGCGAAAGCCGCCCGCCCATTGCAAGTCAGCCTCTTGCGCCAGCATCTGCTCCAGCCCCTCAAGTGCTGCATCCAGCGTCGGGGCCACCATCGCGGCATCGGTGCGGGTCGGCTTGCGCCCCGTTAGCTGCACGGTGGAAACCTTGCCCAAGGTCTGCGACTCGATCATCGCCGCCAGCACTTGCGGTGAGATAATCAGCAAGCCCATGCCTTCACTCGGGCCTTGCAGCACCGCAATCAGCGCCTGTTGCGGCGGCAATTCCAGCAATTCCGCCAGTGATCGGTGGTGCAAGCTAAGCGAGGTGACTTCGAGCGGCAGGCTTAGGCAATCGCGCGCCGCCCGCGCCAAAGCCAGCCGCCAACTGCGATCCGCCCCCGGCCCACCTTCGGCCAGCAATGCCTTGATCGCCGCGATCTTGCGCCGGATAACGCCGTCTTGCTGTGTATCTGCCACTTTGTTTCCCTAACCGACTGCAAAGCCCATCTAGACGCAGCCAACCTAACAAAGCGTTTACGTTACCGCAGTTTCTCTGCGTCCTGTTTCTCCATGACCAATTTGTCCATTCGAAGCGGCAGCGTCACCCGGAATGCAGCACCCCTTTGTCCCGGCAAATAGGTGACGGTGCCGCCAAGATTGGCCATGATCTCGCGGCAAATTGCCAAGCCCAGCCCTGCACCGCCCGCCCTGCCATCGTCACTCAGTCGGGCAAATTTCTCAAAGATCAGCCCTTGGGCGTCTTTGGCAATGCCCGCGCCATTGTCGATGAAATCAACCACCACGCGCCCGCCCTTTTGCCGCACCGAAATGCGCAACACCGGGGCATCCGACGCGCAATATTTCCGCGCGTTAGAGATCAGATTGATGAACACCTGCACCAAACGGTCGGCATCGGTGCGCAGATATATCTCCTCTGACGGATAGTCGCGGCGGATGTCAAAGGTGCGCTCTGGTCGGGTTTGGCTGGACACCGCCAAGGCGCGGTCGATCATCTGGCCCAGATGCGACAGCGTCAGATTTAGCTGCACAGCACCATTTTCCAGCACCGACAAATCGAGCAGATCATCCAGCAGACGGGTCAGCCGCCGCGCCTCGGTGTGGATAATCTGGCCGTATTCCGCCACCCGGGCTTTCGGCAGATCACCTTCCGCCAAAATCTCAGAAAACGCGCGGATAGAGGTCATCGGCGTGCGGAGTTCATGGCTGATCTGGCTGAGGAACGCATCTTTTTGCACCGACAATTGCGTCAGCTTTTCGTTGACCTCGCGCAGTTGCCGCGCGGTGCGGGAAAGTTCACCCTGTTTTTCTTCCAGTCGCGCCGAATATTCCATGATCTGTGCGGCCTCGGTTGCCACCGCCATCAAATCCTCCACCGTCACCGTAGCGCGCCCAAACAACTGGCTGATCATCGCATGTGCGGTTGCAGCCCCGACAGAGCCTGCGAGATTACGCTCCAACCCGGCCAAGAAACTTGGGGTCAGATCGGGTAGAAACCCAGCCTTGCCTTGCGCGCGGGCTTCAGCCTCAAAGAATGAAATCGCGGCTTCGTCGCCGATGATGCGCTGCGCCATATTCATCAGCGCCTCGGGTTCGGCCTGCCCATGCGTCCAACCCAAACGTTCAGCCTGCAACTCATCATCGAAGGCATTGACGAAGGCAGCGCCTTGGATGCGTTCGACCGGATCGGGGAACGACAGCAGCGAGCCCGCCGCATATCCCGCGATGTTGAGCGCCAGCGACCAGAAGATCGAGTGGATCAGCGGGTCCATGCCGTCGCTGCCAAACAACGCCTGCGGGCGCAGCCAATGCAGACCGAACAAGCCGTTTTGCAGCACCTCTGCCGAGATCGCAGCCCCTGCGCCGAAGGATGGCAGGAACAGCGTGAAGCCCCAAGTGGCAAAGCCGATGCTGAGGCCCAAGGTTGCGCCCAGTTTGGTGCCACCGCGCCAGAATATGCCGCCGAGCATCGCAGGCAACACCTGCGCCATCCCGGCAAAGGCGATCTGACCGATGGCCGCGAGGGCCGCCGAACCGCCGGACAGCCGGAAATACTCCAGCCCCAGCGCCAGCACCATGATGATCGACAAACGTCGCGCAAGCAGGATCGCCCCGCGCAGGTTGCCGGAAAGCGCCGCTTGCGGGCGCAGCCAAAGCCAAGCGGGCATCAGGATGTGGTTTGAGACCATCGTGGCAAGGGCAATGGTTTCGACGATCACCATCGAGGTCGCCGAGGAAAACCCCCCGAGGAATGCCAGCAGTGCAAGGGCACCTTGGCCCTCTTGCAGCGGCAGCGTCAGCACCATCATGTCAGGGTTTGTGCCAGATGGCATCCGGTCGAGGCCGATCACCGCGATGGGCAGGATGAACAGGCTCATCGCGAACAGATAGGCCGGGAACGCCCAAGACGCGCGAGACAGATGCGCCTCATCAACGCTTTCGACCACCAGCACTTGAAACATCCGTGGCAGGGTGATGACGGCGGCGGCTGACAGGAAGATCAGGCCCGCCCAGCGCCCCGGCTGGATCGCCCAGTTCGGATCGGTGTAAGCCTCAATCCGCTCGATCATCGCCACCGGGCCGCCGCCAAGGCCCCAGACCACGAAGATGCCGACCGCCAGCAGGGCGACCAGCTTCACAACCGCCTCTACCGCAATCGCCATGACGATGCCGTGGTGCTGCTCTTTGGCGTCGAGGTTGCGGGTGCCGAACAGGATGGTGAACAGCGCAAGGCCCGCCGCCACCCAGATCGCGGTGGCATCACGGTCGGGCATCACCCAAGTCTCGGGTGTGGTTTGCGCGAAGACGCTGAAAGATAGCGTCACCGATTGCAGTTGCAGCGCGATATAGGGCGTGGCCGCCACCACGGCGATCACCGTCACCAACACGCCAAGCAGGTTGGATTTGCCGTAGCGGCTGGAGATCAGATCGGCAATCGAGGTGACACGCTGCCTACGCCCGATGCGGACGAGTTTGCGCAAAACCCACCACCAGCCGACGAACACCAAGGTGGGGCCGAGGTAGATCGTCAGGAACTCGAGGCCCGTGCGGGCGGCTGACCCCACTGCGCCGTAGAACGTCCAAGCGGTGCAGTAGATTGACAGCGATAATGTGTAGACCACGGGTGAGCGTAAGAACCGCATCTCACCGCGCGAGGCGCGGCGTTCGACGACAAAGGCCACCACGAACAAGAACGCCACATAGGCCAGACAGGTCAGCACCAGCACATTGAACGGCATCAGGCGTCCTCGGGCTGCTGCGCATCGGCCTCGGGTTGCGCGAGACCGGGGGCTACGTAAGCCGCGAGGCCGATCAGCAAGGCCCATACGCCGAACACATAGACCGCCACCCGACCCGCCCCTGCGGCACTGCCCCACATCAATGGCAACATCAGCAAAAAGAAGCCAAAGATCGGCAACAACCGGGCGGCATCTCGCAGGCGGCGCTGACGGTAGACCGCTCGGGCGAGGAACAAGGGAGCCGCGGGCCTGCGCATTACGCCCCGAGCAATTCCCGCACCAAAGCGCGAATTTCTGAGTTATCAAACGGCTTGCTCATAAACGCCGATACCCCGGCGCGCTCTGCCGCCTCACGGTCGCGCAACTGGCCTTTGGCGGTGAGCATCAGGATCGGCAAAGCTTGATGCAAAGGATCAGCCCGCAAAGCGGTCAAAATTTCCAACCCGCTCATTCCGGGCAACATCGAGTCGAGGATCACCAGATCGGGCCGCAGCCGCGCCACCTCGGCCAAAGCCAGAGCGCCATCCGCCACCACCGATACCTCCCAGCCATCGCGCGACAGAATAAACCGCAACGCCTCTGCGATATTGGCCTCATCCTCGATCAGCAAAACCTGACGCATATAATCTCCCCCAACCCAACTATCCGCGCAAAGCCCCACACTGTCAAAGAAAGTCCTCTGCCAATTCACATTGGCCCAAATACTCCCGCCAGAGGCTCTTAGCCTTAACAATTCACCTGTTCTTAAAAATCCCCGCCGGAGGCTCCCCCCTTCCAACCCTCACGCCGACAAAATCGAAGGCTCCCGCCGCGCCGGACACGCCTCACGCTGGCAAATCCGACAGGTAGAGCCCACCAACAAAGCATCGCCGCCGCGCCCGACTTCGGGCAAGATCAGCATCGCCGCCTCGCGCAGTTCCGGTCCGCGAAACCCTTGCGGGAAATATGGCTGACAAAACGCCCGAACCCTAAACCGCGCGGCTTGTGGCCCTGCGGTTTCGATCACCATCTCAATCGGCGTCATTGGCCGCGATAGCGCCGCGAACAACGGCCAAAGCGGGCAAGCCGCCCCGAACCGTGGCAAGGCAAAGCCCGCGATGGGCTTGCGAAATATCAGCGTACCCGAGGCATCGCAGACCACCAACCCGGCCTGCATACCCGGGTGCAAAGCAAGGCGCCGGAACGCCGCCAGCACCTCGCCGCCAAATCGCGCCGCCAGTGCGACCGGATCAAGCCCGAGTGCGTCCAGCGCGCCTGCAAACTCCGCCGCGGGATAGACCGCCAGATCGCGCGCCGCTTGCGCCAACCACGCCGCTGCCATCTGCCGTGCCGCAGCCAAGGCTAGACCGCTTGCATCGCTTGGCCGCCAATCCTGCGCCAGCAGCCACGCCTCTAATTCTTCTTGCGGCGAGGCCAGCACCTGCTCCTCTGCGTGGCCGGCGTTATCCAAATATCGCACCAAAGCTTCCGCCCCGACCGCCAGCCGCTTGCTGTCCTGTTGCAGGTTCCCCAAAAACCGCCCCTGCCATTCCGGCTCTATATCCTCGGTATCGGCCAAAATTGCCGCCGTTGACCGCACCGAGGCCACCGCCGACAAAACCTCATGCAGGCTTGCCGACAGATGCGGATCGTGGCTCATCCGGTCGTTCATCGCCTCTAGCGCGCGCTCCAGCCCTGCAACCCGCTGGTGCAAGCCGATCACCGTCGCAGCCCAACCCGGAAATCTGCCCGCAAAATCTTCACTACGGTCCACCTCCGCCCCCGGCAACCGCGCCGACGCCGCGCGCAGATCGTCCAGAACGGTGCCCGCAATACCCTCCTGAAAGTTTTGCACCGGCTGATCCAAAGCCTCGGCCAGCCGCAACAGCAAGGGCTCCGCAATGCGGCGGCGGTTATGCTCGATCAGGTTGAGATAAGACGCTGATATCCCGACCGAAAAAGCCAGATCCGCCTGCCGCAACCCCAAAGCCACCCGCCTCTCGCGCAGCCTGCTTCCAGTAAGGGCAGAGATCGGCATGACACAACTCCTGATGCTGCCGCGAGATTTACAAGATATTGCAAACTTTACAACGACAGTGGCAAACGGCAGTCGCAGTCACGTCCGGTTGGTTTTTGGCTACTCGTTGAAAGTCTTGACAGGTTGGCCCGGGAAGATGGATGCTACGGGCAATTCAGGTGCAATGGTGGCGCAGTTAGATTTTCCTTAAGCGCGTCTTCTGATGATTTTATCGTAATGTTGCCAGTTTAATTTGGAGAAACTTTTAGATTGCGGCCTAAGGCAGCAGCTTTTGGCCAGCAGGCATCGAATTATTAATGGGAGATTTTTTTGCCATTTCAAATTTTATATACACCCGTCAAGCCATCAGCATCTGTGGGTGTTATCGCTACGAGCGAAGGCGATCTTGAGACTTGCATTGCCGGACTAGCGGCAAAGGGTTTCGATCATAATACTGTCAAGTTGATGGTGATCCGCAATTTCGGTGTGAACCACTTCGACGCTTATAAAGGCATCTCAGCTTTTTTAGCGCAAGCTGCGGGCCGATACCTGATGGTTATCCATCAGGATGTGACCCCAATTGACCGAATTGCGGATCTGGCTGATCGATTGAACGAGTTGGATCATGTTGAGCCCAATTGGGCACTCGCGGGCAATTCCGGCTTTGTTGGGCTTGGACGTTCTGCGAGACGCATTTCTGACCCTTACGGCATGGATCAAAAGGTCGGCGTTTTGCCTTCGAAGGTTTGGGCGGTTGATGAAAATCTGTTGATCCTTAATTTGCGCAATCCCGTCGTGCCGTCTTCTGATTTGAGCGGATTTCACTTCTACGGAACAGACCTTGCGCTAAAGGCACGTTTGGCGGGTCGCGGAACCTATGTGATTGACTGGCACGTGTTGCACGCAAGCAAAGGCAACCTCGGTCATTCTTGGAAACAAGGACTAAAGCAACTCGAAACTGCTACGCAGGCAAAATTGGCACAAAGATTATTCAAGTCCCAACGACAGTCTTGCTATTTGGTTGGTTCGCCCCATTGCGCGTCATGCGTAAATCGGTTTGGCGTACGGTGCGATACGGCAGCCGCTATCTGCACCGGATCGGAATACGTCGGTAGTTTGCGCAAGTACCTACAGCGCAAGTACGTTCAGGTGCCATCAGAGCTGCGGCGTAGTATGGATCGGTCAGCGAAGACTCGTTCTGGCGCTGATGTGAAGACTTTAGTGCGGGCAATATTAAGTTTGGTCCCCCACCCAAATATTGCCGCAAGCATAAAAAAAGGCTGGCAGAACTCCGCCAGCCTTTGCGTGAATTGATTGAGCTCAGTTCTTAGGCAAAGCCTTATCCGTCACAACATGGGTCCATGCGCCGGTTGGTTCTTTGGTGATAACCGGGTCCGACCCGCCCGACAGCAGTGCCGCCACGGTGCGTGTGTAATCGGCCTCGTCCAGCGCGCCATTCGAGCCTGCGGTAAGCTTGCCGATCTCGGCGACCATGCGCTTTTGATGCTCGATGGTTTGCGCACCCGTCGCATCATTGTCGATCACGATTTGCGCCGCCTCGTCGCCATTGGCTTCGGCGTATTTCCAGCCCTTCATCGAGGCCCGCACAAAGCGCACCATCTTGTCTTCAAACGCCGGGTCGGCCAGTTTGTCTTCCATGACGTAAAGCCCGTCTTCCAACGTGGCGACGCCTTCGTCTTCATATTTGAACGTCACCAGATCTTCCGGCTTCACGCCCGCGTCAATCACCTGCCAGTATTCGTTGTAAGTCATGGTCGAGATACAAGCCGCCTGCTTTTGCAGCAGCGGATCGACGTTGAAGCCCTGCTTCAGCACGGTCACACCGCCCGCCGAGCCATCAGTTTTCAGCCCGAGTTTGTTCATCCAGTTCAGGAACGGATACTCATTGCCACCAAACCAGACGCCCAAAGTTTTGTCGGCGAAGTCAGCCGGAGTGGAGACGCCGGATTCCTTGAGGCAGGTCAGCATCATGCCCGAAGATTTGAACGGCTGCGCAATGTTGACCAGTGCGAGACCCTTTTCGCGCGCAGCCAAGGCGGACGGCATCCAGTCGATCACCACATCCGCGCCACCGCCCGCGATAACTTGGGTCGGGGCGACGTCTGGGCCACCCGGCAGAATGGTGACGTTGAGACCTTCTTCCTCGTAAAAGCCCTTGGCGGCGGCCACATAATAGCCCGCAAACTGGCCCTGAGTGACCCATTTCAGTTGCAGCGTCACGTCATCGGCTGCCTGTGCGCTGCCGGCAAATGCCAGAAACAGCGCCGACGTCAGTAGCTTTTTCATTCTCAACCTCCAAGTTGAAGCCCGGTTTCGGGCCATTTCGTTAATCAGTTTCTTTGTGACGGATGCCAGAATGTCACCCGCTTCTCGATCAGTGCGACCAGCCCATAGAACGCCGATCCCGCCAAGGCCGCCACCGCAATCTCGGCCCAAACCATGTCGGGTGACGAGCGCCCAACCTCGGCCACGATGCGAAAACCCATGCCCACGATAGGGCTGCCGAAAAATTCAGCAACAATCGCACCGATCAGCGCCAGAGTTGTCGCAATTTTCAGCCCGTTGAAGATGAACGGCATCGCCGCAGGCAGCCGCAGTTTGAACAGCGTCTGCCAATAGCTCGCCGAATAGGTCGCCATCAGATCGCGCTGCATGGCGTCAGAAGCGGCCAACCCGGCAATGGTATTCACCAGCACCGGGAAAAACACCATTACCACCACCACGGCGGCCTTTGACTGCCAATCAAACCCGAACCACATCACCAAAATCGGTGCGATCCCCACAATCGGCAAAGCCGCGACGAAATTGCCCACCGGCAGCAACCCGGCTTGCAGGAAGGGCGAGCGATCAATCGCAATCGCCACCAGCACCGCCGCCGAGCAGCCAATCGCATAGCCGCTCAAAGCGCCCTTGAAGAAGGTTTGCACCAAATCGGCCCATAGGGTCGGCACGCTGGTGCTCATCCGGGCAATCACATCGCTCGGCGGCGGCAGAATGATCTTGTTGACGCCGTAAGCCGTCACCCCCGCCTGCCACAGCACGACGACCGTGACCCCAAAAACCAAAGGCACCGCATAGCGCACCCATGCAGCGCGGCCCTTCGACAGTTCGGAATTGAGCAGCCAAGCCCCAGCCCAAAACGCCAGCAAGCACCACAAACGCGGATCGAGCAGAAATAAATACCACGGATTTGCGATCATCGCGCCATCCCCATCCGGGCCAGCACCCTGCGCTCAATCCGCCCGGCCAGCATTACCAAGACGGCCGCAAGAATTGCCGACAGGAACAACGCCGCCCAAATCTGCGTGGTCTGCCCGTAATACGACCCCTGCAACAACCGCGCGCCCAAGCCCGCCTGCTGGTTCAACTCGGCCACAATCGCGCCAACTAGGCTTGCCGCAATCCCCACCTTCACGCTCGCGAAGAAATACGGCATCGAGGACGGCAACCGCAGCTTCCAGAACACCGCCCCACCGGGGGCCGCATAGGTCTGCAACAAATCGAGCTGCATCACCTCGGGGCTGCGCAGGCCCTTCACCATTCCCACCACCACCGGGAAGAACGACAGATAAGCCGAGATCACCGCCTTGGTCATCAAAGGCGTCGCCCCCACCGCATGCATCACCACCGCCAGCATCGGCGCGAGCGCAATGATCGGCACCATCTGACTAGCAATCGCCCAAGGCAGAACGCTCATCTCCATGCTGCGCGAATAGACAATGCCCACCGCCAGCAAGACCCCCAAAGTCGTGCCCATCACAAAGCCCAAAAGTGTGCCCGAGATCGTCACCCAAGCATGATAGACCAGCGATTTCTTGGAACTCACTGGCAAACCGAAGGTCGAGCGCAGCAACTCAGAAATCACTTGATGCGGCGTGGGCAGCACCGGGCGATCTTGGTTCATCGTCGCTTGCGCCACCTGCCACGGCCTCGGCACCGTCTGCTCTGCCCGCGCCGCCTGATCATAGACCCAAGGCGCGTTCATCCAAACCGCCGCCGCATACCAAACGGCGATGATGGTCAACAGAACGCTCAGGATCGGCACAATTGACTTCATTTGACGGCATCGACAATGTTGACGGACGGATGCAGATCAATTTCCACGTCACCAAAATTATCCCGGACCTTAACGTCGATGCTCAGATCGTGATTGATGAAGCCTGCTTCGGGCGTAAGACCAAAATTCCTTGCGAGAACCAAATCCGTGCTTGGGCCAGTGACAGGGCCGCCAAGACATTCACCCAAATCCACATCTTGCGTCTTGCCGTCAGGCAGATGGATCAGCACGTTGCAGTTAACGCTCGCCTTGCCGTCCTGCAAAGTCATTCCTGCAACAAGGATAACCACACTGAGATAAGAACCCGCCTGCACTTTCGACCAGATCGCGAAATGCGGGCTTTCTGTGCGCGGCGTATTCCAAAGCGTCACCAGCTCGTCTTGGGTAATCGGGGTCAATATCGCCATCGCCATAAAGCCGTCTACCTGTTTGCTCTCCGCCGGTTCGGCTTTGGCAGCCGAGCAGAACAACATCAACGACCCAAGCACCGCCAAGCACAGTTTCATGCGCTGCTCCCCGGCCACGCGATCATCAAAACCGCGACCACGCTCAGCGCAATCCCGGCCAGTTGCAGCCCGCTGGGCTTTTCACCAAAAGCCGCCATTGCCATCGCTGTGATCGCCACCATTTGGAACACCACTGACAACGCAATCGCCACGCCGAGGCCATTGCCGCGCATCACTTGCACCATCAGCGTGTTGCCGACGCAGAACAACGCGAGCGCCCCCACTAGCACCCAGATCCCGCCCTGCTGGGCGTAAGTTTTCAAAACCGCATTGGCCGTCACGAATACGGTAGTTGAAGCAGCCAACCAAGCCAGAGTGACCCAATTCATCGCCCGACCTCGCGGCTAAATTGTATGGCCGATAAATGGCCGATAAATGGCCGTTTTCCATACGTTTCATCTTTGGTTAAGAATTGCTGCTCAAACATCAGAATGCCCCGCCCTTAAGCCTTCCCGCACCCGGTGCGATACCTCGATAAATTCCTTGGAATCGCGGATATCCAACGGGCGTTCGCGCGGTAAAGGGCTGTCGATGATGTCGGTAATCCGCCCCGGACGAGGTGACATCACCACGATCTTGGTCGATAAATAGACCGCCTCTGGAATAGAATGTGTAACAAAACCAATGGTTTTCCCGGTTCGCGCCCAGAGTTTCAACACCTCCTCGTTCAAGCGATCCCGCACAATTTCATCCAGCGCACCGAAGGGTTCGTCCATCAACAAAATATCCGCATCAAACGCCAGCGCGCGCGCAATCGAGGCCCGCTGCTGCATCCCGCCCGATAGCTGCCAAGGAAACTTCTTGCCGAACCCCGAAAGTTCCACCAATTCCAAAACTCGGCTCACCCGTTCGTTCTGCTCCGCCTTAGAAAACCCCATGATTTCAAGTGGTAACCGAACATTCCCCGCAATCGTCCGCCAAGGATAAAGCCCGGCCGCCTGAAACACATAACCATAGGCGCGCTTCCTGCGAGCCTCATCCGGCGTCATCCCATTCACCGTCAAACTACCGCCCGTTGGCGTCTCCAAAGCCGCAATCGCCCGCAGGAAAGTCGTTTTGCCACAACCACTTGGCCCGATGAACGAAACAAACTCCCCCTTGTTGATCGTCAGGTTCACATCCTTCAGCGCCTGCACCGGCCCGTCATTGGTGGAAAACACAAGCTGCAGGTCGCGGGCTTGGATGACTGGCGAGGGGTTGAGAGTGTCCTTCATTTACCCCCCCTAGCGCTGTCCCGGCACTCTGCAATCGGCGTTTCTTGGTCGGTAGAATCAAACATTAGCGCGATTTTCTTTTCTGAATTCAATGACATACCATACCAATCCCCCCAACCCTCCCGCAAGACTGTAGACGATCAGCAGTCCCAACGGATCACTTGAAAACGTGAGCGGCGGTGCCATTGCCGGGTTCATTACCGGGATCAGTATCCAGCCAATGACGATACCCGTGACAACTGCCACATAGAAAGGATGGAACGGCAATCTGCCCATAATATTACGCAAAATCAATCCGATGGGTGCGCTCACGACGCCAAGCATAAGCCAAATCATGAACCCGCCGACTGATTTGGCCAAGCCAGAAAGCAGCCCAACCGGCCCCTGCAAAACGGTTTCGGTGCCCGTTACGATGACAACAGCCGCCAGAAATATCGCACACATGTGGGCCATACCCCGCATCAAACCCCCGTCACAGGCACACCAGACCGCGCTACCGGACGCGGCGAGGTCAAGTCTTTCCAGGCACTCAGCGCGCGGTTTACCGCGGGTCGAGCCTCACGGGCCACGAACTTCCCGTGGCCTTCGCGGGTTTTGATCTCGCCATCATCGACCGAAACCACGCCGCGCGACAGGGTGTAGCGCGGCAGGCCCTTGACGGTTTTGCCTTCGAACACGTTGTAATCAATCGAAGATTGCTGAGTGCCCGCCGCGATGGTTTTCGACTTTTCAGGATCCCACACCACCAAATCGGCGTCGGCACCGACCAAAACAGCACCCTTCTGCGGGTAGCAATTCAGGATTTTCGCGATATTAGTGCTGGTTACGGCAACAAATTCATTCGGTGTTAACCTGCCCGTGCTAACCCCATAAGTCCACAGCATCGGCATTCGATCCTCTAAACCTCCAGTTCCATTCGGGATTTTTGAGAAATCACCCAAGCCATAGCGTTTCTGTTCGGTCGTAAAGGCACAATGGTCGGTCGCCACAACCGACAAAGACCCCGATTGCAGGCCAGCCCACAGGCTATCCTGATGTTTTTTATCACGGAACGGCGGGCTCATCACCCGGCGAGCGGCATGGTCCCAATCGGGGTTTTGGTATTCGGACTCGTCCAAAGTCAGGTGCTGGATCAGCGGCTCGCCCCACACCCGCTTGCCCTGCATCCTCGCACGGCGGATGGCTTCGTGGCTATCCTCGCAGGATGTATGCACCACATACAGCGGCACCCCGGCCATATCGGCGATCATGATGGCGCGGTTGGTGGCTTCTCCCTCGACCTGCGGTGGGCGGGAATAGGCGTGGGCTTCGGGGCCAGTATTGCCCTCGGCCAGCAGTTTGGCGGTCAGTTCGGCGACCACATCGCCGTTTTCGGCATGGACCATCGCGAGCCCACCCAAATCGCCAACCCGTTTGAAAGATTGATACATTTCATCATCGTTGACCATCAACGCGCCCTTGTAGGCCATGAAATGCTTGAACGAGGTCATGCCGGCTTTGACGGAAAGCTCCATATCCTCCCACACTTTTTGGCCCCACCAAGTGATCGCCATATGGTAGGAATAGTCGCAATTCGCGCGGCCTGATTTGTTGTGCCACATCTGGGCGGCATCCATCAGCCCCTGCCCCTGCCCCGGCAGCACGAAATCAACCACCATCGTGGTGCCGCCTGCCAAAGCCGCCCGGGTGCCGGATTCGAAATCATCCGCCGAGTAGGTGCCCATGAACGGCATCTCCAGATGCGTATGCGGATCAATCCCGCCGGGCATCACATAGCAACCCGAGGCATCTAAGCTGCGGTCGCCGTGCAGGTTCGGGCCGATCTCGATGATCTTGCCTTGGTCGATGAGGACATCGGCTTTGTAGGTCAGATCAGCGGTAACGATGGTGCCGTTTTTGATGACTGTGGTCATTTTGTGAAACTCCTCAATCCAACCCTCGCCGCCCCGGACTTGATCCGGGGCCTCGCCTCATCGCTCAGAACGGAATATCCGCGCTGACGTCGCGCCATTCGGGATTCACGTCCAGTATCAGTTTGTCTTTCCACGCACGTTTCCAGCCCTTGATCCGCAGTTCGCGTTGCAAAGCCTCGTGGTAGGTCGGCCATTCCTCGAACCAATGCAAATGCGTGATGTTGTATTTCGCAGTATGTCCGGGCAGCAATTTGGAGCGGTGTTCTTCGACACGACGGCGCAGATTGTTGGTGGAGCCCGTGTAAAGCGCCCCGCCCGGACGCGAGCCCATGATGTAGACGAAATAGCCCATAGCGCGCACCCTTTTGGTCGAGGCCCCGGATCAAGTCCGGGGCGGCGTGGGGTTTGGTGTTACCGCTCACCCCACCACCCCCGCCACTTCCAGTACGGCGTGCAGTAAAACATCCGTCCCTGCCGCTGCCCACTCGGGCGAAATCTCCTCGGCTTCGTTATGCGACAGCCCCCCAACGCAGGGGCACATGATCATCACGGTCGGGGCGACGCGGTTGATCCAGCAGGCGTCGTGGCCTGCACCGCTGATCACATCCATCTGGGAATAGCCTAGTTTTTCAGCGCTTTGGCGGACGATGTTCACGAGGTTTGCGTCGAAAGTGACCGGGTCGAAATGCCCGACATCTTCGATTTCACAGCCAAGGCCCAACTCGGCGGCCACCGCATATGCGGCGCGTTCAACTTCGCCGCGCATCAAATCCAGTTTGGTTTGATCGGGGGAGCGGATGTCGACGGTGAAGATCACCTTCCCCGGAATGACATTGCGGGAGTTGGGGAATACCTTGACCTGCCCCACGGTGCCGACAGCGCCGGGTTGATGGCTCATCGCGATTTGATGCACGCGTTCGGTGATCCGCGCCATGCCAAGACCTGCGTTCAGCCGCATCTGCATCGGAGTTGATCCGGTATGGGCATCGCGTCCGGTCAGGGTGATTTCCAGCCACCACAGACCTTGGCCGTGGGTGACGACGCCGATCTCGCGGCCTTCGGCCTCTAAAATCGGTCCCTGCTCAATGTGCAGTTCCAGCATGGCGTGGATTTTGCGGGATCCGACAACCTCATCACCGACCCAGCCGATGCGGGCGAGTTCGTCGCCAAAGCGCAAGCCCTCCATATCGGTGCGGCTGTAGGCGTAGTCTTGGCTGTGCAGCCCCGCAAACACGCCGCTCGCCAGCATGGCGGGGGCAAACCGCGCGCCTTCCTCGTTGGTCCAGTTGGTGACGACGATCGGATGGCGGGTTTGCACGTTCATATCGTTCAAGGTGCGGACGACTTCCAGCGCGCCGAGCACGCCCAAAACGCCGTCATAGCGGCCTCCGGTCGGTTGGGTATCGAGGTGACTGCCCATATAGACGGGCAGTGCTGCGGAGTCGGTACCGGGCCGCGTCGCGAACATATTGCCCATCGTATCAACGCCCATCGTCAAGCCAGCGGCGCGGCACCAACCCGCGAACAAATGGCGGCCCTCGCTGTCGGCATCGGTAAGGGTCTGGCGGTTGTTGCCGCCTGCAATCCCCGGGCCGATTTGGGCCATTTCTTCGAGACTGTCCCACAGCCGCGCGGAATTGATCCGCAGATTTGCACCCGCTGTCATGTCAAACTCCCTTGCGGGGACGTTGCCCCAGATCGCGCTTGCTGCGAATCTTTTCCTGACCGTATGGTCAAGTTGAAGGCTATAGAAGCTGACCAAGCGGTCAACGAAAATCTGAAGGCTGGTGCAATGCCCGAACCCGCAAACCAAGCCCTTCGCCCCGCGCGGCGCAATGAGATCCGCCAGCAGAACGAGGCGCTGATTTTACAGGCAGCCGAGAAAGTCTTTGCCGAGGCCGGCTTTGGTGGCGCTACGATGCAGTTGATCGCCGATGTGGCGGGGCTGCCAAAGGCCAACCTGCATTACTACTTTGCCACCAAAGAGGAACTTTACCGCAAAGTGGTGCAGAATATCTTTGAGATTTGGCTCCATGCGGCGGAGAGCATGGATAACGCTCCCGGCCCGGTGGAGGGTATCGGCGCTTATATAGATGCCAAGATGGAGATTTCGCGCAGGCATCCTGACGGCTCAAAAGTGTGGGCATCAGAGGTGATGCATGGTGCGCCGGTCATTCAGGATTATCTCGAAACCACGTTGCGCGATTGGACGGCTGGGCGGGTGGCTCTGATCCAAGGCTGGATAGATGCGGGGCAAATGGCGGCGGTCGATCCGCGCCATTTGCTGTATTTGCTATGGGCCGCGACGCAGCATTACGCCGATTTCGGCCATCAAATTGAGACTTTGAACGCTGGGCCGCTAACCGAACGCCAATGGCGCGAGGCGAAAGCCAGCGTCAAGATGATGATCTTGCGGGGAATTGGCGCGGTTTGACAGGTTTTGATCGCGCTCCGTGCTGGATTGACAGTCGGGCGCGCGCCGCCGAAGCTATCCGCTCATTCAGGATCGGAACCCCAGATGCCAACCGTCGCCGCACTTGAAGCCGAATACGCCACGCTGATCTTTCCGCACTTTGCGGAGACCGAGGCTTGGGCTTTGGGGCAAAAACTCGTGGATTTGGCGGGCACGGCTCCGGTGGTGATCAATATTCGCAGCGCCGACCGGGTGTTGTTTCACGCCGCCCTGCCCGGCTCTGCGCCGCTGAATGATGTTTGGGCGCGGCGCAAGAGCAACACGGCGCTGTTGTTTCAACTGCCGTCATTTCTGGTCGGGCTGCGGCATAAAGCCAATGGTGGCAGCCTTGCGGGCCATGGCCTGTCTGAGGCGGACTATGCCGAGCATGGCGGTGCGGTGCCAATTCAGGTGGTGGGCGTTGGTGTGGTCGCCTGTGCGACGGTGTCGGGTCTGCCGCAAGCGGACGATCACGCCTTGGTGGTGGCTGCGATGCAGGCGGTGTTGGCAGGATAACACGCTTGTCGAGGGCAAATGGGGTTTACAATTTGCCAAAGAATACGCCACTTTGACCGTCAGAAATGCAAACAGCGGCCAAGCAATGACCAAACCCCAAACCCGGATTCAGGCGCGCAATTCGGATGTGATTCTGGATGCAGCACTGGACGTATTTTCGCAGCATGGCTTTCGTGGCGCTACTCTGGATCAGATTGCGGACGTAGCTGGCCTGTCGAAACCCAATCTGCTGTATTATTTCCCCTCGAAAGAAGCGGTGCATTCGGCATTGCTCGGGCAGCTCTTGTGCAACTGGCTGGACCCTCTGCGCGCGATGAATCCGGACGGAGAACCGATGGTCGAAATCATGGCTTACGTGCGTCGCAAGCTGGAACTGTCGCGGGACTTCCCCCGCGAAAGTCGGCTGTTTGCCAATGAGATGCTGCAAGGCGCGCCAAGGATGCGCGCCGTGATTGAGGGCGATCTGAAAACGCTGGTCGATGAGAAAGCTGCTGTCTTGCAGCTGTGGATGGATCAGGGGCGCATTGCCCGCCTGCCCCCGGTGCATCTGATCTTCTCAATCTGGGCAATGACGCAGCACTACGCCGATTTTGACGTGCAGGTGCGCGCGGTGCTCGGTGCGGGGCATGATCCGTTCACCGAGGCGGGCGAATTTCTTGAGACCCTGTTCACAAAGCTGCTCGCGCCGCAGCCGATCTGACCGCAAAATCACTTTTCCTGTCAAATTGACGTGGCGTGCCCGCAGTTGCAGATTGCTTGCAGAGTGCTGGACCTTTGGGTGAAGCGGGTATAATCAGCAACTTTGCAAGAGTTTCCGGTCGAAGGTTATGAATCCACCAAACGAAACCACCGATCGGGCTGCCAACCCGACTCCTGTCCCCACGCACCCAGAGCATCAAACCCCTCAAAACATGGGGAAATTGGTGCTAGGCTGCATTGGCGTGGTCTATGGAGACATTGGCACCAGCCCGCTTTACGCTATGCGGGAATCGCTGCACGCCGCCAGCTATGATGGGCTGTCTCGCGATGATGTGATCGGCGTAATCTCGCTGCTGATCTGGACGCTCATTCTGATCGTTTCGGTGAAATACGTCACCCTGATCATGCGCGCCGACAACAAGGGCGAAGGTGGCACGCTGTCCTTGGTGGCCTTGGTGCAGCGCGCGTTAAAGGCGCGGCCCGGTTGGTTGCTGGCGATTGGTGTCGTGGGCATCTCGCTGTTTTTTGGCGATGCTATGATCACGCCAGCCATGTCGGTGCTGTCGGCGGTTGAAGGTCTGGACCTTGTAGCGCCTTCGATGGGGCCATTCGTGTTGCCGCTGACCCTGGCGATCATCCTCGGGCTGTTTTTGTTCCAAAGCCAGGGCACCGAGCGGGTGGCGATTCTGTTTGGCCCGATCATGGTGGCATGGTTTCTGGTGATGGCGGCAATGGGGATTTATCACCTCAGCGACGATCTGAGCATTCTGACGGCCTTCAACCCGATGCATGCGGCGGGCTTTCTCGTGACCAACGGCACGGCATCGTTCTTTGTGCTGGGCTCGGTGTTTCTGGCTGTCACCGGGGGTGAAGCGCTTTACGCCGATATGGGCCACTTTGGCCGCAAGCCGATCCGGTTGGCTTGGGCGTTTTTGGTCTTTCCGTCGCTGACCTTGTCTTACCTTGGCCAAGGCGCTTTGGTGCTGGCGCATCCCGAGACGTTTCATAACCCGTTCTTCCTGATGGCCCCGGATTTCCTGCTGCTTCCCCTAGTACTGCTTTCGGTTTGCGCGACTATCATTGCCAGCCAAGCGGTGATTTCGGGCGCGTTCTCAATGATGCACCAAGCCGTGCAAATGGGCCTGTTGCCGCGATTTGAGATCCGACACACCTCGGAGACCACACTGGGCCAGATCTATCTGCCGAAGGTCAACCTGATCCTGATGGTCGGCGTGCTGTGCCTTGTGGTGGCGTTCGGCTCGTCGTCCAATCTTGCCTCGGCCTA
This sequence comes from Cypionkella sp., assembly GCF_028290025.1. Classification (GTDB taxonomy): domain Bacteria; phylum Pseudomonadota; class Alphaproteobacteria; order Rhodobacterales; family Rhodobacteraceae; genus Cypionkella. The sequence continues at coordinate 12,371 of NZ_JAQGKQ010000015.1, read as the reverse complement.
CGGTATCGCTGTGACGGGTGATATGGTGATCACCACGATCCTCGCGTCCATTTTGTTCCGCAAGGCTTGGAAATGGCCGTTGTGGGTGGTTGTCGCTGTATTGCTGCCGATCTTTATCATCGAGTTGATGTTCCTGTCGGCCAACCTGATCAAGCTGCCTGATGGTGGCTATGTGCCGGTGCTGATGGCGGCTGCCTCGTGCTTCCTGATCTGGACCTGGGTGCGCGGTACTGCCCATGTGCAGCGCAAAGCGCACGATTCCGCTGTGGAATTGTCTAAACTAATCAAGATGCTGGAAAAATCGCATCCGATCGAAGTGCCCGGCACGGCGGTGTTTTTGACCCAAGACCCCGACACCGCGCCTTCGGCTCTGCTGCACAACCTGAAGCACAACCGGGTGCTGCACAGCCAAAACTTCATCGTCACCGTCGGTGTGGCGACCACTCCAAAGGTTAACGATGAAAATCGCGTCACCATTGAGCGATTGAGCGAAAACTTTGTCCGGGTGCGTCTGATGTTCGGCTATATGGAAACCCCTAACGTGCCGCGCGCCTTGGCTTTGGCGCGGCGGCGTGGCGAAAAGTTCGACATTATGACGACATCGTTCTTCTTGAACCGTCGGACGTTCCGGACAGCCCGCAATCACGGGCTGCCGTTCTGGCAAGAGCGGGTGTTCATCTCGATGACGAAATCTGCCTCGGACGCGACCGCGTTTTACTGTCTGCCCTCCAACCGGGTGGTCGAACTGGGGCAACAGCTGGCGATCTGATCGCCAGCTGCTTCGCGGCTAAAGCCCACGCATTACTTCTGCGGTGATTTCAAATGACCGCAACCGCGCTTGGTGATCGTGGATCATACCCGTCAGCATGATCTCATCAGGGGCGTAGGTCTCTATCAACTGTCTAAGTTGCGCCCGCATCGTCGCAGGCGAGCCGACCGCCGCGCAGGACAGCGCATGTTCCACCTCGGCGCGCATCTGCGGCGTGACCTCAGACAGATCATGTACCGGGCGCGGCAACTTTCCGGGCTGTCCCGTGCGCAGGCGCGAAAACGCCAGCACTTGCGAAGACCGCAGATATTCCGCCTCGGCATCGGTTTCAGCCGCAGCCACCCCGGCGAGCAACATAAAATACGGGTGTTCCAGCCACTGCGAAGGGCGGAAGGTCGCGCGGTAGGTCTCTATCGCCTGCGCAACCATCGCGGGAGCAAAATGGCTGGCGAACGCGTAGGGCAGACCCAGATAGGCCGCGAGTTGCGCGCCATAAAGGCTTGATCCCAATATCCAAACCGGCACTTCGGTGCCTTCGCCGGGCACCGCACGGATACGGGCATCGGGATGCGGCGCGTCGAGATAGTTGATCAACTCTAGCACGTCTTCGGGGAATTGATCCGATGCCTGCATATTGCGCCTGAGCGCCCTCGCTGTGCCTTGGTCAGTGCCGGGCGCGCGGCCAAGCCCAAGATCGATGCGGTCCGGATACAGCGTCGCAAGGGTGCCAAACTGCTCGGCAATCACCAAGGGCGCATGGTTCGGCAGCATGATGCCGCCTGCCCCGACGCGAATGGTCTTGGTGCCCCCCGCAACATGCCCGATCACGATTGAGGTCGCAGCCGAGGCGATGCCTGGCATGTTGTGATGCTCGGCCAGCCAAAACCGGTGGTAGCCCCAGTCCTCGGCGTGACGGGCAAGATCGAGCGTATTGGCAAGCGCCTGCGCCGTGGTCTGGCCTTCGGCAACTGGAGAAAGATCGAGAAGAGAATACTGCATGGGATTCTTTTTGCTGAATTTTCGGCCCGGAGAAGGATGATCATGTTAGATGATCACAGGCTTTCTATACAGTTGGGTTCAGTTTGGCGAAATGAAAGATGCAGCGGCAGATTTATCTGCCAGCCGCATCTTCGATCGGAAAAATCGCTTGATCATCGCGCGGGCACCACACCTGCCTAGAAGGCTGCGGTTGGCCCGCCCCTACTCCGCTGCCGTGGCCGTCGGGTTGTTCACATGCGTCGTCCAGTTGGCATAACCGCTGACAATGCGCCCTGTGCGCTCATCCATCGCCCCCTTGGGCAGCTCTACCATGGTGATGCAGTTTTCCACCGGGCAAACGTTAACACACAGGTTACACGCCACGCACTCATCATCCTTGACGGTGAAGGTGCGATCCTGCCCCATCGCAATCGCCTGATGGCTGGTATCCTCACACGCGGCATAGCAGCGGCCGCATTTGATGCAATCATCCTGCGATATATGGGCTTTCGTCACGTAATTCAGGTTGAGATACTGCCAATCGGTGACATTCGGCACCGCACGACCGACCAGTTCCGAGGTCGAAACCATGCCCTTTTCGTCCATATACTGCGACAGGCCCGAAATCATTTCCTGCACGATCTTGAAGCCATAAGTCATCGCAGCCGTACAAACCTGCACATTGCCCGCGCCCAAAGCCATAAATTCCGCCGCATCGCGCCAAGTGGTAATGCCACCAATACCGGAGATCGGCAGGCCGTAGGTTTCACGGCTGCGCGCAATCTCGGCCACCATGTTCAGCGCAATCGGCTTCACCGCAGGGCCGCAATAGCCGCCATGGGTGCCTTTGCCGTCAATCATAGGCTCTGGCGCAAAGCTGTCGAGATTAACGGATGTAATTGAGTTGATCGTGTTGATCAGGCTCACCGCATCAGCGCCCCCCCGCTTGGCAGCCTCGGCGGGCTTGCGGATATCAGTGATATTCGGCGTTAATTTCACAATCACCGGCATCCGCGTATGCTTTTTGCACCAGCGCGTCACCATCTCGATATATTCCGGCACCTGCCCCACTGCGCCGCCCATGCCACGCTCCGCCATGCCATGCGGGCAGCCGAAGTTCAGTTCCACCCCATCCGCCTCGGTATCTTCGAGATGGCCAAGAATATCGCGCCACGAATCCTCATCGCAGGGCACCATCAAGCTGATGATCATGGCGCGGTCTTTATAATCGCGCTTCACCGATTTGATTTCACGCAGGTTGATCTCCAACGGGCGATCGGTAATCAACTCGATATTGTTCAGCCCCAGCAGCCTGCGGTCCGCGCCCCAGATCGCGCCATACCGCGGGCCGTTGACGTTCACCACCGGAGGGCCTTCCGACCCGAGCGTTTTCCAAACGACACCACCCCAGCCCGCTTCAAAAGCGCGGCGGACGTTAACCTCTTTGTCTGTTGGCGGTGCAGAGGCGAGCCAAAACGGGTTGGGGGATTTGATGCCGATGAAGTCGGTGTAAAGATTTGCCATGATTTTCCCCTATGCCATCAGCGCAAGATGCATGGCTTCCGCCGCATCGCGCCCTTCGGCCACTGCTGTGACCGTCAGATCCTCGCCACCCGCCGCACAATCGCCGCCCGCCCAGATCATGCCCTGCCGCAGCACCAGTTTGCTGCCGTCTTTCGCCAGCGGAGCCGCCCCGAGCGTCTGGCCGATGGCTTTCAACACCTGATCGGCGTTCAAAGTGAAGGTTTCTTGGCTGAGTTCCAAGCCGCCCGCGCCTTCAACCGTGTAGGCGAACTCCACCCCCGCGACCGCAGTATCGCCCAGCACCCGCACCGGGGCGGCGTTATAGATGATCCGCACGCCGCTTTGGGTGGCGTGGTCCTGCTCATACTCCGACGCGCTCATCTTATCCTTGCCGCGCCGATACACCATCGTCACCGAATTTGCGCCGAGCAGCTTAGATTGCACGGCCGCATCCACCGCGGTCATGCCGCCGCCAATCACCACCACATCACGCCCAACTGGCACCGCCATTTTATCGGACTGCCGCAGTTCTGCAATGAAATCAACGGCATTGCGCACGCCGCTCAGGTCTTCACCCGCCGCGCGCAAGGCGTTCACTCCGGCGAGACCGATGCCCAGAAACACCGCGTCATATTCCGATTGCAAATCCGGCAGCGTGACATCGCGACCAAGCTCCACCCCCGTCAGCACCGAAATACCGCCGATTTTCAGCAGCCAATTCACCTCTGCCTGCGCAAAATCATTTGGGGTTTTATAGGTCGCAATGCCATATTCATTCAGCCCACCCGGCTTGGCCCGACGCTCATAGATCACGACCTCATGCCCCTTCATCGCCAACCGATGCGCGCAGGCAAGTCCCGCTGGCCCTGCCCCAATCACCGCCACCTTTTTGCCAGTGGGCGCCGCCCGCGTGAATGGATGTACGCCTTTCGCCATCAGCGTATCGGTGGCAAAGCGCTGCAAACGCCCGATTTCCACCGGCTTGCCTTCGGCCACTTCGCGCACGCAGACCTCCTCGCACAACTGCTCGGTAGGACACACCCGCGCGCACATGCCGCCGAGGATATTTTGCGCAAAGATCGTCTTGGCGGCTGCCTCTGCCGTACCAGTCGAGATCTGGCGAATGAACAAGGGAATGTCGATGCTGGTTGGGCAAGCCGTCATGCAGGGCGCGTCAAAACAAAAGTAACAGCGATCCGCGGCAACGCGCGCCTCGTGCCTGTCAAACACCGGCTGCACATCGGCGAAATTCCGGGCGTAAGCGGCGCTTGGCAACCGATCAGGCACGATGCCGGGGGTCAACGGGCTATTGGACAAGGCAGGGCCTCCCTTTGGCTAAGTTGTTACATTCAGGCTGCCATAGCTGAATTTTTTTATCAAACGGTAAATAATGGCGCGCGGCAGTTTTTTAGCGATCGGAAAGCCTTGGCCGATGTTGGGCCTTTTTTCTGGGCGATTGCTTATGTATATGTGTGCGATCAAGGCGCGGATATGGCCCATCCAGCGCGCAGCAACGACGCCAAAAGACTCTCAAAGAGGACCGCATGAGCAAACAATCTTCCGACGCGGACGTCGCGTTTATCTCGGCTCTGGCAGAGCTTTTAAACAAAAATGATCTGACCGAGTTGTCGGTAAAACGCGAGTACGGCGAGGATGACAGCCTTGAAGTGCGCGTCGTCAAGCAGTCCAACATCGTGCAAATGGCGGCAAATGCGCCCGCGATGCAATCCGCACCCGCGCCTGTTGCAGGTTCGGTCCCGGCCGCTGCTCCAGCGGCGATCGAAGACCCTGCCCAGCATCCGGGCGCTTTGACCTCGCCGATGGTCGGCACTTGCTATTTGTCAGCTGAACCGGGCGCACCGGCGTTTGTAACCGTCGGCTCGGTGGTGACTGAGGGCCAGACCGTACTGATCATCGAAGCGATGAAAACCATGAACCACATTCCAGCGCAGCGGGCTGGCACGGTGAAACGCATTCTTGTCGCCGACGGCAATTCTGTCGAATACGGCGCACCGCTGATGATCATCGAGTAAGCCGATGTTTGAAAAAATCCTGATCGCCAACCGGGGCGAGATCGCCCTCCGCGTGATCCGCGCCTGCCAGGAGATGGGGATCAAATCGGTCGCCGTGCATTCCACCGCCGACGCTGATGCGATGCATGTGCGGATGGCGGATGAAAGTGTCTGTATCGGTCCGGCTTCGTCTTCGGCGAGTTACCTGTCGAAAGCCGCTATCATCTCGGCTTGTGAGATTACCGGCGCGCAGGCGGTGCATCCGGGCTATGGGTTCCTGTCTGAAAATGCCAGCTTCGCGCAGGCGTTGGAAGATCATGGCATCACCTTTATCGGCCCGCGGCCTGAGCATATCCGCATCATGGGTGACAAGATCACCGCCAAAATTACCGCGAAAGACTTAGGCATTCCCGTGGTTCCCGGCTCGGATGGCGGCGTGCCAGACTATGAAACCGCGATTGGCGTGGCGGCGGGCATCGGCTTTCCGGTCATCATCAAGGCGACTGCGGGTGGTGGTGGCCGTGGGATGAAGGTCGCGAAAAACGCTGAAGAACTTGAGATCGCTTTCCGCACCGCGCGGTCAGAGTCTAAAGCGGCATTTGGCAACGACGAAGTTTACATTGAGAAGTATCTGCAAAAGCCGCGCCACATTGAGATTCAGGTGTTCGGCGACGGCAAAGGTCGCGCCGTGCATCTGGGTGAACGGGATTGCTCGTTGCAACGTCGCCACCAGAAGGTGTTCGAGGAAGCCCCCGGTCCCTGCATCACGCCGGAAATGCGTGCGCGGATTGGCAAGGTTTGCGCCGATGCGGTCGCCAAGATCAACTATATCGGCGCTGGCACCATCGAGTTTCTGTATGAGGATGGCGAATTCTTCTTCATCGAGATGAACACCCGGCTTCAGGTGGAACATCCGGTCACCGAGGCGATTTTCGGTGTTGACCTCGTGCGCGAACAAATCCGGGTCGCGGCTGGGATGGAGATGTCCTTCACGCAGGATGAGCTGGAGATCAACGGCCACGCGATTGAGGTTCGGATCAACGCCGAACGGCTGCCCGATTTCGCGCCGCGCCCGGGTAAGGTCAAGGTATTCCATGCCCCCGGCGGTTTGGGCGTACGGATGGATTCGGCTTTGTATGGCGGCTACTCGATCCCACCGTTTTATGACAGCTTGATCGGCAAGCTGATCGTGCATGGCCGGGACCGGCCAGAGGCGCTGGCACGCTTGAAGCGGGCGTTGGGTGAGTTGATCATTGACGGGATTGAGACCACGGTGCCGCTGTTTGATATGCTGCTCGCCGAGCCGGATATCCAGAATGGTGAGTATGGCATTCACTGGCTGGAGAATTGGCTGGAAGCGACCTTCGGGCAATAGGATCAAAGGGCGCTTTCGGGCGCCCTTTACGAAGTTTCGGCTAGGATCGCCCTTCATCAGCAGAGCCAAACCGATTTATGACCCAGATCCTAACCCCTGAAATCCTGCTGCGCGCCTATGCAATCGGGATATTTCCAATGGCGGAAAGCCGGGATGATCCCGAAATCCATTGGGTTGATCCGAAGCGGCGCGGGGTTTTTCCGCTGGACGGGTTTCATATCTCGCGCTCACTCGCCAAGCATATCCTGACAGCGGATTACCGGATCAGCGTCGATGAGGCGTTTGGGCAGGTGGTCGAGGGTTGCGCGGATCGGCCAGAAACCTGGATAAATGCGGAAATCACCGGGCTTTACACCGCGCTGCACCAGATGGGTTTTGCGCATAGCCTAGAGGTCTGGCAGGGCAAGACGCTGATCGGCGGAGTGTATGGCGTCACATTGGGGGCGGCGTTTTTCGGCGAAAGCATGTTCTCGCGCCAAACCAATGCCTCAAAAACCGCGCTGGCATATCTGACGCATCGGTTGCGGGCGGGTGGGTTTCAGCTGTTTGATACGCAGTTTCTAACGTCGCATTTGGCATCGCTTGGCGCTGTCGAAATCAGCCGCGCCGAGTATCAGCGCCGTCTTGCGAAAGCGGTTCAAACGCAAGCCAGCTTCACCCCGGAAGGTTATCAGCCGTTGCCATCATCGGTGGTATCAGACGGCACCTCGGGGTCTTGACCCTCGCCGGGGGTATCCTCGGGCGGATCTTCGACATCGGGCAGCACCACGTCGGGCACATCGCAGCGCAAAACCCAGACATCATAGCGCGCATTATCCAGTGCAGATAAAGCCGGGCTGGTCGCCGTCATCCAGCCGTTAAAGACAGGGTCCGGCACTTGAGCATCAAGGATTGTCAGATGCGCAAAAGCCTCGGCGGCGGGGCTTTCGGGGTAATAACGGCAACCATCCATCTGCACCGTGAGACGGCCAACGGTTTGCGACTGCCCGTTCGACAGATCAAGATCGGTGACTTTGCCCGTCAACTTATCGAGCAGGCGCAGCTTGGCACCCGGGGCCTCGGCGACTTCCTGCGCGCTGGCCATCGCGGCCAGCAAGCTAAGACAAATCGCCAAGCGGATCATGGGGTTACCGGAGCCGGGGTTGCTGTTGCAGGATCGGCGGGCTTGTCTGATGATCCGCTGGATACAAACTTCATCAGCAGCGAAATCAGACTGACCGAGCCCTGAGTGTCTTCAATCTCATCACCCGGAGCCAGCACATCCACCGCGCCCCCCGGCAAGAGTTCAACGAAGTTGCCGCCAAGCAGACCTTCGGATGAGATCAGGATTGCGGTATCGGTCGGCAGCTGGATTTTGCTGTCGATGGCGATGCTGGCATCGGCAAAGAAGGTTTCCGGGTTTAGCGTCAGCGACGTAATGCTGCCAACTTTGACGCCGGCAAGCCGCACATCCGATCCCGGCGTGATACCATCGACCGAGCGGAACGAGGCTTTTAGCGGGTAGGTTCCAGCGGCTGCCGACAGGCTGCTGCCGCCCATGGCGTAGAACAAAAAGCCGATAGCGGCGGCAAGCACCGCAGCCCCGGCAACGATTTCTGCGCGATTTTCTGACATTTATTTGGTCTCGGCTATTGTTTGGGCTGCCTTATTCGGGCCGCCATGCCTCATAATCTGTACGTAGCACCGGCGCGCTTGCGCGGATCGAACCCGGAGGCGCATAGGCCGAGGGGGTGCCAGTCAGGTTTTCCTGATGCGGCTGCTCCCACGCTTTGTGCTTCAGCGGCGCTTTGGTCGGCGGATCATCCCAAGTGAAATGCAGCCAACCGAACCAATCGGGCGAAACCCGGCTCGCCTCAGACTCGCCATTGTAAATCACCCAACGGCGCTTGGTATCGGCGGTTTGATAGAAAATATTGCCCTGCTCATCCTCGCCAACCTTTTGGCCTTTGCGAGCCGTATAGATCTGGGTGCCAAGGGTTTGACTGTTCCACCATGTCAGCATTCGCTTGAGAAAATACATTGGGGACTCCGAAGGGGTTTTGTCTGATATGGCCGAAAGGGCCGCAAAGGTCTAGGGGGCAGATTTGGCTGCGGCGGCTTTGCGGCCAGCAATTTGTTGCAGGATCGGCAGAAGGTCGGCGGCATCGCGGCAGACCAGCGCGCCCTCATCTGCCAACTGATCGCCGACGTCTTGCGGCAGCGACGAGTTTGAGCCTTCGGGGATCTGGTTCAGCCGACCGCCGATCAGAATGGGAGTGGTCAGCCCGTGTTTGGCAAGACCGTGGCGCAGGGCTTGGTAGTAACTGAGGGCAACACCGTTATAGGTGGAAATCGCAATTGCGTCAGGAGTGTGCGCCAGAGTTTGCTGGATGATTTTGTCGGGATCAGTCGAGGTTCCGCCGTCAATGGCGGTGGCTCCGATCTGGTTCAGCATCTCGTCGATCAGCATTTTACCGTGCTCGTGAACGTCTGAAGTCGCTACAAGGATGTTCAGGTTTTCAATGCGAGGCGGATTCGGGCCCAGCGCCGCTTTCGCGAGATGAGCAATTTCTGAAAGGATGGTGGCGGGGACGACAGGCGTTCGGCCGCCCATCGCGCGGGGGTTCAGGATGCCCGCGCCGTACGCGGCCTCAATCCGGCGACCGCCCATGCGGCGCAGCGAGAGCAGGCATTCGAAGGCGTCCTTGGTGTCAAGGCCAGCTTCAATAAGACCGTGCCACAGGTTTTGGCGGAAAGTCTGGGCACCTTGGCGGAGAGTTTGGCTTAGGCTTGCGACCGTGACGGGGTCTATCAGCGGTTGCCATGTGTCGGACAGCTCAATCAAACGACCTGCGAACAGTTGCGCCTCGATGACTTCGTCAATCTCAGGGATGCGTTGGTTTTCGGTGACGGGGACCGGGTTGATGGCATGGCCGCTCGGGTGCAGGCGTTGACCCAAAGCATCGACCATCAAGTAGGCGGAAAGTGCTGCCCAGTTTTTCGACGGCGCGCCTCGGTAAGAGGTGGTGTTGCCATAGATCATCGTGCCGGGAGACGCGCCCTCAAGGGCGAGCGCATGTTGGAAGGCGAGGCGGGCCAGCGGATCGGAGAAGTGGTGGCCAAAGGCGTGGCCGATAGGCGCGCCGATCAGCGCGGCGATATCCCGTTCCACCAGAATCATCCCCAAGGCATTGGCTAGGTCGGTGAATTGGGCAGCGAACCCGTCGTCAATATTGGAGTGGATCAGAACCGGGATGGTTTGGGCAGCGATCAGGCCGAGGGCTATGACGGTGGCTTTGGTGGCTTCGATATCATCGTCATGTCCGGGAACGCGGAAGGTGAAGTATTGGCCTAGGTTGCCAATGGCGGTGGCTCCGGCGGTCAGGGCAGCTTGTGTGTTCTCAAGTGCTGCGGGAAAGCCCAGCACGAAATCTCCAAAATGTGCGGCGACGGGGGCGGCGTTGGCGAGGGCAATAAAATCTTCGACGCGAGGCAGAATCATCCCGGTGCCGCGTTGGGCTTTCGCTCGGATCGCGCGGGGGAGCGCCATCGACCAGTCGAGGCAGAGGCCGTAGCGGTCTAGGCGGGTGCCTTGAGCGTCACAGGCCGCCCAAATGTCGTGATAGGCGCGGATGCTTTTGGCGGGGTCGCGGTAACCGATCTGGGCGTGCTGCATCACCCTGCCCTGCGCCATCGCATCACGTTTGTAGTCAAGTTCGGAGGGCGTGGCGTAGTGCGTGAGGAAGGCCGAGGGGCCAGTTTGCCAGATGGCGGCCAAATCACGGCCTTCAGCGAGCAGATCAGCGCCCTTCGGCAAGTCGGGTTCGGGGAGGAGGTCAATGCGTTGCATGGCGGGATGATTGGGCAGAACCCGGGGGCTTGCAATGAAAAAGGCGAGCCGATGACCCGCCTTTTTCATCATTATTTGAAACGCCTTAGCTGGCGGTCGCGGGTTCTTTTTTCTTCGCATCGGTGTGCACCAAAAGCGGAGCCGCGTTGTTGGTGACGGCTTCTTCGTTCACCACGACTTCTTCGACATCATCCATGCCGGGCAGTTCAAACATGGTGTTGAGCAAGATGCTTTCCATGATCGAGCGCAGGCCACGCGCGCCGGTTTTGCGCTTGATGGCGCGTTTGGCGATCGCAACCAGAGCATCCGGCGTGAAGGTCAGTTTGGTGCCTTCAATGTCGAACAAACGTTGATACTGCTTGACCAAAGCGTTCTTCGGCTCGGTCAAGATTGTGATCAACGCGCCTTCGTCAAGGTCCGTCAGGGTGGCAATCACTGGCAAACGACCCACAAATTCCGGGATCAGACCAAATTTCAAAAGGTCTTCCGGCTCAAGCTCTTGGAACAACTCGCCCGCGCCACGATCTTCCGGGTCTTTCACCGCAGCACCAAAGCCGATGGCCGAGCCTTTGCCGCGTTGCGCGATGATTTTCTCAAGCCCCGAGAACGCACCGCCACAGATGAACAGGATGTTGGTGGTATCGACTTGCAGGAATTCTTGCTGCGGATGCTTGCGGCCACCTTGCGGCGGCACAGATGCCACGGTGCCTTCCATGATCTTCAGCAGGGCTTGCTGCACGCCCTCACCCGAGACGTCACGGGTGATCGAAGGGTTGTCCGACTTGCGGGTGATCTTATCAACTTCGTCGATATAGACGATGCCGCGTTGCGCACGTTCAACATTGTATTCCGAAGCTTGCAGCAGTTTCAGGATGATGTTTTCAACATCTTCACCGACATAGCCTGCTTCGGTTAAGGTCGTCGCATCCGCCATGGTAAACGGCACATCCAATATGCGGGCCAAAGTTTGCGCCAGCAACGTCTTGCCGCAACCGGTCGGGCCGATCAGCAGGATGTTTGATTTCGACAGTTCAATGTCAGTTTTGGAAGCGTGGTTCAGCCGCTTGTAGTGGTTGTGCACCGCAACCGAGAGCACACGCTTGGCGTGGATTTGGCCGATGACATAATCGTCCAATACCTTGCAAATATCGCGCGGCGTTGGCACGCCGTCGGTCGTCTTCAGCCCCGTGGTTTTGGTTTCCTCGCGGATGATGTCCATACACAGCTCGACACATTCATCACAGATGAAAACCGTCGGGCCGGCGATCAGCTTGCGGACCTCGTGTTGGCTTTTGCCGCAAAAGGAACAATAGAGCGTGTTCTTGCTGTCGCTGCCGGAATTGTTAGCCATGGGTATCCTCTAGCCCTGCGCCCGCTAAGGGCGTTTGAATGAAGTGTAGGCCAAGGCCCAAACCTCCACAATCCGAAAGTGCCGCCGGGCCAGATCGGGCCCAGACCGGCGGCAACTTGCTTACTTCACCTCGTCAACCTTGCTGCGGTTTTCGAGAATTTCGTCGATCAAGCCCCAAGCCTTAGCGTCTTCGGCGGACATGAAATTGTCCCGCTCCAACGCAGCCTCAACGGCTTCGTAGCTGTTGCCGGTGTGCTTGGAGTAGATTTCGTTGAGTCGACGCTTCAGTTTTTCGGTTTCACGGGCGTGGATCATGATGTCGGTGGCCATGCCCTGATACCCGCCAGACGGTTGGTGAACCATGACGCGGCTGTTTGGCAGCGAGAACCGCATACCTTTTTCACCAGCTTGCAGCAAAAGCGAACCCATTGATGCCGCTTGGCCAATCACAAGTGTCGAAACCTTTGGGCGAATGTATTGCATTGTGTCGTAGATCGACAAACCAGCGGTCACAACGCCGCCAGGGCTGTTGA
>NZ_JAQGKQ010000094.1 GCF_028290025.1 Cypionkella sp. | reverse complement strand
CTGCTTCCACCTATCCCAATCTAGAAAAACACCCGGATTTGCAATGAAGTCATTTGCCTCGCTTCTTCCCGACAATGGAGCTTTTTCCCAAGATATTGCGGATGTGATATGCGTTTGTTTGCTTCGCCAGTTCCAACTTATATTTTTCGAATTGTTCAAGCTCTGAAACGTGAAAGCTTTGAACGGTTGAATTGGGTGCGAACAAAATCGCAGTCAGGTAGCCGTCATCCATTTTGCCGTAAGTGCGCTGATCATTTAGGAACCCATATTTCGTGGCCTTCGTTGGCCTGAACACTAGACGTACATGACTGATTGCGATTTCGATGGTCTGTGATCGTGAGTCGCCCGGACCCAAGGACGGGCGGATTTCGGGCTTTGAGTACAGTTTATCGATTCAAGGGCATCAATCGGTACGCGTGCGCCAAAGTTCAAAAGTATGCCTTAGTTGTTCCGAGCCCTTAGCTTCCGTTAAATGACCGCACTGTAATCGAAGATGCGGCCATTTCTAACCCGCCGGCTATCGCCGCGTCAAACGCGTCGTGACTTTGAGTTGCGATTTTCTGGTATGGGCCTTCGTATGGAGGGCATGGTTTGTAGACAGCCAGCGCCTCATACAAAATGTGCAACGTAAAGTCGCCACCAACGGCTTCACGGTAATTGGCCGCATGGGCGACATAGGCACTTACCTGGCTCATGATGTCTTGTGCGTCTCCCCACCACGCGCAACCCTCATAAGACTCAGCGCAATATCTCTCAGCTGGTCCATCGCGAAATTTTTTACTTGCTTGATCTCGATCTGCTTCGCGTTATCGGGTGTAGCATTCTCCAAGCGCATCCTTTATGAAGATGACTCGTTTTAACAGTGTTTCGAAAGCTGATACTGACAGGCGAAGCTGGCTGCGCATGCTTGCGGTGTGGTTGCGGGGCCGGCCCTCACTTAAAGTCGGGAAACTAGGTCAATTGCGTTGAGGTGGGTATAGCGTAAACGCGGCCGGAGTTCCCGGTGTCCGGAAATTAACGCTACCTCGGGATGTGAAAGGCCGCGCTCGAAAAACCGCGAGACTGCCTCATGCCGAAGATCGTGAGACCGAAAGTCCTCTATACCCGACCGTGCCTGAACTCGTTGCCAAGAGAGACGGAAGGCGTTCTCCGTCACGGCAAACGCGGGGTCACTATCGCGTCTGGAGGTGCCTGCTTTCAAAATCTTGATCGCCGCGACAGAAAGTGGCACCGTTCTGGGCAGGCCATTCTTGGTAACATGCAAAAGGTAGGTCTGGCTCTCAATATTGATGTCCCGTCACTTAAGACCCAACACCTCTCCCCTGCGCATTCCCGTTGCCAGTGAAAACCAAGTGACACGAGCAATTTCGGGGTCTTTGCAACCAGACAACCCTATCACCAACTTTTTTAACTCATCTTGGGAAATGCGTCTGGTGCGTGGCTGTGACGATAATGGCTTCTTCACATCCGCACAGGGATTGCCACGCAGAGTGACGCCACATTCTTTTCTGGCGTATTCGATAACTTGGCCGCGAAGGACTAAATCCTGCCTCACCGTCTCGCCACTTACAATTTGAAGTCGAAGAATTGCGAAATACTGCGACCTCGGCGCTGCAAATGTCTTCAATTGGCCGAAGCGCAATCGCTGACTTCTAAACATGGTTGTTTTCGAACGTGCTGACCGCAGGCTGCGCTTTCCAGAGGAAATGTCCCGGAGATACAGCACAAGAAACTCATCAAGGGTTCTGTGGTCCTTGGTCCGTTCAGAGGTTAGCCTCGCTTCCCCAACATCAATCGCATGCTCGGACTGCGGGCCCAAGCTTCTGCGTCTTTTTTAGGGAGAAAGATCGAAACGCGGGAGCGTTGCTGAGCTTACGAATCTGTGCCTGCCATTTATCGCCGCGTTTGCGGATCGTAGCCATTCTGGTTTCCACTGTGACTGAAAGAACCACTTGTCCTAAGCCGGACCATCTAACCCATTGATAAAAGTGGTGGAGGAAACGAGACTGCCGTCGAACTTGCTCTGAGAACAATTGATTGCGCTGCTGCTGACCTTATGTTCACGGACGTCAACATTACCGGCCTGCTGCATTGTTGCTCCTGTGACTAAGGATATTTCGGCCTAACTCAGTTGGCGTCGCGTTTTGCAGGCGTCCCTACCTAATCGCGCGTCCAGAAGCGGAAACGTTTGCGGCTACCGAAACGAAAACTTTGCCTGTCAAAACTAGCTCAGTGCCCTGAGTCATCTCTTCGGCAAACTAGGCATTTTCAGGAAGGGAGGGCGGAAATCTCCAGCCTGAATGCTCTGCTACTCTGCCATTGGTTGGCTTTTGCGGTCGGCCTCAACATATCAACCTAAGGGATTGCTGGCCAACGGAGCCAAACTTTTAGCGTTGCCGCGACTGCGACCAGTGTCGGCGACATGGAAGATCAAATCGACGCTAACCGGGACTTGGGCAGTTTGCCGATTCCGCGACAATCGACAGCATGACGCATAATCTCAAACGGCTCGCGCTTTTCAACCGTCCGGTAGCAACCTATACGTTTATGGCAAAGTCATCATTATTGACGCAGGTAGCGGACGAGTTCAAAGTCGTGAACACAGCTTGTCGCTATGTCGTCGGCATCGGCCTTCGCGACGCGGGCCTTGCTGTGTTTGCACTGCAAAACGCAACCTCAGATTTTCGTCCCATTGTTGTAACGGCAGGGTCTGAATGTGCGTTGATCGAAGGCAAGGATAGCGTTTTCTCTGCTCTGTCCTCTTTGCTCCGTTTGTACTTTCGCCCTCAGGTTTTCTATTTCCAACGATTCCGCTTCCTGAACTGTTTGTGTTTCGGCGGCTTCGAATATCCTGTGCGCACTGAACAAAATCCTCGCCAATGGCTCCTGCAATTCATAAAGGTCATTTAAGTCTGCGTATTCTTTCAAGTCCTTCAAGACGCTAGCCATCCAAACATGTCTCCGCATAATTCTTCCTATTTACGCACTTGTTATTTCAAGCTAGAGGCGAGTAGTAAAGAATCCCTTAATGCATCGTTTGTACATCATCTCAGTTCGTTTCCAGCCACTTTAGTAGTGAAAAGCCGGTGCAGACCAAGGCAGCAACTGAGATCATATGGCATCCGAGCCGGCGAGTTGGCGGGTGCCGACGCCCAGATGCGAAGTCATCGATCCGGCACTGCAGCACAAGAACTGATGCCTGAGGGTGCCTAAGTCTTTTTTTCTTAACCGGACTTCGTCAGAGTTTTCGATGCGCAAGCGTGATAGCTGCGGTTTTCGTTGTGACTTGCGCTACGATTTCTCGGAACGCTCTTGGCAGCATTCACAGATCCCATATCTTGAGCGCCTTCTGCAGAAACCAGAGCACGATAAATCGTCTCTATTTCAAACATCACTCGCCCTTCTTCGAAGTCGAAAGACTGAGGCTCGACGGTTAACGAAATGTCTACTGTGCGATCGGCGGAAACAGCCATGCGACTATCCGCTCATCGAAAACACGTTCGGCGCGGGCCGGGACAAAACCCCGCGCCCGCATCAAGACAAAATTAGTGATGGTAGATGATTGATAAGTTTAGTGGCTGGCATGGCTCGAAACATTCAGCACCTTCACATATCCATATCCGAGTCAAAAATGTGTTAGAACCTGCGAGCTGAAAAAGGCGTACTCTGGCGCAGATTTTTTCACTGTCTACCTTTAGGGATAGCTAGTCTTTTGCACACCCTGCCGAGCCCTCCGCACCTACGAGAACGTTTCATGACTGCCCGTTATCGACCGCTTAGATCGGCACATACTCGTGGCCCAAAGGGGCTTTCACCAGCACTTCCGCGGAAGATCCTGAGTTATTCTCGCAGAAAGCGGCTAGAGGAGCATGTGGTGCGCCGGAGATGATATCAATGCGGCAAGAGTCCCCCCGTCAAGTGCCGATAGCAAGTGCCATGGCAATTTCTTTTACTCACTTTGCTCTGCACAGTTGTATGCCACCAATTTATAAAGATCATTTGCCTTAATTCGGAAAAGATTTAATTAACAAATTTTAATCATTTGATCTAAATAAAAGCTTACCAAAATAAATCGAATTATAGATATTAGGAAATCGTCTATCTTATGTGAGATCAATTTATATCTTTAAATCTTGTTCAATCATTTTAGACAGACGCTGCTTGATTTGCTAATCTGCGAGCCCCAGAATTCTATCAAGGTAGGTCGGGGTGTGAGATGAGCAGTATTAAACTTAAGGTGGCGCTCGCGCAACCAAATCTGGGAAGTTTAGAAGGATCTGTCATTTCCGGCGATATGTTCGGCGTCAACTTCTTGTCTGGCTATGAGGCCGGTGATACAAAGGTCGGCGGCGCTACATATGATGATGTAATTCATGCGTTAGGCGGCACAAGTCAAGTGGGATCATTCGGCGATCACAGCGGCATTGTAACGCCTGTAAGCAATCTTCGATTTCCCGGCGGGAGCCTGACGGAAGATTTTTACATGCGTAACCCCCTGTCCATCACGATGCCAGTTGGGGTCAAACATGGGCACGATACGCCGACCGCACTTCCTAACTTTCTGCTGATGTGTCAGGGCCTTGGCACTAACATGACCTTTGTCATGCCGACGCGACGCTACTTAGACACCAATGGACTGACCGTGGGTGACAAAGCAGAAATGACCACTTTCATCAAGGAGTTGCTTCTCGATGCAAGCGACAAGGGCGTCGACCTTCAGGCAATCGAACTCGGGAACGAATACTGGGGATTTGATGGCATTATGACCACAGAACAGTATGGTCAAATCGCCGCTGCGGAAGCGCTAACAATCCAGCAAGCAATCACTGAATTCAGTGCCGAGCAAACAGCGGAGGGTGTGGATATGGCGCTGTGGCACGAACCAAAGATCCTGTTGCAGATGGGTTCTCAATATGGAGATTCTAAACAAGCGCAAAAAGAAATGAAAGCTATCATATCTCAGTTTTCTACAGTCAAGGAACGCGCAGCGATAGACGGCTTCATCCACCATTTCTATTTACCAGGCGAACCTGAGACTGCTGATGGTCTCTGGGTAGATGAAAGGCATTTATACGTGAATGATATGGACATTCTTCTCACGGCGCCGGGCTGGAAATCTTGCAGCCAAATGGAATTCCGCATTTCCGAATGGAATGCAAAGTTAAATAATACTGCGTCCGGATTGCAATCATACACCCAAATGGTGGCAATCTTCAGTGCTTTGGCACGCAATGGAATAAATGCAGCGGATTTTTGGTCTGTAGAGGATCGTAGCAAATTCTCGCTAACTCGGCATGCACACGGCGGCGGAGGCGAAAGCGAAATCTTTGAGGGTCTCAGCTTCACTGGAGAAGCTTTTCGCATGCTAAGTGAATCAACGCGTGGCAAACAAGTTTTGGCAACGACAGTTGCAAGCTCCGGCAGTTCGGAAGCGCTCGTTCAGGCATTCAGCGGTGGAAGCGAATTCGTTCTATTCGTCTCCAGCCGTAGCGATGCCACCGACAACGTGTGGCTGGACCTCAGCAAGCTTATTGGACCGAACATTTCTCACATTTGGGGCAGCCGGGTGGCAACTGCCGGCAGCAGTCCCCTAGATCAGAGCGCTCCTCCAGTCGTGACAAATATGAATCTCGCCTTGAAATCAGGCATTCTCAGCGGCATCGAACTTGCACCCTGGGAGACTCTGCGGATCACCATTACCCTTGGGCAGAATGGTGCCCATATTCTTGGCTATACTGGGATGGACAGTCTGACCGGCGGCCGGTTTGCGGACGCACTGGATGGCAAGGCCGGCGATGACAGGCTTATGGGTCTTGATGGCAATGACACCATCTGGGGCGGAGAGGGCCACGATAAAATATATGGTGGCGCAGATGACCGCGATCTGCTGTTCGGTGGTGATGGCAACGACATCATTGAGGGCGGCAGGAATGGTGACAGCAAGATATTTGGTGATGCAGGAAACGACGTTTTGGAAGGCGGCAATGCGTCAAACGACTCGCTTTATGGGGGAAGCGGTGACGACAGCATGAGCGGTGGCACGGGCAATGACATAATTTCCGGAGGAGGGGGCATTGATACTGCGTATTTTTGGGGCGCCAGAAAGATCACGGTCGATCTCGCTTTGACAGCGTCGCAGGCTACCGGCTATGGCAAAGACCAACTCCAATCAATCGAAGTTCTTAAGACGGGACCGAACAACGATATCCTCATGGGTGGTTCGGCCAACGAAGCATTTTACTCATATGACGGAAACGATGTTTTAGGAGGTCGCAACGGGTCCGACCGGCTCTATGGTGGCAGCGGGCAAGACACCCTTTATGGCGGCAACGGGAAGGATTATGTCGACGGGGGCAAAGGAAACGATCTTCTCTTAGGCGACGCAGGCAACGATGCTCTACATGGGTCGGAGGGAAATGACTGGCTCAAGGCAGGCAGTGGCACTGATAGTCTGTATGGCGGTGCCGGGAATGACACACTGACCGGAGGGGCTGGCGCGGATCAGTTCGTGTTTTTCTTGGGGAGCGGCACAGACAAAGTAACCGATTTTGTCGACAACTTAGACCTCATCCACATTGCCGCGCCAGGCTTGGACTTTGACGATCTGACAATCCGCTATAGTTCAGGTAACACAAGCGTTTGTCATGGCAGTGATTTCGCATTTGTTTTGGAAGGCGTAACGGGGGGATTAACAATAACCGACTTCCTCTTTCGCTAAGCTGTTGGCTCGCTTACGGCACGGTTTCTAGCGTCCCGACCGGGCTGCAAATATTCGTTTACGAAGCGGTTCAAAAGGTTGTTTATGCTTATCCCGCTTTTTTCGATTGACTAATTGACCTGTTCTGAAATCTGGCAGCGGGCTGGGAGATAGGCCAGGTTGAGAGGAACGTCCGGAATTCCCGCCACCAGATGATGCAAAGGATGCCTGACTTCACAGACCTTACCGCGCCGAACGCTTGGCTAGAAGAGCGTTGCCTCGAGTTGTGGCCGCAGACTCAAAATGGCAAGCAGCCGGCATGCAACTGTTCTTCGCGGTAGATGTGGAACAGGCTTGATCTGCCCCCCTGATGTGATCCCAAGAAACTGGATCGTCTGAAGTTGGAGTTTTCCGTTTAATCTTCCCCACTGCAAAACAATAACTTACCGCTGAGGAGTAATATGCCGAAGTCCACAGTTTCGGAGAGACTTGCTGCAGAGAGAGGCTTTTTGAGGCTTCGCCTGCAGCCGCCCATCCGCAGCCAAACCTACATAAACTTCTAAAACAACAAGAAATTCTTGTCGCTATCGACTCGACAGATTTGTTATCAGATTCAAAGTGGTGGGGGAAACGGCACCGCCGTCGAACTTTCTCTGGCTCGACGGGCCGCCGCGAACTTGTGAACAGGAGGCAAGCAATTTTCGCGCGTGATAAGTGCGAAAAGGCGCGCCAGTTGGGGATTTAAGGCGGGAGCCCCCCTAGAGGGCGGCGACGGCGGGAGGCGGGGCGAAGCAGACGCGATAGCAAAGACAGCTATCGCGTCTGCCAGCGCGCACTAAGCCGCAGAACACAACGCGGGGCGATTTATTGCCACCTCGAATGTTAGCCCGTTTCCGCGGAAAAGAAAGGTTCCCTGCTTAGTCGCCTTCGCATTGAACCACATCCGGAACGTCGATTGCAACGACGAGCTCAGCTTCTTGGATCATTCTTGTCAGCCGTCCCTTCAGCTGGTTTTCGACAACATCGCGCACGAGCGTTAAGCCCAACTTGTTGGTGACGGTGGTTTCATCGTAATCGACCTCACGTTCGTTCCAGCGCAGCCGCAACGCGGTTTTTGAAGGGCACCAAGACAACTGAACGCGCCCGTTCTTGCCCGACAGGGCACCATGCAATTGTGCATTCGAGAACAGCTCATGCAGCGCCAGGGCGAGGGGTTGGGCCGCATGGGGCGCCAGCTGCACGAGCTGTCCATCAAGTGATACGCGCTGACCGGTGTCCTCGTCGATTTGCGTCCGCGCGAGATCGTGCATCTCAACGCCTTGCCAGCTTTGCGAGGCGAGCAACCGATGCGCTCGGGCAAGCGCGCCGACACGGCGCCTTATCGCATGCAACAGGCCTTCGTTAGTGTCCGACCGCGTGAGGTTGACGATGCTTTGAACAAGCGCCAGCGCGTTCATGGCGCGGTGATCAACCTCCATCAGCAATCGATGCTCGTTAGCTTCCAGCGCCTCCGCAGCCCGACGCGCGCTTACGTCCTTTTGCGATGCAAAGTGATACAGCAGCTGGCCCTCTGCGTTGCGCACAGAACTAATGGCAAGCTGGTTCCAGAACGTTGAGCCGTCCTTGCGATAATTAAGCAGTTCTAGCTCGATATGGTCATTTCCGCGGGCAAGCGCTTGGCGAAGCCGGTCGATATCAGCCGGTGCCGTGTCGGGGCCCTGAAGAAAGCGGCAGTTGCGCCCGATGACCTCCGTCGCCGAATAGCCGGTCAAGTCCAGGAAGGCATGATGGGCAAGGACGATCGGGTTGTCGGGCTGGTTCGGATCGCTGACGACCATGGGCATGCGCGTGCGCTCGACTGCGACGAGCGCCAGTTCACGGCGATCTGTCATGTGCCCCTCCTGTGTCGCCGCTGGGGGATCGCCCTGAAAGGACGGCGGCTCCTCGTCATGAACCATGGTGCTTCATCTCTGGACTTGTCATCGACAAATCAACTCCGGTGGCCAGTCGAAGTTCCGCGCTAGATTAGTCCGGGCTAGGTGCTGTTGGGCACCAACTTCGCGCCAAGGCTGGTCCATTTCGACTTTCTCTGCAGTGATGAGATCGGCGCACCCAATCGCCCTGGGTCGACAAGGCGGACTTTCCGTAAAAAAAGAGCAAACTCTCTGCCCGGGCGTCGGATGTCAAAACCCATTCGTCGTCAAAGATCGATCAGAATACAGGACCAGTGAGACATCCTGTTAGCGCCGCGCGTCTTGTACTGTAGCCAGCCGGTCAACCGGTGCTTGAGTGACATCCAATTCAGGATCAAGACGCTAAAAATCCCCAAGCAACATGCCGGTTGCAGTCGGCAACACGCCGCGCCCTCTACTTCGATACGTCTGGACGTGCCTTTCGGCTGGCCTGTCATTGCGCATCCGGCAAAGGGGCATTGGCTGCACCCAGATTATCAAATGTTCTGGTCAAATTGCGACTGGCCCCTGCGCGATCAGACGTCACTCAGCAAATGCGCTTGGCGTAAGGCTCGCATAACTCTTTGGGAAAGACCGTTAAAAGGTCCGGGTCATCTCTAGACGCTGGAATTCCCCGAGATACATTTGGCGAAGTGCAATCGTTGCGCCAATATCTTTCCTATCTCACAGCCCTCGCCGGCCCGCAATATTCGCAAGACAGCCGCCGATACTCCTTCTTTTAACCGCATTCGCCTCATGGCGGAACATTGTCACAAAAGGCGCGTTGGGTTTCCGACCGTTTATGGGTGATGTGCCCGACAGCATGCCCCAAGTTCGGCGCTCGTTTCAATGAATGAAAGGGAGAGTTCATTTGGCAGATACCCAGTTCGAAGCGCTGCATCGAGTTCGCGCGGCAACGGTTACAATTTTGGCTGAGTATGTAGCCATTCTTGCAATTCCGCGATTTGAAACTGACCCCCTGCTTATTGAAGCGATAGCCCTTCATCAGCGCCATGCGGGTGAGCTGCTGAATAGGCAGTCAGCGCTAGGTTACAGCACTGACGGCGATTCGACCGAGATGGTGATGCAGGCTGCAGATATTATACCGACCAAAGCACCGTCCTACCTGATACGGGAAAAAGAGCGCGAACTGGTCGCCACGTATAAGGAGGCAATGACTGGTTGGTTCGCTGAAAATGATGCCGAAACTTACGCTCTTTTGAAAACGCAGTATCAACAACTACAAGCCGGAACGGGCATGTCGGACTGATCCACACTCGCATAGGAATCAGCATTAGATTTCACATACGGCGATTGGCGCTACGCGAACGCACAGGAAGTCAGCGCAGACGCGACAAAAATTCCGCTGCCTGCAGCTACACAAGCAATTGCGACGGAATTGCATCCAGCCGCTACCGAGCCAGAGGCCAAGCACAATGAAGACGCTGCAAATAGCGGAGTGTCGAGAATTTTTCATGACCAGCTATTTGGGCCCGAGATTCGTGTCTACGCCGCGAGCAGGGTGTCCGCGATGCGACGATCCACAGACAGCACCCCAAGTATGGGCGGTGTCAGCGAGGCGAAGGGAGTGACCGAATATTAACGTATGGATGGGCGTTAAGAGACGGTTTTTAGGATGAGCGCCTGGTGTCGGAAGGGCTGAATGAATTGGCCAAGGCCCGACGAAGACCACGAGGTTAATCAGAAGCGCATATTCCGCGGCTACGCGAACAAAGCCCCAAGTGGGCATCCGGGTCGGCGCAACCGGGCGATCGGAATGCGCGCTCCAATGGCGGTGCAACCTGAGCCAGAGCAAGTCTGTGAATATTGTCTTGGTCAAGCTAGCGCATTCCGCCGGTCCGCGATCAAGATGCTAGTCTATGACCGTACCAGCGAGTCCCTCGCCCTGTTCGCCGCACTTCGCTACCAGTGCTCGGGTTGCGCGGGACGAATGGACTTAAGTTAACATATCTCGTCGGTCTAAATTTAGAAATCAAATTCTGCGGGCATCGATCAAACGCTTCAGGAAGGCGGCGGTTTTCGGCAATTGCGGATTGCGGAATATCTGATCCGGTGGGCCTTTTTCATAGACGGTGCCTTCCGACATGAAACAGATCTGTGTGGCAACTTCGCTGGCAAAGCCCATCTCGTGAGTGGCAAGGATCATGGTCATCCCATCCCGCGCCAGATCCCGCACGATGTTCAACACCTCGCCAACCAACTCGGGGTCCAGCGCAGAGGTGATTTCGTCCAGCAACAGCGCGTCCGGCCGCATCGCCAGTGCGCGCGCGATGGCCACCCGTTGCTGTTGGCCACCCGATAGCGCATCTGGATAGCGGCGGGCCATATCGGCCAGGCCGACGCGGTCGAGCAATACCATTGCCTCAGCCTCCGCCTCCTGTTTCGGGATTTTCAGGACCTGCCGTGGCCCAAGGCTGACGTTTTGCAACGCAGTCATATGGGGGAACAGATTGAACTGTTGGAACACAATGCCGACCCTGCGCCGCAACGCGTCTGTATCAGCCATCTCTTCCGCGACGTTGATATTGCCAACCATAATCTTGCCGGATCCAATGGGTTCCAGCGCGTTAATACAGCGCAAGGCGGTCGACTTTCCGCAACCGGAAGGCCCTATCAGGCAGGCCACTTCGTGCTTGTCGACGGCGAGTGACAGGCCGCGCAGCACTTGCACCGTGCCGTAGAATTTAAAGACGCTTTCAGCCGTTATGAATGCCATGTCAGCCAGCCCCCCTGAGCCGCGCCGCATTCCGGCGGATAAGATAGTCGGTGAACCGTGCGAGCGGAATCGTGACCGCCAGAAAACACAACGAAACCCCAGTCAGCGAAGTCAGGTTAGATTGCGCCGTTACAAGTATGCGGGCGGTGTTCACCCCTTCAAGTAGTCCCAGCACCGACAGCAGCGAAGTGTCCTTTAGCAGCGAGATGTACCAGTTTAGCAGCGGTGGGATCACACTGCGCAGCGCCTGCGGCACAACGACAAAGCGCATGACCTGAAAATAGTTTAACCCGATGGCTCGCCCGGCGGCCACTTGGCTCCAATGCACTGACTCGATACCGGCTCGGAACGTTTCTGCCAAATAGGCACCATAAACGATAGTCAGGGCGAGGGTGCCACTTGCGAACAGGCTTAGGTTAGATACGAACGGCAGCCCCGTCTGCGGCAGCCCAAAGCCGATGATCAGGATCGTGAGCAAGGCTGGCAGCCCACGGAAAAGGTCAATGTACAGGACTGCCATGAACCGAACTGGTGCTGCAGCACGCCCCGGCAGGCTGCGAGATACAGCGAGTACTAAACCCCAGATTACTGCAAGTATCTGCGCCACTACCGAGACCCATAGGTTTCTGATGAACGCTGTGGCTATCTGCGGAAATCCGGCACCCAGAATTTCCGGATCAAAATAGCTCTCGGCCACCGCATAATCATTCGCCACCAACGCAGATATCACAAACCCTACAACGGCAATTGCGAACGCAATGCTCAACGAGTATTGCGCGAGAAGTCTCGATCGCGTGGCATAGCGCAGCATGTCTTTGCGGTCCTGGGCTTGGCGGGATTTCAGCGCCATCACAAGGGCCGCAATTCCGGTCGGTGGGAAGATCAGCCCCGCAATGGGCCAGATCAGACTTGCCCGGAATAGCGGCGGCGTAAGCGCCTCGGTTTCGTCAACTTGAGATGCAGGTCTAACCCTAGTTTCTAAAAAGCTGACCATTACAAATTTTTATGCGGACGGGAGCTCGGCAGGCGGTGAGTGGTGGGAAGTTTCCATTGTGCGCGCCCAAATACAATGCATCAGGTGCGCGCTTAGTGAGTAAACAGAAGAGACGGCGGAAGAGTTTTGAGTCTGGCGATCGACGAAGTGAGTTGCATCAAACCTGCCAATGCCAAGTGAATTTCGATACCAGACCCCTCCGCGACCTAGACAAGCCTGACGAGCAACAAAATTGAGCCCGAAAATACAAGTTGAAAATCAACGGCTTACGGCTGCGGAGTAAAATACCGCAGTCCAGAGCTCCGGAGAGAACTGGCAATGTGAGAGGAATTTACGGTGCCCTCGCCGCAACTTCTCGTCAGCGAAAACTGCATAACCTTTTAAACAAAATTTCGTACTGTGATCGGCCCGGTAGTTTCGTTGTCAGGATTAAAGTGGTGGACCCAGAGCGATTCGAACGCCCGACCCTCAGATTCGTAGTCTGATGCTCTATCCAGCTGAGCTATGGATCCACTCTTGCGGCTGCATTTAGCTGCCCGTGCCGGGCAATGCAAGGGCGAATGCGCGGGCTTATACATCTGACGCGCAATTTTGGTCCAGTCTCGCACGCACTCAGGGGGTCGGCCCGATGGCTTTTGGTAGGTGGACGACGAATTCGGTGCCATCCGCGTCGCTGCGGGCAAGTTCTAGCCGTCCGCCGTGGCCGCGGATCAGCTCGGCGGCGATGGCGAGGCCAAGTCCGATGCCGCCTTTGCGCGCGCCACCCTGAAACGCCTCAAACAGATGCTCACGCGCGCGTTCCGGCAGACCTGGGCCGGTGTCACCGACCCTGATCCACCACTCTGCCGCGGTTTCGCCTGCTGAGATTTCGATGCTGCCCTCATGCCCATCGCCGGGGCCAGCCGCCTCAATCGCTTGACGTGCGTTGCGCACAAGGTTGGACAGCACCCGGAATAATTGATCGTAATCGCCGCGCACCGACAAGCTCTCCGGTACTTCGATCAGGCAGGTCACGTTGCCCTCGCCTGCCAGCCCCTCACCTTCAGCCACGTCCTCGGCCAGCATTGCAAGCGGAATATCGCGCAATTGCGGAGCGGATTCTTCGGCCTTTCCGAAAGCCAACGTCGATTCGCATAAGGACACGGCGCGGGCTATCGACGACACCAATTTAGGCGCAGCGCGCGCGACCATCGGATCTGCACTGCCCTCGATCCGGTCGGCAAACAGCTGTGCCGTGGTTAGTATGTTGCGCAAATCATGGCTAATCTTGGCGACAGCACCGCCCAATTGCGCGAGACGTTCTTTTTGCCGCAACGATCCGGTCAGTTGCGTTTGCATAGCGTGCATCGCTTCTTCTGCATCGCGCAACTCCACAACCGAAGCCGTAGGCGCAATCACCCGCCGCGCATCTTCAGGTGCTTCGGCATAGGCTTTCATGTGGTTGACTACCCGACGGATTGGCAACACGATCAGCCTTTGCACCGCGAGAAACAAAAAGAACGCTGTTACTCCGGAAATCAGCGCCGACAACAGCAGGATACGTCCGCCGTAATCTAGCATAGCCGTGCGCATCGGCGCGGAGTCCATCGTAATTTCGATGAGCAAGCCTGCCGATTGCACCGGATAGCCGATCACCCGGATGATCTGCTCTTGCGGATCGAACAGGCAGCCAAAGGCATCACGGATTAGTTCCCACGGACCGGCCTCTCTTAGATCGAAGGTGTTCGAGATCGGTGTCGGCAGCGGCGAGGACAGCACCAGTTGCCGCACTTCGTTGCGCCGTAGCACCACGTTGTACACCTCGGCATTAGCCAGCAGCTCTTTCTGCAAGGCGGGCGATACCATATCTTCGGCGGCCAGTTGCGCCAGCGAGGCGATTTGCGCCTTTTCCAACCTCATGGTCAAAAAGTCCGCCCGAAACCGCGCAATGGAGGGCACGAAAATAAGGACCTCAGCAAGCATGACAAAGGCCACGGTCAGCAGCAAAAACCGCCCCGACAGGGTGTTCAGAAATCCGCTACGCCTAACTGCCACGTCTTTGGTCATCCTCCGCGCGAAACGCGTGTCTGCTGCATTAACCATTGGCACAGCACTCAAACTGCCCGCAATGGTGATATATTCGCACATTATTGCATTGGATATCGGAAGCAAATTAAGATCGGTGCCTATCGCTGGTAAACCGCTTCCCACCTGCGGGGTGGCAAACCTCGGGCGAAGCCCCCGGGATCGGATGCCGCCTACTTGCCCTGGCTTGCCGCAATCTGGAAAAGTTGCAAAAGTTGCCCCCAGCGCGTTGACTTACTGCGCATCCGCCCCTAAAGACCGGACTTCAAGTTTACGCCGTCGAATCTTAAAGGTTCGCCGTGCCAGTCTGATGGAGACCGCGATGAAGCGCACTTTTCAACCGTCGAACTTAGTTCGCGCCCGCCGTCACGGCTTCCGCGCTCGTATGGCAACCAAGGGTGGCCGTCTGGTGTTGGCAGCCCGCCGCGCCAAAGGTCGCAAGAAACTGTCGGCTTGATTTCTGCCCGACGTTGGCTTTCTGACTGACCTCGCGGGTCGGATACAGGAGTATATCATGGCACCGCCGAAGATATCGGACGCTGGCCCAACCGCCGAAGCGTCCGAAACGTCTCCGGCGGTTTTCGTATGTCTTGAGACAATGAAGGACCGCCCCGACTATCTGCGTACGGCGCAGGGTCGCCGGCAGGGCACTGGCAGTTTTCTGTTGCAAGGCCGCGCGCGCGGTGACGATCAAGCTACGGTGCGGATCGGCTTCACGGCCTCAAAGAAAATTGGCAACGCAGTGGCCCGCAATCGCGCGAAACGCCGGATGCGGGCGTTGGCGCGCGAGGTTTTGCCAATGCTGGCGCGGCCCGGTTGGGATTACGTTTTGGTTGCGAAGCCAGAAGCGACGGTTTCGCGCAATTACAAAGACATGCTGGTCGATTTGGCTACGGCGTTGGCCTCAGTTCACAAGGCCCGCGCATGACACCGCTGGCGCAAATCGTGGCTCTACCGGTGCGCGGTTATCGGTTGGTGCTAAGCCCATGGGTCGGCAATGGCTGCCGATTTCAACCGACATGCTCGATCTACGCGCTGGATGCCCTCGAACGTCATGGTGCGGCAAAGGGCGGCTATCTGATGCTGCACCGAATTTGCCGCTGCCATCCCTGGGGGGGGCACGGTTATGATCCGGTTCCCGGAACTGATCCGGAGTTTGACGCAACGCGGTAAACCGCGGGTCTGCTGGGCAACTCTCAACCCAAGCGTTAACAACCGGTGGAACATTTAATGAAAATGCTTCACAACTTCTCGGTGAAGATTAACCTTCCGATTACCCATTTTCCCTAGCTTTAGTCTGTCGGGGTGCTTCCGCCCCGGCTGGATATAGGGCTGGGCCAATGTTATCAGATTTGTTGGGCGCCTTCTCGACAATTTTCCGCCGACTGGGCGATGCCGTGCGCCGACCGGAAGCGTTCGTATTTTTGCCCGCACTTACCTTGGCCGCATTCTGGTTGGGTGGTGAACAAAATCTCATCCTCATCGCCCTTGGCGCGCCGCTATTGTTCGCAATTTCTGGTGCAGTTCGGCGGGTACCACCCCCCGCGCCAAGGTGGGATGTGCTGGACGGGTTGTCACTGCGGGCGCAAATTGTGGGTAGCATTGACGCCACGTTGCGCGAATCTCACCTGAGTGGGCACACAACCGCATGTCTTGTGCTCCAATTTGATGATGCCGACCGCATTGTGGATCAGCACGGACGCGCGGCACAAACGGAGGTGCTTGCGCGTTCAGCCGAACGCATTTGTGCGTCTCTCCGCCTGGGCGATGTCGTGGCTCGTTTAGAAGGTGGCGGCTTTGCTGTGGCGTTGGCGCCAGTCCGCAGACTTGATGTTGAAACCGTGGTGCAGGTCGCGGCGCGGCTACAATCGGCGCTCTCCGCCCCCATCAGCCTGAATGCCACGCGCATTTATGTGACTTGCGCTATCGGATTTTGCTTGGGCTTTCGCGCGCCACAAGCTGCCGGGTCCAGCCTGCTCAATGCAGCCCAAATCGCCGCTGATGAGGCTCTGCGCCAAGGCCCGGGCGCGATCCGAAGCTTTTCCGAGGATATGGCCGCCACCCGAGCCGACCGCAACGCACTGCGCATTGAACTGGAGCATGCGCTTGACGAAGGGCAGATCCGCCCACATTTCCAACCGCAAATCTCTACTCATACCGGAGCGATCAGCGGGTTTGAGGCGCTGGCGCGTTGGTATCATCCCGACAAAGGTTTGATTTCGCCCGCAGAATTCCTGCCGATGATTGAAGACGCTGGCCTAAGTGAGCGGCTGGGCGAAGTAATCTTATATCACGCACTGACAGCCCTTGTCCGCTGGGATCGCGCCGGTCTGAACGTACCAACTGTGGCGGTTAATTTTTCATCGTCCGAACTGCGCAACCCGCGTCTGGCCGAAAAGCTGAAATGGGAGATGGACCGCTTTGGTCTTCAGCCGAAACGACTGTCCGTTGAGGTGCTGGAAAACGTCGTTGCGCAGACAGACAGTGATATCATCGTCGCAAACATAGCGGCACTGGCCAAACTGGGATGCGGCATTGATCTGGACGATTTCGGGACAGGCCATGCCTCAATCACCTCAATTCGGCGGTTTGCGCTGCGGCGCATCAAAATTGACCGCAGCTTCGTGGCCAAGCTGGACGAGGACCGAGAGCAACAAAAGATGGTGGCTGCGATCCTGTCGATGGCCGAACGGTTAGGGCTGGAAACGCTTGCCGAAGGTGTGGAAACCCCCGGAGAGCATGCCATGCTGTCACAATTAGGTTGCGGGGATGTGCAAGGTTTCGGCATCGCACGTCCGATGCCCGTAGACGAAACGATGGATTGGATCGCACGCCACCGCCTTAAGCTCGGAACAATTCCACGCATTGGATCGCGGGCGCAGTGACGTCAACCGAAGTCAAATTGCCGCGAGGTCCGCGAATAGCAGAGCATTCCAGCTGCCAAGCCTGCCGAACAAGGGAAAACCGCTTGACCTTTGCCGCACCCTATCGTTGAACCACGCCTGACCCTGAACAGGAATGGTGCTTGTCCCGATGGACGATCAAAACAAGAATCTCATCCTCGCAACCGTGCTTAGTTTCCTCGTGATCCTAGGCTGGTTTGTCGCTGGACCTATGCTTTTCCCGCAATGGTTCCCGGCCGAAACGCAGGCAACTGACGCGCCTCTCACCGCCGCGCCGGACGCACCTGCCGCCACGGCCCCCGCAGGCAGCGTGGCATCGACCGAGCCTTTGCCAGAAGCGCCGCGCCTGACGATTGACACCCCGAAGCTCGCAGGATCGATCTCGATGCTGGGCGGACGTTTCGATGACCTGTCTTTGAAGACCTATCATGAGACCATCGAACCCGGCTCGCCTACTGTGAAATTGCTCTCCCCCGTCGGCCAGGGCACGCCTTACTACGCAGTTTTCGGCTGGGCTCCGGGCGTGGGACTAACGGTTGACGATGTGCCGGGTGCGAAAACCGAATGGCAAATCGCTTCCGGCGGCACACTGTCGCCTGGCAAACCGGTGACTTTGCACTGGGAAAACGCCAAGGGGCTGAAATTTCTTCGCACTATCGCGGTCGATGACGATTACATGTTCACTGTAACAGATTCAGTGGAAAACAGCGGCACCGTTGCGGCAAACCTCTATTCCTACGGCATCGTGGCCCGCCACGGCTTGCCAAAACTGCAGAACATCTACGTCGTGCATGAAGGCTTGGTACGCCGCACGGATGGCAGTCTCGAAGAACTGAAGTATTCCAAGTTTGCCTCATTGGCGGTGAATGACAATGAAGGTTATCCAGCCGAAGTAACCGCGGCCGCTACGGATGGCTGGATCGGCTTCACCGACCACTACTGGATGACAACGCTGATTCCAGAGCAGGGCAAGCCTTATACTGCCGTTGCGAAGTTTGTCCCCGGGTCTGACATCTATCAAGCCGAAGTGCGCCAGCCTTTAATGACTGTTGCCCCCGGCGCGAAGGTCGAAACTTCGACTCGGATGTTTGCGGGCGCCAAAGAGTGGGAGGCAATTCGTGACTATCAGGACAAAGCTGGTATCCCGGGCTTCATCGACTCGATCGACTGGGGTTGGTTCTTTTTCCTGACAAAACCAATCTTTTTCGTGCTGCATTGGCTGCACGGTCTGATCGGCAACATGGGTCTGGCGATCATTGGATTGACGTTTATTCTGAAACTTCTGGTGCTGCCGCTTGCGTATAAATCCTACGTCTCGATGGCGCGGATGAAGGAATTGCAGCCCGAGATGGAGGTGTTGAAAGAGCGCGCTGGGGACGATAAGCAAAAACTGCAAAAAGATATGATGGCGCTTTATAAAGAGCGCAAGGTCAATCCGGCGGCAGGGTGCTTGCCGATATTCATCCAGATTCCGATCTTCTTCTCGCTCTACAAGGTGATTTTCGTCACCATCGAACTGCGGCAATCTCCATTCTTCGGCTGGATTCGTGACCTCTCTGCACCGGATTCCTCGAGTATTTTCAACCTGTTCGGCCTGCTGCCTTGGAGCGCGCCCGAGCCGCACACTTTGCTTGCAACGATTTTCATTGGCGTGCTGCCGATCTTGTTGGGTATAACGATGTGGCTGCAACAGAAACTGAACCCAGCCCCAGCGGATCCGATCCAGCAACAACTGTTCGCTTGGATGCCGTTCGTGTTCATGTTCATGCTCGGCGGTTTTGCGAGCGGTTTGGTGATATACTGGATCACCAACAACACGATCACTTTCACCCAGCAATATCTGATCATGCGCAGCCACGGCCACAAGCCGGATATCTTCGGCAACATCAAATCCGGCTTTAAAAAGCCCGCGGCGGTGGTCAAGAAATGACAGGGCGGCTGGCGCATATTTGCCGCCACCCAATCAAGGGACACGGACGCGAAACTCTCGCGTCCGTTCGTCTTTTCGCGGGCGAGTGTATGGCTTGGGATCGCCACTGGGCAGTTGCGCATGAGGCGGCGAAGCTTGTACCGGGTTGGAATCGCTGCGTAAACTTTGCGCGCGGCGCTAAGGCTCCTGCGCTTATGGCGATCACTTCACGCTTGGATGAAGCCACTGCAACGGTCACTTTGCATCACCCCGAGCGTGGCGAAATCAGCTTCCGGCCGGACGATCCCACTGACCTGCAGCGCTTTCTGGCATGGGTCACCCCGCTCAATCCGCCCGAACGGGCGCAGCCGGTGGCAATTGTCACTGGTGGGCGCGGCATGACCGATACCCAGCTTCCGGCCCTGTCCATTCTGTCCACGAATTCGCTGGCTGATCTGTCGGCTCGGATGGGAATCGCTTTGTCAAAGGACCGTTGGCGAGGCAATGTTTGGCTGGATAACGTCGAACCCTGGGCGGAATTAGGCTGGGTGGGCAAGCACTTAGCGATTGGTGGCGCGGTGTTCAAGATTGAAGAACGCATCGAGCGTTGTAGTGCCACGACGGTTGACCCCGAGACCGGTCGGCCAAATGCGCCAACGCTTGTAGCGTTGAACACGCATTTCGGCCATCAGGATTTTGGCCTTTACGGCGTAGTTGTGGAAAGCGGGCCGATTGCGGTCGGCGATGAATGGAGATTGGCATGACGAGCCTGCAATTCACTTTGGCTCCCGAGCCAGAATTCACCTCGCGTGAGGCTGGTCGCTTGCTGTTCGCAGGGCCGGTCGATTTCGTTAAAGGCGTCGTTGCGATGTCGGGACTGCCCGAACCGGATCGGTTAGAGGTTTGCTTTGCGGGCCGCTCGAATGTAGGGAAATCGAGCCTCATCAATGCCTTGACAGGCCGCAAGAACCTTGCGCGGGCATCGAACACGCCGGGCAGGACGCAGGAAATCAACTATTTCGCTCTGGGTGAGATGAACCGTTTCCTCGTCGATTTGCCCGGTTACGGCTATGCCGAAGCGCCGAAACCCATAGTGGCAAAGTGGCAAGCATTGCTGAAAGCCTATCTTGCCGGGCGGCAAACTCTGCGCCGGGCCTTCGTTTTAATCGACACAAGGCACGGCGTGAAGGCCGTAGATGAGGAGATCATGGATCTGCTAGACCGCTCGGCTGTGACATTTCAGGTCGTAATGACGAAGATGGACAAGGTTTCAGCGGTCGAACGCGATGCCAACATCGAACAGGTTAAAGGCGCGCTGGCAAAGCATCCGGCGGCTTACCCTGAATTGGTTGTGACCAGTTCGGAAAAGGGTGACGGAATTGAGACGTTACGGGCGATCATCGCCACGCTGGTTTGAAGTCTCTGCCAAGTCTTTGAGAACGCGTTGTTAATCCCTTGTACTAACTAAAAGTTAATGACCCATAAAGGGTACATAAATGGGCCAGAAAACGGCCACGGTTTTTGCGGGATTTGACGTCGGGGTGCGGCATTAACTATACCGCGCGAATCAGTTACACGTGCTGACCGCCGTTGATTTGAATCTCGGTGCCGGAAATGTAGCTCGACTGCTCGGAACACAAAAACCAGATAGCGTCAGCGACTTCCTGCGGCTGGCCAAGGCGACGCATTGGCAGGTGTTCGACGATCTTGTCGGTGCCGGGCGATAGGATTTTGGTCTCTACCTCTCCCGGAGCAATCGCGTTCACGCGCACACCTAACGGCCCGAAATCATGCGCCATCTCGCGGGTCAGCGCAGCTAGGGCGGCTTTTGAGGTGGAGTAGGCGGCGCCCGCGAAGGGATGCACCCGGGAACCAGCGATTGAGGTGACGTTCACGACCGAACCTTTGGCGGCGATCAGTTCGTCTTGCAGGCCGCGGGCCAAAATCACGCTGGCGAAGAAGTTGACGTGGAAGACTTGGCCCCAGGTGCGCAGATCGGTCTCAAGGGTGTTCAGCCGTCTGCCGCCGTCGCCTTTTGGGGAGATCCCGGCGTTGTTGACGAGGGCGTGGAGTTTGCCGTTCAGTTTCGCCTTGATCGCCTCTATCGCCGCGATGGTTTTGTTGGGGTCGGCGAGGTCGATCTGGATGTGGTTTTCCTCACCGTTGGGCCACGGGCAGCGCGGGTCGAAAGGGTGGCGCGAGCAGGTCAGCACCCGCCAGCCTTCGCCGCCGAAACGCTTGACGGTTGCGTGACCGATTCCCCGGCTTGCTCCGGTCAGGACGAGGGTTTTTTGCTCGGGCATTTGGAACTCCTACGATGGTGCGAGGCTAGGGCATTGCGGGGCGATTGCAAGAGTGTCCGCGCGTGGCGGGTTGTCTCGGGTGAGGGATTTCAACAACTTAGCGAGGGGTCATTTACCGGAAATTAAGCTTTGCCGCGACACAAAAGCTTTGCTTGGCAGGGGGGGCTAAAGGGGCTATCAGGCAAAAAAACCGGAGTCTTCCCCATGCAAAAGCAGACCCTGACGATGACCGATGCGATCAGCACCGCAAAGATGCTTTCCGAGGCCCTGCCCTATCTACAACGCTTTGAAGGCGCGGTGGTGGTGGTGAAATTCGGTGGCAATGCGATGGGCGATGATGCCGCGATGGCAGAGTTTGCCCGCGACGTTGTGCTGATGCGGCAGGTCGGGGTGAACCCGGTTGTGGTGCATGGCGGCGGGCCGATGATTAACGAAATGTTGACCAAGCTGGGCATCAAATCGGAGTTCGTGCGCGGCAAGCGGGTGACGGACAAAGCGACGGTCGAAGTGGTTGAGATGGTGCTATCGGGCTTGGTTAACAAGCGCATCGTGCAGGCGATCATGGATGCAGGCGGCCGCGCGGTGGGGATTTCCGGCAAGGACGATGACCTCATGGTTTGCGTGGCGGACGACCCGGAATTGGGCTTCGTTGGCCGTCCGGTAGAGATGAACGTGCAGGTTTTGCGCGATTTGTATAACGCTGGAATCATTCCGGTGGTGGCTCCGGTCGCGACGGGCATGGCAGATAATGAGACGTTTAACGTCAATGGCGATACCGCTGCAGGGGCTATTGCGGGCGCGCTGCAGGCGGATCGTTTGCTTTTGTTGACCGATGTGCCGGGGGTGAAAAATGCTGCGGGCGAGGTGATGACGCAGATCACGCCGGAAGAAATTCGGCAGATGACGCTGGATGGGGTGATCTCGGGTGGGATGATTCCGAAGACAGAAACCGCGCTGATGGCGATTGAGGCGGGGACGCGGGCGGTGACGATTCTGGATGGTCGCATCCCGAACGCCTGTCTGTTGGAGCTGTTCACCGATCATGGTGCTGGGTCGCAAATCCGCTCTACGGTGCCGCGCGTGACGCCTCGGGTGAAACGCTGAGACTTCATCTTGGCCTAAATACTCCCGCTGGAGGCTCTTTTGGCTTGCCTTCAATGCCTCCGGCACGAGTATTTGAGCCATTGTGAAAGGCGGGCGATGCTGGCTGAGATCGAAGCGATGGCGGCGCGGCATTTTCTGAGCGTGCTGGGCGGATTTACTTGCGACGGTGAAGCTGGGTTGCCAGCCGGAACCCGCTCGGTTCTGCTGCTCGGGCCTGCCGAGCCGGGGTATTGGGCGCATGTGAAATCGCAGCCGGAGTGGCAACAATTCCAAACGGAAGCCAAGCATGACCCGGTGGATCGCTGGTCGCGGCGGGTGATTGGCGGGATGGCTTGCGATCTCGGCGCGAAGGCGCTGTTCCCGTTCGGCGGCGCGCCTTATCACCCGTTTTATCAGTGGGCGTTGCGAACAGGACGGGTTTGGGACAGCCCGGTGAAGCTGTTGGTGCAAGCTGAGCAGGGGTTGATGGTCAGTTTTCGCGGCGCTTTGGCGTTGAAACAGCGGGTCGAGGTTCCGGTGGCGGAGCGGCCTTGTGACACTTGTGCGCGGCCTTGCGTTTCGGCTTGCCCGGTGGGGGCGCTGACCGAGGCTGGGTATGATGTGCCAGCTTGTCGCGCGTTCTTAGATCAGCCGATGGGGGCGGATTGCCTGAATTCGGGGTGTGCGGTGCGACGGGCTTGCCCGGTGTCGCAAGCGTATGCAAGACTGGCCGAACACTCGGCTTATCACATGAGGATGTTCCATAAATGAAGCGTTTGATCCTTACGCGGCACGCGAAATCAGCTTGGGACGACCCGCTGACGCCGGACCACGAACGGCCTTTGAACGAGAGGGGTCGCGCCGCTGCGGCGGATTTGGGGCAATGGCTGGCCTCGCGCGGCTATCTGCCGGAGAAGGTTTTGTGCTCGGATGCGGTGAGGACGCGGCAGACTTGGGCGGGGATTGCGCCGGCTTTGTCGGGTAATGCGGTGCTGGAGTTGAAACCGGCTTTGTATCAGGCCGGGGTCGATGTGATGCTGGCGGTTTTGAAACACGCGAAGTCTGATGTGGTTTTGATGATCGGGCACAATCCGGGAATTGCGGAGTTTGCCGAGAAATTGGTGGCGAAGGCTCCGCTTAATCTGGAATTTGCGCGCTATCCGACTGGGGCTACTTTGGTGGTCGATTTTGCGGTGGATGCTTGGGATCAGGTGGAATTGGGCAAAGGTATCACGGTGGATTTTGTTATTCCGCGTGAGATGGTGGTTTAGGTGCCGCACGTGGACAGCTTGATTGCGGCTGCCATATCAATAGCTTAGGTTTTAACGTAAGAGTTTGTTAACCAAAAAGGCGCCCGAGGGAGGGGCGCCTTTTTGTTTTTGATGTTCGGTGTAAGGGTGAGCCCCGCCTAACTTAGTGCCCCAAAATCTGGCTGAGGAATAGCTTGGTGCGTTCGGATTGCGGATTGTTGAAGAACTCGCGGGGTTCGTTTTGCTCGACGATCTGGCCTTGGTCCATGAAGATCACCCGGTTGGCGACGGCTTGGGCGAAGCCCATTTCATGCGTCACACACAGCATGGTCATGCCTTCTTCGGCGAGCGAGATCATGGTGTCGAGCACCTCTTTGATCATCTCTGGGTCGAGGGCCGAGGTCGGTTCGTCAAACAGCATGATGCGCGGTTTCATGCAAAGTGAGCGCGCGATGGCGACGCGCTGCTGTTGGCCGCCGGAAAGTTGGCCGGGAAACTTATGCGCCTGCTCGGGGATTTTCACCTTGTTGAGGAAATACATCGCGGTCTCCTCGGCCTCACGCTTGGGAACCTTGCGGACCCAGATCGGGGCCAAAGTCAGGTTTTCCAAGATCGTCAGATGCGGGAACAGGTTGAAGTGCTGAAACACCATGCCGACTTCCGAGCGCACTTTGTCGATGTTTTTCAGATCGGAGGTAAGCTCGGTGCCGTCAACGATGATCTGGCCTTTCTGGTGTTCCTCCAGCCGATTTATGCAGCGGATCAAGGTGGATTTGCCGGAACCCGAAGGGCCGCAAATGACGATACGCTCGCCCTTGTTCACTGTCATGTTGATGTCGCGCAGCACGTGGAAGGTGCCGTACCACTTGTCCATGTTGGTGATCTGGATCGCCACCTCATCAGAGATTTGCATCTTGCTGCGGTCGATTGCTGGTTCTGCCATGATGTAAGTCCTTGATTTAACGGTGATCGGTCTTCAGCTTGTTCTCCAGATACATCGAGTATCGGGACATGCCGAAGCAGACGATAAAGAAGATGCCGCCGACGAAAATGTAAGGCTCCCAGTAGATGCCTTTCCAGTTGATGTCGGCGCGCACGATGGTGGTGATGCCGCGCAGCGGATCGGCGAGGCCAACGAAAGACACAAGGGTGGTGTCTTTGAACAGGCCGATGAAGGTGGAAACGATGCCGGGGATCGAGATTTTCAGCGCTTGCGGCATGATGATCAGCCGTTGCGCCTGCCAGTAATCCAGACCCAAAGCGTCGGCGGCTTCATACTGACCACGCGGCAGGGCGGCGAGGCCACCGCGCACCACTTCGGCATTATAGGCGGCCGAGAACAGGGTGACGAGGATGACGACGCGCAGGATCAGGTCGAACTTGGTTTGCGGCGGCAGGAAGTATTGCAGCAGCAGCGAGGCGACGAACAGCATGGTGATGAGTGGGACGCCGCGGACGAACTCGATGAAGCCGACCGAGAGGGTTTTCACCAGCAGCATGTCGGAGCGGCGGCCTAGCGCGAGCAGGATGCCGAGGGGTAGCGAGATCGAGATCGAGGCGACGCCGATGACGAAGGCGAGCAGGAAGCCGCCGAATTTGTCGGAAGGGACGTAGGTTAGGCCGAACGGCAGCAGGGCTTGCCACGCGGTTGAGATGTAGGTTTGCAGGAAAAGCCACCAGAGGCAGGCGGCGAGAAATCCGGTGCTGGCCCCCATGACTGCGCCGAGTTTTGGGGCGACGAGGCCGTAGACGACCACCAAGACGACAAAACCCAGAAGGGCGGTGATTGGCCCCCAGATTGAGCCGCCCCAAAGCATCCAAAGCGCGAAGAACGGGAACAACAGGGTGACGATCAGCAGGCGGCGCGGTTGGATTGCGGCGATTGCGGTCAGACCGGCGAACAGCAGGATGGCGAGCACGGTGTGGTAGGAAAAGCCATCCGCGCCGATCAGACTGAGCACGGTTAATATGCCGACCACGCCGCAGAGGCGCGACATGGCGCGTTTGTTGTCGGCGTATAGCACCGGGGCGAGGGCCACGAACAACAGGCCGAAGGTCAGGATCGGCCGCCACCACAGATCGGGCGGGTAGAAGCCGAAGATGAACTGGTGCCAGCGTTCGCGGATCATCGCCCAGCAGGCGCCGGAAGCATCGGGTCCGGCGCTGGCGGTGACGATCGCGCGGC
This sequence comes from Cypionkella sp., assembly GCF_028290025.1. Taxonomy (GTDB): domain Bacteria; phylum Pseudomonadota; class Alphaproteobacteria; order Rhodobacterales; family Rhodobacteraceae; genus Cypionkella. Next base: position 5,827 of record NZ_JAQGKQ010000094.1, on the reverse strand, counting down.
AGTCGGACATCGAATTGGCGTCGCTCCACACGCCGTTTGCCAGCCACGGCCAAGCGAGTGAGACAAGTTGGTAGAGTACGTAAGCTGCGAGCAGCGTCAGGATGCTGTTGAACGGGCCAGAGAACAGGTTGGCGCGCATCCAGCGGATTGCGCCGCGCTCTGATATTGGCGGCTCGGCGGGTGGCAGCATTTCTGTGCGGACATAAGACAATGACATCTTAACGCTCCTTCAGTTTGACAGAGGCGTTGTAGGCGTTCATCACCGCCGAAATGATCAAGCTGATGATCAGATAGATCAGCATCATCAGGGTCATACACTCTAACTCTCGGCCGGTTTGGTTCAGTGTGATGCCGCCCAAAGTGCCGCGCAAATCGAGGTAGCTGACGGCGATGCCGAGCGAGGTATCTTTGGTCAGCGACAGATATTGCGAGATTAGCGGCGGGATGATCACCCGCAAAGCTTGCGGCAGGATCACCAGATTCATCGTGCGGCTGGGACGCAGGCCAAGCGCGTAAGCGGCCTCGGGTTGGCCCCGGCTGATGGCCTGGATGCCAGCGCGGACGGTTTCGGCGATCACCGAAGCATAGTAAAGCGTCAGCGCGACGGTCAGCGCGGTGAAGGAATGGGCGATGGTAATGCCGCCCTTGAAGTTCACCAGCTTGGCGATTTTGCCGGTAAGCACGGGGTATTCCCAATGCAGACCCAGTGCGAACATCAAGAGAATGAACGGGACTGCCAAGATAAGCGTCGATTTCCACCATGTTGTGGGCCGAAATCCGGTGGCCTCTTGGGTGGCCGCAGCGCGGCGGAGCAGCACGCGGTTGGCGTAAACCGAACCTGCGATCACCGCGAGAATGGCGATGAGCGTGAGGTTTAGCGAAATCGGGCCGACCTCAATGGTGGGAAGCGGGCGTGACAGTAGCGGGGCGGGGATGTTGGTGCCGCGGTTGGTGATGGCGACGCTGTCAAAGAACATCATTGACGCGGCGGGCTTTTCGCCAGCGGTTGTCATCGCCTCGGTGACGCGGAAATCAATCGGTGACGGGCGGGTTTCCGAGAACACCACGAAAACGACGATGATCCACAGCAGCAGGGGCACGTTGCGGAAGATCTCAATGTAGACGGTCATCAGGCGGGCGACGAGCCAGTTGTTCGACAACCGCAGCACGCCGATGATGACGCCGAGGATGGTCGAGAGGATGCAGCCGACCAATGCCACGACGAGGGTGTTCAGCAAACCGACGAGGGCGGCGCGGAAGTGGGTGGAATCGTTGCTGTAGGGGATGAGATGCTGGCCGATGTCGTAGCCGGTGCGGTTCCACAGGAAGCCAAAGTTGATGTCTTTGTCCTTGGCCGCAAGGTTCTCAATCGTGTTATTTGCCAGCCAAGCGACACCCAGCAGAAACAGGATCAGGACGATGATCTGAATGGTATAACTGCGGTAGCGGGTGTCGTTAATCAGCATTCCCAGCCGAAAGTGTGCTTTCGGTGGCTCGGTGGCGAGCGTCATGTGGATTCCCCCTGCCCTGCCGCTGCCGGACTTTTGCCGGTCGTTTGGGAGCGGTTCTCCCTGCGGTCAGGTGATGTGCCGGATAAAGGTGAAACGGGCGCGGATTTCACCGCGCCCGAGTTGTATCTACCGGAAAGGTGGAGCGTATTGCAGGCCGCCTTGGGTCCACAATGCGTTCAGGCCGCGTGCCAGACCGATTGGAGTAGAGGTGCCGATGTTGGCTTCAAAAATCTCGCCGTAGTTGCCCGAAGCGGCGATTGCGCGCTTGGCCCACTCTTTATCGAGACCCATCATCGCGCCCAGATCGTCATCGCCGACGCCGAGCAAACGCTTGACTTCCGGGTCAGTCGTGGAGGAAGCCACTTGGTCGATGTTGGCTTTGGTGATGTTCTTTTCTTCAGCCTCAAGCAGCGCGAAATAGGTCCAACGGACGATATCGCCCCAGTTGTTGTCGCCATGACGCACGACCGGGCCAAGTGGCTCTTTCGAGATGATTTCTGGCAGGATGATGTTGTCAGCCGGAACCGCCATCGAAGCGCGCGAAGCAGCTAAGCCCGATGCATCGGTGGTGTAGGCATCGCAAGCGCCGCTGTCGAACTGACGCAACGCTTCGGAATCGTCAGCAACGTTGACCGGGGTGTAGGTGATGTTGTTGGCTTTGAAGAAGTCAGCCAAGTTCAGCTCTGTCGTGGTGCCAGTTTGGATACAAACGGTCGCGCCATCAAGCTCTTTTGCCGAGGACACACCGAGGTCTTTTTTCACCATGAAGCCTTGGCCGTCATAGTAGTTCACCGCAACGAAATCGAACTTCAGATCGGTGTCGCGCTGGAACGACCAGGTCGAGTTACGGATCAGCACGTCAACTTCGCCGGAAGCCAGCGCGGTGAAACGGGTTTCGCCAGTGGTAGGCACGTATTTGACTTTGGCCGCGTCGCCGACAACGGCTGCCGCGAGCGCTTTGCACAGATCAACGTCGAAGCCTTTGTAAGCGCCAGCAGCATCAGGTGCGCCGAAGCCTGTCAAACCGATGTTAACGCCACAGATCAACTCGCCACGGGCTTTGACATCATCCAGCGTACCAGCAAAAGCTGACCCGGCCAGAACTGTCGTGGCCGCCAGTGCGCCAAAGAATACGGATTTTTTCATACTTACCTCTTCCTGAGTTCCGCCCGTTTTTCGGGCGAAGGTTATGTGCCCCACAGATTTGCAGGTGCGTTCCCGATGACAGTATAGGCTGTCAGTGTCGTTGATACTCCGACATAGGCACGCGTTCGGTCAAGCAAAACTGCCAATATAACGGATTTTAGCTTGGTCACACCGCTTTGGAGCCTTCATGCAGTTAGATTGCGCAAAAATCGACCCGGAGGAAAGAAGATTGTTACCCGCACAATGCAAAAAAGTGCGCGGCCTCGATCAATGCCTGCCGTTTAAGCGATTCTAATGCGGCTGCATCCTCATCGACACCCCAAAGCTCGTTTTGCCAGGTTTCATCGATTCGGCTGAGCCGCCAAGCCTCGTGCACAGAAAGCCTGCCACGGGTGACGGCGAGGGCGAGCACCAACGAGCCGGAGATCGCGATCAGATCATGCACGGCGGCGAGTTGGAACGGCGTGAAGGCATGAACATGGCCGGTGAGTTTGTCGATGGAGGGCTGCGGTTGGCGGATGTGCATCACGCCAGCCGTGGCGATCAGCGGCGCGCGCAGGGCTGTGGCGGACCACGCGAGCAGCGGATCCCAAGCGTCGGCCTGACGGTTGACCAGTTCTTCGGGATCGGTGGCGCGGTAGCAGAGCAGATCGGTTTCGCCGTAGCGGGCAAGGTCGCGGGCAACTGCGTGGAATTGGACCGCGACATTATCCAGCGCGGAATTGGCGGCGCGGGTGGCGGGCATGGTTTCAGGACGCACGCGGCCTTGTTGGGCATCCCACTCGGCAGCAATGATTTGCGCCATCTGTAGGGTGGGCAGGACCAGCAGGCGTTTGGCGGGGGTTTTCACCGCGCGTCCGTCGAGTGTTATGGTGAAACCGCCGTCACACGGTTCTGCAACGGCTTGTTTCCAAAAGCGTTTGGCAGTCCAGCCGCTCATTCGCCACCTGCGAACGGATCGGCTGGGACTTGGTTTTCGCCCCAGTCGAGGGTCTTCCAAGTGCGGGCCATATGTTCGGGCAAGGGCGCTGTGAAGGTCATCATTTTCTTCAGGATCGGATGCTCGATGGTCAGCATACGGGCGTGCAGGTGCAGTTTGCGAGAGATATCGCCGCCGATGCTGGCACCCCAACCGTCGCCCATGTTCTCGGTGCCGGATACGCCATATTTGCTGTCGCCCAAGATCGGATGGCCGATTTCAGCCATATGGGCGCGGAGTTGGTGGGTGCGGCCGGTAACAGGCTCCAACGCCATCCACGACAGGCGGCTGCCTAAGAACCACAGGGTGAAATAGTCGGTCTGCGCGCGTTTGGCGTCGGGGTGTTCGGCCATTTTGGCGGGGTGGATGCAGATCATTTTCTCATCGCCGTGACGACCGCCACCGGACTTTTGCAAACCGTATTTGATCGAGCCTTTGCGGGGGTGTGGGACGCCAGCGACGGCGGCCCAGTAGATTTTGCGGGTAAGGCGGTGGCGCAGGGCTTCGGAAAGCGCTCGTGCCACGCGGTCGGTGCGGGCGAGCATCAACAGGCCCGAGGTGTCTTTATCGAGGCGGTGCACCAGTTTGGGGCGCTCTTTGTAGCCGAACTTCAGGGCTTCGGTCAGGCCATCGACGTGGCGGTCGCCTTGGCCGGAACCGCCTTGCGACGGCAGCCCGGGGGGCTTGTTGAGGATGATGATATGCTCATCCTTCCACAGCACGGCATTCTGGATCATCTTTTCATCGGCGGCAGAATAGCTGCCCGCGCGACGCTGCACCGGGGCTGCTGCATCAGGCAATGGCGGGATGCGGATGGTTTGGCCGGGGGTGACGTGATCGGACGCCTTGCAGCGCCCGCTATCGACGCGGACTTGGCCGGTGCGGCACATCTTTTCGACATGGCCTTGAGTGACTTGCGGAAAACGCCGCTTGAACCAGCGGTCAAGGCGCTGTTCGCCTTCGTCTTCGGTGACATTGATCAGTTGAACGTCGCTCATGCGAGGGCTCCACGTGCTAGGTAAATTCCGGCAGCGAGGGCCGCGAGGGAAAGGATGATGCTGGCCGCGATATAGGCCAGCGCGGTGACGATCTCGCCGCGTTCCCACAGGGTGAAACTGTCGAGCGAGAAAGCAGAGAAGGTGGTGAAGCCGCCAAGAATCCCAGTCATCAGAAACGGCGCAAAGCGGGTGCCGCCCTTGAGCGCAAGGGTGACGACCAGTAAACCCATGACGAAGGAGCCCAGCACGTTGACAAACAGCGTGGCGTAGGGGAACCCCGGCCCGAACAGGCGCATTGCGCTGACGTTCGAGAGATAGCGCAAAGATGCGCCAATCGCGCCGCCAATGGCGACTTGGGAGAGCGTGTAGAACATCCGTTTTCCTTGGGCGCAGGCGGAGGATTTGTCAACGGGGCTTGGGCGGTTTGCAGGTTTTGAATATGCGCGGGCTCGCTTGGTATTCGGGAAGGACGCTCCGCAGGCAGTATTTGGGCCGATGTGAAATGGCTAAGCGTCGTTGCGTTTGGCGCGGAGTTTTACGAAATAGTCGATGCGTTTTTTGAGTTCACGTTCAAAGCCACGCTCGGGTGGGTTGTAGTAGATTGGGCGTTTCATCTCATCGGGGAAGTAGTTTTGCCCCGAAAAGCTATCTTCGGCGTCGTGATCGTAAGCGTAGCCCGCGCCGTAGCCGATTTCTTTCATCAGTTTGGTGGGGGCATTGCGGATGTGCAGCGGCGGCGGTTGGCTGCCAGTTTCGCGCGCAGAAGCGCGGGCGGCTTTGTAAGCCGTGTAAACCGCATTCGATTTGGGGGCTAGGGCGATGTAGACGAGGGCTTGGGCGAGGGCGAGTTCGCCCTCGGGAGATCCTAGGCGTTCGTAGGTATTCCACGATTCGAGGCAGATTTGTTGGGCTTGCGGGTCGGCGAGGCCGATGTCTTCGACGGCCATGCGGGTGATGCGGCGGGCGAGAAAGCGCGGGTCTTCACCGCCTTCGAGCATCCGGGCAAACCAGTATAGGGCAGCGTCGGGATCAGAGCCGCGCACCGATTTGTGCAGGGCTGAGATCAGGTTGTAATGTTCCTCGCCGGATTTGTCGTATTTGGAGGCACGGCGCATCAGGCGGGTGGAAAGCTGGTCGCGGGTCAGCGGTTTGTCTAGTTTCCAAGCGGTGACTTGCTCGATCAGATTAAGCAA
>NZ_JAQGKQ010000092.1 GCF_028290025.1 Cypionkella sp. | reverse complement strand
CAAGCCCCGGGCGCGCAGTTCGGTGGCGATGCCAGAGGTGCCGCCGCCGACATTATATACGGCGGCGAGGTCGGGGTGTTGATCCAGCAGGACTTTGGTTTCGTCCTGCGCGCGCTGGCGATCGTCCATAATCTCGCGCAGCTCTAAGATTTGGATGTGGGGGAATTCTTCGCGCAGGATGTGGCGGAAGCCCATCTCACGTTCCTCATGGCCTCGGTAAGCCAGCGAGCCTGCAAACAGCGCGGCTTTCGCGGGTTGATTTGCGGGCAGCAGGCGGCCCATCAACTGCCCGGCAAGACGTCCAGCTTGGCGATTGTCGATGCCGATATAGGCGACGCGAGGCACGTTCTGGATGTCGGTGGCGAGGGTGAGCACTTGGGTGCCGCTGATGGTGAGGGTGCGGATGGCCTCGCGCACCAGCGGATGATCTTGCGCGATCAGACCAACGCCTGCCGCACGACCACGCAGGGCGAGCAGGTTGGCTGCGACGGTTTGCGGGTTAAAGCCTTCGATGCGTTTAATATTTACGTTCAGTTCGGGACGGTTTGCGGCGGCGGTTTCGATGTGGCGATCAAGGCTGTTGATGAACGCATTCGTGCCCGCAGGCAGTAGGAAAACCAGATCAATCGGGGCGGCTTTGGCGCTGGTTTCGATGGGCTCGGCGCTGTCGGAGATGTAGCCGAGACGGCGGGCGGTTTGCAAAACCACCTCGCGTGTGCGCGCACGCACGCCTTCGCGGCCATTCAGCACCCGATCCACCGTGGCGGAGGAGACGTTAGCCTCACGGGCAACGTCTTGCAGGGTGGCACGCGAGGGTTGATTGCTCATGGTTGGGGCCGTTTTTAACTGGGGTGAATCCTTAGTGGCACTGAAAAAGCGATCTGTAAATGATGTACTTTGATTGGTTAAGGTGGGTTAAGCATTTCAGGTGCAATTTCATCTTGTGGATGAAAGCGAGGGTAATAGGATTTTAATGTTTAAATACAACCGTGTAATCGCAACATTGATGCGTATAGATGGCGAGTGGCGACATTTGTGGCATGGCCCTGCCGCTTTATGATGTTGACGAAATGATGTGTTTCATCATAAGACCTCATTCTGGGTGCATCAACGTATGCGCTTGCGGTCTTGGGAGGGACACGGAATGGATCAAACACATCGCATGTCGCGGCGTCAGTTGCTGACGAGCGGCGGCAAGTTGGCTGTTTATGGCGCGGCGATTGGTATAGCCCCGCGTTTCATCCGCCCCGCGCGGGCCGAGGGCGCAGATGCGCTGGCCCCGGGGATGATTGGTGGACCGACCGGATTTCCCGGCGCAGAGCGTTATCAATACGGCCCGGATACACCGGAAGGCCGGGCGATTGAGGCGATCAAGACGCTGAAAGGCGCAGGCAAAGCGCCGACAAAAATCGTGATGGCGTTGTCAGATGGCTCGATCGGGCAGTTGACGCAGCCTTTCCCGGTGGGCGCGCCGAGCATCAAGGATTTGTTTGAAAAAGAAACCGGCATCACGCTAGAGATTGTCGGCCTGCCGAACGGGCAGGAATTTACCAAGACGATGCAGGATATTTCCACCTCTGGTGGCGCGTATGACATCTATTCGACCGACTGGAACCGTCTGGGTGACCTCGCGGAATCCGGCGGCATTGCCAAGCTCGACGACTATGTCGAAGCGCATAAGCCGCAGTGGGACGACCCCGAGCGCGGCTATGTGAATGGTGCGCAGGGCGTGGCTTTGCTGAACCAATATCGCGGCAGCACTTACGGCGTCAGCTTGGACGGCGATTTCCAAACTTGGGTGTATCGCACCGATCTCTTCGGTGATGCAGCAGAGCAGGCGGCGTTCAAGGATAAATACGGCTACGACCTCGCACCTCCGCGGACTTGGAAGCAACATTCCGATGTGGCGGCGTTCTTTCAGCGCCCCGATAAGGGCATGTTTGGCTCGACCGATCTGCGCAATCAGGGCTGGGGCTATACCAACTGGTATCAGCGTTTCACCTCGATGGCCTCGCCGAACCAGTTCCTGTTTGGCGATGATGGCGTGCCGCTGATCAATTCGGAAAACGGGGTTGCAGCGACCCAAGCCTATATCGACAGCCTGTCGCACCACTCGCCGGATGCGATCAGCTGGGGCTGGCCCGAGCAGTATGGCAACTTCGCGAGCGGTGGGGCGGCGATGACCTGCGCGTTCTCTAACCTGCCGAAGTTCTTGGATAATGCTGGCAATACTGGCTCTACCGTGACGGGCAAGATCGGTTCGATGCTGCCGCCGGGGACGGAAGTGGATGGCAAGATCGTTAGCCGTTCAGTGTTGTGGTTCAGCTTGACGGGCATGGTGTCGTCGCAATCGGAACATCCCGAAGTGGCGTATCTGCTGTTGCAATGGTTGGGCTCGGCGCGGATTTATTCTTGGATGACGGCCAATCCGGGCGGCTATTTCGACCCGTTCAGCTTGAACGATTTCGCCGATCCGTTGGTGCGCGAAACCTATCACGCCTACCATATGGATATTGTGCGCGAGACGGTGGCGCGCACGGTGCCGTCGATCAACTATCCCGGCGCTACCGCGTTCCACAATGCGCTGGATGAGAACCTGATGGCTTCGTTGACTGGGGCCAAGACGGCGGCGCAGGCGATGGCGGACACTGCGGATGCGTGGGCAAAGATCACCCGGCGCACGGGTGAGGAGAAGATTATTGAGGCGATTAAGGCCAACAAGGCGGCTTGGCCGACGGTGCTTGATCCGGTTTAAGCTCTCCCGCTGAACCTGATCTGATGGCGATTTGTGGGTATCCGGTAGGCCGGGACGCGCCCGCAAATCGCCCTTGGTCGGCGCGGACCCTGCGCGCCGACCGGACTTTGTGAACCTCTGGAAGTGTGATGACCCGTTCGCTGGCCTTTGAAGTGTTTCGATATGCGATGATTATGCTGGCGGTGGCCGTCACGCTAATCCCGATCCTGTGGATGGCGTCGATGGCGTTCAAGCCGATCCCGGAATGGCAGGCGACGGGGGCGGCTTTGACATGGTGGCCGAAAGCTCCGACCTTGGACAATTTCCGTTTTGTGTTTGGGGTAAGCAATTCTGATCTGATCGTGGCTTTGGACCGCACCGCGTTGAAGCCGATTTTGGCGTCGTTTCTTGCGGCTGGCATCGGCACGGTGATTGCGATGACGGCGGGGACGGCGGCGGCTTATGGGCTGTCGCGGTTCGGCTCCGGCGGCAATTTGCCCTTGGCGCTGGTGCAGTTGCGGCTGTTTCCGCCGATGGCGGTGATGACTCCGGTGATGATCATGTGGGCGTTTTTGAACATGACCGATACTTGGTGGGGGCTGGCGCTGGTCTACGGCATCGTCACTTTGCCGTTCGCGTTTTGGCTGATGAAAACGTTTTTCGACGACATGCCTAGGGAAATTGAGGAAGCGGCTTTGGTCGAAGGCTGTAGCCGCGCGCGGGTGTTTTGGCGGATCACTTTGCCGATGATGCGCGCGCCTTTGGCATCCGCCGCGCTGTTCGTGTTCATCCTGAATTGGTCGGATTACCTGATTGCGCTGCTGCTGACGACGCGGGAATGGGTGACGATTCCGGTCTATATGGCTTCGCTTTCGTCATCTATGACCGGGCAGCTTTATGGTGCGAAGGCAGCACTGGGGCTGATGGCGGCGGTGCCTCCGGTGGTGCTTGGCGTGCTGATCCAGAAGCATCTGGTGCGCGGGCTGACGTTCGGAGCGTTGAAGCAATGAAGGACGAATCCGCAAACCTCAGCTTTCGGCTGACCCTGCCTGCGCAGGTGCTGGTGCTGTTCATCTCGGTGTTTCCGCTGCTGATGCAGGCGTATATTTCGCTCACCGATTGGTCGCCTTTGTCGGGGCAAAGCTGGACGCAGGCTTGGGCTTTTTGGAATACATTCGCCAATTACAGCGACCTTCTGAGCGATGGCCGGTTGTGGTCGGCGCTGGGGCGGACGGCGTTTGTGATGGCGGTTTGCGTGCCGATTGAGTTCATGCTGGGCCTTGGGCTTGCGACGTTGTTCATGGACGATTTTCGCGGCAAGCGGGTGTTCTATTCGATCCTGATCATGCCGATGATGGTCGTGCCCGCGGTGGCGGGCTACATGTTTTTCATGCTATTCCAGTCGGGCGGGCCGGTGAATGACATTCTGTCGATGTTTACAGGCAGCCCGGTGACGATTGCTTGGCTGTCTAATCCGAAGCTCGCGTTGGTCGCGGTGATGGTGGCCGACATTTGGCAATGGACGCCGCTGATGTTCTTGATTTTGCTCGCGGGTTTGGTGGGCGTGCCAGAGGATCAGGTGCGGGCGGCGACCCTGCTGGGGGCCAATCCATTGCAGCGTTTTACCTCGATTGTGCTGCCTCGGATGAAAACGATCATTGGAATCGCGCTGGCGATCCGGGTGATCGAGTGTTTCAAAATCTTTGACACGTTGTTCATTATGACCGGGGGCGGGCCGGGTGTGGCGACCGAAACCATCAGCGTTTACATTTACAAGATCGCCACTCAGGACTTGATCTGGGGCTATGTCGCGGCGATTGCTTTGGCGATCCTGATTGTGCTGTCGGTGGTCTGCGTCTGGGCCTTGAAGCGGATGGCGAGGGTGCGGGCATGAGCATGATCCGGCTGGAAAATCTCGTGAAACGCTTTGGGGCGTTTACCGCGCTGAAGACGATGGATCTGACGATTGCGGATGGCGAGTTCGTGGCTTTGCTCGGGCCTTCGGGCTGCGGAAAATCCACCACGATGAACATGATCGCGGGGATGGAAACCCCGTCTGAGGGACGCATTCTGTTTGGTGATCGCGACATGGCGGGAGTGCCAATGGGGCGGCGCGGTGTGGGGTTCGTGTTTCAGAACTACGCGATTTTTACCCATATGACGGTGCGGCAGAACCTGTCTTATGGGCTGCGCGCGACGCGGCGGCCAGCCGATGAGGTGGTGCGGCGCACCAATGCGATGGCCGAATTGCTGCAACTGACGCCGATGCTGGATCGGCCTGCGGCGGGGCTGTCGGTGAACATTCTGCAGCGGGTGGCGATTGGGCGTTCGGCGATCATGGAGCCTGCGATTTTTCTGCTGGATGAGCCGTTGTCGAATGTCGATGCGGCGTTCCGGGCGGTGATGCGGACCGAGCTGAAAGGCCTGCAACGCAGCTTCAAGCAGACCATGGTTTATGTGACGCATGACCAGTTGGAAGCGATGACGATGGCCGACCGGATTGCGGTGATGGATCATGGCGTGTTGCAGCAGGTGGGGACACCGCTGCAGATTTATAACGATCCGGCGAACCTGTTTGTGGCGAAGTTTATCGGCTCGCCGGGGATGAATTTGCTGCACGGGCGTCCGGTTGATACGGGCGGCGAGGTGGCGATTGATCTGGGGGCTTTGGGGCATTCGTTGCCGTTGGCACCGGAGCAGGCGGCGGCGGCGCGGCGCGCCAAGGGCGATGTGGTGTTCGGGTTTCGGCCAGAACAGGCGGCTCGCGTCGGTGAAGGGCAGGGCATGGCGATGCCGATCAGCTTTGTCGAACGCATCGGCGCGCGGACGATTTTGCATCTGGGTGAGGGGGCGGCGAGCGCCAAAACGGTGTTTGAAAATGACGCCGGGTTTGAAATGGGGCGGGCGTTGCATTTCGCGCCGCATCCAAGTGCCGTGCGGTTGTTTGATGCCGCCTCTGGTGCTGCATTGAGGGGGCACTGACATGGCCGAGATTGCCTTTCGCAATGTGACGAAGCGGTATGGGGCCACTTTGGCTGTGGATGATGCCAGTTTCACCGTCGCCGATAATGAATTTTTCTGCTTTTTCGGGCCGCCTTTGTCGGGAAAAAGCACGATCTTGCGGCTGATCCTGGGGCTGGAAAAGCCTGATAGCGGTGAGATTTTGATTGACGGTCGCGCGGTCAACGAGGTGTCTCCAGCGGCGCGGAATATCGCGATGGTGTTCCAGAATCTGGCCCTATTCCCGCATATGACGGCGGCGGATAACGTGCGGTTTCCGCTGGTGGAACGCCGGGAAGCGCCTGCGAAGATTGAGGCACGGCTGCGCGACGCGGCGGAAAAGCTGCATATCGGCCATATCCTGCACAAGATGCCGGGGCAGCTTTCGGGTGGTGAGCGGCAACGGGTGGCGATTGCGCGGGCCTTGGTGCGCGACCCTGCAGCCTATCTGATGGATGATCCTATCTCGGCACTGGACGCGCGGCTGCGCGAGGAGACCCGCGTGGAGTTGAAACGCATCCAGCGTGAGGCCGGGCGGACGCTGATCTATGTGACGCATGATCAGGAAGAAGCCATGTCGGTGGCCGACCGGATGGCGATTTTGCAGCATGGGGCGATCCGGCAGATTGGTCGGCCCGTGGAGATTTATGACCATCCGTCAACGACTTATGTGGCGCGGTTTTTGGGCAGCCCGGTGATGAATATTTTGCCCGTGCAAGCTACGGGCACTGGCTTTGAGGCGGCGGCGGGGGCTTTGCAGGTTTCGGCACAGGCTCAGGCGAGTGTCGCAGAGATGGGGCTGCGGCCGGAGGATCTGCGGGTGTCGCACTGGGAAGGCGGCGCGGGGGTGCCTGCGACGGTTTCGGAGGTGGAACCACTGGGCGGCTATACCGTGGTAACTTTGACCGCTGGCGCGCAGCCATTGCGGGCGATGCTACGTGGGCAGCCGGATATTCGGGTGGGCGCGCTGGTGGGCCTCGGCTGCGATCCGGCAAAGGTGATGTATTTCGGGGCTGGTGGTGAGGCGTTGCCTAAATCCGCCGCCCCATCCTTGGGAGGGGACAGAATATGAGCGACGCATTGGGGTTTCAGCCCGATCCGGTGGTGCGCACCAAGGATCTGGTGATCGGTTGCATTGGCGCGGGCATGATCATGGCAGAGTGCCATTTGGCGGCCTATCACGAGGCGGGGTTCAAGGTCGGTGCGATTGCCAGCCGGACCGAAAGCAAGGCTGCGGCGGTGGCGCAGCGTTGGGGCATTGCGAAGGTTCATGCCACGCCCGAGGCGCTGATTGCGGATCCTTCGATTGAGGTTCTCGACATTGCCTATCCGCCGGACCAGCAGCCTGCGCTGATCTATGCCGCGCTGAAGCAGCCGCATATCAAGGCGATTTTGGCGCAGAAGCCGCTTGCACTGACGCTGGCCGATGCCATTGCGCTGCGCGATGCGGCGAAGGCTGCGGGCAAGGTGCTCAGTGTCAATCAGAACATGCGCTACGATCAGTCGATGCGGGTGCTGAAGCAGATTATCGACCGGGGCGATCTGGGTGAGATCGTGTTTGCGCAGATCGACATGCACGCGATCCCGCATTGGCAGGGGTTTCTGGCGGATTACGACCGTCTGACGCTGGCGAATATGTCGGTGCATCATCTGGATGTGCTGCGGTTTCTGTTTGGCGAGCCTGTCGAGATCACCACGCAAACTCGCAAAGACCCGCGCACTACGTTTGAACATTCTGACGGGATTACGGTTTCAACACTGCGGTTTGAGTCTGGTGTGCTGGCGGTGAGCCTGGAGGATGTGTGGTCAGGCCCGCGTGCCGAGGGTTATGACAATGACCAAAGCATTACCTTCCGGGTGGAGGGCATGGCTGGGGTCGCTAAGGGGTCGATCGGTTGGCCGACAGGGGCTGCGAGCACGTTGAGCTATGCCTCGCAAACCGCCACCGGCGGCAAATGGGTGACGCCGACATGGGATACCATGTGGTTCCCGCAGGCGTTCATCGGCGTGATGGAGCAGCTGCAACATGCGGTGAAAACCGGCACGCCTCCGGCGCTTTCGGTGGCCGATAACGTCAAGACGGTTGCGTTGATTGAGGCGGGCTACCGTTCAATTGCAGAGGGGCGCACCGTTAAATTGTCTGAAATTTCAACGAACTGAGGGAGGAACTTCACCATGATGCAACTGGGTATTTTTTCGGGATATTTCCCATATGGCTTGGAAGAGTCGGCTAAGAAAATCCGTAGCCACGGTTTTAACACCGTGCAGCTGGACCTGCATTTCAAGGATATTGATCTGAGCCACGGCAACCTGACCGCCGAGAACTGCAAAAAGGTGCGCGACACATTCCGCGCGCATGATCTGCCGATCAGCTGTATCTCGGGCTATACCAATATCATCCACCCGGATATGGCGCACCGCAAAGCCAACGTGGACCGTCTTAAGGATATCATCCGCAACGCGCGGGCTTTGGGAACTCCTTATGTGATCTCGGAGACGGGCACCTATAACACCGAATCCGAGTGGATGTCGGACCCGAAAAACAAGACCGAAGAAGGCTTTGAAGCCTGCCGCAAGATCATCGCGGAACTGGCGCAAGAGGCTTACGATCACGGCTCGATGTTCCTGCTTGAGACCTATGTGAACAACGTCGTCGGCTCGGTTGAGGAGACCGTGAAGATGTTCGCGCAGGTGGATCATCCGGGGCTGGGGCTGTTGATGGACCCGACCAACTACTTCGAGTCGCACAACATTGATAACATGGACGGAATTCTGCATCAGGTGTTCGACACATTGTCGGACAAGATCAAGATTGCGCATGCCAAGGATGTGGCGCGGGCGGGCGATGATAAATCCGAGAAGCACGCGGATATTGGCGATGATGATGCTTTGGCCTCGCATACCTTCCGGGGCGTGGGCGAGATCGTGCTGAACGCGCCGGGGACGGGGTCGCTCAACTACGATCTTTACCTGCAACTACTGGCGAAAAAGCACCCGAACATTCCGATGATCGTTGAGCATTTGGATGAGGCGGACGTGCCGCGCTCGAAAGCCTTCATGGACGGCAAATTTGCCGCTCATGGTCTGTGATTTTGGGGAGAGATAATATGAAACGTATCGTCACAGCTTTTACCGTTGCGGCCAGCCTTTGGGCCGGGGCGGCGGCGGCACAAGATAAACCGACGTTCTACCTGCTGTCGCATGGTGGGCCGTCGGACGCGTTCTGGATCGACTGGAACCGGGGTGCTACCGATGCTTGCACGCAGCTTGCGGTGACTTGCAATATCTCGTTCTCGGGCGGTGATATGGCAGCGCAGAAAGAGGCGTTCAACTCGGCTATTGCGGCGAAACCGCAAGGAATTGCGACGACTTCGGCGCAGCCCGGGTTGTGGACGGAAGAAGTGGCGGCCGCGCGGGCAGCGGGTATTCCGGTGGTGTTTTTCAACACCGACGACACCTCGACCGGGCGGCAAGGCTATGTTGGCGCTGATTTGCGGAGTGCTGGCGTGCAATGGGCGCAATACCTCGTTGACAACAAGATGGTGAAGGCGGGCGATACCGTGTTCATGCCGGTGGAGGTGCCCGGAGCGAGCTATCAGGTGCTGGAGACCGAGGGCATCGCCTCGGTGTTCGATCCGTTGGGTGTGAAGTATGACGTGGTTGAGGCGGGCACTGATCCGGCGGGCATCATCGCCAAAATGACCGATTACATGGTGGCGAATAAGCCGGTTGCGATGATTGGTTTGGGCGATTCCGTGATGTCATCGGTCAAGCAAGTCTTTGATGGCGCGGGGCTTTCAGCGGGTGCGATCCCGGTGGTTGGCTGGGGCAATTCGAAAACCACGGCGGAGGCTGTGCGCGATGGTTATGTCAACGCGGCGGCTTGGCAGTTCCCATCGGCGCAGGGTTTCATGCCCGTCGCATTGTTGAAGCTGGCGGCTGCGGGCGAGCCGATTGGCTATAACATTGAGACGTTCAGCCTTTACGACAAGGCCAGCGTCGATCCGATCCTGAAGCTTTACGAAGCCGAGTAAGCATCTGGGGCCGCCTGCCTGCGGTGGGCGGCCCTGATTTGTTGTATAGTCCAAGGAAATAACGTGTCCGACACTCCTAAACCTGGCCTAGCCGCGCTGATCAAAGTGCCACAATACGCATCCTTGGTGCTGCTTGTTATCGTGCTCGGCACTTTTGCGGCGCTGAACGGAGATTTCCTGTCGCCGCTGAACGTCTCTAACATGCTGGCGTTTTTGCCGGAGTTGGGGATCATCGCGCTTGGCATGACGTTGCTGCTGACGGCAGGGGAGTTTGATCTGTCGGTGGGCGCGACCTTTGGTTTGGTGCCGGTAGTTGTGATGCTGTTGGTTCAAAACGCAGGCGTCGATCTGGGCTTGGCGCTGGTGATTGGCCTTGCGATTTGCGTGCTGATCGGGCTGATCAATGGGCTGATCGTGACCAAGATCGGGATTTCGTCGTTTCTGGTGACGCTGTCGATGCTGATGATTATCCGGGGTGCGGCGCTTTACATCACTCAAGGGTTTCCGCTGGCAAGCTGGGATCAGCCGGGGATTTTCGTGACCCTGCTCGCGGGAGATTTCTATATCGGGCCGTTTCGGGTTTATGCCTCAATCTTCTGGTTCGCGGTGTTGTCGGGGCTGGCGGGTTATCTTTTGAACCGGGCTAAAATCGGCAACTGGATCAGTGCGATAGGCTCAAACCGCAATGCGGCAGTGGCGCGCGGGGTGCCTGCGGATAAGGTCAAGGTTTGGCTGTTCGTGCTGACTTCGGTGCTTGCGGGGCTGGCGGGGATGATCAGCGCGTTTCGGATCTCAACCGCCTCGCCGGTGGCTGGCACGGGCTATGAGCTGGAAGTGATCGCGATGGTTGTGGTCGGCGGCACGGCGTTGAATGGCGGGCGCGGCACGATTTTGGGCACGGTGGTCGGCGCGCTGATGTTGCGCGGTATCCGCAACGGCATCGTGCTGATCGGGGTGCCGGGACTGGCCTATAACATCTTCGTTGGTGCTGTGATCTTGGGGATGCTGATGCTGCATGCCGCGTTGCAAAACTCTGGCCGGAAGGGTTAAGCCATGACCAAGGATATTCTTCGCATCAGCAATCTTCGCAAATCTTTCGGCAGCGTGACGGCGCTGAAAAACGCCTCGTTCTCGGTGGGTGAGGGCGAAGTGGTGGCGCTGCTCGGTGACAATGGTGCGGGTAAATCGACACTGATCAAGGTGATCTCGGGGGTTTATCGAGCAGATAGCGGTGAGATTGCAGTAAACGGCGCGGTGGTTGATATCCGCTCAACTCGAGATGCGATGGCTTTGGGGATTGAGACGATCCACCAAGACAGCTCGCTTGCGCCCGATCTTTCCATTGCGCGCAACCTGTTTTTGGGGCGAGAGCCGGTGACGATGGGCTGGCTCGGGCCGTTCGCGCCGATCAATCAGGTGGAGTTGCGTGAGGCCGCGCGGACGCTGATGCAGCGGGTCGGGATTTCGAAACGGCTGAATGCGGATGCTCCGGTCAGCACGCTTTCGGGGGGTGAGCGGCAGTCGATTGCGATCAGTCGGGCGATGCAGTTTGCGGCCAAATTGATCATCTTGGACGAGCCGACCAACAATTTGGGCGTCGAAGAAACCCATGGCGTGTTGCGCTTTGTGCGGGAGATGAAGGCGGCGGGACACTCGATTTTGTTTATCACCCACAACATTCACCACGTTTTTCAGGTGGCGGATCGCGCGGTAATCATGCGGCGCGGCGAGGTGGTGGCCGATCTGCCGTTGGCCGGGTCTGACGTGCTGAAGGTTGAGGGGTTGATCATGGGCGTCGATCTTAAGGCGGAACCTGCGCATGGTTAAGCTCTATGACCGCGAGATGAGCCGTGTTGAGGTTGCCGCTCATGCGGGCGCTTTAAGCCAGTTCGCCGGGGTGCGGTTGATGACGCTTGGTGACGGTGTGGAGCGCGGTGTGCGAATGCTGGAGTTTCGCACCGGGTCGGGACTGCGGTTCACCGTGTTGGTCGATCGCGCCATGGATATTGCCGAGGTGGAGCATCGTGGTCGCGCGATTGGTTGGCATTCGCCAACAGGGTTTCGGCATCCTGGATTGCATGACCCTGAAGGCGAAGATGGTTTCGCGTGGGCGCGCAGTTTCTCGGGGTTTTTATCGACCTGCGGCTTAGACCATATTCTAAGTCCGCAAGAGGTTTCGACCGAGAGTTACAACTATCCCGGCCGCAAGACCGCCCGGCAACCGCTGCATGGTCGGGTGGGCGCGATCCCCGCCCAGCTTTCGGGCTATGGTGAGGTTTGGCACGGCGATTGCTGCACGCTTTGGGCGGAAGGCATTATTCGCCAAGCCACGGTGTTTGGCGAGAATCTGGCGCTGTATCGCCGGATTGAGGCTGACGTTGGCGGCGATGAAATCCGGCTGAGCGACCGCGTGGTGAACGAGGGCTTCCTCCAAACCCCGCATATGATGTTCTATCATATCAACATCGGCCATCCGGTGTTGGAAGAGGGCGCGCGCTATCTTGCACCAGTCCGCGATGTGATCTGGGCGGCGCATGAGGCGCGTTATCAGGCGCAGGGCGTGGGCTATCAAAATGTGCCTGCACCCAGCAATGGCTTTGCCGAGCAGGTTTGGCAGCATGAAATGGCGGCCAATGCGGCGGGTGAAGTTCCCGTGGCTTTGGTCAATGATCGCATCGGCTTGGGTATTGAAATCACCACCCGAAAAGACCAGATGCCTTGTGCGTTTCAGTGGCAATACTACCAGTCGGGCGCTTATGTGATGGGGATTGAACCCTCGACCCATCATGTGCTCGGTAATCAAGCCGCGCGTGATCGTGGCGAAATGATCTGGCTTGGCCCGCAAGAGCTGCGCCAGTATCACAGCAAATTCAAAGTGTTGGACGGCAGTGCTGAGATTGCCGCCAGTGAAGCCGCCATCCGCGCCATAGCCGCGCAACCGAGCGATGATTTCCCCACGCCCTCCGGCCAGTTTCCGCCCTTAGGCGGCCGCTGAAGGGCTAAGACGAAGGAGCATGCCATGAGCATTTTTACCCGCATCTACTCTCCGCGCGACTACAGCCTGACGGGCGACAGCCGCGCGCAGGCTGAATCGATTGGGCTGGCCTCGGCGGAGTGGTATCACTCGGACGTGCCGCGCAAGCAGATGAAAGAACTGATGCAGCGCCGGGATGGGCCAGCGATCCGCGACACCGTGATTTGGCTCGGCCTGTTGGTGCTGACCGGTATCGGCGGCTGCTATTTCTGGGGCACGTGGGCCTGCGTGCCGTTTTTCTTTGTCTACGGCCTGCTGTACGGCTCGGCCTGCGACAGTCGTTGGCACGAGGCCGGGCATGGCACCGCGTTCAAAACGCCGTGGATGAATGACGTGGTTTATCAGATCGCGAGCTTTATGGTGATGCGGAACCCTACGACATGGCGGTGGAGCCATGCGCGGCATCACACCAACACGATTATCGTCGGGCTGGACCCGGAAATCGGCTTTATGCGGCCACCGCGCATTGTGATGGCGGCGCTGAATTTCATCGGCATTCCGTTCATTTTCTACGACCTGCGGACGCTGGCGCGGCACGCTTTTGTCGGGCTGAATGAGGGTGAGAAGACCTATATCCCTGAGTCTGAGCGTCATAAGGCGGTGTTCTGGGCTCGGTTGCATATGGCGATTTATGCGGCGACGATCTTGCTGGCGCTTGGCTTGCAGTCTTGGTTGCCGCTGATGCTAATCGGTGGGCCGCGGATTTATGGCTGCTGGCATATGTATATGACCGGGCTGATCCAGCATGGCGGCCTCGCGGAAGATGTCGTCGATCACCGCCTGAACAGCCGCACGGTTTACATGAACCCGATCAGCCGGTGGATTTACTGGAACATGAACTATCATGTCGAACATCACATGTTCCCGATGGTGCCGTATCACGCGCTGCCGCGTCTGCATGAGGTGATTAAGCATGATCTGCCAAGCCCAAACCCCTCGATTTTCGCGGCATATGTCGAGATGACCCGCGCCCTGCTTCGGCAGCGCAGCGATCCGACCCACTATGCGCGCAAGGCTCTGCCAGCGACGGCGCGGCCTTACCGCGATGAGTTCCATGAAATTGAAGTTGCCAGAGAAGGGGTCTGATATGGCCTGGATTGATGCCTGTGCGGTCGATGATATCGACGAAGAAGACCTGATCCGCTTTGACCATGCGGGCGGCACCTATGCGATTTACCACGCGCCGGATGGCACGTTTCACGCGACGGCAGGGCTTTGCACGCATGAAAACGTGCATCTTTGCAACGGCTTGGTCGACGGTGACACGATTGAGTGCCCCAAGCACAATGGGCGGTTTAACTATCGCACCGGGGCTGCTTTGCGTGCTCCGGTCTGTATCGACCTGAAACGCTACGAAGTGCGTGTGGTGGGCGACCGCGTTGAAATTGAGCTTTAGGGGATGGTGATGCGGAAGAAACCAACGGTTGCGGATTTGCGGGCGAAAAAGGGCAAGGGTCAGTTGACCATGCTGCGGCTGTTCACGCTGGAGGAGGCGGCGGCGGCAGAGGAGGCGGGGATCGACGTGGTGTCAGTGCCGCAGGAATTGGTGACGCATCCGCGTTACCGCGAGGTTGCGCCCAGCTTGTTTTCGATGACCGGGGTGGACCACCGCTCGGCTGGCACGCGCGAGGATTATCTGCGGTTTTCCGGGCAGATGCTGAATGCGGGCGCGGATGCGATCTATTGCTCGGGCAGTCTGGCGACGGTGAAGTTTCTGGCGGACGAGCATATTCCGGTGGTGGGGCATGTCGGCCTCGTGCCATCGCGGAACACTTGGACGGGCGGCTTTAAGGCGGTCGGCAAGACGGCTGAGGCTGCGGCGGCATTGCTGGCCGAAGTGCAGGCTTACGAGGCGGCAGGAGCGTTTGCAGTCGAGATTGAGGTGGTGCCGGTAGAGGTCGCGACAGAGATCAGCCGCCGGGTTGGCATCCTACTGTGGTCGATGGGGGCGGGGCCGGGCTGCGATGTGCAGTATCTGTTCTCAGAGGATATTTTGGGCGAAAACCGGGGCCATATGCCGCGACATGCCAAGGTTTACCGCAATTTCGCCGCCGAATTTGACCGCTTGCAACGCGAGCGCGTCGACGCTTACCGCGAATTCATCGCCGATGTGGCGTCAGGGGCGTATCCAGAGCCGCAGCATGTGGTGGCGATGAACCCGGATGAGATGGCGGCTTTTCTGCGCAAGATCAGCTGATCGGAAAGCTGGATCATTGCGAGGGCTTGGCTTTCCGGCCCTCGCAATGAACGGCCTTGGCTTCCGGATCTAGTGGCGCTATTTTGCGCGCTGCAATCTGAATAGGTCCGGCTCTCCGCATGTCGAAAGATAACGTAATATCAATGCCTTCTCAGGCACATCGGCTTTCGGTGGCCCCAATGATGGACACGATAGACATAGCGAATTATCCCCATTTATCAACAAGTTAGAAGGTGCCTGCAACTAAAGTTGTAGCAAAGTTGTAGTTGCAGGCGATTTTCGGCTTAGTGATGCATTCGGTTATGTTCTGCCGTAGCCATCGCGTGGCGGGCGTCAATGTACGCTGCAAGGTCCGCTATGTGGACGCCTTTTGCACCTTTCTGCGAGGCTTCCATCTTCACCAGCGGCAAGGCAATCGCACCTTCAGCCACCTTCCTTAGAAAATAGTCTCGCTTCATAGTCGGGAAGAAATCCGCGATAACGGTATCAACCGGGATAATCGGCAACCCTTCATAACGTCCTAACAAAGCCCATTGAGTAATCATTCAAAAATTCCTTTTTACATAAGCACAATCCTTTTCGTTTGGTTTGTGTCGTTGATCGTGATGGTGATTTGTGCTTCCGCGCTGCAACTGTCAATAGGGTCAAACCACTCTAAGTACTTGATTAGTTTGATCAATTTACTTAACTCGAAGTCGCTACGCCGAATACTCGTTTGTTATCAATGCCCTAAGAATTAACGAATTTGATCTTTCTCAATCGCCCTAACTTCAAAATAGATTTGGGGGGCGATACCTATTCGCTTCAAAGAAGGTATTGACTGACATTCAAATGCGTCCATATCTGTTTTCACGATTCGCAAACACACAAGGATGTAACGAATGGCCGACTTTAACAAAGACTCTCTGATGATGCTTTCGCTTCTAGATTTGGATAATTTATCCGCCTTGGTTAGCGATGTTCGGCGGGAAAAAGCAGTACTGCTGAAAGAAGATACCAAGTCCAAAATTTCGGAAATGCTGAAGGCGGCGGGTTTGTCCATATCGGAAATTTTCGGTTATGGGCCAGCAGATGATAAGCCTACCAAGCGCACGTATACGAAAAAGGCTGATGGTGGAACGGCTGCTAAGACTCCATCGACTCCGCTCTATGCCCATCCTGAGAATCCTTCGCTTACGTGGACGGGCAAAGGCCGCAAACCGGGGTTTGTTATAGCACATCTTGAACATGGCGGCACTTTAGAGCAGTTGATCATCGACAAAGCGGCTTAACGACTGATTGATTGAAGCCCCTACCAATTGTTTGGCGGGGGCTGTCGTTTGTCATGCCGCGAATTTCCGCCATGCAGTTGGCGTGTATTTTGCAATGTCGAAGTTGGTTTGCGCAAAATACGGGTCGTATTATTGAATCTCAGGCGGCAATGCGCAAGCTATCGTCAAACCGATGCGGCAAAAATTCAAACTACGTACGGGCCGATGCAGGTTCCGTTCTCATGCTCATAGCAGCCGATGGAAGCGCGGCACTTGTACCTATAGCAGTCACCACTGGACTCGCCACGTCTGCGGCGTTGAAATTGGCCCGTATGCTCACATTAAGGCTTAAGCCAAGATCACCAATCGCGTCATTTTCATCAACAACCAAAACTGACTTCTTGCCGCGCGTAATAGCAGTGTATAGCCAACGCTGCATGTAAGCGGTATCAAAGGCAGATTTATATTCAACCGTTTCGCCATCATCGGCCATTACGGCATTACGTTCCAAGTAAACAATCACATTGTCATATCCCGATCCTTGGGCGGCATGTGCAGTTAATGCATAAGCAAATTCGAAGTCGCGTTTCGCGTCTCTATCGTCTTTTTTCTTGCCCTTGATTTGAAATACAGATTTTGGAACCATGATGGATTTACGGGATTCCTCAAACAGAATTTTGAAGCATTGCGTTCCATCAACTTCGGTATCATCTGAAATGGATTTGATAACGTATTCGCAGTTGTTCCGAAACATCATACCAACAGGTGGATTGTAACAAATCAGAGTATCACCAGCATGTGGTTGCAAAATTTGCTTGCGGCGTCTGCATGTGTAAGCTTTCGTTTTCCCGTGTTTGATTTCGTGACTGGCAACATTGATTTTGTTTCGCATGTAGTTTGTCACGCATATGGTTTTGCGGTTTGGATCAATCGGCGCATCCATAACAACTTTGATAGTCGTGTTGGAGTCTTGTCTGAAGCCTTTGGTCAAGATGAAGTCAGGTTTAACAGAATGAAACCAATCATGCTGCATTTCGACAATATCTGTGTTGACAGGGGGAAGTTGATTTGGATCACCCAAAAACACAACATTGATTTGGGAAGCCGCATTCGCAGCAATGTATTTCTCAATCAGAATCTTGGTTTTCCGGTCGATCATTGATGCTTCATCAACAATGATATGCGTAACCTTTTTCTCGAACAACATTGCTTTGACTGCCAAATTCTTTAACAAAGCAGCAACTTGGTATACTTTCAAATTGCCCCTCTTTGACAACTCTTGGGCGGCTTTATGAGTTGGGGAAACGAACATCGCTCTATCGCCAAAATGGGCTGCTAAGGCTGCTATGAGTTGGGATTTACCCGTGCCTGCCGAACCAGCAATAACGCATGTTGGAGTAGTTTGATTGATAATGCCATCAAAGGCCGATTGTTGTTCAACAGTGAGAATAGGGGTATTGATTTTATCGGAGTGGACTAAAGCCATCTTTGTTTTCCTAATGCTATTAATAAAATTTTTTGGGTGGTATGCTGTGTCATTCGTGACTCGATCCGGTTTTTTAGTTTGGGACGGTAAGGGATCAATCTTACCATCCGAAACACCAAAAATCTTAGTCACACAAGGAATTATCCAACGTGCTATACATAGGAAACCGACATGCCCATTTAGGCCCATGTTACAGCATTATCACGCTTTCGTGATCGAAACGGGCGAAATAGTTGGGGATGATTATTTGGAATTGTTTTGAAACCGAAAGTTGCCGATCAATGACAATTAGGCGTTGCGTCGATTATGGTTTCAAAACCAAAAGTTATGTTATGCAGGTCGGATAGTGTGCCAAATATAGGCCAAATCGGCGTGAAAAATGGGACTCAAAGTGCACAGAATGTCCCATCAAAAACCTTCAGAAACACCAGTAAAATAAGGAAAAAAGAGCATTTTGGAAGTCGAATCCTCTTGTATACTACTCTATATTATAATTTCCTTAAGACTGTTGGATGATGATATTAGAGCTGGACTCTAAACTACGATTCAATGGAATGAAAAGTGGAAAGCGAAGCCGTTTGTTGAGGCGTCCTTGAACGCGAACGTAAGTGGTAACGCTGTAGGCAGAATGCCGGAAGTGGTAACACTGTAGCGAAGACAAACGTGATAATAATTCTAATACCAATAAACATTTTCACTTGGATAAAGTTGAAAGAATCAAGTTAAACGTCGCTTTGCTCCTGAAATATCGCTGTAAGGAATCTTCATCTGGATAAAGTTGGAAAGGTCTGATGTTAAACGTCGCTTTGCTCCTAAAATATCCCATTTGGATTTCCTGTTTGGATAAAGTTGGAAGGTATCAAGTTAAACGTCGCTTTGCTCCTGAATTTGTCACTGTAAGGAATCCTGTTTGGATAAAGCTTGTTTGAATCAGAATGTTGACTCACGTATCAACGTACTTCCCTGTCGGTCAGCACTAAAAATTATCTCTTTCACTCATTCGGCAAGACCTCATCCGTTCAAGCGGTCAAATCGCAAGCGCGATCTTGCCCCCTCTATTTTGATTCATACACTTTGCATTCAAAATTCAAATGTAAACTCATACTAACAAAACCAACATCCAAACCTTATGGAGATATAATAAACAGGTATATCCAACAGGATTCGAAATTCCGTTATCAACATTATGGAAAGGGATATCATGCCGTGATCCAACCGATGCTGAAGGCAGACTCAATATTCCGTTCCGCAAAACTGCCCCAACTTTTTTAATCTGCAATTTGGAATTTTTGACTTTAAATTAACGCAACAATATCAACATGTTACTAACAGTCGCGAGACGCTAATTCAGCCAAATATGCAAAAGGTAGGCATATCCCTACCCCAATATTCGTTAAATGACGTTTAATTGAGTTATTTTATTGAGCAAACACTATAACCTGATGATTTTACACGATATATTATCCAGGATATCGAGCGGTTTTCAGTCGATTTGGGCCGATTTTGACCCAGTTTTTGATGCTGAATCCGCGTGTTTAGGAAGGTGTTACGGAACGTGTTTTCAGTCGATTACAGTCTGATCAATGCACCATCGGGCAATGGCCGCTGCAACGCTTTGGCTTGATCCCATGCCCCATTAAGCCACGTATTCCATTCGACTGGATTGGTCAAAATTACTGGCATAGCTTTGGGGTGAACTTCAGCCACTTCGGAGTTGGGTGCGCATGTCAGAAAGCCGTAAAGGTCGTCTGTGGTTTCGCCATCCTTCAACTTGCGAGTAGACGTCCATTGCGGAACATGCAGGCCAGCAAAGAATGCAGGTTGATCATCGGGCAGGGCAAACCATGCATTGCCACCGGGTATGGATTCCGCGAACTTCGACAGCGGCACAAGGCATCGATTAGGCGGGCGCAACCATCTACGCCAATGAGGCGATGCAGGGTTACGAATGTTTGTTACTCCTCTGTCCGTTTTCTTGCCAACGAGGAAAGATTCCCGAGTGGGCAAACCCCAACGGGCATATGTCAGCACAGTGCCATTAATGTCGTTGCGGATGAGTGGTTCAGGGATGGAGAGCAGAGCATCAACTCACGGGCTCTACGCACAAGTCCACGGGAAGCGGGCTCACGCCAAAACGCCCGTTGCGACCTTAGCTTTCTACATGCCAGCAGGTCGTAATTCCAGTTGAATTTGGATCGTTGAAAGGGCAAGTAGCACAGATGAAGCCATAGGTGCGTTACTGTGTCGCCTTAAGGCTTGCAAAGGTGGTGCTTGTAAGCCCCACTCGTACTTGTAATCTTAGAGTCAACGGTCGCGTCGAATCATGCCTTAACGTCAGGCACGGCTTCGTAACCGCAAAATGGATAACGGACCGGCATATGGGCAAGACTTCAACGGTAAGCAGGGACAAGCCTTACCGCAAAACTTCTCTGATCATTCTTGGCATGCACCGTTCCGGCACGTCGGCATTCGCCGGCTTGTTAAACTTGCTTGGCTGCGCGACGCCCGCGACATTGATGCCGCCGCACGCTACCAATCCCAAGGGGTTTTTTGAAAGCCAAGTCATTTGCGAACTTAATTCCGACATTCTGTGCTCGGCAGGGACGACGTGGAGCGACTGGCAACCGTTGAGCCCCGATTGGTTCGGCTCGCGAGAGGCAGGTCAGTACCTGGAAAAGCTTAAAGGCACTCTGGCGTCCGAGTTTGCGGATGCGCAATTGTCGCTACTGAAGGATCCAAGAGTGTGCAGGCTGCTGCCCATGTATCTCGATGCTTTTGAACAGCTGAACTATCGTTCAGTAATTGCGCACATTCATCGTAATCCTTTGGATGTGGCAGCCTCTTTGCTTAAGCGAGATGGTATTGATACGGAGCTAGGTAAGTTGATCTGGCTGCGGCATGTCCTAGACGCTGAAAAAAACAGTCGCGGACTTTTGCGTAGCTTTGTCTCGTATGAGCAAATTTTGAGCGACTGGAGTGGTACGACAGATCGTCTTGGCAAAACACTACAAGTCAAGTGGCCCGGTATTTCGAGAAATTTCGCCGGCGATATAAGCGAGTTTCTTACCCCTTCGTTGCGCCACTACGATCTTCCCCCTCAACAGTTGCTTGACAACTCCGCGTCTGGCTGGGTTCAGAATGTGTATGCTATACTTGAGCGATGGGCTGCACAGGGAGAGGCAGCCACTGACCATGCCACGTTGAATCAAATCAACGAAGGACTGACGCAAAGCAGTCCTGCCTTTGCTCCCCTGATTAGCAGTGGTATTAAAGTTTCCGCAACAGCTGTTAAGCTCGGTTCAGCGCTAAACTTCGCCGAGGTTGAGTTGGCGAGGAAACAAGTAGACTTGGCGGAGAAGCGTGACCTGGCCGAACAGCTCGACCGCCAGCTGAAGGAAGTCGGATCCGCCCTTTGTTCAGCACAGACGACAGCCCTTATCGAGGCACAAGCACAGCGCAAAGCGTATGAAGTAGCAATCTCAACATTGCGTAGCGAAACTGAGAAGGACTCGGAGCTTTTGAGGCGAGCGCAGCTGGCGGAAATTGACGCATTAAACGCCAATGTTTTCCAAGTGCGCGCCGCTCTTGAAGCCCAAAACAGAGCCCTCAAGGACGAAAAAAATCGTAGCGGACGATTGACATCGGAAGTTGCGCTGCTTGCACGTAATCTAATAACGATCGAAGACCAGCTAATCAAAGAGCGAAGCAAATCCGAAACGGAAAAGCAGCGTCAACGCGAACGCTTAGCGAGACAGGATATAGTCATCAATCGTCTCCAGAGCGCGCGCGACGCCTTGCTGTCCAGTAGCTCATGGAAAATCACATCGCCGCTTCGACGGGTTGTCCGCGCGCTGCGGCTCGCCAGATAGTCATTATGTCATTTCCGGTCTGACACTTATGAACGGATGTCACCGTCGCTAAACGCAAAGCCAGTCCTCTGACTCTTTCTGGGCATTCCCGCGTGGACTAATGCAGTGTGTCGTCTCTGAAACCTTGCATCTTCACGGCGGCCTGAGCGACTGGTTCCTCTGGTTCGCTGGCCAATATGGCAAATCCGTAAGCCACCAGCCAAAATTGACAGCTAAGCGCTAAACGCTAAACGTTAGCGGTGGGGTCGTTGACAATTGTTGGGGCGATATGTAATCACTCGAAGCCAAAAGATAACATTACTCAACTGCGCAATCTTTAAGTTGAGTAAGGTATCCGCGCGAAAAACAGGTAGCGTTTGCTAGCAAATTATAGTTGACGTGAGACGGCCATCTAGGATCGGGACTGCAATAAATGAGTTTCTCAAGTCAATCTAAGCTGATCGAAGAAAGTCCATACTTTGATTCGGAGTGGTATCGTGGACGATATCCAGATGTGGTAGAAACTGGTCTGACGCCACCGGAGCATTACCTGAGAATTGGAGGCAGACTATCTCGCGATCCCGGCCCTCAGTTTTCAACTTCCGCATATTCAGAAAAGTATCCTGACGTGGCCCAACAAGGCTACAATGCGCTTCTTCACTACGAACAAGTCGGGAGAATAGAAAAGCGGACAGTATTTCCCAGCACAGATGTTTTCTGCTCTATTGGCGAGTCCAACTCGAGAAACTCAGTCGATTCGTTAGATTTGACTAACATGCGGCAGAGTGTCGGCCCCAGCAGTAACCTCCGAGGACCAGCGTTTGGGAAACATCAGGACAAAGAAGATTCTAAGGTTGCCGTCCAATATCTGGAAGCTAAGCAAGAAGTTCTCGCATCAGGTTTTTGGGACGAAATATGGTATCTTAAAAATTACGCGCAATCATATCGAAAGTGGAAGTCTCTTCAAAAAAGCAATCGAGAACCGCTCGATCACTATCTGAAGATTGGATACCTCGAAAATAACAGTCCATCGGAAGCATTCAAGCTTTCTGGATTTCAAAAATCGGCTGACTCAAACCCGATTTCTCTATTCCTGGCGGAAAAGCGCCCTGCATATCAATTTAGGCAAAACCACTTGGTTCCAACGGAACGCAGAGTCTCCGAATATATAAAAGTAAAATCTCAGCGAAAATCAAAAAAAGTTGTCTACTGTTGTATTATCGGTGGATATGACCATTTAATACAGCATTTCAACATTAACGATGAATGGGATTACGTCTGCTATACTGATGATCAAAATCTCGTGGCGATCGGTAACTTCGGGATATGGGAGACACGCCACGCACTTAGGCCTGATTTGCCAGCGGATCGAAGGAATCGATACCATAAAATAAACCCACATTTGTTTTTCGAAAGCTACGAAGAAAGCATATATATCGACGGGAATATCAATATTATCTCGGATTACATCTTCTCGGAAATCGAAGAAAGAGGCGTTTCGTTGCTTCTTCCTGAGCACTTTGCGCGTGACTGTGTTTACGATGAAGTCAAGGCGCTCTATGCAAGCGGCCGGACCTCTGCGTCAAATAAAGAACTATTGACGATTCAGCTCGAATTTCTCCAAGCGATGAAGTTTCCTAAGCAGTACGGATTAACAGAAAACAACCTCGTCTACAGGCGACACCATGTTGAGAGCATCAGATCAATCATGGAGAGGTGGTGGAAAATTCTTTGCGATTTCACGTCGCGCGATCAACTGGGGCTAGCCTATTCCTTGTGGAGGGAAGGAATCTCGCCGCGCGATGTGACGTTCCCAAATACACGCTATCTGTATTCCGATTTTTGGATGTTCGAACATCGTCATGAGCATAACAAGCCGTCATGTATTCGGGCTGATTCAAAAATTTACCCCGCTTTCACAGAAAATAGTGTGCCCGTCGTGCTTTCTTGCAATGAGAGTTTCGTCGCCTACCTCGGGGTAGTCATCACTTCAATCGCAGAAAACAGCAACGTTTTGAGAAACTACGATATCGTTGTTCTTGAGCGCGATCTGTCTGACGGGTCAAAGTTGCGCATTGCGGGCTTAGCAAGGGAGAATATATCCATCCGTTTTCACAACATGAACCAGATTTTTGCGCAACTCGCTGGTTTGGACCTTCATGTCGAGGGATATGTCCCGGCCGAAACATACAATAAAATATTTCTTAGCGAAATAATGGAGGGATTTGGCAAAGTACTTTACATTGACACCGATGTTGTTGTTCGATCTGATATCGCTCACCTTTACGACATTGATCTTTTTGGAAGGGCCATTGGCGCAAGCCGCAACGTCGCAAACATTCATGCTGCCAGACAAAACTCGGTGATAAAGGGTCAAAAGTTTGGGGATTATCTAGAGGATGTGTTGGGTGTAAGGGAGTTTGAAAAATATTTCCAGGCCGGCATATTGATCATTGACATGAAAAGCCGCAAAGTAAGAGACCTCGTCTCGCTTGGGTTAGCTAAATTACAAGAAATAAAGCAACCGATTTTCTTTGATCAGTGCGTATTCAATAGCGTATTTTACGATGACGTATTTTATTTCTCGTCGGAGTGGAATCACGTATGGTATCTGCAAAATTATTCCTATTTGCGCCACACTCTCGCAGATCATACGTTCTTTGATTATGCGAAGAGCCGGCTTGATCCAAAAATTGTCCATTACGCTAGCAAAGACAAACCAACGAACAAGCTCGACTGGCGATTGAAGTGTCATTTTTGGAGCTATGCGGCGCGGTCACCTTATTTTTCAGAGTTGGTCGAACAAGTCGGCGATAGCTTTGGTTCGATTCCTACTCTCGTGGAACTTTTAAGTGAACCTAAACCACGAACCTTGGTTCATCTTCATGTTTATTATATTGACCAAATTTCTTATATGGTCGAAAAACTAAAAAATATTTCGGGAACAGAATGGGATTTAGTAATCACATCGAACTTCAAAGAGGAAGACTTCAAGAAGGCCTTTCACGGTCTGACGCCATCTGTGCAATTCATGGCCACAGAAAACAAAGGCTTCGACGCATTGCCGTTTTTGAAGGTATTGGAATCAAGAAACTTGTCTCAATATGACTTTGTCATGAAACTTCATACTAAAAACTTTCGCCCTGAGTCGGAGGCTAGTCTAGTTTACGGTCGCCCCGTGCCTGGATACAAGTGGAGAGACGACTTGGTCGATGCCTTGCTAATAAGTAGCTCAAAGTTTGAAGACAGCCTTTTGAGATTTGAGGCTGAGCCGGGACTGGGCATGTTAGCTTGCTCTGATTACGTTTTTACGACAGAAGAAAATCGAGAACAGAAAACTTATAATCTTAGACACTGGCTGAACATGTACGGGATTGAAGGCGGAACGCGCTACGTTGGGGGGACTATGTTTATCGCCCGAGCTTATCCCTTTGAAAGATTCAAGCGATTTCCTTCAAAGGACCTTGATTTCGCTGCTGGAGATAGCTCATCCGGCTCACACAAGAATCTCGCCCATGTTTTCGAGCGACTTTTTGGCATGGCAGTTGAGAATGAGCGCTTAGCAATAGGGGGAACTTGAGCAAGCAGTATCGAAGTGCGGTCTATTTTTGCGATGCTCAGTGCGCAGACAGAAATCAATCGGTGGATGGTCGACAAGGTTGGGCAGTCGCTTACTGGCAATACTCTCGTGCCTACGATGGGGCGGAGGATGCGGCGCGGTAGCCCGTTGTATTCGTCATTGACCGTATATTGCTTGTGGGTGAGCCATCCGATGCTGCCGAAAATCAGCACGGCAAGACCCACATCTCGTCCGTTAGGTTATCCCCTGCTGCTCGATGAGACCGACACTATTCGATGAGTGACGTCAACTTATGCGTTACGGCATGCACGGTCCAAAGGGTGTCTTCCCTATTGCTAAAGAGAGTTTCAATTTCGTTGCGCATCTTGACGAAGACCGTGACGCCACAACCGCCTTCATTTCTGAACACAATTTATAAGCGCCTCCTGATTGGTCGGTTATGTCATACCGAAATAATAACGAAAAATGCATAGTAAACTATTAACTGATTTGCATATATGCCAATTTTCGATTAATGTTGGATTAATTCCGAGCATCATCACGAAAGCTAGCATTTCCGCGTGTTGGATGCCAAATCATTTATCGCAAAGGAAATATTAATTCGATGGATCCCGAGGCACTCGCAATTATCCGCGCCGAAATACCCTCAACTGACATGAGTGAAGAATTAATAATAAAGCTGTTGTACACCACGCCCGGAATGTTGTCTGTGGAAGATCAACGATCGCGCGCTAGAATAGTTTCGGCACTCAAATACGACCCAGAAGCAAAGTGGAAATAGCGGTACAAGAGGGATTTGTTATTGTTGGAAAATACATGAATTTAAGTGAAAAAATTCAAGCCCGCCTTGATATTTTAGAGTGTGATTTGGGGGCAGGTAAGCATCTTGTAAGTGACGAAAACAAAACTGAAATGAACTATCTGGTAGGAAGCATTTCTAAGTTTTCCAGCATCTTATCGGATACCGAACGAGATTTTTTGAACGCTGCAAAATCTGCCATCGCTGATGATCTGCCATGGAAGTAATTCACACTTAACTTTTGCGGATTTTCTTATCGTGGTGCCTTGCAGGTGCGATGCAGTTACCGGAACAATTTCCATAAAGTGGCTGGAAATGTGCCACTACAGTGCCGGTTCGACTTGTGGCGTTAGTTTATCGCTTATGAATTGCGGCATGACGTGTTGCCTGATCAAAGCCCCCATTTTCGAAGCGAAGTATCAGCATTTAAAGGATTTTTGCGGATTCGCATGACGGTTTGCCGTGTCAGGTCGTTATCGCGGGCAATGATGCTTATGTTTGGCGCGTCGGCAGCAAGTGAAGTCAGCACTGCTTCAAGGGTTTTGCGGTCAAAGCCCGGTTTCTTACCGCGATATTTGTCGGCTTTGTTCGCCGAGTCCATAACGTGATCAATCCCTGCGCGACGGGCTTCACGCGCTGCAGTGGCTTCGGCAGCAGCGATACCAACCATGAACGCGAGGACGGCATCACGGGCGGCGATCTGCATGGGGTCTTTCAACACATGGTCGGGATGGAACACCATATTGTTAATTACTGTCTTTACGGTAACACCGCGTCGCAGAAAGGACTCTATGTTGGTCTTTACGTCCATGTAGTCCCGCCCGATCCGATTGACCCAACGTACTAGAAGCGTGTCACCGGGCTGGAGTAGATCAAACAGACGTTTTCCTTGGTCGCGATCTTTTAACTTGGTCGAGACGCCTGACACGCCATGATCTGTAATGACATGGGAGTCGTCGAATACAAATCCAGCATCGCGGGCTTGGGTGATCTGGTGCGCACTCGTTTGCTCAGATGTCGAGCAACGTACATACAGGACTGTTTTGGGCGTCGGTGTCACTGGCTTTCACGTCCGTTAGGTTACTGTACGATTAATACACTGTACGATTGGTAAAAGCTACCCTAAAGTACACCCGAACACGTCTATTTTCAGATGTATGCAGAATTATACTCTTGCGGACAGTTCGTGGTGCGATGCACGCATGCCGTGCCCACCATGAACACCATATTTGTTGACGTAAGCGCGGGCCTCGCACTAATTGAGTGATGCAATTAACAAGGTGAAACCATGCGATGTTTTTTGGCTCCTATTGTTCTGATCTTTTGGACTACAGCGGCTCACGCCGAGGCGCAGGTCTTGGGGCAAACTGCCGGGGCACTGATGGGAATGTCAGTGGCGTGTGGAGTTTCGCCAAGCGAAAATTGGACTCGATCAATAGTAAGCCTAATGAAAAGCAAGTCTACGTCAGATGCGGATTTTCAATCTGCTATGGCCGTCTTCGAAGATTATGGCAATCGCGCGATGCTCACACAAAGCACTGACCCCTCTATGACATGTGAGCAGGTAATCGCGATGATGAGGCAGTCCGAAGCGGCATTCTAAAAAATACTCACCATCTCACTATCAGCCACGCGTTAGCGGGCAGGGTCTTTCGGCTGGGGAAGTGAGCGACAGGGCATTTCCGGGCGTCAGCCGGAAGGCGATTGAGGTAGCCCTGACTAGAACAGGCGAGATAGTGAACTTTCGCGGGTCGCTGACGCGCGGTGGGACTTAAGGGGTCTGCATCGTGGCGCAGTGATCGGGACTAGGGCGCAGAATGAAGTGTCGAATGTCGCCAGTGCAGATGCCCCGCGCCCTCGTGGCTTGTTATCTTGCTTAGAGTCGGGCGGGAGGCACCCCCCGCCCAACATTTATATGGTTAACCTTTTCCTAGGTCCGATAGCACGTTGTGCCCTCTTCCTACCAAACATCGGTCGATGATGCGCGCCGGGCCATTGGCGGCAAGGTCGGTATCGGTCGCGGCGACACCTGCTGCTGCACCATACGCTGCCCCATAGCCACCATTGTGTCCGTACGAATTGCCAATTATCGCGCCACCAATGATTCCTACCAAAATGTTTGCCGCCATCTTGTCATTCTGTTCTTTGGTGTATTTTGCTTGGGCTGACGTGGCCAGGGTTCGGCATTCCGCAAGATCAGAAGAAAAGTGCTTATTGGGCCGATCAACTATCGGTTGGTAGGTTTGTAGGGGTTGTGCCGGGACGCAACCTGAAACTGCCGCAAAGAAAATAATCGCTATTACTTTATGGTTCACTGCATTTGGCCTTATATTGGGATCTGAGTAAGTTAGCATCGCCCCCGCCTAAATTACCGTTGTGGCGCAAATAGGTTGCTAGTGGTGACGTCACAGTGATTCAGGCCATAAACTCGTCAAACTGCCGCCATATTCGATTGGCCGCAACACGCGTCAAATGGATCAATCGGTAATCCCCCCCGAAAGTAGGGGGCCGGATAAGTAAAATTTTTCGGGCAAGATGCCTGAGAGGATTCGTCCGCGATCAGCTGGATAAAGATCGTCGAGGATGAGAAACGGCGGCTACCTTTCTCGGTAGATTTCTCGATAAGTCGATTGTTTCGTATTGCTGATTGTGTTTGGATTGATCTTATTGAATCCAGCCATGACCTTCTTTGCAATTCCCATATCTTATGAAATTGCTTTGGCGATGGCTTTGGCATTGTCGGCGGAAATCATGTTTTCGAAATTTTTAGTAATGGTTCGCACTATTGGTCTGGCGAAGTATTTGAAAAACCTATTGAAGTAATGATATAACCAAACACTTGATCGGAAATTGATCGGCTGCTATGATGGTTCCGGTGTATCCCAAAATGGAGTTATCCAAATGGCCGATAATGCAGGTTCGATATTACAAGAATGGTTGCAAGCTAATATTATTCTTCAACCTTTTTCTGGCGATGAAACTATTGATCAAGAGATTGAAAAGTTTCTTGCACATGCCCGTTCGATTCATGGTTTGAGTAAAATGGATTTTGACGATCTGTATATTGATTTGAATCAAAAGTTTGAAGCGTATTATCGCCATGTATTGAATGCGGGTCTGCATGATGGGCCGTGACTGTGTGGTGCTGAAATATGTCTGTGGATGAAAAGTTAAAATTTATTGATGATGCACTTAGAACATTGGGCTTCGCTATGGTTCGAGTGCAACAAATGGAGTTCGTTTTAGCGGGAATACTACTGTTCGCGGTGCCGAGTAAAGATGCACTAAAGTCCAGTCAGGTTGATAGAAAAATGGATAGTCTTAGGAATGACAATAGCCTTGGAAATCTGATGGCCATGCTGAAAGATAGGTCAGACATTGACTATAGCGTGCTTGTTATTATCGAGCGTATAGTTAAAAGCAGAAATATTTTGTGCCATAAAATCACTGACCTTGCTGACAGTTTAGATGATGCACTTATTGCATCTGTGGCAGTCTCGCAAAGTTTGATCAACGACTGTGATAACTTGGGCCGATTGCTAGCAGACTTACTGATCAACGTAGAACTTGAAAATCTATCGCAAACGCCGGATGCGAAGATTCGTGAATTTATTGGCGATGGTTTGATTGGGCAGGGGGTTAACTTCATTCGCGCAAGATATCCATTGAATTTAAAAAGAGGGAGATAGCATTGTCAAGATGGCGATTTCTGTCTAGCTGCCTTGGTAGGGTAGGTGACTACTACGGGATGGTGATCCTCTGCCATAACTGAATATGGCAGGCAGGTTTGATTTATGGTTGGGGATTCAAGTTATGGGAAGTTGGGTCTGTTGCCACCTTTA
Organism: Cypionkella sp.; assembly: GCF_028290025.1. Classification (GTDB taxonomy): domain Bacteria; phylum Pseudomonadota; class Alphaproteobacteria; order Rhodobacterales; family Rhodobacteraceae; genus Cypionkella. The sequence continues at coordinate 50,824 of NZ_JAQGKQ010000092.1, read as the reverse complement.
TCCATTTCCAATTTTCGTATTTGTCGCCAGCCGTGATAATGTGAGTATATCGTTGAAGACTCGACCATGATCTATGGCCGGATACAGATGCGGCTTCGGGCAATGTTTTCCCCATTTCGAATAATCTCGAAACGCCTTCATGCCTCAAATCGTGAAAATGTAAATCCTTAATGTTGTGGAATTGACAAGCCCTAGTCCAGTTGGCGCTCATGGCGTAGGTTGAATGCGGAAAAATTCTTGGTGAAATTTTTGGCATACTGTCGATGATATCGCAGCATGGATCAGGCAACAGAACAGGCACATCATTGCCTATCTTATCGCCGGGATGTTTCATATCTCGTACCCAAATCCGTTTGTTTATTCTGTCATAATCGGCCCATTCGATACGTTCTATTTCTGCTTGTCGTCGGGTTGAAAATAACGCGAATATGGAAAGTAGGTGCATTGGGCAACCGTTTGCACGTGCGTTATATGCCAACTGGAAATGAGTTAGCAGGATATCCAATTCATCTAGAGTAGGCCGACGAGTCCGCTTTATGGCCTTTTTGGTAATACCCAATCTTGAACAAACTCGTTGGGCTGATTGCATTTCAGTTATGTCTAACGGAAAATCCCATGCATCCTTAGCAATGGCAAATACGGCCTGCAAATGGCTAACGTAATTCATTACAGTCGCGGCGCTGTTAAGTTTGGGCCGAAAATGCAATTCTTTAGCAAACGCTACGATGTCTTGGCTGGTTATTTGGTCGCATCGCATTTTCGATATGTCGTACTCGTTGCGGATTGTCTGCAAAACTTGGGTCTTGGTTCGCCCTATTTCCTTCATTTGTTCGGTGATGTATTTGTCAATCGCGTCGCCTAGAGTCTTGCCTTCGTTGCGTTGTTTGGTAAGTGGCTTACCTAGGGCTACAGTCGCATCAAGTTCGGCTTCCCGCTTTTTTTCCCAAGCCCGTGCTGCTGTTTCGGTACGGAAAGATCGGGTTTCTCGGTGTTTTTGCTTAGTCCTTGTTATCGTTAGCTTAAAAATAGGATTTCCCGCTTTGTCAGCTTCTTCCCGTAAACTTCCCATACCCGTGCAACTCCATGTGATTCCGTGCAACTTGGGTTGCACCATAGGCGGGAATGTAGGCAAATCAACCGAAATCGTGCAACTTTGCCAACGTTTCAAAGGTGATTGAATGAACGATAATGTAGTAAAGACAATGTCTTATGGTGCGCATCGGCTTTCGGTTGCGCCAATGATGGATTGGTCTGATCGACATTGCCGCGTGTTCCACCGCCAAATGACCAAGCGTGCGATGGTTTATACCGAGATGGTGACAGCGGCCGCCATCCTGCATGGACCGAAAAGCCGCCTGCTGGATTACAGTGCCGAGGAGCACCCGATTGCGCTGCAAATCGGCGGCTCTGATCCGCATGAGTTGGGCGCTGCCACAAGGATCGCCCGCGATTGGGGCTATGATGAGATCAACCTGAACGTCGGTTGCCCGTCAGATCGGGTGCAGTCGGGTTGTTTTGGTGCGGTGCTGATGGAGCGTCCCACACTGGTCGCGGATTGCGTGGCGGCGATGATGGCCGAGGCGAATGTGCCGGTGACGGTTAAGTGTCGCATTGGGGTGGACGAGCAAGACCCGGAAATCGTGCTGCCGGATTTCATTGAAAAAGTCTCAGCGGCGGGGGTGACGCATTTTATTGTGCACGCCCGCAAGGCTTGGTTGAAGGGGCTTTCACCGAAAGAAAATCGTGAAGTGCCGCCGCTGAATTACGATCTGGTTTTGCGGATGAAAGCGGCGTTTCCGCATTTGATGATTTGTATCAACGGCGGCATTACCTCGCTGGATCAGGCGAAAACCTTGCTGCAGCAGGGGCTTGATGGTGTGATGTTGGGGCGTGCCGCTTACCATGACCCGGCTTCGGTGCTGGTCGGGGCGGATGCGTTGTGGGGAGCGGACACCGGCGCTGATGCCTTCGGCGCGGTTGAGGCGATGCGGCCTTATATGCTCAATCACATCGCGCAAGGCGGGCGGTTGCATCAGATCACCCGGCATATGCTCGGGCTGTTCACCGGGCGGCCCGGCGCGCGGGGTTGGCGCCGGGTGCTGTCAGAACGCGCAAATAAACCCGGCGCGGGGCTGGATGTGCTCGACGCCGCTTTGGCCGAACTTCAGACCGCAGCCACCGCAGCCTGACGCGGGATCAGCCGCGACAACAGCAGCGCGATCACGCCGCACAAAGCAATCGCGCCCAGCATCGGTACCACGGTGCCATCCATGAACGGGCCGGTTAAAGCCACCAGCACTCCAGCCGCGACCATCTGCATCGTGCCGCCGAGGGATGCCGCCAGACCGGCATGCTCGCCTTGTTCCTCGAGCGCCAAAACCTGCGCGGTTGGCAGCACCAGCCCGAGGAACATATTGGCGATAAACAAGCCTGCCATGGTGACGTGAAGGTTGGCAAAACCGGCCAAGGCGAAGCAGAAAAGCGCGATGGTGGCGGTGCCAAATCCTGTAGTTGCCAGCACGATCATGCGTTTTGATCCGAGACGCTGGCTGATCGGCGCGGCGAACTGCGAGGCCGCGAAGAAGCCACAGGCATTTAGCGCGAAGGCCAGCGAGAATTGCGTTGGGCTGAGGCCGAATTGGCCGGTGTAGACGAAGGATGCCGAGGCGATGAACACGAAGAAGCTGGCGAAAGCAAAGCCTGCAAGGAAGGTCATGGCGAGAAAGCTGCGATCGGTGAACAGCACGGCGAGACCTTTGCGCATGGTGGCGAGGTCGAATGGCTGGCGGTTTTCCGGCGGCAAAGTCTCATCCACCATGAAATAGATCAGGAAGAAGCTGAGCGTCGCCGCCAGCAGCAGCGCCCAGAATACCAGCCGCCATGAGCCAAACGCCAGCAACGCCGAGCCTGACAGCGGTGCCAGCAGCGGCGAGATCGCGATGACGATCATGATGGTGGACATCATCCGGGTGGCGCTGGCTCCGGTAGCGAGATCGCGGATCATCGCGCGCAGAACCACCATGTTGGCAGCGCCGCCAATGCCTTGGATGAAGCGCCCGAAGATCAGCACCTCTACTGTAGGGGCAAGCGCGCAAATCACCGTGCCTACCATGAACAGGGCGAGGCCCGCATACATCGGCGGCTTGCGTCCGGCTTGATCGGCCCACGGACCGTAGATCAGTTGCGCGATACCGAAGGCGAGGAAATATGCCACAATCGTCCACTGCACCGCCTGCATCGAGGTGCCAAGATCGCTTTGGATCTTCGGCATCGCGGGCAGATACATATCAATCGCGAACGGACCGACAGCGGCAACGAGGCCCAGCACCAGCGAATAGCGCAGCAGGGATACGGATTTTGTCATGGCAACCTCGGTGATATGCAAGGCGCGATGGTTAGCGCGAATGTGGGCGAAGGGAAAGCTCTGAACGGCTGGTATGTGGCGGGGGGGCGGGCTATGTCTGATCTCGAGTTTCTGCTGCCAAGATAAGGAGCCGCCATGCCCGAAATTTCCGCGCTTTTGCCGATGGTGGCGTTACTGGTGGTAATCGGGGCGTTTGCCGGGGTGGTGGCGGGGTTGCTGGGGGTTGGCGGCGGTATCGTGTTGGTGCCTGCGTTCTTTTACGCCTTCAATCATCTCGGCTATGGCGGGCCGCAACTGATGCAGATTTGTGTGGCGACCTCGCTTGCGACGATTGTGGTGACTTCGCCGCGGTCGGTTGCTTCGCATCACAAGAAGGGTGCGGTGGATTGGCAGATGCTGCGCGATTGGGCGCCGTTTATCGTTGGCGGCGCTTTGGCGGGAACGTTGGTGGCCGCCTTGGTGAAATCGGTGGTGTTGCAGGTGGTGTTTGGAGTGTTGGCGGGTCTCGCTGGGCTTTACATGGCGTTTGGGAAACCGGGTTGGCGGCTGGGCGAGACATTGCAGGGGCAGCCTGCGCGCGCGATGATGGCTTCGGTGCTGGCGTTTTGCTCGGCGATGATGGGGATCGGGGGTGGCACGTTTGGGGTGCCGCTGATGAGCCTTTATGGCGTGCCGATCCACCGGGCAGTGGCTACGGCTGCGGGGTTGGGGGTGCTGATTGCGGTGCCTTCGGTGCTCGGGTTCCTGTTCGTGCCGATTGAGAATGCGCCGCCTTATACGTTAGGGGCGGTCAATCTGCCGGCGTTTCTGGTGGTGATTGGGTCCACCATGCTGACGACCCCTTGGGGGGTGAAACTGGCCCACGCGATGAATCCGAAGCCTTTGAAACGGGCATTTGCGGTGTTTATCATTCTGGTGGCGCTGAATATGTTGCGCAAGGTTTCGGGCTGGTAGAATTGGTGCCACGCGTGGCGCGAAGTTCGTTTATATGAAATCAATGGGTTGTGGGGTAGACTTAAGGGATTTTTAAGGTTTGGCCCTAAACCCGACGGCAAGCTTAGCGAGCGTAAAGCGCGCGCGGTTATTTGCGTCGCTTTGGCGGCACTGGCATTGCCAAGGTCATTTTGGTGGCGGTGGCGGGCAGGGTGTTGTTGATGGTGCCGGTCATTTTGGTGGGATCAGAGCCCGCGTAATAGGTTTCGGTCAGTTCGCCGTCGGCAGAAGGTTCCCATTGGATTGAGAGGCCGGGGCGGCCTTCGGTGAGGGCGACGGTGCCTTGCATCATGGCTCCGCGCACCGGTTGGGTCAGGATGTTGGCGGGGCGGGTGGTGGTGTAGAACACGACGTATTGATCTGAGACGTAATAGAAGTACGGCTCGCCGATGGTTTCGATCTGCCACCAGCCGACGGCCCAACTGGGCAGCGGATCACGCGCATCGTCGCCGCTGCATTGCCAGAAAATGATGCGGGGGACGCCGAAAATGCCGCGCTCTGACATGCCAGCGCCGTTCGAGCCGGGGGCACCGTTCTGGATGATATGCTCGCCATTCCAAAGCTCGGTGTGCAGCCCGTAGCCGTTGTCGCGGAAGGTAATGATGCCGGAACGCCCCGCGAGTTTGGCTTTGATCGCTTGAATATCGCCGTGCGCAGGGCCGCTGTAAACCGTGTCGCCGCGACCGTAGCGGTTGGTCAGATAGGTTTCCAATTCATCGACCGCGCCGAGATAATAGTTCTGCCCCAACTTTGCGCAGGGACGGCGGTAGCTGCGGGCTGGAACTTTATGCTCACCCCCCGCAAGGTTCAGCGTTTCAGAAATCTGAAAGCAGCAAGGAGTGTTGCGCGGGCCCGTGTTGCCCTTGTTCAGCGCATCCATATAGTCCGCGATGTGCTTGGGCAGCTTGTTGTAGGTGGGATAACCTGCGCGCAGGGTGGCAAAATCCAACGGAATCTGGCCGAGGGTAGGAATGGGCATACTAACCTCATATCGCTAAAACGGCTTTAAAAATTGAGGAAATGCTGCGCCATCGGCTGAGTCGTGTCAATCGCAGGGTTGGGAGTGCGCCCTGAGGGGGAGTGCGGGGTGCGGCGGTTGAACGCTCCGCGGGGCATATTTTTGCAAAGATGATGACCTAACGGCGGGGAGAGTGGGATAGAAAGTCCACGGCTGGCCCGAGATCCTTAACTTTCAGAGCTTGAGCCGTTCAGTCTTGCCATGCGGCCGCCGCGGCGTTTGGTTAGGGTCGAGGCGCGGGCGGGGAGTGCGGCGATGATCTCGCGGCGCTCGGCGGGGGTGAGACGGCCCCAGCTGGCGATTTCGTCGATGCTGCGGAAGCAGCCGACGCAGAGGCGGGCTTCGCGGTGGATGACGCAAAGTTTGACGCAGGGGCTTTCGATTTCCGCGCGTTTCCAGACTTCGTCCATTAGGCTTCATCCTGTTGCGAAACTTGCGCTTTAACCATGTAGGACAGCCGATCCAGCGCGCCTTGTAAGATATAACCTGCGGCGACTTGGTCAATGACTTCGCGGCGGCGTTTGCGCGAAGTATCGCCTTCAATCAGCGCGCGTTCGGCGGCGACGGTAGAGAGGCGTTCATCCCAAAAGGTGATCGGCAGGTCGGTCAGCTTGATCAGGTTGCGGGCAAAAGCGCGGGTGGATTGCACACGCGGGCCTTCGGAGCCGTCCATATTCAAGGGCAGGCCGAGGATGATGCCTGCGATATTGCGCTCGGATAAAACGGCCAACAGGGCGGTGGCGTCTTCGGTGAATTTTATGCGCCGGACGGTGTGGATTGGGGTGGCAACGCTTCGGCGCAGGTCGGAGACCGCGATGCCGATGGTTTTGTCGCCCAAGTCGAGGCCGCAGATGGCGCGGTTGGCGGGCAGGGCTGCGAGGAAGTCGGCGATTTCGGGCAGGATCATGGCGTTACTCCGGCATCGCTTGCGGCGGCTTCGATCTGGCCTAAGGCGGCAGTGTCGGATTTGAACACCTGAACCGCTTGCTCATATGCGGCCTTTGCGTCCTCTTTTTCGCCTAATTTCGCGAGGGAGGTCATCAGTTTGACCCAATCTTCGACTGGGCCGCCTTCGGTGGTCAGGCGGGCTTCAAGTTGATCGACCATGCCTTTGATCATGGCTTGACGGTCGGCGGCGGAGAGTGCGCCCGCGTTGGCTACATCTTCGGAGGTCGGGCCTTTCAGGGCGGGGAGTTGGTATTTGATGCCTGCCGCGTCCGCGGTGTCTTGTAGCATACCGCGGATCGGCGCGATCCAGGGCGCATCTGCCGGGCCTTCGCGCAGCAGCGGCTCCCATAAAGCAAAGGCGCGGTCGGGGCGGCCGATTTCGGCAAACATCAGGCCCGAGAAATAGCGGGCGAGCGGGTTGGTGGGGTCAAGCTTTAGCGCGCGGATCTGGTGTTGTTCAGCCTCGGGCGTGACAACGCCGTTCGCGGCAAAGATCATGGTTTGAGCAAGGCCCGCGTGATCCTCGGCGCTGGCTTTGTCACCGAGCAGGGTCAGCAAGTGTTGTTGCGCCATGCGGGCAGCGACATAGTTGCCGAGTTGCGCTTCATTTTTTGCCAGCAATGCAAGACCTTGCAGGTCGTCGGGCCGGGCTTGCACGGCGGCGCGGAGTTTGACCATCAGCTCGGTGAACTCGGCATCAGGCTGCGGTGCGGTGAGCGGTGGCGAGGCTGCGGCCTCGGCCTCAGCTTGGCTGGGGCGGGCAGCGTAGGCTTGATCGGCGAGGGCTAGACGGTCTGTTAGTGGCAGGTCGGCGTAGCCGGGGGTGCCTACGCGGTCATAGGTATAAAGGGCTGCGCAGGCTGCAAGCAGGATGGCTGCGGCGGCGGGCCAGATTTTGCCTTTGCCGCCAGAGATGGGTGCGGCTTGTTGGGCGCGGTCGGCATCGAGCAGGCGGCGCGAGACTTCGGTGCGCAGGCGTTCCGCTTCGGGGGCAGAGATGACCGCGCGGGCGAGGTCGCGGTCAACTTCGGACAGTTGATCGCGGTAGACTTTCAGGGCGGAGTCGTCGGTATGGGCATCGTTGCTGCGCAAGGATTGCAGCAGGATTGCCGCCACTCCTATAGAGAGCGCCACGACTGCCGCCCAAAAGATCCAATCTTGCATTATCCGCCCCTTGCCAGTCGCCCCGATGTAAGCGGTTTGCGCCTGCCACAAAAGGGGGCAATCGGTCGCAAAGCGCGTGACTGGTTCAAAACCGCCGCCCGTGTCGTAATTTTCCCGATTGTGCCGCTGCCGTCGCGGGATAAAAGCAGGGATCACGCGATAAGCGGGGTCAAGTTATGAGGGCCAGCCCATGAAACGCTATTCGGTTTTTGCCATCGCCAAAGAGGCGCTGAATTATCACCTGGGTTGGGAGAAGGCTTGGGCAGCGCCCGCGCCGAAAAAGCACTATGATGTGGTGATCGTTGGCGCTGGCGGGCATGGCTTGGCGACGGCTTACTACTTGGGCATGAACTTCGGCATCACCAATGTGGCGATCATCGAAAAGGGTTGGCTCGGCGGCGGCAATACCGGGCGGAATACTACGATTATTCGGTCAAACTACCTGCAAGACCCCTCGGCTGCGATCTACGAAAAGGCGCGCAGCCTTTATGAGACGATGTCGCAGGATTTGAACTACAACGTGATGTTCAGTCCGCGTGGGTTGCTGATGCTGGGGCAGACCCATCACGAGGTGCGCGGCTATCTGCGCACAGTTCATGCCAATAACATGCAGGGTGTCTCGACCGAGTGGATTTCGCCGCAGCGCGTTAAGGAACTGGTGCCGATCATCAATATCGACGGTCCGCGTTATCCGATCCTTGGCGCTTTGTATCAAGCGCGTGGTGGCACGGCGCGGCATGATGCAGTGGCGTGGGGCTATGCGCGGGCCTGTTCGGCGATGGGCATGGATATTATCCAGCAGTGCGAAGTTAAGGGCGTGACCTCTCAAGCCGGGGTTGTGACCGGGGTTGAAACGACCAAGGGTTATATAGGCTGTAATAAGCTCGGCGTGGTGGTGGCAGGTCATTCCGGTCAAGTTGCTGAAATGGCTGGGTTCCGGCTGCCGATTGAGGCTGTGGCTTTGCAGGCAATGGTGTCAGAGCCGATCAAGCCCTGCATGGATGTGGTGGTGATGGCCAACACCGTGCACGGCTATATGTCGCAATCTGATAAGGGTGAGATGGTGATCGGTGGCGGCACCGACGGGTTTAACAACTTCACCCAGCGCGGGAGTTTCCACCATATCGAGGAAACTCTGCGGGCGCTGATTGAGACGTTCCCGATGATCAGCCGCCTGAAGATGCTGCGGCAATGGGGCGGGATTGTTGACATGACCGGGGATCGCTCGCCGATCATTTCCAAGACGCCGCTGGGGAATTGCTTCATCAACTGCGGTTGGGGGACGGGCGGCTTCAAGGCCATTCCGGGCTCGGGTTGGGCAATGGCAGAGCTGATGGCGAAGGGCGAGCCGGGGGCTTTGGCGGAAGCCTTCAACATGTGGCGGTTCAAGGAAGGCCAGTTCATTGACGAGTCAGTGGCGGCCGGGGTCGCGCACTAATGCAGGTTTTTAAGGTGCAACTTTTTACCGCTTTTGGGAACCAAATCGTCTCTAGCCGCGTTGGGCCTGCATATTTGTTATGTAAGGAGACAGCGACATGGCTGACGAATATCGCACGCCGCCCCAACGCGACGTTAACATCAACAACTCCAAGCCTGCCAACAACCTGCCGCTTATCATCGGTGGGATCGTGGTGGTTATCGCTCTGGTCTTGTGGTTTGTTTTTGGCAACAGCACGCCGATGGGAACGGCCACTACCGACGGCTCGACTGAAAACGGCTCGACAAATTCGGGGTCCGTTGACACCTCGCCAGACGCTGGCGCTCCGGCTACGGTTGACACGGCACCGACTGCAACTGCTCCGGCAGACACCGGCTCGGCAACTGCGCCAACCGAAACTGCACCAACAGCGCCTGCTGATACTGCTCCGGCAACCACAACACCTGCCGCTCCCGCAACCAACCCGTAACTTTTCGGGCCTGCGGGCTATATCTCAGATCACACTTTTGGGCGGGCATCTTAGGGTGCCCGCCCTTTTGTCGTTTTCGCGGACTGTCGGGCCTGCGCTTTTTACGAAAAATTCGCCAAAAGGGATGACGCTATGCTGATTCTGGAATGTCCGTATTGCGGCGTCAAAGCCGAGGAAACTGAGCTTACGCCGGGATACGAGGCGCATTTGAAGCGGTTCGGGCCGGGGGCGTCGGACACCGAGTTCGAAGATTACATGTTCGCGCGGAAGAACCCCAAAGGCGTGCATTTTGAGCGTTGGCGGCATGTTTACGGCTGTGGCAAATGGTTTTTGGCGGCGCGGGATACGGCGACGCTAGAGGTGTTCGGCACCTATGCGGCGCAATCTTCGACGCCTCCTGCTGATCTGCAAGACAAGATTAAGGCCAAGCGGCCGGACTGGAATGGTTACAAATGAGCACCCGGTTATCCAAAGGCGGCCGTCTGATCGACCGCTCGGCTCCGCAAGAGTTTTCGTTTAACGGCAAGAGGTTGCGCGGGCTTTCGGGGGATACTCTGGCGGCGGCGCTGCTGGCGAATGACCAGATGTTGCTGGGCCGCAGTTTCAAATATCACCGCCCGCGTGGGCTGGTGGCGGCGGGGCCGGAAGAACCCAACGCAATCGTCGGTTTGGGTCGTGATGGTCGGTTTGAGCCGAACCAGCGCGTGACTACGACCGAGTTGTTCGACGGGCTGGAGGCGGCGAGCCAGAACCACTGGCCTTCGCTGGAGTTCGACGTGGGGGTGATTAACAACACCCTCGCAAGGTTTTTGCCGGGTGGGTTTTACTACAAAACCTTCATGTGGCCGCGGGCTGCGTGGAAGCATGTGTTTGAGCCGATCATTCGGCGCTCGGCTGGGCTTGGGAAAGCGCCGACCGCGCGGGATGCGGATCGTTATGAGTACACCTACAGCTTTTGCGATGTGCTGGTGATCGGTGGCGGCATTGCGGGTCTGCAAGCGGCGCTGGTGGCGGGGGCTTCGGGCGCTCGGGTGATGTTGCTGGAGCAGTCGGCGCATTGGGGCGGTCGCGCGCCTGTCGATGGCGAGGTGATTGAGGGTCAGCCTGCGGATGTTTGGATTAACTCCACCGTGCAAGCCCTTGCAGCGATGGACAATGTGACGATGCGGCTCCGCACGATGGGTGCCGGGGTTTATGACCACGGCTATGTGCTGGCGGAGGAAAAGATCTCCGATACGACGCCGGGTGATGGGCGGCCGAAGCATCGGTTGTGGCGTATTCGCGCTAGCCAGATCATCACGGCGACGGGGGCTATTGAGCGGCCATTGTCGTTTGCGGGCAATGATATTCCGGGCGTGATGCTGGCGGGGTCGGTGCGCGATTATGTGGTGAATTACGCGGTAAGCCCGGGTGATCGCACGGTTGTTGTCACCAACAATGATGATGCGTACCGGACGGCGATTGCGCTGAAGCAGGCGGGGCTGGCGGTGCCTTGTATTGTTGATGCTCGGGCTTCGGTGACGGGCGATCTGCCTGCGAAAGCGCGCGCGATGGGGATACGCATTGAGGCTGGTCGCGCGATTGCCAAGGTTAAGGGCGGCAAGCGAGTCTCGGGTGTGTCGCTTTGTGTGCAAGCTGGCGAAGGCGCTGTTTTGGAGGAAATTTCCTGCGATGCAGTGGCGATGTCGGGGGGGTGGTCTCCGGTGGTTCACTTGTGGAGCCATTGCGGCGGCAAGCTGATCTGGGACAAGACCCACGCGCATTTCCGGCCTGATGCGGCTCGTCCGCCGACTGGCGCGGATGGTTTGGCGATGGTGGTGCCGGTGGGTAATGCCAATGGTGCGATGACGGCGGCTGACGTGTTGGTCGATGCGGCCAAGGGTGGCCAAGCGGCGGCGATGGCTGCCGGGTTCACGGTGGAAGCTGTGGCTGCGGTGGCCGATGCGGTGTCTGAGGCGGATATGGAGGCCGTCTGGATCATGCCGCAGGGGGCTGGGCCTGCGTTGAAGGCTAAGATGTGGCTGGATTATCAGAACGATGTGAAGGTTTCTGACGTGCAACTGGCTGCGCGTGAGGGGTATTCCTCGGTTGAGCATACCAAGCGGTATACGACTTTGGGCATGGCTACAGATCAGGGTAAGTTGAGCAATATCAACGGGCTGGCGGTGTTAGCTGATGCGTTGCATGAAGAAATACCGCAGGTTGGCACCACGACGTTCCGGCCGCCTTACGCTCCGGTGACTTTGGGGGCTTTGGCTGGCGAGTCGCGGGGGGATATATTCCAACCTTTGCGCAAGACGCCGATGCACGCGTGGCATGAGAAAAACCACGCGTATTTTGAGCCGGTTGGGCTGTGGCGCAGGCCGTATACTTTCCCGCGTCCGGGTGAAAATCACGAGCAATCGGTGCATCGTGAGGTGTTGAATACGCGGAGTAATTTGGGGCTGCTCGATGCCTCTACCCTCGGTAAGATCATCGTCAAAGGTCCGGATGCGGGGAAGTTCCTGGACATGCTTTACACTGGCGTGATGAGCACTTTGCCGGTCGGCAAGTGCCGTTATGGGCTGATGTGTACCGAGCAGGGCTTTCTGTCGGACGACGGTGTTGTGGCGCGGATTGATGCGGATACCTGGCTTTGCCATACGACCTCGGGCGGCGCGGACCGTATTCATGCTTGGATGGAGGATTGGCTGCAATGTGAGTGGTGGGATTGGCAGGTATATACCGCCAATGTGACGGAACAACTGGCGCAGATCGCGGTTGTCGGGCCAAACGCTCGGAAATTGCTGGAGAAAATGGGCGGTATGGATGTGTCGAAAGAGACACTGCCGTTCATGCAATGGGCTGATGGCACGTTGGGTGGTTTCCCGGTGCGGATTTACCGGATCAGTTTCTCGGGCGAATTGTCTTACGAAGTAGCAGTTCCGGCGAGCATGGGGCTGGCGTTTTGGGAAGCCCTGCATACGGCTGGCGCTGAGTTTGGCGCGATGGGTTATGGCACCGAAGCACTGCATATCATGCGGGCCGAAAAGGGCTTTATCATGATCGGCGACGAGACGGACGGCACGATTATTCCGCAGGATTTGAACCTCGGCTGGGCGATCTCGAAGAAGAAGGCGGATTTCCTCGGCAAACGTGGGCAGGAGCGCAATTTCTTGGCAAGCCCTGACCGTTGGAAGCTGGCCGGGTTTGAGACTTTGGACGGCTCGGTTATTCAGGACGGCGCTTATATTCCGTCGGCTGGGAAGAATGCGAACGGGCAGGGCAACACGCAAGGCCGGGTGACCTCGACCTATCATTCGCCGACGTTAAAGCGCGGTATTGCGATGGGATTGATCAAGGGTGGCATGGATCGGCTGGGCGATGTGGTGGAGTTTACCACGATCACCGGCGGGGTTGTGAAGGCCAAAGTGGTCGATCCGGTATTTTATGACAAAGACGGGGAGAAGCAAAATGTCTAATGTGGTCAGTGCGTTGGGACAGGTTGCTTTCGACGGCTTTGCGAAGGTGCGTGAGATTGGCCCGGTTGGGATGATCTCATTGCGGGCGAAGTCTGATCTGCCGGGGTTGGCTGCGGCTATCCTGGCGGCGGTGGGTCTGGGCGTTCCGGGTCAGCGCCAGATTGAGATTGCGGGCGATAAGGCGGCTGGCTGGATGAGCCCGGACGAATATCTGCTGCTGCTGCCGTATGCGGAAACCAATGCGGCGCTGGCGGCGATTGCCGAGGCGCTGGCCGGTCAGCATCATCTTGCGGTGACTTTGTCGGATGCCCGCGCGGTGTTTCGTGTCGAAGGCGCAAAGGCCGATCAGGTTTTGGCCAAGCTTTCGCCAGTGGATTTCGCGACTTTGGGGCCGAAAGAGCTGCGCCGGACAAGGGCGGCTCAGGTGGCTGCGGCGTTCTGGAAAGACGGCGACGGTTATACGGTTGTCTGCTTCCGCTCGGTCGCGGGGTATATGATGGGTCTGCTGAGCCATTCCGCGACGAAGGGCAGTGAAGTTTATTGAGGAAAATCAGTAAATTAATGCCTTGACGTCGATACACCCGCTGCGCTCTGGTAGGCGCATGTATTATAGGGATCGGCCAGATGGCATTTCGTGGAATGGGTTTTGCTGTTGCGACAGCGATGGTAATGAGTGCGACGGCGGTTTTCGCCAAGCCGGTGGTATATGATTGCAAACCGGAGAAAGGTCGCAGGGATTCCGTTATTCAGCCCGAATATGTGATCTCGTACGATAAAGCCTCGGGTGAGGTGTTGGTCAATGATCCGATCATCATGGACACGGTAGGCAAACCAATTCAGGGCAAGTTGCAGTCGGAAAGCGACGTGCGCACGGTGTTCGACTGGCGGCTTAAATCGCTGAAAGGCCCAACCGACACGACTTCTTGGCAATTTCGCGCTCGGATCAAGGCAGATGGCAAGCTTTCGCTGTCGGTGACGCCCGTGGGCTATGATAACCAATTCTCCAGCGAGGGGCATTGCACTGTTCAAAAGTGAGGCTCGGCAATAAGGCGTGCAAGAAGTAGCAAATGCCAAGGCTTGCTCTTGACCTTCGCGGCGCAAAGCCACTTATAGAGCGTAACGCACATCTGAACAGGAGTTACTCCGATGGCATTTACCCTTCCCGATCTTCCCTATGCGCATGACGCGCTGGCGTCGCTTGGCATGTCTAAAGAGACGCTGGAATTCCACCACGACATTCACCACAAAGCCTATGTCGATAACGGCAACAAGCTGATTGCTGGCACCGAATGGGAATCCAAGTCTCTGGAAGATATCGTTAAAGGCACTTATGTGGCCGGTTCGGTGGCGCAGAGCGGCATCTTCAACAATGCGAGCCAGCATTGGAATCACACCCATTTCTGGGAGGTGATGGGGCCGGGCGAGTCGAAGGCTATGCCGGGAGCTTTGGAGACTGCGTTGAAGGAAAGCTTCTTCTCGATCGACAAGTTCAAAGAAGATTTCGCAGCGGCGGGCGCGGGTCAGTTTGGTTCGGGCTGGGCTTGGCTGGTGAAGGATACAGACGGCAGCTTGAAGATCACCAAGACCGAAAATGGCGTCAATCCGCTGTGCTTTGGTCAGACTGCATTGCTCGGCTGCGATGTTTGGGAACACTCCTACTACATCGACTTCCGCAACAAACGTCCGGCTTATCTGTCGAACTTCCTTGAGAAGTTGGTGAACTGGGAAGCGGTTGCGGCCAAGCTGTAACTGCCGACCGGCGATGCTCTCGCGTCGAGGATTTTTGAAGGGCCTGCTGGGGGGAACTCTGGCAGGCTTTTTCGTGGGCGGCTATGCAGTGGCTGAGGCGGCTTGGCAGTTGCGGGTGCAAAATTGGGCTGTGCAGCCGCCGGGGTGGCGGCGCGGTCAGCGCTTGCGGATTGCGATGGTCGCGGATTTGCACGCCTGCGGCTTTGGCATGGATGAGGGCCGCGTGGCGCAAGTGGTCGAGGTTGCCAATGCGCAAGGCGCTGACTTGATTGCACTGATGGGCGACTACCGCGCAACGCATAAGTTTCAGCGGCGCATTGTGCCGATTGATGTGGTGGCTCCGATCTTGGCGGGATTGCGGGCGCCGCTTGGGGTTTATGCAGTGACGGGCAACCATGATTGGTGGGACGATCCGCAAGCTTTGGCGCGCAAGGTTGGGCCTTGTCATACACAGCTGGCGTTGGAGGCTGCAGGGATTAAGGTTCTCGCCAATCGCGCGGTGAAGCTGGGGCAGGGTGACACGGCGTTTTGGCTGGGTGGCACCGAGAGCCAATCGTGTTTTCAGCGCAAAAATCGCCGCGATATCATCGGCATGTCAGATGTGCCGGGCGTGGTCGCGCAGATGAGTGGCTACGATCCGGCGATCTTGTTGGCGCATGAGCCTGATCAATTTGTCACCGTGCCGGACCGGGTGGCGCTGACGCTTTCGGGGCATACCCATGGCGGACAGGTACGGTTTGGGCCGTGGGCTCCGGTGGTGCCGTCGCGGTTCGGGCAGCGGTTTGATTATGGGCATTTCCGCGAGGGGATGCGCGATCTGGTGGTGTCGGGCGGCATTGGCTGCTCGGGTCTGCCAATTCGGTTTGGTGTGCCGCCAGAGATTACCGTGGTGGATTTGTCGTAGGCGAGAGGTTGCGAGCTAGGATAGTGCGGTGCGCAAGGCGTTTGTCAGCGCAGGCACGTCGGGAACTGCGGTAAAAAAGCCTTTCACCGATGGATCGGCAAAGCCCTCGGCCACGATGTGATCGAGCAGGGCGATCAGCGGGTTCCAGTAGCCCTCGGAGTTTAAAAGGTAGATCGGCTTGCGGTGAAGCCCGATTTGCGCCCAAGTCAGCACCTCAAAAAACTCATCCAAGCTACCCGCACCGCCGGGCAGCACCACGATGGCGTCAGAGTTGATGAACATCACCTTTTTGCGCTCGTGCATGTCTTCGGTAATCACCAGTTGCGACAGATCGTGTTTGCCACGCTCTGCTCCCATCAGATGCGTTGGGATCACGCCGAAGGTCGGTGCTCCGGCGGTCTGGGCGGCGCGGGCGACTTCGCCCATCAAACCGACATCTCCTGCGCCAAACACCAACCGCCATCCCTCGGCGGCGATGGCTGTGCCGAGCGCGCGGGCGACCGTCACATGGGCAGGATTGAGGCCGGGTCGCGCGCCACAGAAGACACAGATCGAACGAAGCGCACGGGCCATGGGCATATCTATCCGAAAAATGTTGCGTTGACGCCTGATATAGAGGTTCCATAGTAAATAATGAAGGGCCGCAAAACAGGCTTTGAACTTGCGGGGGGAAGCGATGGCTGGCGGGAATGCGTTGAGCGCGGGCGCGCGGATCGGGATTATGACGGCGGGGGCGGCTGTGGTGGCCGTGGCTGGATACTTCGGTTTCGCGCGGGGTCCGGAAGATGCTGTTCCAAAGGCCGTGCAGCCGGTTGCGGTGGTTGCGCCTGCTGCGAAGGTCGCAGGGGTTGAAAGTGCGCCTCTAAAAGCGATTGAGGGCGATGCACCTGTGGCGGCTGTAAAAGATGCAGCGCCCATCGACGCGGGAGCGGCCGATGCAACTGAAATGGCTGCACCGCTGGCGGAGGCTGCGCTTGCGGAAACGAATGCAGCCGATGCGTCTGCGCCAGATGCAGCCCCTGTTGAAGCGGTTGCAAGCGATGCGCCGACTGCGGCACCGTCTGATGCGGTATCGGCTGAAAATGCAGCACCGAATGCGGTTACTGACGCAGCCGCGCCGCCGAGCTTTGACGTGGTGCGGGTGGCACCTGACGGGGCTGCGACCGTGGCGGGGGCGGCTGCTCCGGGGGCTGCGGTGTCGTTGCAGGTAGACGGAGTTGAGATCGCCAAGGCTGTCGCGAACGGGCAGGGCAAATTTGCCGCGTTGTTTGAGGTGAGCCCCAGCCCGGTGGCACGCATGTTGTCGTTGCAGGCCGTTGGCCTAGACGGCGTTGCGCTAAACGGGGTTGAGACTGTGGCGCTGGCCCCGACGGACGTGCCGGAGCTTGGTTCTGCGACTGGATCTGCGGATATGTTGCAGGCTCCGGCGGCGGTGCTGATTGCGCCTGACGGGGTGAAGGTTTTGCAGCCTGCGGGCGATGTGCCTGCCGAGGTTGCAGCAAATGTCGCGGTTGAGACGATCAGCTATGCGCCCGATGGTGCGGTGATGTTGGGCGGACGTGCGCAAGGGTTGGCAGCGCTACGGGTGTATTTGGATGGCACGGCGGTGGCTGATGTTGCGGCGGGCTCGGATGGGGCTTGGGCTGCGACGTTGCAGGATGTGGCGGCGGGCATTTATACGTTGCGGGTCGATCAACTGGCACCGGACGGCAGCGTGACCTCACGGTTTGAAACTCCGTTCAAACGCGAAACGTTGGAGGCTTTGGCTGCGGCCTCGGGTGCGGCTGCCGAGCCTGCGGAGATGATCGCTGTGGCTCCGGCTGTTGGAGATGCGCCTGCGGAGGCTGAGGCTTCGGGGGCAGACGCTATGGATTTGGCCGATATTGCTGCGACAGATGTGGTGCCGATGATCGGACCAGCCGCTGATGTAAGCGAAGCTGCACCAAAGGCGGCTGACGCGGATGTGGCGAAGGCTGCGTTGGTGACGGTCACGGTGCAGCCGGGTTACACTCTGTGGGGGATCGCGCAGCAAAACTTTGGTAACGGCGTGATGTATGTTCAGGTGTTCGAGGCCAACCGCGACAAGATAAAGGATGCCGATCTGATCTATCCGGGCCAAGTCTTTACGATACCTAAGGCGGAGTAGTTAGGGCAGAATCCGCAGGGCGCACGTGGTTTTTCGCGTGCGGGCGCGGGCGATTAAACGCCACATCTGGAGTGACTTATCTTGGAGTTCGGTCTGATCGCGAAATCGCATCAGCCAATTTTCCAATGATCAGCATCGGCCCAGGTGGTACGCGCGAGAGCGACGCCGGTTGGATTGGTCTTGTTGGCCGTCGCTCGCTGACGTTTCCCTGCCCCATGTCATTGAACAACCCGAGCGTAGGGAATAAGTGGCTTTCGACAATGCGGGTTGGCGATCTGGCTGATCTGGGGACAAGGGACGCGAAGATGCGTAAGGCGACGATCAAGGCCACAAAGACCGCAGACAACGACGGCCACGCCGGGGGTTGGGCGACGATGAAGCGGGTGGCACCTTATCTTTGGCCAGCGGGTGAGACTGCGGTGAAGGTGCGGGTCGTGCTGGCTTTGCTGTTCCTGCTGGGGGCAAAGCTGATCTCTATCACCATGCCGTTCATGTATAAGCAGGCGGTGGATGCTTTGGTTGGGCGCACGCCGGATGCGGCGACTGTGCTCGGGCTTGGCGCGATTGGGCTGACGGTGGCTTACGGGCTGGCGCGGTTCGGCTCGGTGGCGTTTGGCGAGTTTCGCGATTGGGTGTTCGTGCGGGTCGGTCAACGGGCGTTGCGCAAGCTGGCGCTGGAGACGTTCACGCATATTCACCGGTTGTCGATGCGCTACCACATCACGCGCAAAACCGGGGGTCTGAGCCGGGTGATTGAGCGCGGGGTGAAGGGCGTCGATTTCCTGTTGCGCTTCATGTTGCTGTCTATCGGGCCGCTGATTTTGGAATTGTCGTTGGTGTCCATCATCTTCGCGCTGTATTTCGGCTGGCAGTATGCTGTGGTCGTGATGGTGACGATTGCGATCTATATCACCTACACGTTCATGGTCACCGAATGGCGGGTCGAGATTCGCCGTAAGATGAACGAGCAGGATACCGACGCCAATCAGAAGGCGATTGACAGCCTGCTCAACTTTGAAACCGTGAAATATTTCAACGCCGAGGCTTTGGAAGCGGCGCGTTATGATGCGGCGATGGCGGGTTATGAAGGCTTCGCGGTGCGCACCGGGCAAAGTCTGTCGGTGCTGAATATGGGGCAAAGCTTTATCATCACCACCGGGCTCATTTTGGTAATGGTGATGAGCGCTTATGGCGTGGAAGCCGGGCAGTTTACCGTCGGGGATTTTGTGATGGTCAACGCCTATATGGTGCAGATCACCATGCCTTTGGGGTTTCTCGGCACGGTTTACCGCGAGATCAGGCAGGCTTTGGTTGATATGGCGGCGATGTTTCATCTGCTCGGCCAGCCAGAGGAAGTTACTGATAAGGCGGGGGCTGCGGCGTTGCGCGTGACGGGCGGCGAGGTGGTGTTTGACGATGTGCGGTTTGCCTATGATCCGTCGCGGCCTATCCTGAAGGGGATCAGTTTTACGCTGAAACCGGGGCAAAGGTATGCGTTGGTCGGGCCTTCGGGCTCGGGGAAATCTACCATCGGGCGGCTGTTGTTCCGGTTTTATGATGTGACAGGCGGCAGTATTCGGATTGACGGGCAGGACTTGCGCGACATCACGCAGACGAGCCTGCACGGGCTGATCGGTGTGGTGCCGCAGGACACGGTTTTGTTCAATGATACCGTGCATTACAATATCGCTTATGGCCGCGCGGGTGCGACTGAGGCCGAGATTGTTGCAGCTGCGAAGGCGGCGAAGATCCACGATTTCATCATGTCACTGCCGGATGGCTATGCGACCACGGTGGGCGAGCGTGGCTTGAAACTGTCGGGTGGCGAGAAGCAGCGGGTCGGGATTGCGCGGACGTTGTTGAAAAACCCGCCGATCTTGGTGCTGGACGAGGCGACTTCGGCTTTGGACACACAGACCGAGATGAGCATTCAGGAAAGCCTGCGTGAGATGGGGCAGGGCCGCTCGGTCATTACCATTGCGCACAGGCTTTCGACCATTGCCGATGCTGACTGCATTCTGGTGCTGGAGGACGGCGTCGTGACGGAACGCGGCACCCATGACGAGCTGCTGGCGCGTGACGGTAAATATAGCGCGATGTGGGCGCGGCAATCGGCGGATGAAGAAGCGGCAGAGGCGGCTTGAGTATGGCTCTGCCCGTTTCTCGGGTAGGCTTTGGAGAGGTGTCGAGTGCCTCGGCTTCGATTTGGCCGGTCAGTGCTTGGGTTAAGCGGTCGCGGGGCTTGGCAAGTTGCGGGCTTTGCCTGTAAGACAGGCGGCAGCAACCTTGCGCGCGGGCGTGGGGCACGAAAGAGAGGCCAGCGTGAGCAATCCGGACAGCTTTATCAGTGAGGTCACCGACGAGGTGCGCCGCGACCGTCTGTTTGCGATGTTCCGCAAATATGGCTGGATCGGCGGGCTGCTGGTGATCGGCGTGGTGGGCGGTGCGGCCTATACCGAGTGGAGCAAGGCACGTGAAGCGGCGCGCGCGCAAAGCTTCGGCGATGCGATGCTGGATGCGGTTGACCTCGGCGCGCCGGAAGATCGCGCCGAAGCGATCGCAAGCGTGCCTGCGGATGAAGGTCAGGTGGCGCTGAAGCAGTTGATGCTGGCGACTGATGCGGGCAGCGACAAGGCGGCGGCGTTGAAGGCTTTGGATGTGCTGATCGCTGATCAGGCGCAGCCGCAGATTTACCGCGATCTCGCGACCTTGCGCCGGGTGATGCTGGTCGGCAAAGATCAACCCATTGCAGACCGTCGCGCGGCGCTCGAGTCGATTGCGGTGCCGGGGCGGGCGTTTCGGACTTTGGCCGCCGAGCAGTTGGCGTATCTGCTGGTTGAAGACGGCAAGACTGACGAGGCGATTGCAGCACTGGCCGCGCTGATGCAGGATCAGGATGCACCGCAAGGTATGCGGCAGCGCGCTGGACAGATGATTACGGCTTTGGGCGGCACTCCGCCCGAAACCGTGCCTGCGGCGGGTGCTGCGGCTGACCTCGGCGTGGATGCGGGTTAAGGCGGCCTGATGGGGTGCGCAAGCACCTGCGGCAAGACTGTGAAGAATGTGGGAGCCTCGGGCGTGATGAACAGCGGCAAGATCGGGATGGCGGGGCTGATGCTGTGCATCGGGCTGGCGGGATGCGAAAAAGACGTGATCCTGCAAGGGGAACGCTTCCCGGTGCGCACGCCGCTTGAGGATTCAATTGCGGTTGAAGGGCAGGCTGCGCCGGTAGCGCCCTCGGATCGGCCTGCGAATTTCTCGGTGCCGATCTCGCTGCCCGCGGCTTCGGCCAACGCGGAATGGAGCCATCGCGGTGGCAATGCCCGTCATGCGTCCGGCAACGGCGCGTTGTCGGCCAATCCGGCACGGGTGTTCAGCGTCAACATTGGCGCAGGCGACAGCAAACGCGCGCGTATCGCAGCCTCGCCAGTGGTGTCTGGCGGTCGGGTCTTCACAATGGACGCGGCAGAGCGGGTGTCGGCTGTCTCGACGGGCGGTGCGCCGCTGTGGACCGCCAGTATCGCGCCCGAGTCGGGTGAGGGCAGTTCCGTGGTTGGCGGCGGTTTGGCCGCACAGGGCAACCGGGTTTATGCGACCTCGGGCTACGGCGAGTTGGTGGCACTGGATGCCAGCACTGGCGGCATTGCGTGGCGGCAACGCTTTGACAGCCCGCTGACCGGCGCACCCACCGTTTCAGGCAATGTGGTTTATGCGATCGGCCGCGATGGCTCGGCTTTAGCGGTATCCGCCGATACCGGGCGTCAGGTCTGGCAACAGCCGGGTGCGCCGAATGCCAGCGGTATGGTCGGCTCGGCCTCGGTTGGCTTGGGCGACAATGAAGCGGTGTTGCCATTTGCCAGCGGCCAAATCTCGGCAGTGCAGGCGGCTTCGGGCGATCCGGTGTGGAACGCAGGCGTCTCTGGGCAACGGTTGGGGCGCAGTTATGCCGCTATGGGCGATGTGACGGGTGATCCGGTCATCGTCGGCAACACGGTTTATCTTGGTACGGCGGCTGGCCGCACGGTGGCGATTGATATGACCACGGGCGCGCGGATTTGGACGGCTAACGAGGGCGCGTTGAATCCGCCGCTGGTGGCTGGTGGTTCGGTGTTTGTGGTCAATGATGAGGCGCGTTTGGTGCGGCTTGATGCCGCCACCGGTCAGGTGATCTGGTCGGTTGAGATGCCATATTACGTCAAGGCCAAGCCGAAGAAGCGCCAAGCGATCTACGCGCATTACGGGCCAGTGCTGGCGGGTGGGCGGATTGTGGTGGCATCGTCCGATGGCAGCTTGCGCGGCTTTGATCCGACCAATGGCAACATGGTTTACAGCGTCGAGATACCCGGCGGTGCCGCCTCTGCCCCGGCTTTGGCGCAAGGATTGCTGTTCGTGGTGGGTGGAAACGGCCAACTTCACGCTTTCCGTTAAGCGCGCTCCCGTGTATGGGAGCAGCTTAGTTATAGCCGGACGCCTGAAATGAGCTTTACCCTTGCCATCGTCGGTCGCCCCAATGTGGGCAAATCGACACTTTTTAACCGCCTTGTCGGGCGCAAACTGGCGTTGGTCGATGACCAACCCGGTGTGACGCGCGATTTGCGTGAGGGTGACGCCAAGCTTTTAGACCTGCGCTTTACCGTGATCGACACGGCGGGCTTGGAAGAAATCACCGACGATTCTTTGCAAGGGCGGATGCGGCGGTTAACCGAGCGTGCGGTGGATATGGCCGATGTCAGCTTGTTCGTGATTGATGGCCGTATGGGCGTGACGCCTTCGGATGAAATTTTCGCCGACATCCTGCGCAAAAAAGGCGCGCGGGTGATCTTGGCGGTGAACAAGTCGGAAGGTAGCGCCGGCGATGCTGGGGCTATTGAGGGCTGGGCTTTGGGTCTGGGCGAGCCTTTGCGGATTTCTGCTGAGCACGGCGAGGGTATGGACGATCTTTACCGTATGCTGCTGCCGCTTCAGGGTGAATTCGCTGAACGTGAGGCCGAGAATACGCCTGACACCGAAGTTGATGTGTCAGAAGAAGAAGCTGAGCTGGAAGAAGACATCGAGGCTTTCCGCCCGACTGCGAAGAAACCGTTGCAGATCGCGGTGATCGGTCGCCCGAATGCTGGCAAATCAACGCTGATCAACAAGATTTTGGGCTATGATCGCCTGCTGACCGGGCCGGAGCCGGGGATCACCCGCGATGCGATCTCGGTCAAGGCCGACTGGATGGGCACTCCGATCAAGATATTCGACACCGCGGGGATGCGCAAACGCGCGCGGATTAACGAGAAGCTGGAAAAGCTGTCGGTGTCGGATGGTATCCGCGCGGTGCGCTTTGCCGAGGTCGTCGTGGTGTTGCTCGACGTTGATATTCCGTTTGAAGTGCAAGACTTGCGCATCGCCGACTTCGCCGAGACCGAAGGCCGTGCTGTAGTGATTGCGGTGAACAAATGGGATCTTGAGGACGAAAAGCAGGAGAAGCTGGCCGAACTGAAAGAGATGTTTGAGCGTCTGCTGCCGCAGTTGCGCGGCGCGCCGATGATTACCGTTTCGGGCAAAACCGGCCGGGGTCTGGACCGTTTGCACGACGCTATTCTCGCCGCTCATGCGGTATGGAACAAACGTATTCCGACCAACCGTTTGAACACTTGGCTCGGCGCGATGGTCGAATCCCATCCGCCACCCGCGCCGCAAGGCCGCCGCATCAAGCTGCGCTATATGACGCAAGTGAAGCAGCGCCCACCGGGATTCATCGTGATGTGCAGCCACCCGGATGATCTGGCCGACAGCTATCGCCGTTATTTGGTCAACGGCTTGCGCGAGCATTTCGCGATGCCGGGAACGCCGATCAGGATCACCTTTCGGTCGCAGGCGGATAAAAACCCGTTCCGCAATCCGAAGTTCCACACGCCAAGTCGCTTGCGGAAGCACAAGGACAAGAACACCGGGCAGTAGTTTTGCTGCGAAGATCAGAAAAGCCGCTGCTCCGATAAGGGCCAGCGGCTTTGGTGTTTTTGGTGGTCTTACGCTAGGTAGTGGAAAACCTCTCCAGTTCGCTCAAAAACACAAGTCTATCCCCGCGGGGAATATGATTGCGTCATTTGGCCATTGGCCGACGCAGTTGAGCGAGTGTAACCAGCGCCATGATCGTTGCTCCGGCAAGCGCTGCGTAGGCGACAGTTGGGTTCACGCCCCAGTTTTCTACGACAATCCCGATGATCGCCCAGACAATCGTCGCGCCGTAGATCGGCAGGTTTGGGCGCATATTCTGGATGGTAACGGCGATGATCAGCACAGTCGCCAACATTGTCAGCGCCGCGGTGGCGTCTGGCAAAATGCCATAGCCTGCCAAGATAACGCCAGTTGACACAGCCGAGGCCGCCGTCAGCCAGCCCGCGTAAATCGCCAGTGGTGCGGACAACAGCCAGCGGTCTTGTACGGGGTCGGCGATGACATAGGCATAGATCGCCAAGCCTGCCATTGCGATGATCGCCACAGCCGCCGGGATCGGCGAGGCGGCAGCGATTGCCAGCCAGACCGTGCCCAACACCACCGAAAGTGTCAGCGGCACTGCGGGATTTAGGAACGCGCGAACACCCCTGCGCTTGATCAGACCGAACGCGGCATGAGCGATCAGCCACAGGTAAATCAGCCCCCAGATCGCAAAGGCGTAGCCCGCAGGTTGCACGCTCGGATTTTCAATCTGAACCGGAAACTTCGCCGGATCATAGCCTTGGAATGACGGCGTGAAGGTAGGTGCCACCGCAAAAGCAAGCGTGGCGAGAAGCAGGGCGGGCTGGATGACGCGTTTCATAGTAGGGATACGCCTCGCCCCGATTTTCAGTTCATTCTAAAACGCCCGATGCTGCTATTTTTGTCTTCCCGCCAAGATAGTGGTGCAAAACTGCTGGTAACTCCACTGATCCATCCGCCTGCTGACCGTTCTCCAACACCGCGATCAGGCAGCGGCCCACGGCGAGGCCGGACCCGTTTAGGGTGGCGACAAACTCCGGCTTGCCACCGGGCACCTTGAAGCGGGCGTTCATCCGGCGGCCTTGGAATTGGCCGCAGGTGGAAACCGAACTGATTTCGCGGTATTTGTTTTGGCCGGGCAGCCAGGCTTCTAAGTCGTGGGTTTTTTGGCTGCCAAAGCCCATATCGCCGGTGCAGAGCACGATGGTGCGGTAGGGGATTTCAAGTTTCTCAAGGATGGCTTGGGCGCAGTTGGTCATGCGTTCATGCTCGGCGAGGGCTGCGTCTGGGGTGCAGATGGTGACCATCTCAACCTTCTCAAACTGGTGCTGGCGTAGCATCCCGCTGGTATCCTTGCCGGCAGAACCTGCTTCGGAGCGGAAACATTGGGTATGGGCGGTCATGCGGATCGGCAGGGCGGATTCATCCAGCAGATCGCCCGCGACGGTGTTGGTCAGGGTGACTTCCGAGGTTGGGATCAGCCACCAGCCGTTTGTGGTCTGGTAGCTGTCTTCAGCGAATTTTGGCAGCTGGTTGGTGCCGTACATCGCGTCTTCTTTGACGAGAACGGGCGTCCAAGTTTCAAGCAGGCCGTGTTCCTCGATATGGGTGTCGAGCATGAACTGGGCCAGGGCGCGGTGGACTCGTATCACGGCGCCTTTCAGGACGACGAAGCGAGCGCCGGAGAGTTTGGCAGCGGTCTCGAAATCCATGCCGGGTTTGACGCCTGCGATCTCGAAGTGTTCGCGTGGGATGAAGTCGAAATTGCGCGGGCTGCCCCAGCGGCGGATTTCTACGTTGCCGGATTCGTCGGGGCCATCGGGGACTTCATCTAGGGGCAGGTTCGGGATGGTCAGCAGAAGGTCGCGGAGTTGGCGGTCGAGTTGATCGGCCTCCAGCGTCATCGCGGCGGTTTCGGATTTCTTCTCGGCGACGAGGCCGCGCAGGCGGTTAAACTCGGCATCATCGCCGCGGGCTTTGGCAGCGCCTGCTTCTTTCGAGGCAGCGTTTTGCGCGGCGGTGGCGGTTTCGGACGCGAGGATTTTGGCGCGCCGCGCGCTGTCGAGGGTGAGGATTTCTGTTGAGATGCCGGTAAGGCCACGGCGTGCGAGGGCCGCTTCAAAGGCGCTTGGGTTCTCGCGGATGGCGCGGATATCGTGCATGGCTGGCCTCTTGCTATCAGAATGGCCGAGTTATGCCCGATTTGGTCGCGAAGGGGAAGGGAGGCTTGTCCGCGTGTGGACGGGGGTTGGAGACGTGTAATCTCAAAGGCTTGCGGACGGTGTTGAGGACTTGTTAACGAATTTGCGCCGCTCGGACCCAGATAAATCGCCTTGTTTCGTGCCGGTGTGGTTAGGCTTGGTTCGTGAACGCATAGTTGCCACAACAAGCCCTAGGCGCTACCGGCGGAATGCACTAAGCCCAACCGGCAAGGATGAGGGATCAGGTGGCTGCGAGTGAAGTGAAGGCGGGCTACAGGCGATCGGTGGACCTTGCGCGGTTTGTCGCGGCTTTTGGCATTGTGTGGGACCATGCGCGCGCGCCCTATGCCGATGTTGGCTATACGGCACTGGCGCTGTTTTTGGTGCTGACATCGTATCTGGCGATTGGCTCGTTTGAGCGCTCTGATGGCAAGCGGTTTTGGTTGTCGCGGGCGCAGCGG
This sequence comes from Cypionkella sp., assembly GCF_028290025.1. Taxonomy (GTDB): domain Bacteria; phylum Pseudomonadota; class Alphaproteobacteria; order Rhodobacterales; family Rhodobacteraceae; genus Cypionkella. The sequence continues at coordinate 24,544 of NZ_JAQGKQ010000092.1, read as the reverse complement.
ATTGCGTTGCCGTGGCTGTTTTGGTGCGCGTTTTACTGGGTGGTCTATCAAGTGGTGTCGGATGAGCCGTTCCATCTGCTAACGGACCCGTGGACGCTGCTGATCGGGCCGTCGATCCATCTGTGGTTTTTGCCGTTCGTGATGGTTTTTCTGGTCACAATTCCGTGGGTGTCGCGCTTTATTGACCGGCCTGCACGGATGTATGTCGCGGCGGTGCTGCTGGTGCTGGTCTCGGTGCCGCTTGGGCTGTTGCACGCAAAATTGGCCCCTGCGGCATGGTTCATCAATCCTTACACCTTTCCGCAGCCGTTGCCGCAATGGTTTTTCTCGCTGCCTTTGTTCTGGTTTGGCGCAGTGTTGGCGGTGGCCAAAAGGATGCAGCTGGTCTGGCCGGTAATCGCTGCGGCGGCGGTGGTCAGCGCCGTTCTGTATTCGCAAGCGCCGGATTTCGCCTCGCTGCAAATGCTGCTGGTGGCGGTGATTTTTGAGTTGATCTGGCGGGTGAATATCAAGGCAAGCTGGCCCACTTGGCTGGCTGGCTATGCGTTCGGGATTTATCTCTTGCACCCCGCCACGATGCTGGTGGCGTTCAAGCTGTTCTCTGAGACGGTTGATCGCAGTTTTGCCGCGCTGTTTGCGTTTGGGTTGGCTTGGCTGCTGACGGCTGCGTTGCAGCGGGTGCCGGGGGTCAATCGGTTTTTGTGATGTAGCGCGGGTGACGCTGGCGGATTGAGGGTTTCACACCCTCAAACTCCCGTGGGATATTTAGGAGTAGATGAAAAATTTTAGGTAAAGTTTAGAGAATATTCAAGACGGGGGCTGCAAGTAGGCTGTGCTGCGCTTAGGTCGGCGTTGGCTTGCCTATCCGCAGCAGCGGCGATAGGGTGCCCGCCGACAAATCAGGGGAAATCCCCTAAAGAGAGGACTTCCATGTTCGTGACCCCCGTTTTCGCCCAAACCACTGGTGCTGCTGGTGCAGGCTCGGCTTTTGCCTCGTTCCTGCCTTTGGTGCTGATTTTTGCCATCATGTATTTTCTGCTGATCCGTCCGCAGCAAAAGAAGATGAAAGACCTTAAAGGCATGGTTGAAAGCTTGCGACGTGGCGATCAGGTGCTGACGCAAGGCGGCATCATCGGCAAAGTGGTCAAGGTCGGCGAAGATGGCATTCTTGAGGTCGAGATTGCCGAGGGCGTCAAAGTGAAAATGCCGCGTCACACCATTGCGCAGGTGATGAACAAGACCGAACCCGCGAAAGCTGTTTGAGGTTCGCTTCGACTGCTAACGCGTGGCCCGCTTTTAACTCGAGACAAATATCATGCTCTATTCGCCGCTGTGGAAGCGCCTATTGATCCTCGCGCTTTGCGCTTGGGGCATTGCCGCCTCGCTTCCCAATCTGTTCTACTCTGATGTTGAGGCGCATAACGATGCGGTCAAGGCGATTGACGCCGCAGCGGGGATGGCCACACCCGAGCAAACCGCGGAACTCGCGCGCTGGCCGGAGTTTCTGCCCAATGCGGTGGTGAACCTAGGGCTTGATTTGCGCGGTGGTGCGCATTTGTTGGCCGAGGTTCAGGTCGCGGATGTTTACGCCCAACGCATCGACAGCCTGTGGCCGGAAGTCCGCGACGCGTTGCGCGATGTGCGCGATCAGGTGGGTTCGGTGCGCCGGATGCCTTCGGTGCCGGGCGTGCTGCGGGTCTCGGTTGGCAATGCGGACGGGCTGGCGGTGGCGGTGGCCAAGGTGCAGGCACTCGCGTCTCCAGTGGTCAGTTTGACCGGGGTGGGCCAGAAAGATCTGGAAGTCACCACCGAAGGCCAAGAGATTGTGGTGCAACTGTCAGAACCCGAGCGGGTGGCGACGGATACCCGCACCATGCAGCAAAGCCTTGAGATCATTCGCCGCAGGGTGGATGCGGTCGGCACGCGCGAGCCCACCATTCAGCGGCAGGGCTCGGATCGGATTTTGATTCAGGTGCCGGGTTTGGGCTCGGCTGCGGAATTGAAGGCTATTATCGGCACCACGGCGAAGCTGACGTTTAACACTGTGGTGGGGCGGACGACCAATCCTGCCGCCGATCCGGGGCCACGCAATTCGCTGCTGGCCTCGTCGGATGAGAAGGACGTGTATTACATTGTCGCCGATGAGCCGGTGGTTTCGGGCGAGGAATTGACCGATGCGCAGCCGTCGTTCGACCAAAACTCGCGACCAGCGGTGAGCTTCAAGTTCAACGTCTCGGGTGCGCGGAAGTTTGGCGAATATACCTCGGCCAATATCGGTCAGCCGTTTGCGATTGTGCTGGATGACAAGGTGATCTCGGCGCCGACAATCCAAAGCGCCATTCAGGGCGGTTCGGGGATTATCACCGGCAATTTCACGCTGGAAGAATCGACCAATTTGGCGGTGCTTTTGCGGGCAGGGGCGTTGCCTGCTAAGATGAACTTCCTGGAAGAGCGCACCATCGGGCCAGAATTGGGCCAAGACAGCATTGATGCGGGTAAAGTGGCGGTGATTATCGGCATGGTGGCGGTGTCGCTGTTTATGCTCGCGTCTTATGGGTTGTTCGGATTGTTCGCCAATATCGCGCTGGTGATCAACATTGTGATGATTTTCGCGGTGCTATCGACGATTGGCGGCACGCTGACGCTGCCGGGGATCGCCGGGATCGTGCTGACCATCGGTATGGCGGTGGATGCCAACGTGCTGGTGTTTGAGCGTATCCGCGAGGAATTGCGCATCCACAAAACCACGGCGCGGGCGATTGAGATCGGATATGAGCGGGCGATGTCGGCGATTGTCGATGCCAACCTGACGGCGATGATTACCGCCGCCGTGCTGTTTTTCCTCGGTGCCGGGCCGGTGCGTGGCTTTGCGGTGACGATGGGGATCGGGATTGTCACCTCGGTGTTCACCGCTTTGTGGGTGACGCGGTTTATCATCGAATTGTGGTTCAACTGGCGCAAGCCAACCGAAATCGTGGTGTAAGGAGATACCTCATGGCTTGGCGTTTGCGACTTGCACCCGAGAAGACCAACTTCGACTTTTTCCGGCATCAATGGCTGACCTTTGGCGGCTCTGTGCTGCTGATGCTGCTGGCGTTCGTGTTTTGGGGCACCGAGGGGCTGAATTACGGCATCGACTTTAAGGGGGGCACCACGTTGCGCACCGATTCGTCGCAGCCGATTGATGTGGGGGCTTACCGCGCGGCGGTGGAGAGCCAGCCGGTCGGCGATGTGGTGATTACCGAAGTGTTCGATCCGTCGTTCCGCGCCGATCAGCATGTGGCGATGATTCGGATATCTTCGGCGGAGGCGGATCAGGCGGTGAGCGAGGACGCGCTGACGGCGGTGAAGACGGCGCTGGTAAAGCTGGACCCGGCGATCAAGTTTGTCTCGGAAGAAACCGTCGGGCCGAAGGTTTCGGGCGAGTTGGTTTATACCTCGATTTTGGCGATGACGGTGACTTCCATTGGCATCATGCTCTATATCTGGATGCGGTTTGAGTGGCAGTTTGCCTTGGGTGGCGTGTTGGCACTGCTGCATGACGTGTTCATCACGGTGGGGATTTTCGCGCTGTTTCAGATCAAGTTCGATCTGACCATCGTGGCGGCACTGCTGACCATCTTGGGCTATTCGATCAACGATACCGTGGTGGTGTTTGACCGATTGCGCGAGAACTTGGTTAAATACAAGACGATGCCGCTGAAGGACGTGATGAACCTGTCGGTGAATGAAACCTTAAGCCGGACGCTGATGACCTCGATCACCACGCTGATTGCGGTGGGGTCGATGATGGTGTTTGGCGGCGATGTGATAAGGGGCTTCTCGTTTGCGATCTTCATGGGGGTTTTGCTGGGGACGTATTCCTCGGTTTATGTCGCCAAGAACATCGTGCTGATGATTGGTCTCGACCGCAGCGAAAAGCCGAAGAATGGCAAGCCGTCGGACCATGAGTTCGCGAATATCGACGCTTGAATGTTGCGTGTCGCCTTAGGGCGGCACGTTTGGCCACCTTGTTGAAAGGCTGTTGCGATGCGCCTGACCGAGATCACTTACGGATCAGCTTTGGCGATTGAAAGCTACGGGCCGGGGTTTTTCCGGGTCGGCACCCATGTGTTGCGTGGCACCTATTTGGTGACGCCGTGGGATGCCGGGGCTTGGGGCGGCTTTGAGGATTTGGCGGCACCACTGTCACTGGTCGGCAAAATCGACGTTTTGTTGCTGGGGCTGGGGGCGGAGGTTTCCGTTGTTCCGAAAGCTTTTCGGCTAGCACTGGAGGAGCAGGGCATTGGGGTGGAGCCGATGAACACGCCCGCCGCCTGCCGGACTTATAACGTGCTGTTGGGCGAGGGTCGCCGGATCGCAGCGGCCCTGTTTCCGGTTTAGATCACCACAAAGCGTGAACCTGTGGGGCAATGAGGCGCGTGTAAATCTCACGGGCTTTTTCCATTGTGGCGGGCGGCAGCGGCGGCAAAGCATCGGCTTTCGCATTGGCTTGCGCCTGCGCCGGAGATTTAGCGCCGGGGATTACGACGGTTACGGCGTCTTCCATCAAAATCCAGCGCAGCGCAAACTCGGCCATCGCCGCACCTTGCGGCACCAACGGGCGGAGTTCTTCGACAGCTTGCAGCGCGATGTCGTAGGGCACGCCCGAGAAGGTTTCACCCTTGTCGAACGCAGCGCCTTCGCGGTTAAAGCTGCGGTGATCGTCGGCGGCAAATTGGCTTTGCGCGTTCATTTTGCCGGTAAGCAAGCCAGAAGCCAGCGGCACCCGCACGATCACTGCGACGTTTTGCGCTTTGGCGGCTTTGAAGAATTGCTCGGCGGGGCGTTGGCGGAACAGGTTGTAGATGATCTGCACGGACACCACGCCGGGGTTTTTGATCGCCGTCATAGCCTCGTCAATGGTTTCGACCGAGACACCATAGGCCGCGATTTTGCCTTTGGCTTTGATCGCATCAAGGGCTTCGAACATCGCCGGGTTGGAATAAACCGCGGTCGGTGGGCAGTGCAGTTGCACGAGGTCGAGGCAATCCAGCCCTAGGTTTTGCAAGCTGCGGTCGATGAAAGCCTCAATCGCCGGACCGGTGTAGGCTTCGGCGGTGTGCGGGTCTAAGCGGCGTCCGGCTTTGGTGGCGACGAAGGGGCGCTCGCCTGTGCGTTCGGCTAAAACTTCGCGGATGATGCGCTCGGAGCGGCCATCGCCGTAAACATCGGCGGTGTCGATGAAAGTGACGCCCGCATCAAGGCTGGCGTGCAGGGCGGCTTTGGCGTCGGTGAGCGAAACCTCGCCCCAAGTGCCGCCGATGGCCCAAGCGCCGAAGCCGAGCCGTGTGGTGGTTTTGCCGGTGCGGCCAAATGTGGTGGTGGTTAGGGTCATGGGAGCCTCCTGTTCGGTGGGGACTATAGCGTTGAGGCGGCGAAAGACCATGCTGTCACAGGGCCTTTTCGCAACGTGCACGATGCGTTAGGGGTTGGGCATGGCTTTGCATGTAAGCGATCTTGCGGTGGCCCGGAGTGGGTTGGCTGTGCTGGAAGGCGTGTCGTTTCGGCTGTTGCCGGGGCGCGCTTTGGTGCTGCGCGGGCCAAATGGCGTGGGTAAAACCACGTTGCTGCGCTGCTTGGCGGGGTTGCAGCCCGCGTTGGCGGGGTCTGTGACGGTAGCGCCGGAGGCAGTGGCCTATGCCGCCCATGCTGATGGGATAAAAGCGGTGCTGACGGTAGCCGAGAATCTCGCATTTTGGGCGGCGGCGCATGGCACTGGATCGGTGGCGGCGGCACTGGAAGCGATGGATTTGCTGGCGCTGGCGGATAGGCGGGCGGCGCATCTGTCGGCGGGGCAAAAGCGGCGGTTGGGGTTGGCGCGGTTGCTGGTGACGGGGCGGAGGATTTGGTTGATGGACGAGCCGACGGTATCGCTGGATGCGGGCTCGGTGGCGTTGTTCGCAAGAGTGGTGGCGCGGCATCTGGAGGGTGGCGGCTCGGCGCTGATTGCCAGCCACATTGATCTCGGGATAGAGGCCGAGGTGCTGGATTTGACACCGTTCAAAGCCCGTAGCCCTGCGGCTGGCGGGCGTATGGGTGCGTTTGACGAGGCGTTTGAATGATCGCTTTGTTGATCCGGGATTTGCGGCTGGCGGTGCGGGCGGGCGGCGGCTTTGGCCTCGGGCTGGCATTTTTCCTGCTGGTGGCGGTGATCGTGCCGCTGGGGGTGGGGCCGGAGCCTGTGGTTTTAGCGCGGATTGCGCCGGGGATTTTGTGGGTCGGCGCGCTGCTGGCATGTTTGCTGTCGCTCGACCGGATTTTCGCGCTGGATTATGAGGATGGCTCGCTGGACTTGCTTGCGACCTCGCCGATGCCATTGGAGGCTGTGGTGGCGGTGAAATCGCTGGCGCATTGGCTGGTGACCGGGCTGCCGCTGGTGCTGGCCTCACCGGTGCTGGGGCTGCTGTTGAACTTGGATGCGGCGGGGTATCGCTGGCTGGTGTTGAGTTTGGCGCTGGGGACGCCTGCGCTGTCGGTGATCGGGGCGTTTGGCGCGGCGCTGACGGTGGGGGTGAAGCGCGGCGGGCTGTTGATGAGCCTGCTGGTGCTGCCTTTGTACATGCCGACGTTGATTTTTGGTGCCGAAGTTGTGAAGCGCGGCGGGGCGGGTTTGGCGGTAGGCACGCCCTTGGCACTGCTGGCGGCGATTACGGCGGGGGCGGTGGCGCTGCTGCCGTTCGCCTCGGCTGCGGCAATCCGCGTCAACCTGCGCTGAGTTTGACGTGCTAAGACGGGTGCTGAGATGGGGATGACAATGTCGATCTGGGAATATGCGAACCCGAAGCGGTTCATGCAGGCGTCGGGTGCGCTGTTGCCGTGGGTGACTGGGGCGGCGCTGATTTGTCTGGTAACAGGGCTGGTCTGGGGGGTGTTTTTCACGCCGGATGCGGATAAGTTTGGCTCTACGGTGAAGATCATTTACCTGCATGTGCCAGCGGCGATGATGGCGATTTCGGCTTGGATGATGATGCTGGTGGCGTCGCTGATCTGGCTGATCCGGCGGCATCACGTCTCGGCTTTGTCGGCAAAAGCGGCGGCTCCGGTGGGGTTGACGTTCACACTGATTGGGCTGGTGACCGGGGCGATCTGGGGGCAGCCGATGTGGGGGACTTGGTGGGCGTGGGATCCTCGGCTGACTTCGTTTTTGATTTTGGCGTTGTTTTATTTGGGTTATATCGCGCTGTGGGAGGCTGTCGAAGACCCCGATACGGCGGCTGATCTGACGAGCGTGCTTTGCATCGTGGGGTCGGTGTTCGCGTTTCTGTCGCGCTATGCGGTGCTGTTTTGGAACCAAGGGCTGCATCAGGGCGCGAGCCTGTCGCTGGACCGCGAGGAGCATGTGGCGGACGTTTATTCCTCACCGCTCTATGTCTGCATCGCGGGGTTTGTGCTGTTGTTCGTGACGCTGGTTTTGCTGCGGACGCGGACGGAAATCAGGGCGCGGCGGGTGGCGGCGCTGCTGGCGCGGGAGCGGTTGGCATGATGGAACTTGGTAAATATGCGGTGGCGGTGATCGGGTCTTATGCGGCGTCGATTGCGTTGATCGTGGTGCTGGTGGCGCTGTCGTTATGGAAATCGGCGCGGGTGAAGCGGGCATTGGCTGAGGTTGAAGCGCGGGCAGATGCGGCTAAGGTGGAGAAGTCGAATGGGTAAGTGGTTGATGTATCTGCCGCCGCTGTTGTTCGCGGGGCTGGCGGTAATGTTTTATGTGGGGATGCAGCGGAGTGACCCAGAGAACCTGCCGTCGGTGTTCATCAACAAGCAGGCTCCGGCTTTGAACGCGGGGGTGTTGCCGGGGTTTCCGGCGCTGACCGACGCTGATCTGCGCGACGGCAAGGTGACGGTGGTGAATTTCTGGGCGAGTTGGTGTCCGCCGTGTCGGGCTGAGAATGGCACGTTGAAGGCGCTCGCGGCCGAGGGTATTCATGTGGTGGGTGTCAATATGATGGACCGTGCCGATGATGCGGCGGCGTTTTTGGCGGATGATGGCAACCCGTTTGCGGCGATTGCGTTTGATCCGAAGGGCAAGACGCGGCTGGATTGGGGGGTGACGGCGCCGCCCGAGACGTTCATTTTGCGCGGTGATGGCTCGGTTGCTTACAAGTTTATCGGGCCGATGGTGGGGGATGATTATTTGCAACGCTTCCGGCCAGAATTGGAAAAGGCTTTGGCAGAATGAAGCTACAATTGGGATGGCTTATAGGTTTGAGCTTGCTGGCCGGACCCGTGTTGGCCAAACCCGGCACGCCCGGGCCGTCTTATTTTGCCGGAAGTTATGAGCGGGTCGGTCGCACTGGCGGCGCTGCGGCGCTGCAAAATGACCGTGTGACGATTGCGGCGGACGGGCAGGGCGTGGTGATTGCGGCTTGTTCAGGTGTGCCGGTGCGCATGAGCTTTGGCCCGGCGTTTGAGATCGTCAATCTTATGACCGGCAGCCAAGCGGGTGTGGTGGTGGAGTGTCTGTTCTACAACAACGGCTACAATCGCCCGATTTTGACGTGCCGTGCTGAAGATGGCGGGGCGTTCACGCTGTGGCCATTGTCTACGAGTGCGATTGCCTGCAGCGGCTGATCGCAGACAGATCAGATCAACCCAAACACGACCATCGCGACCAGTGCGAGAATACATAGCTCACCCATCGGCAGGGCTTGGATGAACTGAGCGGAAACCGCTGCAGGACGAGGTTTTGGTGGCGCAAGCGGCGCAAAGCGTTGTGGCATTGAAAACACCTTATGTTCTCATACACATTGCCACTGAGAACCTAACAAGAACATAAGCCGACCGCCGCTGGCAGCATCTGATTTTGCAACAAACTGTTTCGGTTTAGCTGGCAGTACGTAGGTGCTGCGTTTGACCTAAGTAAAAATCGCGTAAATGACAGCCACCCAAATCGCCGTACCGATAGCAATGCAGGGCAAGATCCACCAACTGGTCTTGCCCCGCTGCCTATCGTCGGGTTTAGGCACGGGTGTAATTTCGGCTCTCGATGACAGGTCGGGTTTCCTTGACTGCACTTGCTACGATGGATTTCGCGATGTGACCGGCGAGGAATTTCCGCGCGGGCGGCATTACGTTGTGAGCGCTCTCGTCACAAAGCGCGGGAAATAGCGACATGATTTCAAGCCGGTCACTGGCAGATACCCCTGACATCGCCATCGGTCCGACAAAGAACGATTCGGTAGGGGTGCCTTCAGAAATCAGCAGTTCGTGTGCATCGAGCAGCAGGTGCACGTAGGTGACTGGAGTGCCATCATCCACAATCGACACGCCGTCAACGCTTAGCAGATGCTTCGCTGCTACCAGCACCTCACGTTCACCCGAAATGCGGCGGGCCATTTCCGAGCGGATCAGACAGCGATGCTGTGGTGACACCGTCAGTGGGCGCACTGGCAGATCGTTGCCCAAAGCGCCCGCTTCAATGCGTATCGGGCGCAACTGCGGCGAAAGCTCTAACTGGCGGGGAGACAAGCGACGGCGACCGATCCAGCGGATTGGCCGAAAGCCGTTATCGACCGTCAACACCAGATCGCCAACCCGCAAATCCTCGACAGCGACCTCACCCGAGCGTGTCAGGATCATCGTGCCAGCGGTGAAGCACGGCACGAAAGGCACCGCACCACCTGCGGTAATCGTAGTGGTCAGCAGGGCGTTATTTTGCACATACTGCAGTGGATTGGCCAGAATGCCGTTTACCAAACCTTGCAAGAGAGGAGGAATGCCGGAGCTGAGCTGAGTTACCAATTGCGTCACAAGCCCGTCTAGTAGGACTGCGGGATCGGTCTCTGAGCCATCGTCATTGTAGAAATGGAGCACCTGGACACCGTCGACAGTCAGCAAAGCGGTGTTGACCGGTGTGCTCAGTTGCAGATCTGCTAAGGGAATGCCAAGAAGTTCGACCTTGATGCCGAAATAAGTCACGCCGGTGCCGACCAGCGTTGCCGGATCGCCGCCAATCGTCGCGGACTCGCCTGCGTTCCAAGCTCCATTGTTCGGAGTAGAATCGTCGAATGTGACTTCCGCAGAAGTGGAAGTGTTAAAATTCGAATAGTTGACGACTTGGGTCGCACCCAAGGTCAGGGCAGCACCTTGGTTTTCATACAGTTCAATGTCTCTGATACGATCGGGCATAACCACTCCATAACATGCGAAATATCGCCTTAAGGTAGACTGAGTCCTCAACACTCCGCATAAAATATACCCTGCAAAAGAAAAATCACAACCACAGATAGAGCGATCATAAAGCCATGTAATATGTTTAAAATGTGTTCCAATTTTATTGTCATGTGTCCGAAGAGCGATGTCTTAAATAATAACACCATGGTGCTCTGATATAATACCACATCTTTTCAATAGGTTAATATAGCTAGGCTGCGAACCGACGCTTTTGGATTTTCGCTGTAGTCAGCGTTTAGAATAAGTTTCCGATTGTTTCCAATAAGGCAACAATGTGTTTCTGTTTCGGAAACAATACCTTTCGGTTCAGCCCATAAATGCAACAAGCACCCATAAAGGGTGCTTGTTTTGACACAATTCAAAGATGAGTTTCGATGTTAGCGCGAGGCGAGGTCGCGCAGCACGTAGTGCAGAACACCGCCGTGTTCGACGTATTCAATCTCAATCTCGGTGTCGATGCGGCACTTGATCTCGATCACTTTCACTGTGCCATCGGCATAGGTGATGGTGCAGGGCACAGTGGACAGCGGCTTTAGATCGCCGGCGAGGCCGTCGATGCTGACGGTTTCGTCGCCTTTCAACCCGAGGGTTTTGCGGTTGTCCTTGCCAGTGAACTCAAACGGGATCACGCCCATGCCGACAAGGTTGGAGCGGTGGATACGCTCGAAGCTTTCGGCGATGACAGCTTTGACACCGAGAAGTGCGGTGCCTTTGGCGGCCCAGTCGCGCGACGAGCCTGCGCCGTATTCGATGCCGCCGAAGATTACCAAGGGGGTGCCTTGCGCTTGGTAGGCCATCGACGCGTCGAAGATCGAGGTTTGCACGCCGTCCGGGCCTTTGGTGTAGCCGCCTTCGACGCCATCCAGCATCTCATTCTTGATGCGGATGTTGGCGAAGGTGCCACGCATCATCACTTCGTGGTTGCCACGACGTGCGCCATACGAGTTGAACTCGGATACCGGAACTTGCCGTTCGGTCAGATACTTACCGGCGGGAGTGAGGGTCTTGAACGACCCAGCAGGCGAGATGTGGTCGGTAGTGATCATATCGCCGAGCAAAGCCAGAACGCGGGCGTTTTCAATGTTGCTGATCACGCCGGGCGTTTTTGCCATGCCACGGAAATACGGTGGGTTTTGGATATAGGTCGAAGACGCGGGCCAGTCGTAGGTCTCGGAATCGGTGACCTTGACGGCCTGCCATTTCTCATCACCCTTGAACACGTCGGCATATTTCTTCTGGAACGCGGCGCGGGTGACAGTGGCCTCGACAAGGTCTGAAATTTCCTTGTTGGTCGGCCAAACGTCTTTCAGATAGACCGGGCCATCGGTGCCCATGCCCAAAGGTTCGGTGGTGATGTCGATGTTCATATCGCCTGCGAGGGCGTAAGCCACGACCAAGGGCGGGCTGGCCAGATAGTTGGCGCGCACGTCGGGGCTGATACGACCCTCAAAGTTGCGGTTGCCGGAAAGGACTGCGGTGGCGACCAGATCGCCTTCGGTGATCGCCGCCGAAATCGCAGCGTCCAGCGGGCCGGAGTTGCCGATACAAGTGGTGCAGCCATAGCCGACAAGGTTGAAACCAATCGCGTCAAGGTCTTCTTGCAAGCCTGCGGCGTTGAGATATTCGCTAACGACTTGGCTGCCGGGGGCGAGCGAGGTTTTCACCCAAGGCTTTGACTTCAGACCCAACGCGCGGGCTTTACGGGCGACAAGGCCAGCGCCGATCATTACGGATGGATTCGACGTGTTGGTGCAGGAGGTGATCGAGGCGATCACCACTTTGCCAGATGACATGGTAAAATCATGGTCTTTGACAGCGACTTCGGTGCCCATCGGCCGCTTGAAAGAGCCAGCCATCTCGGTGGTGAACGAGGCTTTCGCATCGGTCAGCGGCACGTAGTCTTGCGGGCGTTTCGGGCCGGAAATCGCCGGAACGATGGTGCCCATATCCAGTGAAAGCGTGCTGGTGTAGATCGGATCATAGTTCGCGTCGCGCCACATGCCGTTGGCTTTGGCATAAGCCTCGACCAAGGCAATGCGGCCCTCGTCGCGGCCAGTGTTGCGCAGGTAGCGGATGGTCTCGCCGTCGATCGGGAAGAAACCGCAGGTAGCGCCATATTCTGGCGCCATGTTGGCAATGGTGGCGCGGTCGGCTAGGGGCAGGCGGTCCAGACCGTCACCGTAGAACTCGACAAACTTGCTTACCACGCCATGTTTGCGCAGCATTTGCACGACTTTCAGCACCAGATCGGTGGCGGTGGTGCCTTCAATCATCTCGCCTGTCAGTTTGAAGCCGACGACTTCCGGGATCAGCATGGAGACTGGTTGACCGAGCATCGCAGCCTCAGCCTCAATACCGCCAACGCCCCAACCCAGCACTGCGAGGCCGTTGACCATGGTGGTGTGGCTGTCGGTGCCAACGAGGGTATCGGGGTAGGCGACCATGTTGCCGTCTTGGTCGGTATCGCTCCAAACCGTTTGGGCGAGATATTCGAGGTTTACTTGGTGGCAAATCCCGGTTCCCGGAGGCACAACGCGGAAGTTGTTGAAGGCGTTCTGGCCCCATTTCAGGAAAACATAACGCTCCATATTGCGTTCATATTCGCGGTCCACGTTGGCTTGGAAGGCGCGCGGGGTGCCGAATTCGTCAATCATCACCGAGTGGTCGATGACCAGATCGACCGGAGCCAAGGGGTTGATGCGCTGCGCATCGCCGCCCAAGCCCTTGATGCCGTCACGCATCGCGGCCAAATCAACCACGGCAGGCACGCCAGTAAAATCCTGCATCAGCACACGGGCGGGGCGGTAGGCGATCTCGCGTGGGTTTTTACCTGCGAGTTTGCCCCAATCCGAAAACGCCTTGATGTCGTCAACCGAGACAGTCTTGCCATCTTCAAAGCGCAGCATATTTTCCAGCACCACTTTCAGCGCGGCGGGCAATCTGCTGAATTGGCCCAAACCAGCGGCTTCGGCGGCGGGGATCGAGTAATACGAAACGGTTTGTCCGCCTGCGGTTAAAGTTTTGCGGGTTTTGCTGCTGTCGTGTCCAACGGTGACGGTCATGTGGCCTCCTGCGGTTGACGGATTGCTTTGGCTTTGCCCTAAGGGCGCGATTGGTGCAAGGGAATCATCTTTTTCTACGGCAGATTGTATACAATGGTATGCCGTTATTCCAGTGTCGAAATCGGCGGCTAGGGGTATCCATGGAACCTGTCTGTGAATATCATATGATGGTGCCTCGCAAAACCTTGATTGGCGGGGCTGCCTTCGCATCATGTAGAACAAAAAACGGCACAGAGATCGGAAAACGACCATGATGCGACTGATTTTCAGTACGTTTGGGGCTGTGGCGCTTTGCGCTTCGGTGGGGATGCCGAAGACGGCGCTGGCGGAGTCACAGCAAGGCTCGGAGCAGGGTGTGGTTGTCGAACTTTACACCTCGCAAGGTTGTGTGTCTTGCCCGCCTGCAGATGAGTTGATGGCGAAACTTGCGACGACGCCGGGAGTGATCGGCTTGTCGTTGCATGTCGATTACTGGGATTATATCGGCTGGACCGATACTTTCGGGCAGCCTGCCTTTACCGATCGGCAGAAAGCTTATGCCAAAGCGGCGGGCGAAAAAATGATCTATACGCCGCAGATGATCGTCGCGGGTGGTGCTCGGGTGGCGGGCAATCAGCCCGAGGAAGTGGCAAAGGCTCTGGCAGCTGTAAAGCCCAGCCCGGTGGTCTTAAACCTAACCCGGCAGGGCGATGATCTGCTGATTTCGGCCAGTGCGGCACAGGCTTTACCGGGGACGGTTTCGGTGCATCTTGTGCATTATACCGATCAGGCATTGGTGGATATTGACCGCGGCGAGAATGCCGGGCTGAAGGTCGCGTATCATAATATTGTGACGTCGTGGCAGACGCTTGGCACTTGGGCTGGCGCGGAGCCGTTGAAGATGCAGGCTCCTGCGGGCGAGGGGCCGGTAGTGGTCCTATTGCAGGCGGGACCGGGTCCGGGGCAAGTGATCGCGGCAGCACGTTTGAAGTGACCGTAGAACAGCGATGGCAGCTGCAAGGCTGATCTGACGGCTTTGGCGGGCGGTTAACGCCATACCGCCAAGGCTTATCGGACGTGGCGGCGAAGCCAAAAATGGATTGTTCCGTGCAAGCTTGTGACTGCTGATTTCAGCGCCAGCGGCGGTGTATCCAGAACCATTGGCCGGGATTGGCTTTCACGCGAGCCTCAAGGCTGCGGGTCAGTTCGGTGGTCATCTGCAGCGGTGTGCTGTGCGGAATGGGGGCTTCGAGATCGACGGTGAAGCTTACGCCATCGGCTTGGCGGGTGGCGTAGAACGGAATCAGATCGGCCTTATAGCGGAGCGCCAATTCGGCGGCTGAAAGTGCGGTGCGCGCAGGCTCGCCCAGAAATTCGATCTGATCGCGGCCCGCACGCTGATCAAACAGCAACACCAGCAGACCGCCAGCTTTCAGATGTTTCACAAAACCTGTGGTGCCAGCACGGCCTTGCGGAAAGATCGGGCCGCCAAACGCCTGCATGGTCTGCACGTAATGCGCATTGAAGTAGCTGTTTGACATCGGGCGGTATAACCCGCCGATGGTATAGCCGCGCGCCACCAGACAGGCGCGGGCGGCCTCATAGTTGCCGAAATGACCCGAGACGAGGATCACCGCGCGGCCCTCTGCTTGGGCTTTCGCCAAAGCCTCCACTCCGGGGCCATGCGGGACAATGTGGGACTGACGGGCGAGAAAGTCCGCCGTCGAGTAATTCTCAATCAGCGTTCGTCCAGCGTTATCAAGCGATTGCGAGGCGATGCTGCGGCGTTGGCTGAGCGACATTTCCGGCCAGATGCGCTTTAAGTTCAGCTCGGCCCGCCGGCGGTACCCGGCAATCCAGCCAATCGGGCCGCGCAGAATTGCCCCCAGCAGCGGTACGCGCCAACGATATGGCAGCAGTAAGCCGACACGGATCAGCCCACGCACCACAAGGTTTTGCGCGAAATCGAGCGGCTGAAACGGGGTGTCAGACATGATTTACCGCCGGATGGTTTCGCGGTGCCAGACATAAAGCCCCGAACCCGCGATCACAAGCGCGCCGATGATTGTCCACTGATCCGGGTACTCGCCATAAAGCACGATGCCGAACACCGTGGCAAACACGATACCAAGATAGGAAAACGGCGCAATAGCCGACGCTTCGGCCATCGAAAACGCCCGGATCAGGCAGAATTGCGCCGCCGTGCCAAGGCAGCCAAGCACCATGAAGCGCGGCAGATCCTGCAGCGCAATCGGCTGCCAGACAAAACTGACCGCAATACTGGTCGCCACAGCACCAAACAAAGCCGCATGCAACATGGACGTTGCGGGGCCTTCCTTTTGACCAACAAGCCGGGTCAATAGCGCCGAGGCCGCGTAGCAAACAGCACAAGCCAGCGGTAGCAGGGCAGCCGGCGTGAACAAGCCCGCACCGGGGCGAATGATGATCAGCGCGCCGACCATCGCCACCGCAACTCCCGCGATACGACGCGGCCCGAGCTTTTCGCCCAAGAACAGGGCGGCACCGAGCGTGATCAACAGCGGGCTCATGTCGGCAAGTGCTGTGGCTTCGGCGAGGCCGATATAACCGAGGCTCAGGAAAAACAGCGCTGTCGTGGCGAGTTGAAAGCTGGAGCGAGCCAAGTGCAGCCAAGGGTAGGGCGTGCGCAGGGTGGGGCCTACGCGTTTGGGGCCAAGGATGATGGCCACCAGCACAACTTGGCCGATAAAGCGCGCCCATACCACTTGTGCTGTGGGATAGCTGTGTAGCAAACCCTTGGCGACGGCGTCCATCGTGCTGAACATTGCCACCCCCAGCATCAGCATCAGAATACCCGTGCGGGTGGCGGCGGCGGTCGGCAGGATTTTGGCTTTCAACATGGCCGCGACCCTAAGGCTGGCCTTGGCGCGCGACAAGGGGCGGCTTGCGCGGCTGTGCCCAATTCTTGAGCGGAGGGCACACCGCTCTTGTGCGGAGGGCACACCGCCACGGGCTGAAGGCGAGGATTGCGAAAGGTGCTGCGGTTATTCTTCTTCGTCCTGCACCAGAACCAACTCTCCGGCGGCCTCAAGCTGACGCACAGCCGCGATGATCTGGTTCATTGCATCCTCGGCGTCTTTTTCTTTCACCCGGCCGCGCGTCTCCATCTCCTCGCGCAGCCCTTGGGCCATGCGTTGGGACATGTTTGACAGTATGAAATCCGCGGTAAGTTGCCAGTCGGGGTTGTCGGCGCTGGCGGTCAAGGCGGTGATCAGTTGCGGCTGATCGACGATGCGGATCAGTTTAGGGATATCGCGGCCAAGCACGCGTTGCGGCAGATGCACGAAGGTGAAAATTGCCTTTCGCACCTGCTGCGCAAAGCCCGCGTCGGTTTCATCCAACCCCTTTAGCACATCCTCGCGTGTCAAGGCGGGCGAGATATTGAGGATCGCCCCGACGCGTTCAACTGGATTGCTATGAAAGGCACGCGGCGGTTGCGATTCGAGTTGGCTTGCAAGTGAGACACCGATCCGACGCACTGTAGCAGGCTCTACGTTGCCGGTTTGCGACACCGCATAGGCGATGCGGCGGGCTTTCTCTCCGGGCAATTTCCCGAGCAATTCGGCGGATTTAGCCACCGGCAGTTTGGAGAGCATCACCGCGCCGACCTCTATGCTTTCATCTTCAAACACCGGCAGCAAAGTCGCAATCGGCATCGCCGTCAGGCGTTCCCACGGATCAGACGAGGCTGAATTAGCCGCCATCCGGCGCAAGCGGCTGGCGGCGTTGGCTGAGATATGGCCGTCCATCATAGCCAAAGCGGCCTCGATGCCGCCCGGAAAAGACAGACCGACTTGTTCCAGTTCGCCGACGAATTCTTCGATCACCGCGGCCAAAGTTCGGCGATCCACCAGGCGCATCAGGGCGATTTGCTCGGCCAAAGCCGCCTGCATTTGGTCGGGCAGTTTGGCGAGCGGCAGGCTGCCACCATCGGCCAGCAAAAACTGCACAATGATCGCGGCCTTTTCGCGTGGGCTAGGCGCTCGGATCGGTTTGGGGGCAGCCACCACCCGCTGCACCGGAGTAATTCGCGCCAGAACTGCTGGTTCGCCTGCCATATCTATCCCCTGATCCGTTCTGGTTCAGGGGCAGAATGACCGCTTCAGGTTAAGACGGCTTTAAGCGCCGAACACCCGCTTGAAAATCGTATCGACATGCTTGGTGTGATAGCCAATGTCGAACTTTTCCTCGATCTGAGCGGGCGTCAAAGCGGCGGTGACTTCGGGATCGGCGAGCAGTTCGGTCTTGAAATCCGCACCATGCTCCCAAACTTTCATCGCGTTGCGCTGCACCAGTCGGTAACTGTCTTCACGGCTGACCCCGGCTTGGGTGAGCGCGAGCAATACGCGCTGGCTCATCACCAGACCGCGGAACTTGTTCATGTTGCGCAGCATGTTTTCCGGGTAGATCACCAGCTTTTCAACCAGCCCCGCCAAACGGTGCAGCGCGAAATCGAGGGTGATGGTGGTATCGGGGCCAATGGCGCGCTCTACGCTGGAATGGCTGATGTCACGCTCGTGCCAGAGGGCTACGTTTTCCAGCGCAGGGATCACCGACATGCGGACCAGACGGGCGAGGCCGGTGAGGTTTTCCGAAAGCACGGGATTGCGTTTGTGCGGCATGGCAGAACTGCCTTTTTGGCCGGGAGAGAAAAACTCCTCGGCTTCCAGCACTTCGGTGCGCTGCATGTGGCGGATTTCTATGGCGATGTTTTCGATGCTAGAGGCGGTTACAGCCAGCACGGCGAAGTACATTGCGTGGCGGTCGCGGGGGATGACTTGGGTGGAAATCGGTTCGGGGGTGAGGCCAAGTTGGGCGCAGACGTGTTCTTCGACGGACGGATCGATGTTGGCGAAGGTGCCGACGGCGCCAGAGATGGCCCCGGTGGCGATCTCGGCGCGGGCGGCGATCAGGCGGGTGCGGTTGCGGGACATCTCGGCGTAAAAACGCGCGAAGGTCAGGCCCATCGTGGTCGGCTCGGCGTGGATACCGTGGCTGCGACCGATGCGGACGGAGTTTTTATGCTCAAACGCGCGGGCTTTCAGGGCGGCGAGCACGCGGTCGAGGCCGGTCAGAAGCAGGTCGGTGGCGCGGACGAGTTGAAGGTTGAAGGTGGTGTCGAGCACGTCGGAGGAGGTCATGCCTTGGTGGACGAAGCGGGCTTCCTCAGGTCCGATATGTTCGGCGAGATGGGTGAGGAAGGCGATCACGTCGTGTTTGGTGACGGCTTCGATCTCATCAATTCTTGCTACGTCAAAGGTGACGTCGCGGGCTTTCCAGACGGCGGCGGCGCTTTCTTTTGGGATCACCCCGATGGCGGCCAAGGCGTCGCAGGCGTGGGCTTCGATTTCAAACCAGATGCGGAATTTGGTTTCGGGCGACCAGAGGGCGACCATCTCGGGGCGGGAATAGCGTGGGATCATCGGGGCCTCGGATATATATGAGCTTGGGCGGCATTATAGGGATAAGGCGCTTTAGACCGAGAGGGGGGAAAGGGCAAGTGTGGCGGGGCTCGCCACGCATGGCGCGGGGTGCTGGTTGTAAGATATCAATGGGTTAGGTGGGGGTGGTTCAGGATTTGTTAACCACGATCGGCATGGCGGGTAGCCAGTGTGGGAGCCTCCGGCGGGGATATTTGTGCCATTGTGAAATTGCAGGGCGACTATGATTTCACATTGGTCTAAATATCCCCGCCGGAGGCTTCGACCTTGTGGGCAAGTGCACGGTTCAGTTCCCGAGCAGACGCGGGTCGAACGGGTATTTCGTCAGGTTCTCAAACCCAGTTTCGGTGATTAGCACTTGATCTTCGAGTTTGATCGAGAAATCGCCGCCTTCGGGGGATACCAGAGCCTCGACGCAGAGGGTCATGCCGGGTTCCAAGGCTGTCTCAAACGCGCCATCTACGTGGGCGTCGGGATAGGGCACGAAGGGCCATTCATCGCAGAGGCCGACGCCGTGCATTTTGCAGGAGTATTTTTGGCGCTGGTATTGGTCGCTTAAGGTGTGGCCGCCGTGGGTGAGTTCGCGGATGGTGACGCCGGGTTTCAGCATCGCCATATTCTCGCGGATATGGTCCATCGCGTGGCTCATTGCCAAGATCATATCGGGGCGGGGGGCTTTGTCGCCGATCCACCAAGTGCGGGAAATGTCGATGCAAATGCCGTAACAGCCGATCAGATCGGTGTCAAACGCGACGATTTCGTTGTTTTGCACGATGCGCGGGCCACATTCCTGGAACCACGGATTTGTGCGCTTGCCCGATGCCAGCAGGCGGGTTTCGATCCATTCGCCACCGCGGCGGATGTTGCCTTTGTGGAGTTCGGCCCAGATGTCGTCTTCCGACATGTTTCCCAAGGGAACGCCCGCGCGGGTGGCGGCTTCCATCTCGGCAATCGCCGTTTCGCAGGCGTGATGCGCGCATTTCATCGCGAGGATATCGTCGGGGCCTTTGATGGCGCGGGTGCGCTCGGTAACTTCTTCGCCCTCCATCACCTCAAAGCCCGCACGTTCCAGCGCGCGCAAGCCGTTGATCATGATTTTATCGACGGCAAGGCGGCGATTTGTGCCTGCATGGGCGCGCATCACCTCGTTGACTTGCGCGGCGAAGCTGGTGGCATCGTCGGCGACTTTATCGCCGCAGACGTTGTAGAAGAACGACGCACCCGAGCGGAGTTCTTTCACCAAGGGGTTGAAATCGACGAGGAACGGCGCCTGTTTGTATTCCCACATCACCATATGACCGTCGGCGCAGATCAGGCAGGCGCGGAACGGGTTGTGCGAGTTCCAAAGCTGCATGTTGGTGGTGTCGGTGGCGTAGCGGATGTTGAGCGGGTCGAACATCAGGATGCCGCCGTAGTCGCGGGCGTTGAGGCTGGCCACGAGGCGTTTCCAGCGGTATTCGCGCATGTCTTGCAGGTTGGGCAGTTGCAGACCTGCCTTTTTCCATTCGCCAAACGCCAGTTGGGTGGGGCCAATTTCCACCCGGTCATTATCATTCGGGGTGCCGTCACCCAAGCGGTCGCCGCGTTCAGGATCAATTTTGCGGCGGGTTTCGGCGTAGCTCATGGGCTTGGCTCCGGTGGGGCGAGTTGCTGTGGTGAAGGTGGCAGGTGGCGGGGGTTGGGCATTGCTGGCCGCGACGGGGTGTGTCGCAAATGGCCTCAGGGCTTGCGTTTATCGGCAGCGGGCGGGTAGTTTTCGGTATGGTTATTTTGAACAAGCACTTGCCGCTGCGTCCCTGGCTTGATCCGCGCAATACGCGGTTGCCGGGGATACAGCCGATCAGCGATGACAGTTGGATTGCAACTTGCGACGCCTACGGCGCGCAGATGGCCGAGCGGGAACGGTTGATCGCGGACTGCCCGGAGTTGGTACATGCTCTGCCCGAAGCGGCGATGCCTGCGGCGTTGGAATTATACGATCGGGTGTTGGAAAAGCTGCGATTCATGCCGGGGTTTGAGGTTGGCACGGGTTCGGTTCGGCGGCCGGATGGGGTTTCGGTGCGCTTGGACCGCTCGGCTCCGCTGCTGACTTTGGGGCGGTTGGTGCAGGAAGATTTGTGCCTGATGCAGCGGGTGGGCTCCGAACATGCGCTTACGGCGGCGATCTTGTGCTTTCCGGCGAGCTGGACTTTGGCGGAGAAGCTGGGGCGCTCGATGCTGGGGATCCATATTCCGGTGGAGAGTTACACAGAAGATCTGGCTCGGCGGGTGCAGCGGTTGTTTGATGCAATCAGGCCCGAGCAACCGCTGTGGCGGATGAACTTTCACATCTACGAAAGTGGTGAGTTGTTTCATCCGCGGTCGGAGAGTTATCGCCATCCGACGGCCCGGCAGGGCGCGTTTATGCGGGCCGAGCGGCAATGTTTGCTGCGGCTGCCGGTGACGGATGCGGTTTTGTTCAGCATTCACAGCTATCAGGTGCCGCTGGAGAGTTTGTCGGTCGAGGATCACGCCGCACTGTCGGATTTGGGCGTAATGCAGAAGGCGCATTGAGGCGGTTCGGGTTTTCCGGGGCCGCTTTTTAGGGCAGCGTGGAAATCCGATTCTGATTGGTTTGAACCGCTTAGCGATGTTAGCCTAGTGCTGCGAGGGGGCCTTGCAGCAGCGTTGAGGCGATCCCGGTCGCGACCAATGCAGCCGAGGTCAGCCGCATATTCTCGCCACGCAGCACCGAATAGGTCAGCATGGCCGCCCCGACCGGCAGTGCCACGATGATCAGCGTGGCGTTCATTGTGTGGGCGGCGAGGCGCATCTGTGGTGAGATCAGATGCGGCGGTGGCGGCTCTACCTCGGGATAAAGTGCGGTGCGCAGCCGGGCAAGCTCGGGGTTTTTCGGCAGCGGAAGATCGGGGCGGTCGTTGCTTGGATCAAAGCCATGGGTTTGGGCGGGATGATTGCCGTCATCGAGCAGGGTGAACACCGGATGATCCGGCTCGGCGCGCTGGCTGGATTTCGGTTGCGAGAATGCCAGCGAGTCGATCACCTCGGCGGTCACTGGGTGCTGCCATTCATGCCAATACACCGCATCAGGATTAAGCCGCGCCTGCACGCGCTCCACCAGTTTCGAGCACAAAGCCTCGTGGCGCACCGGCGCATGTCGGCGACGTGGCGAGGCGTTCAGGCGGGGTGGCAGATGCGATGGCCCGACCGACAGGGTGAGCGAGGCCGCAACACCGGGGCGGGGATCGTCGCAAGTCGCCAGAACAATGCGGGTGCCGGGCATATCGAAGCTGGCGAGATCTTCGCAATCCCAGATCAGCTGGCGGTCTTTGTCGTGCAGGCGCGCCAGAACTGCGTCCAGATCAGCCACCAGCCGGGCAAAGTTCAGTTGCGGCGCGTTTACGAACAACAACTCGGCAATCGTACTAAACTGGATGTCGGTGTGAGCGTTCATGGCGTGGCCTTCCCTCAGTGATACGATGACTGTGCCCACAGATTGCGCCTGCATCTGGAAGGTATTGTGGCGTTAACAAGTTATTAACCTAGAGTTGAGTGCTGTTTTCGCCACAATTGGTTTGCGCAGGCAGTGGCGGGGTGTGCAGTCACTGCATGAACCGCGCAGGCAAATGCGAAAGACCGCCCGAGTGGGGCGGCCTTTGCGGTCGATCAGTCTGCGTTTGGCCAATCTGCGGTTAAGCAGTCTAAGTTCAGCCAGTCTGCGTTTAGCCAGTCTGCGTTTAGCAGGAGTAGTACATTTGATACTCAATCGGGTGCGGCGTGTGTTCGTAGGCGTAAACCTCTTCCCACTTCAGACCCATATAGGCTTCCAGCATTGGACGGGTGAACACGTCGCCAGCCAGCAGGAAATCCATATCCTTGTCGAGTTCTTCCAAGGCTTCACGCAACGATCCGCAAACGGTTGGGATCACGGCGAGTTCTTCGGGTGGCAGATCATAGAGATCTTTGTCCGAAGCCGGGCCCGGGTCGATTTTGTTGCGGATGCCGTCAAGGCCAGCCATCAGCAGGCCCGCGAAGGCGAGATAGGGGTTCGCTGCCGGATCGGGGAAGCGGGCCTCGACACGTTTGGCTTTCGGCGATTCGGTCCACGGAATACGGACCGCACCAGAGCGGTTGCGGGCGGAATATGCCAGCAGAACCGGAGCTTCAAAGCCGGGGATCAGGCGTTTGTAGCTGTTGGTCGATGGGTTGGTCAGCGCGTTCAGGGCTTTGGCATGTTTGATGATGCCGCCGATGAAATACAGAGCTTCTTGGGAAAGGTCCGCGTATTTGTCGCCTGCGAACAATGGCTTGCCGTCTTTCCAGATCGACATGTTGACGTGCATCCCCGAGCCGTTATCGCCCTTCATAGGCTTTGGCATGAAGGTGACGGTCTTGCCATAAGCATGTGCGACGTTGTGGATCACATACTTATATTTCTGGATGTTGTCGGCTTGCTCGACCAGACCACCGAAGATCATGCCGAGTTCGTGCTGACAGGTCGCAACCTCGTGGTGGTGCTTGTCAACGCGGATGCCGATGCGCTTCATGGTGGACAGCATCTCACCGCGCAGGTCTTGCGCTTCATCGACTGGGTTCACCGGGAAATAGCCGCCCTTGTGGCCCGCACGGTGGCCGTAGTTGCCGCCTTCGGTCACGGTGTCGGTGTTCCAAGCGGCTGCTTCGGCGTCGATTTCATAGGAAACCTTGCGCGGAGTGACCGAATAGCGCACGTCGTCGAAGATGAAGAATTCAGCTTCGGGACCGAAATAGGCGGTCTCACCGATGCCCGACGATTTCATGAAAGCTTCGGCTTTCTTGGCGATCTGGCGCGGGCAACGATCATAAGCCTCATTCGTATCCGGCTCTACCACGTCGCAATGGATGCAAAGGGTTTTCTCGGCATAGAACGGGTCGATGTAGATCGAGGTCGCGTCCGGCATCAGTTTCATGTCGGATTGATCAATCGACTTCCAGCCAGCAATCGACGAGCCGTCAAACATGAAGCCTTCTTCGAAGAAGTCTTCATCCACAAGGTCGGTGACCAAGGTGACGTGCTGAAGTTTGCCTTTGGGATCGGTGAAGCGGATATCGAGATACTCGATTTCCTCGTCCTTGATCAGTTTCAGAGCTTTCGCAACTGCGCTCATCATGCTGCCTTTCGGGGTTTCAGGTTAAGATTTTGGTTTCGGATGGCAGGCGAGCCTGCTGTATTTCGGAATGCGTTGGCTTGGAAGCCGAGCTTAAATAGCGTCGTCGCCAGTTTCGCCGGTGCGGATTCGGATGGCCTGCTCGACATGACTTACGAAGATTTTGCCATCACCGATTTTATCGGTGCGCGCCGCTGCGATGATCGCGGCGATGGCGATATCAACCATATCATCGGTCAGCACGACTTCGATTTTCACCTTCGGCAAGAAATCGACAACATATTCCGCGCCGCGATAGAGTTCGGTGTGGCCCTTCTGACGGCCAAAGCCTTTGACTTCGGTAACAGACAAGCCCTGAATGCCGGCTTCCTGTAGGGCTTCCTTCACTTCGTCCAGCTTGAACGGTTTGATGATTGCCTCGATTTTTTTCACGGCCTGCTCCCCAAGTCTCGCTACACGTAAAATGACGGTCTATGCGGTAGTGATCACTTCCCTGCGGTGGCTTCAATTCTGTAGGAATATTGCGGACGGGGTTGGGGCGGGAAAATTGCGGCTTTGATTAAATAATAGGCGATATGCGTGATGTGTGGGCGATCGGTGAACGAAAAGGTTATCGAATGAGCGAATTGCTAACAGCGGCGCAGATGAAGGCGATTGAGGC
>NZ_JAQGKQ010000077.1 GCF_028290025.1 Cypionkella sp. | reverse complement strand
GCGTCAAGTTATCGGCGGCTTTGACGCGCGGGGCGAGAGCGGTGACCACCAGCAGCACTCCGGCTAAGGCTGCGTAGGTGGCGCGGAAGCCGATGTGATCGGCGATGAAACCGATGCTGGAGGGGGCGACCAGGATGCCTGCATAGCCGACCATTGTGACGGTCGAAATTGCAGCACCCGCAGCCATGCCGGGATGGTTACCTGCGGCCGAGAATAGGATCGGCACCATATTGGCGACACCCAAACCCGCGAAGGTAAAGCTTGCGATGGCCGTAATGTCATTGGGGGCAAACGCGCCGCCCAGCAGGCCAGCGGCAGAGATAAGCCCCGAAATTTGCAGAGTTTTTACGGCGCCAAAGCGGTTGCGCAAGCGATCTCCTGCAAAGCGCATCAGCGCCATCGCACCTGCAAATCCCGCGAAACCGAGTCCTGAGCGAAACAGGTCGGCGCCAAGCTCGCGCCCAAGATAAATTGCGGCCCAGTCGAGCACGGCGCCTTCCGGCACCATGCAGAATAGCGCCATGAAGCCCAAGATCCATAGGCCGGCGTCACGGGGCAATAGGGCGTGTCGTTCGGGCTTACTTTCGCTTGCGTGAACGGCATCTGCGAGCAGATTAGGGCTGGCGAGCAGCACGGTCACAAGTGCGATTGCGGCGACGATCATCGCTTGGGTTTCAGCGCCCCAATAGGCGATGACATAGCTGCCGGCGAGGCCGCCGGTGAAGCCGCCAAGGCTCCAGAATCCGTGGCTTGAGGACATGATGGCGCGCCCCATACGGCGCTCTACCTCAATCGCGTTGGCGTTTATCGCTACATCCATGCAGCCTATTACTGCGCCCATCAGGGCCATCGCCGGGGCGAGCAGCCAGAGATTTGGCGCGAACACGACCAGCGGCAAGGTGGGAACGCAGGCCAAGCCGAAGGCACGGGCGATGCTGCGCGAACCGTGGGTTTGGATCAGACGGCCTGCAAACAGCATTGCGCCGACCGCTCCGAGGCCAAGCGCCAAGATCAACAACCCCAAGGTGGTGTTGCTGATGCCGTGACGGGTCAACAGGAGCGGAATTTGGGGTGCCCATGCGCCCATGATAAAACCGTTGGTGGCGAACATCGCCGCCACGGCCCAGCGTCCGGCCTTTGCCTGTTGCATCTGTCTCTCCCGTTAGCGCTGACAGGATTAGGCGGTGGTATGGCCAAGCGAAAGGGGCGACGGCTGCACCTTTTGTTTCAATCGTTTCAGCGTTAGCGGCCTAGGCGCGGCGAAGCGCCACTGGAGCGGCCTTATAGGAAGACATCGCGCAGGGGTTGTTGGGGTTGGCCTAGACAGAAGCAAATCCTCAAAGCCGGGTGCGTGGGGTTTGGCTCGTTTATGGTAGCGAAAATCGAACATGTCGGTGGTATCCCGGCAGTTATGTCAAGGCTCGGCGCGTTTAGCCGTTGAGGCAAGCGGTCAGTGCATTGGCGATGCTGCGCATCAGGGTGTCGTAGGCGTCGGGGCCGAAGGCGAGGCTGGAGCCGACCGGGTCGAGGGGTGCTCCGAGTTTGGTGGCGGTGCCTTGCATAAGTTGGGTGAGCATGGCGGGGTCGTGTTGCACCTCGGGGAAGGCGCAGGCGTATTGGCCGGATTTGAGTTGACCTTGCAGTTCGGTGAGTTTGGCAGCGCCGGGGGTGGTGGCATCGCCTAGGGCGAGCGATCCGTGGTGTTGCAGGCCGTAATGGCTGGCGAAATAGCCGTAGGCGGCGTGGAAGGTGACGAAGGGTTTGTGTTTGATATCGGTTAGTTGAGCGGTGATTTCGGCATCCATCGTGGTGATGCGGGCTTTGGCGGCGGCGGCGTTGGCGGTGTAGGTGGTGGCGTGGTCGGGGTCTAGGGTGGCGAGATCGGCGGCGATCAGATCGACCCAGATAGCGGCGTTAGCGGGGTTCATCCAAGCGTGGGGATCGGTGCCGTCGTGGGCGTGGGTGTGTTCGGTTGAATTGGCGTGATCGGCGTCGTCGTGAGGTTCTTCCTCGCCTTGACCGTCGGGATAGGCTTGGGTTTGGGTGGCTTTGGCATACAGCAGCGGCAGCGACACGGCCTCACTATCGGTCATCGCGCGGCTCAACCATGGGGTGAGTTCGGGGCCGATCCAGATCACCGTATCGGCGTCGGCGATGCTTTGCATCTGGCTGGGGCGGAGTTGGAAATCATGCTCATCAGCGCCTTTTTCCAGCAGCAATGCCGGCGTGCCGAGGTCCCCCATCACTTGCGATACAAGGGCGTGGACGGGGGGGATATCGGTGACCACGTTGGGGACTTCGGCGAGGGCAAGCGTCGGCAGGCTGGAAAGGGCGAGTGATATGATATAACGCATCATTACGGTCTTTCATTTGGCGATGAGGGGCGGTATGAATGTTATATTATAACGTGTCAAGGGGGCCGCATGGCGCATCATCATTCTGAGGCTTGCCCCGGGTGCGAGGTGCCTGATCTGGCTTTCGCCGCGCATGACCACGCGCATTGCAGCACGGATGCTTTGGCGCGGGCCGAGGTTATGGTGGCGGAGAAGGGGCTGCGGATGACTCCGGTGCGCCGCCGTGTGCTGGAGATTCTGCTGGAGGAGCATCGGGCTTTGGGAGCATATGATGTGCTGACAAGACTTGTGGCGGACGGGTTTGCCAACCAGCCGCCTGTCGCCTATCGGGCATTGGATTTCCTTGAGGAACAAGGGCTTGCGCATCGTATTCGGCGGCTGAATGCCTTTGCGGCTTGTATGCATCCGGGTGAGGCGCATCAGCCTGTTTTCCTGATTTGCCGGGGGTGCAATGTGGTGGCGGAGGCTCCGGCAGCGCCTGTTACGGCGGCTTTGGGAGAGGCTGCGGAGCAGAGTGGGTTTGTGATTGAGCGGAGCACCATTGAGGCTTTGGGGCTTTGCCCGAGCTGTCAGGTGGCGGCATGAGTTTGCTTTCGGCGCATGGAATCACGGTGCGGTTCGGCAATGAGGCGGTGCTGTCGGACGTGTCTTTGGCGATAGAGCCGGGCGAGATCGTGACGATACTTGGGCCGAATGGCTCTGGGAAATCGACGCTTTTGCGGGCGTTGTTGGGGATTTTGCCGCTCGCCTCGGGGAATATAACCCGCATGCCGGGGTTGCGGCTGGGCTATGTGCCGCAGAAGCTGAGCATTGATCGTTCGATGCCGATGACGGTGCGGCGGTTTTTGTCGCTGCCGGTGCGGGTAGGCGATGCCGAGGCGACGGATGCGTTGGCGCGGGTGGGTTTGCCGGGGTTAGAGTCGCGGCAGATGGCGGGGCTTTCGGGCGGGCAGTTTCAGCGGGTGCTGTTGGCGCGGGCGTTGTTGTCGGCTCCGCAACTGCTGATTTTGGACGAGCCGACGCAAGGCTTGGATCAGCCCGGTGAGGCGGGGTTTTATCGGCTGATCGAGGAAGTGCGGCGGGAAACCGGCGCGGCAATTTTGATGGTTTCGCACGATCTGCATGTGGTGATGGCGGCGTCGGATCGGGTGATTTGCTTGAACGGGCATATTTGCTGTCAGGGCTCGCCTGTCGTGGTGTCGAATGCGCCGGAATATCGGGCTTTGTTTGGGCTGGGCTCGCAGGGGGCGCTGGCTTTGTATCAGCACCAACACGACCACAGCCACGAGCCGGACTTGGTCGATGCCCACGGTCGCGCGCCAACGGACCCGCATCACGGACATAATCATGCTTGATAACCTGCTGGGACTCGACGATTTTCTGGTGCGGGCGGCTTTGGCGGGCGTGGGATTGGCGCTGGCGACCGGGCCGCTGGGGTCGTTCGTGGTGTGGCGGCGGATGGCTTATTTTGGTGACGCAACCAGCCATGCGGCAATTCTCGGCGTGGCTTTGGCGCTGGCTTTGCAGCTGCCGATTGGCGTTGGTACGCTAATTGTGGCGATGGCGATGGCGGGGACGGTTTCGACTTTGGCGGCGCGGGGTTGGGCAGTGGATACCACGCTCGGTGTGCTGGCACATTCTGCGCTCGCGTTTGGATTGGTGGCGATTTCCTATGTGCCGGGGGTGCGGGCGGATTTATCGACTTATCTGTTCGGCGATATTTTGGCGGTGTCTAAGGCCGATCTGGGGTTTATCTGGGCGGGGTCGCTACTGGTGGTGGCGCTGCTGGTTTGGCGTTGGCAAGCGTTGCTGACGGCGACGCTGAATGAGGATTTGGCCCATGCTTCGGGGCTGAACCCGGATCGGGAGCGGCTGGTGTTGACGCTGGCCCTCGCGCTTGTGGTGGCGGTGGCGCTGAAGATCGTCGGTGCTTTGTTGATTGCGGCGATGCTCATTATTCCAGCGGCGGCCGCGCGGGGGTTGGCGCGCAATCCTGAGTCGATGGCGGCTTATGCGACGGGCTTTGGCGCGCTGGCGTGTTTGGTCGGGCTGCGGCTGTCGCTGTGGCAAGACACGCCTGCGGGGCCGTCGATTGTCTCGGCTGCGACGGTGATTTTTGCGCTGGCGGCGGTGTTTGGGCGGATGCGGCGGGGCTAAGCGGGGCCACAATTTCCAGCGAAAATCGTCGCCGTTGGGCGCAAGCGATGCCGCTTTCTGCCACTCATGTCGTTTTTATCCGGGATACGTCGGCTGCCCTTGCTCGTATGGGGCGGCTTGCGGCACATATGGGTGCAAATCCCATTCGGAGAGACTTTATGAAGACTCATGTCAAGGCGCTGGTTGTTGGCGGTGGTGCGGTCGGCAATGGCATTGCCTATCATCTGGCGAAGGCCGGATGGGATACCATGCTGGTGGAGCGCGACGAGCTGACGTCAGGCTCGACTTGGCACGCGGCGGGGCTGCTGCCTTTGTTCAACATGGGCTATGCGACGACGCATATTCATAAATATTCGGTAGATTTTTATAAATCGCTGGAGGCTGAAACCGGGCTGAACGCTGGCTTCGCCGTGGTTGGCAACTTGCGGATGGCGCAGAATGAGGAGCGGATGGATGAGTATAAGCTCTATTCCTCCGTTGCCGAGACGGCGGGGGTTTACCATGAATTTATGACCCCGGCGCAGATGAAAGAGCGTTGGCCGTTGCTGCGCACCGACGATCTGGTTGGGGCGCTGTATCACCGGCAAGATGGCTATATTAACCCGGCGGATGTGACACAAGCGATGGCCAAAGGTGCGCGTCAGCATGGCGTGACGATTGAGCGTAAGGTGCAGGTTGACGGGTATAAGTGGACCGGCAGCGAGTGGATCGTATCCTGCACCCGGATGGTTGAGCAGGGTGGCAATCTGATCGCCTCGGACGACAAGTTTGAGATTAGGGCCGAGCATGTGGTGACGGCGACCGGCAACCATGCGCAGCGCACGGCGCGGCTGTTGGGCGTGAAGATCCCGGCTATTCCGGTGGAACATCAGTTCATCGTGACCGAGCCTGATCCGATGTTGGTCGAATACCGCAAGACGAACCCCGAGCACCCGGTTCTGCGCGATGCCGATGCGAAGTGGTATGTGCGCGAAGAACGTGGCGGCTGGATTCTCGGGCCGTATGAAAAGGGTGCGCCGGCGCGGTTTGAATATTCGGTGCCGGATAGCTTCCGCGCCGATTTGTTCCCGCTGGATTTGGAGCGGATCGAGGCGGAATATATGGCGATGATCCACCGCTTGCCGTCCTCGGAAGTGGTTGGGTTGAAGGACGATTTCAACGGCCCGATCTGCTATACTCCCGACGGCAACCCGCTGGTCGGTCCGGTGCCGGGACTGCGGAATATGTGGATCGCGGAAGGGTTTAGCTTTGGCATCACGGCGGCGGGCGGCACGGGCTATTACCTCGCGCAGTTGATGGTGAATGGTGAGGCCGAGATCGACATGGCTTCGCTCGATCCGCGGCGGTATGGGTCGTGGATCACGACGGAATATGCGGCGCGGAAGAACGAGGAATGCTATGACCACGTCTTCGTGCTGCACCACCCGGATGAAGAGCGTGAGGCGTGCCGTCCGTTGCGGACTGCTCCGGTCTATGATCGCCAGAAGGCTTTGGGCGCGCAGTTTGGGCAGGTGAACGGTTGGGAGCGGCCGATTTATTATGGTCCGCTGGATGCTCCAGAGGATTTTGACCACAAATCGCGCAGCTTTCGGCGCGGGGCTTGGTGGCAATATGCGGTCGAGGAAGCAAAGGCTATTCGCGAAACGGCGGGTCTTATTGATGCGACGGCGTTCACCAAGCATGTGGTGAAAGGACCTGGGGCGACGGCTTTCCTCGATTGGTTCACCTGCAACGCTTTGCCGAAAGTGGGGCGGATCAACCTGACCTACGCGCTGACGCCTTCGGGGACGACGCGGACGGAATATACCATCGTGCGGAACGGTGAGGATGATTATTACCTCGTCTCGGCGGGCGCTTGGACGGCGTATGACGCGGATTTCTTGCGCAAATGTGCGGAAGATAAGGCGCCGGAGTTTGGCTATATCGAAATCCACGATGTGACGACGCAATGGGGGGTGTTCGCGCTGGCGGGGCCGAATGCGCGGAAGATTTTGGCGGAGCTGATCAAGGACGAGAACCCGGAAACCGCGCTGTCGAACAAGCGTTTCCCGTGGCTGTCGGCGCGGCGGATTGAACTCGGGATGTGTCCGGTCAATGCGATCCGGGTAGCGTATACTGGCGAATTGGGCTGGGAATTGCACCATCCGATCGAGATGCAGCGCTATTTGTGGGATCAGTTGATTGCTGCTGGGGCGAAGCATGGCATGAAACTGGTGGGGGCTCGGGCGCAGAACTGGTTGCGTCAGGAGAAATCTTACCGGGCGTTCGGCAATGAACTGGGCCGGGATGCGACGCCATTAGAGGCGGCTTTGGATCGGTTTGTTGATCTGAAGAAGGATTTCCAAGGCAAGCAGGCGATGCTGGATGTGGGTATCCGCTCCAAATGCTGCACGTTGCTGATTGATGGGCCGAGCGATACCGATCCTTGGGGTAAAGAGGCGCTGTTGCTAGATGGCGTGAAGATCGGGCGGTTGACTTCGGGCGGCTATTCGGTGGCTTTTGGCAAGCAGATCGGGATGGGTTATGTGCGGCCTGATCTCGCGGAAGTCGGCACTAAGCTGAAGGTTCGGATGAACCTTGAGCTCTGGGATGCGGTGGTGGTTGAGGATTCACCGTTTGATCCGAGCAATGCGCGGATAAGGGTGGACGGCTGATTGTTCACGTGTGGACACGTTGTAGATCTTTGAGAAATCAGGGGGTTAGCGGGGTTGTTCATCGGTTGTTAAGGGTTGGGGGCGGTGGGAGAGATCCTGCCGCCCTTGGTTTTTTGGGTTGGCCGCCGGGGTTTCACACCCCGGACCCCGTGGGATATTTATGAATAGATGAAATTGGGTGGAGGGGTGCTTGGTGAGGTGGGGAAAATTTTAGGCAAATTGTTGACGTTGTAGGGTGTGGAGTGGAGTCGTAACGGTGTTGCAGGGTCGAATGGGGAAGTCCTAGACGGCTAAAGCCGTGGTTGGCGGCAATGCCAACGAGGTGGCGTTCGTCGGGCGGAACCAACTCAAAGAACAGGTTGGCAAATTCCAGCGTGATGGCAGCCTCGCGCTCACGCAGAACGGGTTGTAAAAACTGTGGTGGTTTTTGCGTTGAGTTGGCTGCTACTTTAATCTGTGCACCAATGCACGCGGCGATCTTCAAGCGCCGCCGATCAACGCGAGGCCGCTGATGGCGAAGTTTTTCTTTGGCATGAACCAGTCGCTGGATGGCTATGTCGATCATGATCGCTTCCCATCTGCGCCCAGCCCGACGCTGTTTCGCAAGTTTATTGAGCAGACGCGCGGCCTCGTTGGCAGCCTTTATGGCCGCCGCCTCTACGAGGCGATGCGGTATTGGGATGACGGCCAGCCTGACTGGACTGCGGCACAGCGCGAATTTGCCGTAGCGTGGCGCGACACACCAAAATGGGTGGTGTCAAAGGCTTTGCAAACCGTCGGGCCAAACGCCAAACTGCTTGGCGATGATTTTGAAGCGGAAATCCGTCGGCTTAAAGCTGAGGTCGAGGGCGAGATTGAAGTTGGCGGACCACATCTGGCGCGCAGCCTTACAGAGTTAGGCTTGATCGATGAGTATCGGATTTACCTGCATCCGGTGGTGCTGGGTCATGGCACGCCTTTTTTCGCAGCCGCCCGGCCGCCGCTGCGTCTAATCGGCAGCGATTGCATCGACGGCGACGTGATGAGGCTGGCTTATGTTCCTGTCTGACGGCGATGGCTTAGGTTAATCGCAGGTCCGCGATCGGGCAGGGCGTTGGCTTGGCGCTGCAGGCGTAGTGGATGCGTGCAGTATGGTGATCCTGCCGCCTCTTGATTTTTGGGCTGGCCGCCGGGGTTTCACACCCCCGCTCCGAAGTTTGTTCGCTCCTTCGAAGCAAACTTCTACGCACCCGTGGGATATTTAGGAACAGGTGAAATTGAGTGAGAGAAGCGCAAATTTTAGTTAAATTGTTTGGGGTGTGAAGGTGAAGCTAGTCGGCGGCTATCGTCGTGTCGATCGCTCGGTGACGTGTTGTGTCAGCTGTGGTTTGCGGCCAGCCATGCGTCCCAGTCACGAGTGCTGCCTGCGAAGGCGTTCAAATCGGTTTTGCCGGGTATGCCGGGGACTTGGCCGGTGCCGCTGTATTGCCAGAACGTCCAGCTGTGGCCGGCATACAGGTCTTGCGGATGGGCTTTGACCGAGCGCAGCCAGAAATCAGCACCTTGGACTTGCCACATCTGGTTGTCCTCAAAGAAGTCGATGGCGGTGTAGAGGATAGGGCGTTTTCCGTAATGCGATCGCAGCGCACTTATAAAAATCTGCGCTTCGGCGCGGATATGTTCAGGGCTGTTGCGCACGCGGCAGGTTGGCGAAGTGGGTGTCCATTCCATATCGAGCACCGGCGGCAGGGCTGCGGTGCTGCGCGGCACATGCGCGATGAACCAGCGGGCTTGCTCAATCGCGGGGCGGCAGTGGTAGTAGAAATGGTATGCGCCGCGGGGGATGCCTGCGCGGGCGGCGCCGCTCCAATGTTGATCAAACAATGGGTCGGACTGATCGCCGCCCTCGGTGGCCTTGATGAAGGCAAAGCTGACGCCGTTGGCCCGGGCGGTTGGCCAATCTATCGAGGGCTGGAACTTTGAGACGTCAATGCCGTGGACGCGGTGACTTTGCGGGCTGACGCGGCCAAAGTCTTGCGGGTTGGCATCGCCGAAATTGGCGCGGCTGGGGGCAGCCGTGGGTGAACTGGTGGACTCGTGGATTTCACGACGACCGCCACCGCAAGCGGCGAGGGTGATGAGCAGCAGAAGGGCAAGGGTGTAGCGCATCGGCGCAAAATGCCAGAGCCTGAGGGGTTTGTCAGTAGGGATAAATGCGCGCGTCGGCGGGAATCCCCGTAAGGTGGGGCGGTCGTGCACGGGAAGGGTTGGAAGGCCAGTTTCACGCCTTCCGGGCGCTTGCAGCTGGATTTGTCCGTTGTGTTTGTGGGGTCGAGGCCCCGGCTTTCGCCGAGGCGGCGTGTTGTGGGGGTTAGCTGAAGCGGGCGGGGGAGAGGGCGGCGACTAGGGCGGCGCTGGCGTTGGGCGGGGTGTTGGTGATCAGGTCGGCTGCGAGTTGGCTGGCGGCGGGGCTCGACTGAAACCCGTAGCCGCCTTGGCCTGCGAGCCAGAAGAACGTGGGGTCGGTGGGGTCGGGGCCGATCACCAGCACGCGGTCGGGGCTGAAAGTGCGCAGGCCGGCCCAGTTTGACAGCAGTTTGGTGACGGGTTCGGTGACGCATTCCTCGTAGCGCGCCAAGCCCTCGGCCAGCACCATATCGTCGGCCCAAGCGTCGTGCGGGTCCATCGGGTGTTCCTCGGCGGGAGAGACGATGAGCGCGCCTGCGTCGGGTTTGGCATACCACGTCTCCCCGCAGCCAAACATCATCGGCCAGTTTGTGACATCGTGGCCGCCGGGGGCGGGGATGCGGGCCATTGAGCGGCGGTTGGGTTGGAACCCTAGGGGGCTGATGCCCGCCATTAAGGCTGTTTGATCGACCCAAGCGCCGGAAGCGTTGACCAGAATGCTCGCCTCGAAGGTTTCGGTGTCGGTGGTGACGCGCCAGCCTTTGGCGGTTTTGCTGATGGCGGTGGCCCGGGCGTTTTGGTGGAACTCGGCACCGTTGTTGCGGGCTTCGCGGGCGAAGGTCTGCAGCAAGAGGTCGGTGTCGATGTCCCATGCGTGATCGGCGATGGCTACGCGGGCAACGGTTTCGGGGTTCAGGATGGGGACGAGGGCGCGGGCCGCGTCGAAGCTGACCTCGGGGAGGTGCATGACGTCGATGTCATGCGCGAAATTGGCATCCTCACCGGGGCGACCGAGAATCATGATGCCGCGCGGCGAGAGCACGTTTGGTAGCGCGCGGAAGAAATCGCCTGAGGCGAGGGACAGCTCAACAACTGGGGCGAGGCCGTAGCGGGGTTCATATAGGGCTGCCGAGCGGCCAGAGGCGTGATGCGCGAGGTTGGATTCAGCCTCGAGCAGGGTGACTTTGCCGTGTTGTGACAGGCGGGCCGCGGCGGAAACGCCTGCGATGCCGCCGCCGATGATCAGGAAATCTGTGTGCATATTCGCCCCTCGGTTTCAGGCGATTGGTCGGCAAGCTTGGGGGGAATGCAAGGGGGGTCGGGGTGGTTTTTTGGTGGCGGAGGCGTTTAGGCGCGGGCGGGGTTAGGATGGGCCACGTGTGGACAAGGGTGCTGGCCGTTAATTTTCAATGGGTTAGTGGGGGTGCCTTAAGGATTTTTTAAGGTTTGGCGGTGATGGAGTGGACTTGTCTAAAGACCCAATGCCTTGCGCAAAGCGGCGTTGGCGCGGGTCTGCCAGCCTTTGCCGCCTTGCTTCAGGCTCGCCAGCACGTCGGGGTCAAGGTAGAGCGTGACGCGCTGCTTGCGTTCCTCGGGCGGTAGGGGCGGGCGGCCAAGGTAGCCATGCTTTTGCAGGTCGGCGACGAGTTCGGGGAAGGCCCAGACGGGACGAAATTTTGCGAGTTCTTCATCGGTCAAGGGCTGTGCGTCGGGATCAGACAGCGCGGCGGCGGTGATCGCGGCGTCTTCCTCGGGCGTCAGCGGGGCCACATACGGCCTTACTTTGCGGGCGTGTTCCATCGTTGCCGTTCCCTTTCATTCGCCTTGCGCAGGCTGATCAACCGCCGGGTCGCACTACGGTCGGTGTAAGCGATGAAATACAACCGCTCGCCAATCATCCCAAGTGCCGCTTTGCGTTCCTCGCCATAGTTAAAACGCTCATCCACCCAGATCTCCGCCGTCTGCCAGTCGAAGCCAGCTATGACAGCAAAATCCACGCCATGCTTGGCGAGGTTGGCTTGGCGCTTTAGCTCGTCCCAGTCCCACATTTATATACATACATTAAGGGGAAATGCAAGGGTGAGGATAGGGGAGGGATGGTTAAGGAAGGGTGAAGGGGGGGTGGTGTCGCGTTGCGCCTATCGCGCGCAGCATCGTCCATTTCTATAGTTGTTTGCGCTTATTCTTTTGTTCAGTAACCGTGAATGTGTTAAATGCAATTCGAGTTGTGGTATATTTTACATAGTTATCAGATAAGCTGCGAAATTTTTTTGCATATTTGCCTGGAAACAAAGGTCCAAATACAACTTCTTTTAGGACAAGGTCATTTCCAAAGTCAATAAATTGCAGGCCATTGCCATCAACGGCGCCTCTAAACTTGATTACATAACGAACTTCATCTTCGTATTGCCAATGTTCATACTTCCTTCGAAAGGCCAGCATTGAGAGGTCAATCTTAGCTTGCTTGTCTAATTCATTCCAACCTCGAGAAATGATAAGATCAGGTCTATATTCCACTTCCATCAATCCTGCGTCGGGCAGGTCAAAGCCTAACGCAACGCCTTGAGCATTCTCTGCGTAATGTGACCAAATTACAGGATTTTCCCACGATTTGCTGAAACAAACTATGCCGCTTTCTTTGGAGGCATGTTCAATGTATTTGGACCAAATTATACGATCTTCACGCGTAGGAAACTTAGTTGCACGGCAGTCAAAGGGATCGTTGAGACTCAGTAGGCTTGAGACCTTTAGTCTTTTCTCCCTTAGAACTCGTTCACCGAATTCGAGGCTAAGGAATTTATATCCCCTCAAACATCCAACTCCTCCACAAACCGAGCGTTTTCCTGAATATACTGGAACCGCAACTCCGGTTTCTTCCCCATCAGACGCTCGACCAAATCCCCGGTTTCGCCCGGTGCTTCCTCGTCAATCGTGACGCGGATTAGTTTGCGGGTTTTGGGGTTCATGGTGGTGTCTTTCAGGTCTTTGGCGTCCATCTCGCCCAAGCCTTTGAAGCGTTGCACGTCAATTTTACCTTTGACGCCCAGACCCTTAGCAAGCCAGATTTCTTTCTCGGCATCATCCGCCACATACAGCCGCCGTGCGCCTTGGGTTAGGCGATACAGCGGCGGGCAGGCGAGATAGAGATGGCCTTTGTCGATCAGCGGGCGCATCTGGGTGAAGAAGAAGGTCATCAGCAGGCTGGCGATATGCGCGCCGTCAACGTCGGCGTCGGTCATTATGACGATTTTATCGTAGCGCAGGTCATCGACTTTGAAGCGGCTGCCCATTTGCACACCAAGCGCCTCACAAATGTCGCGGATTTCGGAATTATCGTTGAGTTTACCGGAGGCAGCCCCCAGCACGTTGAGGATTTTACCCTTTAGTGGCATGATGGCTTGAGTTTCGCGGTCGCGTGCTCCCTTCGCCGAGCCACCTGCGCTATCGCCTTCGACGATGAACAATTCGGTATTGTCGCGGGTTTTTGATGAGCAATCGGTGAGTTTACCCGGCAGGCGCAGCTTTTTAGTGGCAGTCTTGCGCTGGGTTTCTTTCTCTTGCCGACGCTTCAGGCGTTCTTCGGCGCGTAGCACCAAGAAATCCATGATCGCGCCGGCGGATTTGCTGTCGTTGGCGAGCCAGTTATCAAAGTGATCGCGCACGGCGAGTTCAACATAGCGGGTGGCTTCTTCGGTCGCCAAACGGTCTTTGGTTTGGCCGACGAATTGCGGTTCACGGATGAACACCGATATTAAGGCGCAGCCCCCGGCGAGCATATCGTCACGGGTGATCAATTCGGCTTTGCGGTTTTTGGTGAGATCACCGTAAGCACGAATGCCTTTTAAGATCGCACTCCAAAAGCCAAACTCGTGGGTGCCACCTTCTGGGGTGGGCACTGTGTTGCAATAAGATTGCAGGAAGCCGTCGCGCACTGGCGACCAGTTAATCGCCCATTCGACCGAGCCGGGGACTTGGAACTTTTCTTGGAATGAGACTTTGCCCGCGAAGGGGCGGTCGGCGTAGGTGGTTGTTTTCTCTAGCGTATCGGACAGATAGTCGGCGAGGCCGCCGGGGAAGTGGAAGCTGGCCTCCATCGGCGTGTCACCGTCGGGGATGGCGGATTTCCAGCGGATTTCGACGCCGGAGAACAGGTAGGCTTTGGAGCGGACCATGCGGAGCAGGCGCGACGGGCGGAAGTGGTGCGAGCCGAAGATTTGCGCGTCGGGGTGGAAGGTGACGGAGGTGCCGCGGCGGTTGGGGGCTGCGCCGATTTTGGCGATCGGGCCTTGGGGTTTGCCGCGTGAGAAGGATTGGGCGTAGAGCTCTTTGTTTTTGGCGACTTCGACATAGAGGTGATCGGACAGCGCGTTGACCACCGAGGAGCCGACGCCGTGCAGGCCGCCCGAGGTCTCGTAGGCTTTGCCGTTGAATTTGCCGCCC
The DNA here is from genome assembly GCF_028290025.1 of Cypionkella sp. Lineage (GTDB taxonomy): Bacteria > Pseudomonadota > Alphaproteobacteria > Rhodobacterales > Rhodobacteraceae > Cypionkella. Next base: position 34,471 of record NZ_JAQGKQ010000077.1, on the reverse strand, counting down.
GAGTGCAGGGTGCAGAAGATCACTTCGAGCGCGGATTTGTCGGGGAATTTCGGGTGCGGATCAATCGGGATGCCGCGGCCATTGTCGCGCACGGTGAGGGAGCCGTCGGCGTGGAGTTCGACTTCGATGCGGTTGGCGTGGCCTGCGACGGCTTCATCCATCGAGTTGTCGATGATCTCGGCGGCGAGGTGGTGGTAGGCGCGCTCATCGATGCCGCCGATATACATGCCGGGGCGGAGGCGGACGGCCTCTAGCGGCTCCAACACCTCAATCGAGGAGGCGTCGTAGGTGTCGGGCGTGCTGGAGAGGAGATCGTTGGCCAATGCGTGCTCGATTCTTGTTATGCGGCTTGTTGCGAGCATTAGATCAGATGCGGGGGAGGGCGCGCAAGATGTGGGGGTGTGGCGGTTAGATGTGGGTGCGCAGCCAGTGGGCGAGTTCACCTTCGTCAAGCATGCCTTGGGCGGCGCGGATGATGACGGGGCCGATTTCGAGGGCGGTCCAGGTGATTTGGACGCCGTTGAGGTCGAGGCAGACATCCATGCTTTGGTGAGCGGTGCGTTTATTGGCGTCGTTGAAGCAATGGCCTTGGGAAATGGCGATTGCATAGGCGGCGGCGAGAGCAAAGGCATCGTCGATCATGCCATAAGCAAGGCGGTTGTCGACGCGGGCCAAAGCACCTTCGAGAGCCTTGTTGAGCGCACGACCCTGCAACTCGCCGGGGTTTAGCACGGCGTCATGGATGGCCTCGACCAGTTCGGGGGAATGCAGACGGAGGGTCATTTGTCTTTCAGGTAATCGAGCACGGGCTGGTTGATGGCGCGGCGGCGATTCAGGCTATCTAACACTTCTTCCATCGTTGCTTCACGGTGGTCGGCCTTGCCGACAGCCTCTGCGGGCACCAGATATCCCACCAATGCCGAGTTCTTCAGGATGGCGACAGGTTGGCCGCCGGCGCGGTCGAAGACCTTTTGCGGCTCGCGGAGTTCGGTCATGGTGCAGATCTGGGGTGTGGCGAGACGGGTCATGGCTGGCTCCTGTGATGTGCGGTGAAATATACACTGAAATGTACAAAATGCAAGGAGGATGCGATGCGGGTGTTGTTTACGGGCGGGTCGGGCAAGGCGGGGCGGCATACGGTGGCGTATCTCGCGGCGCAGGGGCACAAGGTGTTGAACGTGGATCGGGTGCCGTTGAAGCATCCGGGTGTGGCGGATTTGAACGCGGATATTTGTGACGCGGGGCAGATGTATACTGCGATGGCCGCGCATATGGATGAGGCGGAGTTGGACGCCGGGGCCGCGCCCGGTTTTGACGCGGTGGTGCATTTTGCCGCCGTGCCTGCGCTGCTGTTGCAGGCCGAAAATGAGACGTACCGGGTCAATGTGATGGGCACGTATAATGTGCTGGAGGCGGCTTGTAAGCTGGGTATCCCCAAGGCGATCATTGCGAGTTCCGAGACGACGTACGGGGTTTGTTTCTCAAACGGCATTGTGGACCCGAAGGTTTTGCCGCTGGAGGAGGATTACGACATTGATCCGATGGACAGCTACGGCATGTCAAAGAAGGTCAATGAGGCCACGGCGCGGAGTTTTCAGCGGCGGTTTGGCAACGATATTTATGCGCTGCGGATTGGCAATGTGATTGAGCCGCACGAATATCGCGCTCGGTTTCCGGGGTTTTTTGCTGCTCCGGGGCAGCGGCGGCGCAACACGTTCAGCTATATAGATGCGCGGGATTTGGGGCAGATCGTTGATCTGGCTTTGCGCAAGGATGGCTTGGGATTTCAGGTGTTCAACGCCACCAATGACACCAATTCGGTTTGCCAGAGCAATCAGGAATTGCTGGCTCGGTTCTTCCCGAACGTGCCATTGAGCCGTCCGATTGGGGCGCATGAGAGTTTGTTGTCGAACCGGAAGGTGCGTGAGGTACTGGGGTTCAAGGAGCAGCATAATTGGCGGAATTACGTGGATGATCCGACGGTGTGAGCGGGATGTGCCCACGCGCGGACGGGGCAAGTTCTTGTTTTATTTCAGGTGGTTAATCGAGTCAGGTAGGAAGTTGTTAAGCGTCTTTGGCAATGCGGCTGAACGCGGTTTTGCAACATCTCAAGCAGCGCGCCCAGCCCGGAAGTAAGGCGCGTGCGCCGCCGGGCAGCGCCTGTCCGCCGCTTCGGGCGGGCGCTGCTTGAGGCTTCTCACTTAACAGGGGCGGCTTACCGAGTGGGGCTTGGAACAGCTGGGGACGAGGCAGAACCTCGCCCCACAGGCACCCGATCAACCCGGCAGCGTCACGATGATCGGGCCTTTGTCGGTGGCGACAACGGTATGTTCATATTGCACGACGGGGGCGGCGGGCTCGCTGTAAAGCGTCCAGCCGTCACGGCCTTGGTTGGCCCAGAGGCCACCAGTGGACAGAAACGGCTCTACCGTGAGCACGAGGCCGCGGTGGATGCGGCGTTTGTCGCGGCTGGGCCAAGTGGGGATTTCTTCGGGGTATTCGTGCAAAGCGCGCCCGATGCCGTGGCTGGCGAGGTTGCGGATCAGGCTGTAGCCGCGCTGATTGGCGAGGCGGCCGACAGCATTGCCGATGCCCGCCAGCGATTTGCCGTGGCTGACTTCGGCGATGCCGATCTGCATGGCGCGTTTGCCGTCCCGGCAAAGTTGGTCAAGCAGGGGTTTGACTTGGCCATGCCGAAAGGTGGCTCCGGTATCGGCGAAGAAGCCATTTTTGGAGGCAGAGACGTCAATGTTTACCAGATCTCCGGCGGCGAGGATGCGGGGGCCGGGGATGCCGTGGGCGATTTCTTCGTTGACGCTGATGCAGGTGGTGCCGGGAAAGTTATAGGTGGCTTCGGGGGCGGAAGTGGCCTCGGCTTGGTCGAGCAGGCTGCGGCCGATGTCGTCGAGTTCTTGCGTGGTCATGCCGGGCTCCATCGCTTTCGCCATCGCGTGCATGGTGTTGGCGACGATGCGACCTATGGCCTTCAGGGCGTCGAGTTCATCTTGGTGGGTGATGGTCATGGGTTTGGGTCCAAGATGAGGGGGTTGGCGTGGCTTTAGCATTGGTTTGAAGGATTGTCTTGGGGTGCTCGGCATTTTGACATTTCAGGCATCGCTTCTACTGCCCGGAATCAAGGCGCTTGCGCCGCCGGGCAGCGCCTGACCGCCCCATCGGGCAGGCGCTTTGTTACGTATCGCTTAGAAGTTCTGGGGGATTGGCCGAGGAATAAAGCGTGCAGAACTTGTGTTGCAGCGCCCACCCGGCGGACAGGCGCTGCCCTGTGTGGTGAGGGTTATGCCGGTTCTGCCAACCGAGCGGCCCACATGGCTTTGAAGGCGGGGCGGGATTGGCAGCGGTCTAGCCATGCGTTCACCGCCGGAAACTCGGCGAGCAGGGTGGGGTGGCCTTGCGCATAGCGCACGACCTCGGCGGTGTTGATGTCGGCGGCGGTGAAGCGATCGCCGACAAGCCACTGATTATGCTCAAGATGCGCCTGCATCCGCGCGAGCGGGCGGCGCAGTTTCTCAACATTGACCGCGATGCTTGCCTGACCCTCGGGGGTTTTGTCGCCGCCGTCGCCGATGATGTACTGGATTTCCAGCGCGGGGGTTTCGATCGAGGTGGCGGCGAACAGCGACCATTGCTCCATCAGAGCCGACTCGGCGTTGGATTGCGGGCCAAGCGGGCCGCCGTGGCAGCGTGCGATATGCAGGGTGATCGCGAGGCTTTCGGTCAGCACAAGACCGTCTTCCTCATAAGCGGGAATCTGGCCTTGCGGATTGACCGCAAGATAGCTTGCACTGGTGGTGTTCAGGGCTGCGTCGGGGGCTTTGGGATCGGGCAATCTGTAGCCTTGGATCACCGGGACATGGGTGAACGGCAGGTCGAGTTCGGTCAAAAGCCACAGCGGGCGCGAGGCGCGAGAGCGGTAAACTCCGTATAGCGTGATCATCGGGGAGCCCTTTCAGAATTGTTCGGATCATTCTTAGGCAAAGTTGACAGCGACCGGAAGGGGCGGGCGGGGGCAATCGGCAGAACGCAAGATTTCGCGTGTTTCCTGCGGTGCCGCAAATGGATTTTACTTGCCCCAAGGTCAACCTTGCGCCACCACATAGGGCATGTCCGAGCCAAAGTCCCGAGTTGAGGCCGCGCTGACCCCTTCGCGCGAAGCTAGAGCCGAGATCGTTGATCGGCTCTACGAGGTTGCGCTCGACCCTATCCGGCTGGAAGATCTGGTCGATGTCTGGGAGGGGCGGATCGGGCCTTTGCGGTCTGGCTCGGGAGATGATCCGGTGCAGTTGGACGACCCGGAGATGGAAGCGCATATGGCGCGGGCCTCGGTTTTTCTGGATCGGTTTGAGGCGACGCGACAGGATGGCGCGTATCGCTCGGTGCTGGAGGATATTCCGCGCTCGGCAGCGTTTTTAAGCGATGGTGGCGCGGTGCTGGCGGGGCATAATCGGCCAGCGGCGGTGGCGTTTGGCTTGGGCGCTGGTGCGCGGCTGAGCGATCTGCCGTTCGAGGTGGAAGATATCGAGTTGTTGCGCGGGGTGATTGCCAAGGTCGCGGCGGGTAAGGCCGAAAAGGTGATGACGCTGCGGATGCGGTCGCTGAAAACCGGCAGTCCGGTGATCGTGCGGGTGGGGCCGGTGGAAAGCCCTGGACCGAAGCCGTTGGCGCTGGTGATGTCAACCGAACTGGTGTGGCCGGAGCGGTTCGAGGAGACGGTGCAAGAGGCGTTCGGGCTGACGGCGGCAGAGGTTGAAATCGTGCGCGGCATCACTTTGGGTTTGCCGGTGAAGGATATTGCCGAGGCGCGCGGGCGGTCGGCCGAGACAGTGCGGACGCAAGTGCGGTCTATCTTGGCGAAGACCGAGACGCACAGCCAATCGGAACTGGTGCGGGTGGTGTTGGGGCTGATGGATGTGGCGGTTCTGCCCTCTGGTGGCGCTGTTGCGCTGGCGAAGGCGGGCACGCTGGAGGCGCTGTCGTTTCAGCAGATGCGCGGCCCGGATGGTCGGCGGTTGGAGTGGATCGAGTTTGGCAATCCTTCGGGTGCGCCATGTTTGTTCATGCATCTCGATTTCGGTCTGATCCGCTGGCCTGCGAGTGCGGAGCGTGCGGCGAGGCGGATGGGGATTCGGGTGATTGTGCCGGTGCGGGCGGGCTATGGGCGCACCGAGCTGCATCCAAAAGGCGTAGACCATTTGGAGGGCGTCACGGCGGATTACATCGCGGTATTGGAGCAGTTGGGCGTGAAGCGGACTGCGGTGATCGCACTGGGTGCAGATTTGCGGTTCGCGATGAGCTTGAGTCTGGAGCGGCCCGAAATGGTGACGGGGATTTTGGGCTGTGCGTGTCAGCTGCCTCTGCGCACCGCGGCGCAGTACGAGCGGATGGATAAGTGGCAGCGGTTTATTCTTGCCAATGCCCGCTATGCGCCGAAAATCCTGCCGTTTCTGGTGAAGGCCGGGTTCTCGCTGGCGCGGAGGTTGGGCAAAGAGAAGTTTTTCGCGCAGGTCAATGGCGGCTCGCCCGCCGATATGGAGGCGTTTGCCGACCCAGAGATACGTGAGGCGATGCTGGCGGGCTCGGAAGTCTGTCTGGGAGAGCGTATTTTGGCGTCGGAAGCTTTTACGCGCGAATGTATCGGCTCGGAAAAGGATTGGTCGCATTTGGTGAAGCGGGTGCAGGTGCCGGTGGTGCTGTTGCAAGGCGACCAAGACCCGCAGACTCCGGTGCAGACCATCCGCGAGTTGATGGCCGAGTATACCCATTTGGATATCACCTTTTTGCCAAACACCGGGCAATTGCTGTTTTTCAAGGAATGGCCACGGGTGTTTGAATTGCTGGAGCGTTTCTTGCCGCGAAGGTAAGGCTGCGAAGGTAAGGCTGCGAACGTAAGGCGGCGAAGGTAAGGCCGCGAAGGTAAGGCGGCGGGGAGGCGCGCGGGGAGATTGACCCCCGCAGGCCACCGAAATATTCAGCCGCCTACCGCAAACGGGGTATGCGGACCGTAGCGAGCATCAGCTATCAGAATGTATGTTCACAAGCGCCTAGCTGGAACCTTTAAGACCAAAGACCTTTCCCCCTGACGTAAGAGCGGCGGCATCTGGGGTGCCGCCGTTTTTTCATGTTTTGCTGCGGGTTCACGCCTCGCTTGGGTATTTCAGGCCGATTTGGGCGCGCAGTTCATCCAAGGTTTGCATGATCTGCACACTTTGAGCCGGCGTCAGCAGCGGGCTTTCTGTCAGGCCGGCTGTGATCAGCGCCTCGGCTTCTTCGGCCTGATACTGCATGCCGCGACCGTGGCGAGGCTCGTCAAACGTCTCAATCACGGTGTTGTCGTTGTTATAGACCCGGAAACTGGTGGGTTCATACCAGACGCGATCAATCTCGATGCGGCCTTTCGTGCCAACCACACAGGCACGATTCGGCCCGGCGCTGCCAGAGGAGGAAAGTGTCGTGGCAATCGCACCCGAGGCATAGTGGAACACCGTGGCAACTTGCGCATCGGCGCCAGTGTCGCGGAAGGTCGCTGCGGCGTGCATTGTATCGGGCTTACCCAGAATATCCCAAGTGAAGGAAATCGGGTAAATCCCAAGATCAAGCAGCGCGCCGCCGCCAAGCGCCAGATCGTTTAGCCGGTGTTTCGGGTCATCGGGCAATTTCTGGCGGTGGTCGGCGGTGATCGAGCGCACCTCGCCAATGGTGCCGTCGGCGATGATCTGACGGACGCGGCGCATGTGCGGCAAAAAGCGCGTCCACATCGCCTCTAGCACCAGGAGCTTTTTGGACTGGGCGAGGTCAGTGATCTCACGCGCCTCGACGGCGTTTATGGTGAAGGGCTTTTCGAGCAGAATATGCTTGCCCGCGTTTAGCGCCAGTTTTGCGGCGGCAAGGTGGTGCGGGTGCGGCGTGGCGATGTAGATGATATCGACATTCGGATCGGCGGCGAGCGCCTCATAGCTGGCATGGGCGGTGGGGATGCCAAACTTGGTGGCAAAGCGCTGGGCGGACTCGAGCGTGCGCGAGCCGACGGCGGTGACGCTGCGGTTGATCAGTTGCAGATCCTTGACGAAAAGCTCGGCGATCCAGCCAGTAGCCAGAATGCCCCAGCGAATGTTCTGTGCCATAAAATGTCCCTTGTCTTGCGTTTGCTGTAAGCCCCGGTTTGTCAGGCGCGGCGGAGAGAATTGCGGCGTAGTATTGCAGAATATTCGATGCGTGCAACGATTGTTGCGAGGACTGTGTGTGCCGCAATGGCAGTTGTTTAGGGGTGGGTTCGCGTTGCAGTTTGTTGATCTCTGAGGATGGAAATTGACAAAGGCCACGCGGTCTATAGCGCGTCTCGCGGCTGCGAGGATACGCGGAAAGCGGCCCAAACAGTGATAAGGCGCTGTAAGGGTCGGTCTTTAGCGAAGATTATTCTAAAGTTTGCCGTTTTTTGAAATGGCCGATGGAGCAGAGGCGAGATAAAATCTAGTAAATTAATCGTGTTTAGGAATCGTGTCGAGGAATTGCTTATGCCAACGCTGAAACTGGTCGGGCTGTCCGGCAACATCACTGCACCTTCGAAAACCCGGGCGTTTGTGGCCTCTGCTGTGGTCTTAGCGGCTGAACGGTTGCACGCCGAGGCTGAGGTCATCGAGATCAATGATTTCGGGGATCAATTGGGGCGAGCGCGCAGTCTGGCTGATCTGGATGCGGCGGGTCAGGCTTTGATTGCGCGGATTGTTGGCGCGGATGCGCTGATCGTTGCGACGCCGATTTACAAGGCGAGTTATCCCGGGCTGTTCAAGCATTTGATTGACCTGCTTGATCCGTTGTCGCTGATTGGTAAGCCCGTGTTGATCGCGGCAGTTGGCGGCGGTGAGCGTCATGCGCTCGCGGTAGAGCATCAATTGCGCCCGCTGTTTGGCTTCTTTGAGGCGCATACATTGCCCACCGCTGTGCATATTTCGGACAAAGACTTTAGCGACGGCGTATTGACGGCGCCCGCTGCCATTGCGCGTCTGGCGCGCGCCGTGGCCCAGTTTGATCTGCATTTTCCGCTGTCGCTGCGTTCCGCAGAGGCCGCCGCGTAAACCCCAAAATCACCGAGTTCACATGACAATTCCTGACAAAATCAACGTGCTATGGTTCATTCCGACCCATGGCGAGAGCCGTTATCTCGGCACCTCGGACGGCGCGCGGCAGGTTGACCTCGCGTATCTGACGCAGGTGGCCAAGGCGGCGGACTCCCTTGGGTTTTACGGCGTGCTGCTGCCGACCGGGCGCAGTTGCGAGGACAGTTGGGTTGTAGCCTCGGCCTTGGTGCCACAGACCGAGCGGCTGCGGTTTCTGGTGGCGGTGCGGCCCGGATTGCAATCTCCGACTTTGGCTGCGCGGATGACGGCGACACTGGACCGGATTTCGGGCGGGCGGTTGTTGATCAACATCGTGACGGGCGGCGATCCTGCCGAGAATAAGGGCGATGGCATCAACCTGCCGCATAGTGAGCGGTATGAGATCACCGATGAGTTTCTGGGAATTTATCGCGCGTTGCTGCGTGGTGAGACGGTGGAGCATACTGGCAAGCATTTCCAAATCGCGGACGGGCGGCTGATCTATCCGCCAGCGCAAAAGCCGTATCCGCCTCTGTATTTTGGCGGATCGTCGGATGAGGGCTTCAAGGTTGGGGCCAAGCATATCGACAAATACCTGACATGGGGCGAGCCTCCGGCACAGGTGGCGGAAAAGATCGCTGTGATGCGGCGTCATGCCGAGGCGGAAGGGCGCGAGGTGTCGTTTGGCATCCGGCTGCATGTGATCGTGCGCGAAACCAGCGCCGAGGCTTGGGCGGCGGCTGACAAGCTGATCAGCAAGCTTGACGATCACACCATTGCCGAGGCGCAGAAGGTGTTTGCGCGGATGGATTCGGTGGGTCAGGCGCGGATGACGGCGCTGCATGGTGGGCGGCGCGACAAGCTGGAGATCAGCCCGAACCTGTGGGCGGGCGTTGGTCTGGTGCGCGGCGGGGCAGGGACGGCTTTGGTTGGCGATGCCGATACCGTGGCAGAGCGGATTGACGAATATCGCCGCATTGGCGTCGATAGCTTCATCTTCTCGGGCTATCCGCATCTGGAGGAAGCCTATAGCTTTGGCGAGCTCGTGCTGCCGAAATTGCCGCTTGCGCATCCGTTGCCGCGCCGCGATTTGGTGGTGAACACCGGGCCTTTCGGCGAAACCATCGCGGGCGATCACAAACCGAAGATGCAGGCGGCGCAATGAGCAAAAGCCATTCCCCGTTAACCGTCGCCATCATCGGTGGCGGTTTGTCTGGGGCGGCGGTGGCTTATCACCTCGCAGGTTTGGCCGAAGTGGACGTGGTGGTGATCGAGCCGCGCGCGGCTTTGGGGCGTGGCGTGGCTTATGCGACGCCCGACCCCGATCATCGGCTGAACGTGCCGGATCAGAAGATGACATTGCGGTCAGATCGGCCGGAAGATTTCAGAGCTTGGCTACATTCGGCGGAGGCTCCGACTTTGCCCGCGAACTCGGCGCGACTTTCGGGTGAGATTTACGCACCGAGGGCAGTGTTTGGCGATTATGTCGCGGCGCAGTTGGCTCCGCTGCTGGCGGCGGGGCGGCTGCGGCATGTGCAGGCGCGGGTGATTGCGGTGGGTCGGCCGGGTAGATATGCGCTGGGGTTGTCGGATGGGGGCCGGGTGATGGCCGATATCGTGGTGCTGGCGGCGACGCATCCGAACCCCGCATTGCCGCGCGAATTGGCGGGGCTTGCGGGCGATACGGCGTTGATTGCGGACCCCTATGCGACAGGTGCGCTGGCTGGGGTTACACCTGACGAGCGGGTGTTGATCGTCGGCAATGGGCTGACCTCGGCGGATATTGTCGCGTCATTGCACAAGCGCGGGCATCGCGGACAGATCACGGCTTTGTCACGGCATGGGTTGCGCTCGCAGCCGCATGGGCCTGCGCAGGCGGAAACTGCGGCGGATTTTGGGCAAGCTCCGGCGCGGACGGCGTTGGGGTTGCTGCGCCGCGTGCGAATGGCTTTGGCGCGGGATGCGGCTTTGGGGCTGACCTGGCACGCGGTGTTTGATCGGCTGCGCGCGCAGGGGCCCGCGATTTGGGCGGCTTTGCCAGCGGTCGAGCGGCGGCGGTTTTTGCGGCATTTGCGCAGCTTGTGGGACGTGCACCGGTTTCGGATTGCGCCGCAGACTTACGAGGCCAATCAGCAGATGCAGCGGTCGGGGCGGCTGATCAGTCTGGGCGCGCGGATTTTCTCGGTTGCGCCGGGGGCTTCGGTGAAGCTGGTGTTGCAAGCGCGTGGCAGTGCGACGCGGTTTGGGCTGGTGGTGGACCGGGTGATTTTGGCAACCGGGCCTGCGCATGGCGGGGTGATTGCGGCGACGCCCGCGCTGGGCGATCTGGCGGCGCTGGGCCTGTTGCAGCCTGATGCGCTGGGGTTGGGATTGATGACCGCAGCCAACGGCCAAGCGGTGCCGCTGTCTGGTGAGCCGGATGGGACGCTGCTGGTGGCGGGGCCATTGGCGCGGGCGACGGTGGGTGAGCTGATGGGGGTGCCCGAGGTGATCACTTGGGCGGAACACATCGCGCGGGAAGTGGCGGTGCAGGTCGCGGCGCGGCGGAAGTTGGTGGCGGCGCAGTAGCGGCGGCAGTTACGCCTGCGCGCCGTCTTCACCGAACAGTTGCGCGAGGATTTTCTGCTCGTAGACCGCGAGATCGGGATGGCCGTGGCGGCGCGGTCTCGGCAGCGGAATTGCCAGATCAAGTGCTACTTTGCCAGCATCCAGCACGATAACCCGGTCGGCTAAGATCACCGCTTCGGCCACGTCATGCGTCACCAGAACGGCGGTGAAGCCTTGGGTCTGCCAGATGCGGCTTAGCAAATGCTGCATTTCAATTCGGGTCAGCGCATCAAGCGCGCCGAGCGGTTCGTCCAGCGCCAGCACGCTCGGCTGACCGATCAATGCGCGGGCGAGGGCTACGCGTTGGCGTTGACCGCCGGACAGAACCGAGGGCCATTCGCCATCGCGGTCCGACAGCCCGACTTTCTCTAGTAGATCATGCGCGCGGGCTTTGGCTTCACTGCGGCTCGCAAGCCCGGTCAGACCAACAGCGACGTTATCGACCACGCGCGCCCAAGGCAGCAGGCGGGGTTCTTGGAACATGATGCGAATGCTGGATTGGCCGGGCTGCACCGGAGCGCGGGTGATCTGGCCGCCGTCGGGCTGATCAAGCCCAGCGAGCAGGCGCAGCAGGGTGCTTTTGCCGCAACCGCTTTTGCCGATGATCGCGACGAACTGGCCTTGCGGCACGGTCAGGTCGATGTTGGACAGCACCGACTTTTCACCGAAGTGCCGACTGACGCTTTGGAAGCTGAAGGCGGGCGGGGCCGAGATTGGGGCGCTGTCAACGCTGCGTAACTGGGGCTTTGGCATCGCTTATGTCCTCGCAGGTTGTTGAGCGGTTTTTTGGAAAGCCGGGTGCCATTGCAGGCAAAGCCGTTCGAGCACGCGCACGAAGCTGTCGGCGAGTTTGCCCAAGAGGGCGTAGATCAGGATGGAAAGCACGACCACGTCGATCATCAGAAACTCGCGCGCCTGCATCGCCATATAGCCCAAACCGGAGGAGGCCGAGATGGTTTCGGCGACGATCAGCGTCAGCCACATGATGCCCAAAGCATAGCGCAGGCCGACGAAGATCGAGGGCAATGCTCCGGGCAAGATCACCCGCAGGAACAGCGCGCGGCGGTCCATGCCGTAGGTGCGGCCCATTTCGATCAGTTGCGGGTCAACGGTCTGGATGCCGAGCAAGGTGTTGACATAGATCGGGAAAAACACCCCGAGGGCGACGAGGAAAAGCTTGGCACCTTCGTCAATGCCGAACCACAGGATGACCAGTGGGATCAAGGCAAGGTGTGGAATGTTGCGGACCATTTGCAGGGTGGTGTCGGTCAGATTGCGGCTGAGCAGCGACAATCCGTTGGCGAGGCCCAAGGCGAAACCGATGCTGCCGCCGATGGCGAGGCCGGTTAAGGCGCGCCACGCGCTGACGCCGATGTTGCGCGCGAGATCGCCGGATTTCAGCACGCGCAGGAAGGCGGCGAAAACTTCGGTGGGGGCGGGGAGGACGTTTTCGGTGATGATGCCAGCGCGGGAGAGGGCTTCCCAGATCAGAAGGATTACGACGGGCAACAGCCAGCCGATTGCTGCGCCAAAGCGGGCTTGAAGGGCGGTCATTTGGGCGATCCGATCAAGAAATGTGGGCGCATCGGTGGGCCTTATGCAATGTGGCGGCTCGGCCCGTTGGGTCAAGCCGCCATTGGTTTGGGAGCAGGATCAGTTCGGGGCGGTCCAGATCGCGTCCGAGATTTTCACCGCTGTGGGGATCAGGCCAAGCCCGAAGAAGCGGTCGGCGGTGGCTTGTTGGCCCGCGATGATTTCCGGCGTGATCGGGTAGATGCCGAACTTCGCGCGGTTGACGGCGAGGGTTTGCGCCTCAATCGGCACGCCGGTGACTTCGGCGACGGTTTCGGCCACCTTATCACGGTTGGCGTCGGCCCAAGTGGCGGCTTCGCCAAGTGCGGCAATCGTCGTGGTGATCACGGCGGCGTTGTCGGCATCGGCGGCGAAATCGCGGTTGGCGAGGAAGTAGGTGTTAACCTTCAGCACGTCGGAAGACTTCGCCAGAATGGTCGGTTGATATTTGGTTTCGGCGATGGCGAAGAAGGGATCCCAGACGGACCACGCGACGATAGCATCCGAGGCGAAAGCGGCGGCGGCATCGGCTGGGCCGAGGTAGACGACTTCGATATCGGACAGCTTCAGACCATTGGCCTCAAGCGCCGCGACGAGCAGGTTGTGCGCGCTGGTGCCTTTGCCGACGCCAACCTTTTTGCCCTTCAGATCGGCGATGGTTTTGATGCCGCTGTCGGATTTCGTGAACACCGCCTCACCGTCGCCGTTCGACGGCAGGGCCGCGACATAGACGATGGCGGAACCTGCGGATTGGCCGAAAATCGGCGGGGCGTCGCCGGTCCAACCAAGGTGGATCGCGCCGACGTTCAGGGCTTCGACCAAGGGCGGGCCAGCGGCGAACTCAACCCATTCAACCGCAACGCCTTGTGGTTCAAGGGCTTTTTCGATCAGGCCCAACTGTTTGGCGACGACCGGAAGGTTGGTTTTCTGGTAGCCGATCTTCAGCGTGGTGACCTTTTCGGCATGGGCGGAAAAGGCGAAAGCCGTGGTGAGAAGCAAGGCGCTTGCGCCAAAAGCCCGTCTGGAAAGCAGCATTGTCGGTGTCTCCCTGTGCCATCAGCGGATGGCGAATTGGCTGGTGAAGGTGTCGATGCGCTAAATCTCGATCAGATTAGTAGATATTGTGGGCGATGCTAGGTTTTTCGTGGAATGGGGCGGTGCGAGTGGGGGTGGACTTGGGCTTTTTGCTTTGACTGGAGGGTGCAAGCTAAGCGGTTGTTTTTCAATGACAGTTATAGGCAGAGGGAGGGAGTCAAGCGGCTCGCCATGTTAAAAGTGGGGAATAAAATTCCCCGAGGGCGATGCAAAACGCGTTCTGTCAACTGTTTGGCGCGCAATTTTAGCAGGCTGAAACGCGCAAGATCGCGGCGGTTAAATCCCCGCTCGCAGCAGATCGCTTAATTTTTCACCGATCATTATGGCGGGGGCGTTGGTGTTGCCGGAAATGATGCTCGGCATGATCGAGCAATCTGCGATTCGCAAATTTTCGATGCCGTGGACTTGCAGGCGATGGTTGACGACGGCTTGCGAGTCGTCGCCCATTTTGCAGGTGCCAACGGGATGGTAAATCGTGGTGGCGGTGTTGCGCGCCCAATCGAGCAGGGCGGCATCATCGGTGGCGTTCGGGCCGGGGCGGAGTTCACCCGAGATTTTGCTGCGTAGCGGGTTCAAGCCAGCGATATGGCGGGCGATTTTGATGCCTTCGACAAGGGTTTGCTGATCGGTTCTGGTGGCGAGATAGTTCGGCTGGATCAGCGGATGATCCATTGGGTTGGGCGATTTCAGGCGAATTTCACCACGGCTTTCGGGGCGCAACTGGCAGACCGACATGGTGAAAGCCGAGAACGGATGCACGCCTTCGCCGGGGCTGTCGGCGGACCACGGTTGGATGCGAAATTGGATATCCGGGGTTTCCAGATGCGGGGCGGTGCGCAGAAACCCGGTGGCGAGGCTCGCGGCCATCGCCATTGGGCCGGAGCGATTCCATGCATATTGCGCGGCCATCGCGAGCTTGTGCAGCGGGTTGCGGGCTTCGTTGTTCAGCGTAGGCTCGTGGCAGGTGAACACAAGGCGGGCTTGCAGATGGTCTTGCAGGTTGCGGCCAACTCCGGGCAGATCGGCAACGACTTCAATGCCTTGGCCGCGCAGGTGGGCGGCCTCGCCTATGCCGGACAGCATCAGGATTTGCGGGGAGCCGATGGCTCCGGCGCTTAGGATGACTTCGCGGTTGGCTTTGATCAGATGCTCGGTGCCCGAGGCGTCGCGGTAGTGAACGCCTGTGACGCGGCGGTTTTCGATAGCCAGCCGCTGCACTTGAGCGCGGGTGATGATGCGCAGATTGGGGCGGTGGCGGGCTGGTTTCAGGAAGGCGGTGGCGGCACTACAACGGCGGCCGTTTTGGGTGGTCAGTTGGAAATAGCCAACGCCTTCTTGGCTGGCACCGTTGAAATCGGCGTTGAACGGGTAGCCTGCGGTTTGCGCGGCCTGCACCCAAGCATCACAGATCGCGCGCGACAGTTTTGGATCGGACACCGAAAGCGTGCCATCGGCGCCGTGATAGTCGTTAGCACCACGTTCTTGCCGTTCAGAGCGCAGGAACAGCGGTTTGACATCATCCCAGCCCCAGCCGGTGTTGCCGAGTTGCCGCCAGTGGTCGTAATCTTGCGGCTGGCCACGCACATAAAGCAGGCCGTTGATCGAGGACGAGCCGCCGAGCACCTTGCCACGCGGCCATGCCAATTTGCGGTTGTTCAGGCCGGGGTCGGGCTCGGTCGTGTAGCACCAGTCGGTCGCCGGGTTGTGCATGGTTTTGAAATAGCCGACCGGGATGTGAATCCACGGGTTCCAGTCACGGCCACCGGCTTCGAGCAAAATAACGCTGGTGTTGGGATTTGCGCTCAGGCGATTGGCTATGACGCAGCCAGACGAGCCTGCGCCGATGATGATGTAATCGGCGGTCAGCTCATTCATCGGCGTCTCTCTGGCAACTTGTTAACAGGCTCGCTTGGGTTGCAAGCCTTGGCTAACACGCATGGCAGACCGGGTGCCAGAGTTGATCGCGTTGAGGATTTGTGAGCAAGCCGCCGAGATGGCGCTGCTGCGAGATGAAATGTGTGGCGACGAGAGGCGCGCGCAGATGGGCGGTGCTTTCATGTGCCAGCAGGCGATTGGCCCAAGCGGTGAGGTTGGGCAGGCCAGTCAGGAAATGCGTGTCGCAGCGTTGGTCGAAGACCTGCAGACGCCACAGCAGGACCGCGCAATCCTGATCGGAGTCGGGCAGGTCGGCGGCGGGCAGGGCTTCGATCTGGTTGCAGCAGGCCGCGCAGTTGGAAGGCCGCCATATCGTAGTGGGTTTGCAGGGTGATCAGCGCAAGACCGGCCAGTGACGCCGCAGCTTGGCGGGTGAGATGCAGCAAAGCTTCATCCGTTGTGCGTGCCTGTTCGGACGCGCGGGTGAAATGGCGATAGGTCATCGGATAGGTCATAGCGGAATCCACCAGTGCAGGTTGTTGTATTACACGACTGAAGATATCGTGTTTACTCTGCACGGTTTTGGGCTGGAGGGGAATTCTAAACTGGGGTGGGTTTGGAGAACGCAGACGCTGCGAGGCGGTGCGGGAGAGAAGATACGTGCTGCTGGTGATGGTGGTTTGCGTTGGATGGATAGCGATCTTGTGTGGAAGTGCAGCGGGTTTGCGCCGGGTTTCGGGCCGATGCAGCCGTGGCTCTGCAACAGGCGGGTGACGGGCTAGAAGAAAGTTACCGTTTTATCGGCCTTGCACAGTGAGCGCATTGCGTTTTTGCCGGTTTGGCAGTGTCTGCGTTATTCGCAGCTTTTGCAAGTTGAACGCGGCGCTATGGTGCGGCAAATCTTTGAGGATTTGTAGATGGTTCGCAATGTGATGGTCTCGGAGGCGCAGGACGCGGTGCTATTCGACTTGGGTCAAATCGTCGAAGATCTGGCCGAAGTGCGCCGGGATTGGCGGCGTAGTCAGGGCGTTACTGCCGAGGCGGGGGGGCGCGAATTGCCCTCGCGTGAGCAGATTGCGGGCATCATGGAAGGCTTGCGCGGGGCGCTGTTTCCGATGCGGCTCGGGCCGCCTGATTTGCAGCCAGAAACCGAGAATGGTTATGTGAGCCACACGCTCGATACGGTGCTGCATGATTTGTTGGCGCAGGTGAAGCTGGAGCTGCAATGGGCGGTGCGCCATGTCGGCCAAGACCTGCCTGACCCGGATGCGGCGGCGCTTCAGATTACCCGCAGCTTTGCGGCGGCGTTGGGGGATATTCGCCGCTTGCTCGACAGTGATATTGTCGCGGCTTTTGCGGCTGACCCTGCGGCTCGCAGCGCCGATGAGGTGTTGCTCTGCTATCCCGGTATCCAGTGCATGATCCATCACCGCATCGCGCACCGGCTGTATCGGCTGGGCGCGCCGTTGTTGGCGCGGTTGATCGCGGAATTGGCGCATAGTGCCACCGGCATTGATATTCATCCGGGTGCCGAGATTGGCGGCAGCTTCTTTGTCGATCACGGCACTGGTGTGGTTATCGGGGCGACCGCCATTATTGGCGAGCGGGTGCAGTTGTTTCAGGCAGTGACCTTGGGCGCGAAAAGCTTTCCGACCGATGCCAGCGGTGCCGCGATCAAGGGGCTGCCACGGCATCCGATTGTCGAGGATGATGTGGTGATTTACTCGGGTGCGACGATTCTGGGCCGTGTCACCATCGGGCAGGGTGCTGTGATCGGTGGCAATGTCTGGATCACCGAAGACGTCGCCGCAGGGGCAATGGTATCGCAAGCCCGACTCACCGGGGTGGAGCGGCAGGTGGTGCGCATTTCGGCATAATGGCTGCGCAGAGCAGTTTTACTGCGCTGCAGCGAAATGCGATAACTTCGTTCTTTGTCCGCCGAAAAAATAGGCAAAGCTTTCTCCAGCTTGAGGTTGCAAATATCTACTAGATTAGTCGATTATTGGGCATCGCCTCGGAAGCCTCTGAAAGCGAAATGAAATTGATACCCTCGGAGAAGATCATGTCGTTGAACTTGTCTAACCTGACCCGTCGTGCAGCTTTGGCCCTATCCGGGGCGGTGCTGGCGGGGATGCTGTCTACGGCGGCGTTTGCCGAGAATACCAAAATCAAGGTCGGCATCATGGGTGGTGAAGATGAAGCGGTTTGGGCGGTGGCAGCCGAGCAAGCCAAGGCCAAGGGGCTTGATCTGGAACTGGTGGTGTTCAACGATTACACCCAGCCGAATGAAGCGTTGCAGAACGGCGAGGTTGACGCCAACGCGTTTCAGCACCAGCCCTATCTGGATGCGCAGATCGCAGCACATGGCTATACGATCAGCCAAGTTGGTTTGACTGCGGTTTGGCCGATTGGGCTTTATTCGAAGAAATATCACTCGGTTGCCGAACTGCCGGATGGCGCGATTGTCGGGATTCCGAACGATCCGGCCAATGCGGGCCGGGCGCTGAACGTGTTGGCCTCGCAAGGCTTGATCAAACTGCGCGACGGTGCGGGGATTTTGGCAACCGCGGCGGATGTTACCGAGAACCCGAAGAACCTTGAGATCAAAGAACTTGATGCGGGCGTCGTCGGTCGTGCGATCGAAGATCTGGATGCTGCGGTGGTGAACACCGACTGGGCGCTGAAATCGGGGCTGGTGCCAGAGACTGATCGCATTGCGCAGGAAGCTGTGAAGGACAATCCGTACAACAACTTCATCGCGGTGAAGACCGATCGCAAGGATGAGGCTTGGGTTAAGGAATTGGTCGCGTCGTATCAGAACGATGCGGTGAAAACCGAGTTTGACAAGGTTTACAAAGGCACTGGCATTTCGGCCTGGTAAGCTTGATGACATCACTTTGGCGGGGCGCAGATTGTGCCCCGTCTTTTCCATTTGCAGAAAACGGCTTGCGATGAATGCGCTAATTGAGATTGAGCGACTGTCAGAAAATGTCGCGCCAGAAAGCGTTGGGCTGCAGGGTGTCAGCCGCAGCTTTGGCGCGGCGGTGGCTTTGCATGACATCAACCTGTCGATCAAGCGCGGTGAGATTGTTGGGCTGATCGGGCGATCCGGTGCGGGCAAATCGACGCTGATCCGTGTTCTGAATGGTTTGGATAAGCCGCAAGCGGGGCGGGTGGTGATTGGCGGGCAGGATATTACCGATCTGGACGAGCGCGCTTTGCAGCCGATCCGCCGTCGGATCGGGATGATATTTCAGCACTTCAACCTGTTGTCGGCCAAAACCGTGGCCGAGAATGTCGCGCTGCCGTTGAAGATTGCGGGGCAGGGGACAGAGGTGCGGCGCAAGCGGGTGATGGAATTGCTCGATTTGGTAGGGCTGGCGGATAAGGCGCAAGCCTATCCGGCGCAGCTTTCGGGCGGGCAGAAGCAACGGGTGGGGATAGCGCGGGCATTGGCACCCGAGCCGGTTTTGCTGTTGTCGGATGAGGCAACCTCGGCCTTGGACCCGGAAACCACCGGGTCGATTTTGGGTCTGTTGGCGCGGGTCAACCGAGATCTGGGGTTGACGGTTTTAATGATCACGCATGAGATTGAAGTGGTGCGGCAGATTGCGCACAGGGTCGTCGTGCTGGACGGTGGCCGCGTGGTCGAAGAAGGCGCGGTGGCGCGGGTTTTGGCCTCACCACAGACCGAGGTTACGCGAGCCTTGGTGCGCGGGTTGTCGCCGAGTTTGCCTGGCGACCTGATGGCTTTGGTTAGGCCCTTAGGCGCGCAGGCTTTGCTGCGGCTGGACGTTTACGGGCCGCAGGCTCGGTTGCCAATATTGTCACGGATTGCCGAGATTACCGGCCAACCGGCGCGGTTGCTGCATGGCGGTTTGAACGATGTGCAGGGCGAGCCTTATGGTCGGATGTTCATTGCTCTGGGGACCGCAGATGCTGCGAAGCTGGCGCAGGTTTTGGCGGCGCTTTCGCCGATTTCCGTTGGTTTGGAGGTGCTTGGCTATGTCCCAGCAGATGTTTGAGCTGTTGCTGAAGGGGCTGTGGGAAACCACGGTGATGACCGGGGTTTCTGGTGCTTTGTCGTTCCTGTTGGGCTTGCCGCTTGCCTTGGTGCTGGTGACAACCGACCGGGGTGGGATATTTGAGAACCTGAGCGTCAACCGGGTTCTGGGCGGCATCGTCAACGCGCTGCGGTCGGTGCCGTTCATCATTCTGCTGGTGGCGGTGATCCCGTTCACTCGGTTGTTGGTCGGCTCTGCGATTGGAATTGCGGCGGCGATTGTGCCGCTGACGATTGCCGCCACGCCTTATTTCGCCCGCATCGCTGAGGTGTCGCTGCGTGAGGTGGATCGTGGGCTGATCGACGCGGCCCGCGCTATGGGAGCGAACCGCTGGACGATTTTGCGCGAAGTGCTGGTGCCAGAGGCTTTGCCCGGGATCGTGTCGGGCTTCACGGTGACGCTGGTGACGTTGATCGGCGCATCCGCGATGGCGGGGGCGGTCGGCGCGGGTGGCTTGGGCGATATTGCCATTCGCTACGGCTATCAGCGGTTTGAGACGGCGGTGATGGTCGCCGTCGTCATTGTGCTGATCGTTATGGTCTGCGGCTTGCAGGCATTTGGCGATTGGCTCACGCGACGGATCGACCACCGCTAGGCTTAGCCCACGCGGTTGCCGTGCACCCAAGTGCCGCGCAGGGCTGCCGAATTGGCAACGCGGGCAACGCGGATGACGTCGGCGCGGGCACCTATTTCCAGCGAGCCTCGGTCGGTCAGGCCCACGGCTTGCGCTGGTGCGGCGGTAACTGTGCGGACACCGCGGGCTACATCGCCCCACAGATCACCGAGCAGCAGGGCGGCTGACAGCAGCGCCGACGGCACGTAATCGGACGAGACGATATCGAGCAGATCGGCCTCGGCCAGACGGTGTGCGGCGACGTTGCCGGAATGGGAACCACCGCGGATCAGGTTGGGCGCACCCATCATCACCTTGATGCCAAGCGCGCGGCAGGCGGTTGCGGCCTCCAGCGTGGTGGGGAACTCGGCAAAATGCGCGCCGTGTCGGGCCGAGGTTGCGACCTGTTCGGCGGTAGTATCGTCGTGGCTGGCGAGCACTGCGCCAAAGCGTCTGGCCTCGGACACCGCTGCGGCTTCGTGGGCTTGGCCAAGCCGGGTCGAGATGGAGACTTGCTCGGCGACATGGCTTTCAAACTCAGACTCCGACAGCCCGTGTTTGCCGCAAACATAGGCGCGGAGTTGGGTAAGGTCGCGAAACTGGCGTTGACCGGGGGTGTGATCCATCAGGCTGACAATGCCGATGCGATCTTCCGGGCCAAACTTCGCCAGTTCTGCAATGAGGGTTTCAGAGCAAACTTCGGCGCGCAGATGCAGGAAATGGCTGATCCGCAACGCACCTTTATTGCGCAGGTCTAGGATTTCATTGGCCAAAGTGCGGGCGTATTCGCCAAGGTCGCCCTTTTTGCTTGAAGTGATCGAGCCAACCCGCAGCGCATCAAACACTGTGGTGATGCCGGTGCTGGCAAGTTCGGCGTCATGGGCGATGATGGCGCTGGCATGTGGCCAGTTGACCTTTGGGCGCGGCTCGATATGGCGTTCGAGGTTGTCGGTGTGCAACTCAATCAGCCCCGGCATCACCAGATCGCCTTCGCAATTCACAGCGCCTACGGACACCGAAGTGCCGTGGTCGATGGCGGTGATCACGCCATTTTCCAGCCGGATCGCGCCGTGGATAACTTCGTTCGGCAAGACCAGAGTGGCATTGGCAAGGATGGTCTGGGACATGGGGGCGGCTTTCGTTATGGTCAGGAGGGAATGGCGAAATTCTGTCACAGCGGTGTGACAAAACCCGGGTATCGGCGGCGGTTATGGAAAATATGAAGCGATACGCTGTCTATTACGCGCCAAAGGCGGGGGCTTTTGCCGAGGCCGCTGCGGCATGGCTGGGTTGGGATGCGCAGAAGGGTTGTGCTGTTGGGCAGCCAGCCGTGGCGTTGCCACGCAGCTTGGCAAATATCACAGCCGAGCCGCGCAAATACGGCTTTCACGGCACGCTGAAACCGCCGTTTCGGCTGGCGGATGGCGTCAGCTTCGATGATCTGAGCAACGCTGTTGCAAGCGTTGCCGCCAGACTGCATCCGCTGGTGATGGCGGGGTTGGAGATGGTCAATCTGCAGGGCTTTCTGGCCTTGGTGCCGCAAGGGGATCTCGCGCCATTGCAAGCTTTGGCGGCTGAGGTAGTGGGTTTGCTGGAGCCGTGTCGTGCGGCTTTGAGCCCGCCAGAGATCGCCCGCCGTAAGCCCGATAGCCTGACTGTGCGGCAGCGCGAATTGCTGGCGATTTACGGCTATCCCTATGTGATGGAACAGTTTCGGTTTCATTTGACGCTGACCGGGACGCTGGCTGATGCCGAGCTTGCTGCCGTCACTCGGGCGGCGCTTGCGCATATCAAAGCCGTGCTGCCGCGACCGTTCAGGCTGGATGATCTGTGTTTGTTTGGCGAGGATGATCGCGGGCAATTCCATCTGCTGCACCGTTACTCCCTGAGTGCTTGAAGCAGTTGGGCTACGCCTTGCGCCGGGGTGCCGGTGTTGCGGATATCGACAACGCGGGTGCCTTCGGGCAACTCGTAGCTGGCGCGGTCAAGACGGGCAGTGATTTCGGCGCGGGTTTCACGGCCCCGTGCGGCAAGGCGTTCGGCGAGCACATCTGAGGGTGCGGAGATGCGGATTACCGTGAGGTCAGGGAAGGCCGTCAGCGCCGCGGTTAATGCCCCGCGAGAGCCGTTGACCAGAACGGTGCCGCCTTCGCTTAAGGATGCGACTTCACGCTTTGGCACGCCGTAGCTCAGGCCGTGCGCTTGCCAGTGCAGGGCAAACTCATCTGCGGCCAAACGCTGTTGGAACTCTGGCGGGGTGACACCTTCAAACGGCTCGCCGGTATCGGTTGATGGCCGAGTGATGACGCGCCGCGCCCAATGCAGTGTTGGATCGGCGGCTTTGGCCCCAGCGAGCAGGGTGTCTTTGCCGACACCCGAGGCACCCACCACAAGGAACAAATGGCCGGTCATGCGGCAACTTTTGGGGTGAAATCGCGGACATCGACCACCCGATCGCAGACTTGCGCACGGGCGGCCTCATCATGGAAGATCCCCAAGATTGCAGCGCCGCGCGCCTTGGCTTCTGCGATCAAATCCAGCACCACCGCCCCATTTACCGCATCCAAGCTGGCGGTGGGTTCATCCAGCAACAGCGCGGGGTAGGGATACGCGAAGCCGCGTGCGATATTGACGCGCTGCTGTTCGCCGCCGGAAAAGGTAGTGGGTGACAGGTTCCACAGGCGTTCGGGGATATTCAACCGCGTCAAAAGACTGGCGGCGCGGTCGCGGGCCTGATCGGCGGGGACGCCGAGGTTCAAGAGCGGCTCGGCCACCACCTCAATCGTTGGCACACGCGGCACGACGCGGAGGAACTGGCTGACATAGCCCAGCGTCTTGCGCCGAAGTTGGATGATCTGGCGCGGGGCTGCTTGTGCAACGTCCAGCGTGCCGACCCGGATCATGCCAGACGCCGCGAGATAATTGCCCCAAACCATCCGCATCAGCGTCGATTTGCCCGCACCTGACGCGCCAATCAAGCCGACACATTCGCCGGGACGCACATGCAGGTTTGCATTCGCCATCACCGGGAGCACCGCAGCGCCCTGATTGTGCAGCGTAAAGCTTTTCGCAAGGTCACGAATTTCGATCATAGTGTGGGCTCTCGTTTAAAGAAAATCGGGATGGAGGCTGGCATCGGATCAGACCTGCAACACGGAAGAAACCAGCAGCTGCGTGTAGGCGTGCTGCGGATCGTCAAGCACCTGATCGGTCAGCCCTTGTTCCACCACATGACCGCTCTTCATCACCATCAGCCGATCCGCCAGCAGCCGCACCACCGCCAGATCATGCGTGACGATGATCGCCGAAAGTCCCATATCGCGCACAAGGCCGCGCAGCAGATCAAGGAGCCGCGCCTGAACCGACACATCCAGCCCACCCGTGGGTTCGTCCATGAACACAAGGCGCGGGCCGGTCACCAGATTGCGGGCGATTTGCAGGCGTTGCTGCATACCGCCGGAAAACGCGCGCGGGCGGTCGTCGATGCGGTCGGCGGCAATCTCTACGCGGCCGAGCCAATCAATCGCCTTGTCGCGGATATCGCCGTAATGCCGCGCGCCGATTGCCATCAAACGCTCGCCCACATTGCCGCCCGCAGATACGCCCATCCGCAAACCATCGCGCGGGTTTTGATGCACGAAAGCCCAGTCGGTGCGCGCCATGCGGCGGCGGTCAGCCTCGGCCATCGTCACGGTATCGCGCGGGCCTTGCGCCGTTTGAAAGATCACGCTGCCCTGATCGGGGGGCATATGACCCGCAAGGCAGGACAGCAGCGTTGACTTGCCCGAGCCGCTTTCGCCGACGATTCCCAGGACTTCGCCGGGAAACAGATCAAACGACACGTCGGCGCAGCCAATCCGCGCGCCGTAACGCTTGGTCAGCCCTTGCACCGACAGCAGCGGCTGATCGGTTTCGGCGGTTAGGTTGAGATTTAGCATTCCCATCACACAGTCTCCTGCATCGGCACACCCAAGGGGCCGAGATGCCCGGCCTCACGTCGGGTTCGGCAGAAATCGGTGTCGGAGCAGACAAACATCCGGCCGCCCTGATCGTCGGTGATCACCTCATCGAGGTAGCTGTCAGAGGCAGCGCACAGATCGCAGTCATGCGGGGCTTTAGAGGGCACAAACGGGTGATCGTCAAAATCGAGGCTCACCACATGGGTGTAGGGTGGCAGCGCGTAAATCCGCTGCTCACGCCCCGCGCCGAACAGTTGGATCGCGGCGGAGTTTGACAGTTTCGGGTTGTCAAACTTTGGGATTGGCGACGGGTCCATCACATAGCGGCCTTCAACCTTCACCGGATAAGCGTAGGCGGTGGCGATGGTGCCGTGCCGCGCGATATCCTCGTATAGTTTGACGTGCATCAGGCCGTATTCTTCAAGCTCGTGCATCTTGCGGGTTTCGGTTTCGCGGGGTTCCAGAAACCGCAGCGGTTCGGGGATCGGCACTTGATAAACCAAGATTTGGCCCTCGGTCAGCGTCGCTTCGGGGATGCGGTGGCGGGTCTGGATAATGCTGGCCTCGGCTGTGGCTTCGGTAACGGCCACCCCGGCGGTGCGCTGGAAGAATTTGCGGATTGAGACGGCGTTGGTGGTGTCATCGGCACCTTGGTCGATGACTTTCAGCGTATCCTCGGGCGTCAGACAAGCGGCAGTCACCTGCACGCCGCCAGTGCCCCAACCGTAAGGCATTGGCATTTCCCGGCTGGCGAAGGGCACTTGATAACCCGGCACTGCAATGCCCTTCAGGATCGCACGGCGGATCATTCGCTTGGTTTGCTCGTCGAGATAGGCGAAGTTGTAAGCCTGATCGGTCATTCCGCAGCCTCTTGTGTGGCAAAAACCTCGGCGCGCAGACGGCGCACCAATTCCAGTTCCGATTGAAAATCAACGTAATGCGGCAGCTTGATGTGTTCGAGAAAGCCAGTTGCCTGCACGTTATCTGCGTGCATCAACACGAACTCTTCATCCTGCGCCGGGGCGCCGGTGTAGTCTTCACCCAGTTCCGCCCATCGCAAGGACCGATCCACCAGAGACATCGCAATCGCCTTGCGCTCGGTTTGCCCGAACACCAAGCCGTAACCGCGGGTAAACTGCGGGGCCACGGTTTTGCTGCCTTTGAACTGGTTGACGGTTTCGCATTCGGTCAGCTCAATCTCGCCAATTTCCACGGCGAAGCCCAATTCGGGGATGTCCATTTCGACCGCCACCGTGCCGATGCGCAACTCACCCACGAAAGCATGGGTGCGCCCGTAGCCGCGCTGGGTTGAATATGCCATCGACAGGATAAACCCCTCATCGCCGCGCGTGATGGCTTGCAGACGCAGGGCGCGGTTTGCGGGCAACTCCATCGGCTCGCGGGTCAGATCGGCAGGCTGGGCGTCGCCTGTCGGTTCGGTTTCAATCATGCCCTCGCGGTTGAGAAACTCGGTGACATGCGGTACGGGCGCGGTGCTAGCGGGCGCTGTCGGAGCGGCGGGAACCTCGCCCTCTGCGGCCAGTTTGAAATCGAGCAGTCGGTGGGTGTAATCAAAAGTCGGGCCAAGGATCTGGCCACCGGGAAGGTCTTTGAAGGTTGCGGAAACCCGCCGGATCACCGCCATTTCTTCAGTTTTGACCGGGAGGGAGGCGCCCAAACGCGGCAGGGTGGTGCGGTAGGCGCGGATGAGAAAGATCGCCTCAATCAGATCGCCGCGCGCTTGTTTGATCGCCAAAGCCGCCAGATCTGGATCGTAGAGCGAGCCTTCGGCCATCACGCGGTTGACCGCCAGCGCCAGTTGCTCGCGGATTTGCGCCACCGACAGTTCCGAAACCGTCGTATCGCCGCGCCGCTCTTCGGCCAGCCACGCATGGGCATTGTCAATCGCCCGCTCACCGCCTTTTACCGCAACATACATCAGCTTTCCTCCACGATGGTTGAGCGGGGCAGGCCAGCGACTTGGGTTCCGCAGGTCAGAAAGGCATCGAAGCCGAGCGGGAACAGGGTGCGATTGGCGCGGAAGGCTGCGGTTTCGGGCAGAGACAACTGCGCCGAAGTGGCGATGCCGGGGCCGGTCAGGCGTTGGCCTTGTGGGGAAAGATCGGGCATTTCGATGATTAGGGTGGCCGAGCGATCCGGATAGTCGGGCTGGCCTACTGCGAAGCGCGTCACAGGCTGCAAGGCGTCCCAATCGCCGACGGCAAACATTGCATCCTCGGCTGCCATCAGCGGCGCGCCACAGTGAAAAGTGATCCAATCGCGCAAGGCGGCGCAGTCATACGCGCCCGCCAAATGCACCGACGTTGTGCCATCGCAAAGGATCAGCAGCAGCACACCTGCGGCGACAGACAGCGGGGCCGGAGGCATAGCGCCCGTCACCTCACGGATTTCGCCGGGTCGGGCCAGAGCCTCAAGCGTGCCACGAAAGGCGCGGGCGGATTGTAGGGGGGCGTCGGCAAAGCCGCCCAGCAGAGCATCGGGGTTCATTGATCTTCTCCGCGCACTAGGGTGAAAAACTCAACGCGGGTGGCGGCGGCTTTGGCGGCCCGCGTGGCGCGACGCTGCGCCTCGCCTTCCGCCAAGGGCTGCAAAACGCTGATCTGCAAAGCGGCGGCTTGATCGGTTTGCAACAACGCATCCAGCACGGCGGCGCGGGTGGCATGGGCTTTGTCGCGCCCCTGCACATGACCATGCCCAACGGTGCCCGAGCCAAGCCGTAGCGCGCAGCGTGTTACCGTCATCTCGCCCAAATTGAACGGCTGACCGGTGCCGCCAATCCGCCCGCGCACCATCACAGCGCCGATTTCAGGCGCGCGCAGGAAATCATGCGGCGGAAGTTGCGGGAACAGCGTCGCCAGATGTGCTGGCTTGGCGCGGGCCAGCAGGCCCATCCACGCCTTGCGATCCGTTGGCTGTGGGGCGGGGTGTACGATCATTTCAATCTCGACATCTAGCGGAGCTTCTATACAACTAGACAAATTATTATGCCCGAGGTGGACAAAATGCACGTGAAGTTTTCGTAACAATGACTCGGCTCGCGATTTGGAAATCCATTGCCGACACGCTGTCGGGTGAAATCTCGGCCAATCGCTACGGTCCGGGTGACAAGTTACCGACTGAAGCAGAGTTGGCGGCGCGGTTTGGGGTCAATCGGCATACCGTGCGCCACGCGATCGCGGCGCTGGTGGCGGCAGGCACTGTGCATAGCAGGCGCGGGGCGGGGGTGTTTGTGACTGCCACGCCGACGGAATATGCGCTGGGGCGCAGGGTGCGGTTTCATCAGAATGTGATGGCGTCGGGGCGCACGCCGTCACGGCAGATTTTGCGGCTTGAGACCTGTGCGGCGGACGCGCGCGAGACGGCGGCTTTGGCGTTGCAACCGGGCGCGCTGGTGCATGTGATTGAGGGGTTATCGTTTGCGGATGCGGCGCCGTTGGCGGTGTTTCGTTCAGTGTTTCCGGCGGCACGGTTTGCGGGGCTACTCGACGTTATGGGACGGTTGCAGTCGATTACGGCGGCTTTGGCGGAGCTTGGGCTGGCGGATTACACGCGCGCCAGCACTGCGATCACCGCTGTTTCGGCTGATCCGCTGCTGGCGCTGCATCTGCGGCTGACGACGGGTGCTTCGGTGTTGCGGTCGGTCGCAGTGAACGTTGATCTGGCCGGGGTTCCGGTGGAGTTTGGCACGACTTGGTTCGCCGGAGAGCGGGTGACATTGACCGTGCCGGGTGAGCAGTTGGCTTAGGGCACATGCAACGACGCGTAGGCGTTTGTCCGCCAAGATGTGATCAGCGCGTGTCGTTCATTGCATTGCTTAAGGAGCCGAAATCTTGATTGGAGCGGAAATCTGTCTGATCGGGTTTTCTTGGACAATTCTTGCGCCCGCCCTAGCTTGCCTGCGAGGCCACGCAATTGGCTGGCCTTGAGGATATGATTGGAGGCAAAGATGCCAAGCAGCAGATTGATCCTGGGTACGGCACTGGTTGCCATCGCGAATTTCGCTGTGTCCGATGCGGATGCTCAAAGCGTCAACGCGGGCGCGCTCGCGGCCAGTACGACGCGGCCGTTTCAAAGCCAGACGGTTGCCGAGTTTAACACACCATGGGCGTTGGCGTTTTTGCCTGACGAGCGCATGTTGGTGACAGAGAAGCCGGGTGCGCTGTATTTGGTGACGGATAGCGGGGAAAAAACCGAAGTGTCGGGGGTGCCAGCGGTAGCGGCTTCGGGTCAAAACGGCTTGCTTGACGTCGCGATTGCGCCTGATTTCGCTGAAAGCAATTACGTGTATCTGACCTATGTGGAGCCAGACCCTGACGGCGCACGCTTGGCCCTTGCCCGCGCCAAGCTTATTGAAGACGGCGCGGAGGCTCGGCTTGAGGATTTTTCGGCGATCTGGCGGCAGACCCCGGGCGGTGGCAGGGGGCAGCCCGGCGGGATCATCGCCATTGAGCCGCAAGGTGCGCATTTGTTTCTGACCGTCGGAGATCGCATGGATCCAGAATCCGCCCAAGATCCTGATATGGCGCGCGGTAAAGTGCTGCGGCTGGGCTTAGACGGCTCTACGCCCGATGACAATCCGATGGTGGGTGAGGGCGGGGTTAAGGCGCAGACATGGACGACTGGCCATCGCAACCCGTACGGACTTGCGTTTGATGCCAGGGGTCAGCTTTGGCTGCACGAAATGGGGCCGCGGGGCGGGGATGAGTTGAACATGATCGAGCCGGGGCAGAATTATGGCTGGCCAGTGGTTTCCAACGGCAACAACTATAGCGGCTCGGACATTCCCGATCACGAGACACGACCCGAGTTTGCGCCGCCTGCGGTTTACTGGACGCCAGTGATCGCGCCTGCGGGGCTTGCGTTTTACGAAGCTGATTTGTTTCCGGCGTGGAAGGGGTCTGGTCTGATCGGAGGGCTTGCGGTGCAAGCATTGGTGCGGGTTGGCTTTGGGAGCGGGCCTGCGGATGAAGCTGACCGTTGGGATATGGGCGCGCGTATTCGTGACGTTGCTGTAGCGTCTGACGGTGCGGTCTGGGTTTTGGAAGACGCTAGCCCCGGGAAATTGCGGCGTTTGACTCCGGGGGAGTGACCCAGTCATGCCAGATCATCTGGATGCAGAAGGCTGCGGCCAAATCTAGCCGCAGGTTCCACAGTCAGCGCCGGACAAAATCGCCCGACGCACAAGATTGCAGGTTCATTTGAAGCGACTTTCGCTGACCATGGCGCGGTAGGTGCTGCGCATCTCGCCCCGGTCGGAGTAGCAACCGCGCAGGTAACGCTCGCCACTGGTGGCGCTATAGGCGGCGCGGCCGTGCACGATGCGGTGGTTGTCAAACACGATACATTCGGTGGCGTTCAGCCGGAACCGCATCATGTATTTGTCCGATTGCAACATGCGGCCAAATTTGCAGAACGCCGGGTAGTAGGCGTCGAGGAACTGTTGTGGCAGATCGAAGATGTCGGCCATGTGCTGACTGATGGTGACGCCGGTGACTGCGCCGTATTCGTCAAGCTCGATCACACGTTGCAGGGATCGCACGTCGTAGTGGTCATGCTCACAGTAGTAGGGGATGTGGGTTTCGGACAGCAGGCGGAACGCCTCGGGGTCTTCTTTGCGCAGGTCGTTGGCGACCGCGACGCCATCCAAGAACAGGTTCCGGCCACCCTCAACGCTATTGGCGCGGCAGTGCAGGAACTGCATTCCGGGGGCGAGATCTTCCGCCGGGGTGTCGGTGTGCATTTCCAACGCTTTGGCGGTGTAGGCGAGGTTGGTCGGCTTGATATGGGTGCGCACGTCAAAGAACTCGCCAAAGAATGTCGGGCGGACGTGGCCGATCAGGCGGACGGTTTCGGTCAGCCCTTCATCGCTGTCGGGCACGTCTGTTACGATTGCGACACCTTCAACCAGCAAAGCTTCGATCCAGCGCGCAACCTCGGCCTTGTCGGCGAGCAGTTTGGGCTGCGAAAACTTGGCGATATTGGCGTAGTGATCACTAAACCACGCGCGGCGCGGCAGGTTGGCTGGGTCTTGGCGACGCTCACCTTTGGCATAACGCTCAAGGAAATCCATCGGATAGGTGGAGCGGTGGCCGTCGTTCCACACCACGGTCAGGCCGTCAGCGGTAAGCTCGGTGCTTTGCGCCTTTGGGGCAGCGTCAAGATGGAAAATGTCGAAGGTGCGCTCACGGGTTTGGCTGTCAAACGAGGTCGGGCAGTTGTCGCGCAGCCAGTAGGCGTTGAAATAACCTGTGCGGCCTGAAGCGAGTTGCACGGTCAGGCCGTTTTCAGACAAAACCACCGAAGTGTCGATTGCGATGTTCATAGCGTGTTTTCCTATATGGGGGCGTAGCTTCGCCCGCAGTCGACTCTCCCATATCCGCATCAATAGGCGCTGGCGTTGAGAACTATAACGCGGTAAAAATTGTGCTTAAGTTAACTTGGGGATTATGATGTCAGCGCAACGCTTGCCCCCGTTGAGGTTGTTCGCGGTGTTCGAGGCTGTCTTGCGCAGCGGCAGCCCGCAACGGGCGGCGGCAGAGTTGAATGTGTCGCAGCCTGCGATCAGTCAGGCGATCAAGTCGCTGGAAACTCATATCGGTGCGCCGCTGTTGGACCGTAGCACGCGACCACCAACGTTGACCGAAGCCGGGCGGATTTTGCAGCGGGCGGTGACAGAGGGTTTGGGCCGGATCACCGAAGCCATCGCGCAAATTCACGCAATGCAGCGGGTGTCGCCGGGGTCGGTGACGGTGGCCTGTTCTGTGGGCACGGCGACTTATTGGTTGATGCCCAGACTGACCGAGTTTTATGGCGCGCATGGCGATGTATCGGTGAATGTGATGACCACGGCGCAGGGCACGCCACCGATCACGCCGGGGATCGATCTGGCGATCCGTTATGGCTTGGGGAACTGGACCGATGGGCGGGTTTTGACCCTGTTTGCCGAAAGCGTCGTGCCGGTTTGCCATCCGAGCTTGCGGCAACGGGTGCAGGAAGCCGGGCAGGGGTTTGACAGTCTGCCGCTGCTGCATGTCAATTCGGGCGAGGACAGTTGGCTGAGTTGGCGGGATTATGCGCGTGCGGTGGGGTTGCCAGAGCCGCGTGGCACCGGGCGCAGTTTCACCAATTATGTGCAGGCGACACAGGCGGCGCTGGATGGGCATGGTGTGATGCTGGGGTGGGAGTCCAACACCTCTGATCTGATCCGGCGCGGCAGGCTTGTGGTGCTGCCCTTCCCGCGATTGCAGCCGAAAGAGGCGTTCTATCTGGTGATCCCACCGCATCGCGCGGATCAGCCAGCGGTGCGCACGCTGGCCGATTGGCTGAGCGGTTTTGCCGGAAGTGAACGGCCCGTTGTGCAAGGCTGACAGGTGGTTTGTCACCTGTCAGCAGCACTTCAGTTGGTGGCGGTATATTTGCGCAGCAACCCTGCTGTGGCCGACAGCAGAACGATCAGCACTCCGTAACCCACGGCCGTTACGGTCAAGCCGAGATGCGGCAACAGCAGCCCTGCGATCAAAGTCGGCGCTCCGAACGCCATATAGCTGAGCGTCAGGATTGAGGCGAACAGTTCGGCACGCTCATTCGGTGCGCTTAGCGGGATCAGCGTGCGCAGTGCACCGTAAAAGCAGGTGCCGAAGCCCTTTCCGGCCACGGCCAGCGCCACGAGGTAAAGCGGCAGTGACGGCAGCGCCATGCCGATCAGGGTCAACGCGGTGCCGATCGAAAGCGCCGCGGTGCCGCCGAGGGTGATCTGGCGCGGGCTGCGATGGCGGGCCAGAAAGCAAGCAAGCGCGCCCATGCCTGACAGCAGCGTCACCACAAAGGCTTGCATCAAGGTGCTGTGTATCCCGAAGATGCGCGACACGATTGGCGCGCCGAGTGAAAGATAGAGCCCACCGGTTGCCCAACCTGCGATGATTGCGGGTGCGGCTTGCCAGAATGCGTCGCGAGCGCGCGGCGGCAATCCCAGACGAGGACGTAGGGCTTTCAGCAAGCCTTCATGGCGAGGTGAGGTTTCGGGAAGCGCCCATGTGGCAACCGAGAGCACAAGGCTAAGCACAATAAGCGTGCCGAAGATATCAAACTTCGGAGCCTGCGCCACGCCCATGATGAAGCCGGCAACCAATGCGCCAAGGGCGAGGCCAACCAAAGGGATAACCGAATTGGCGATGGCAGCGATGCCGGTATGCGACGGCGGTTCCAGATCGACGATTGTTGCGGAAAGCGTGGAGAGTAGCAACGCGCAAGAGATACCCTGGATTGCGCGGGCCATCAGCAAACCCTCAACCGTGGTGGCTTGCTCAAAAACCAGCAACGACAGCGCCAGCCCGGCAAAGCCCGCAGACAGCACCGGACGTCTGCCGAGATGGTCAGAACACGATCCGGCAGTCAGCAGCGTCGCCAGCAGAAACACCGTATAGACCGCGAAAATCCCGGTCAGCACTGGGTCGGAAAAGCCGATGTCGCGTTGCAGCACCGGGTAAAACGGCGAAGGCGCGCTGGCACTGGCCATCATAAGCATCAGCCCGATCAAGACGATAGCGAAGCCTGCGTAATGTCTGGCGGTATAGGGGGTGTCGATCTTCATAAAATACTCACAAAGGCACAGATGCCGGGTTATTGTTCGATTATTTTCGAACAATTTCCTACTACCAATCTGGCGATTGTTCAACTATATTCGAACCATGAGCGAGAATATACCTTTTCCAGTCGGTGAGCTGCCGCACCCTGCGCGGGAGGAGTTGATCCTTTCGCAGGTGCTATTCGCTTTGAGCGATCCGGCGCGACTTGCCATTGTCAGTCAGTTGGTCGAGGGGCCGCTCGATATGGCGCGCTGTTATCTAACAGACCCGACTATCGCCAAATCCACGAAATCTCATCTGATGCGGGTGCTGCGCGAGGCTGGCGTGATACGCAACGAGCCGAAGGGCAGAGGGCGAACGCTTAGCCTGCGCCGCGAGGATCTGGATTATCGCTTTCCGGGCTTGTTGGATGCAATACTGTCGAGCGCGCCGAGTGGTGAGCGTTTGGATTTGACTTGAGCCTCAGGCTAAACCGTCGTGCGGAAGTGACGTTCGCGACCGTAAAGTGAGACGAGCAGCAGGATGATCGCTCCGAACGCGGCTTGCACGGAGGCGGGCGAAAAGTTCAAGCCAATCAATAGCGTGTTGATCTCGGTCAGCACCCAGACGCCTGCGATGGTGCCGATAAAGCTGCCGCGCCCGCCGACCAAAGCGGTGCCACCGACCACCACAGCGGCGATGGTTTGGAACAGGTAGGGTTGGCCGACATCGCCATAGGCCGAGCCGGTGAAGCCTAGCAGCAGCACGCCTGCCATTGCGGCAAACACCGATGAGGCGGCGAAGGTGACGGTCCATATCCGCAGCGGGTTGATCAGCGCGTAGGGGGCAGCGCCGGGGTTGGAGCCGAGCGCGTAGAGCCTGCGTCCGTAGGGCGTGCGCTCTAGCACCAGCACGATCAGTATGGTGAGGATCAGTAGGGCAGGGATCAGCGCGGGCACCGGTAGCGGGCCGAAAGAGCCGCCGATGGAGACGAATTGCGAGACGGCTTTGGGGGCGGAACCCGACGGGAAGCCTTTGGTCCAGATCAGCACGAGGCCCTGCACGATCATGCCGACACCGAGGGTGACGATCAGCGGATGCAGGTTCAGCCCACGCGAGAGTGCGCCATTGAACGCACCGATCAGCGCGGCGAGGCCGAAGACCACGACGCAGACCAGCCCAAAATGCCAGCCTTGACCGTAAAGCTGGGCGGCCACCACATTGGCGAAACCCATCACGAAGGGGATCGACAGGTCAATGCCACCGAGGATCACCACCAGCGTTTGGCCGATGGAGGCCACCGCCAGCAGGCTTGCGATCACCAGCATGGCGCGGATGGCGAAGGGGGCGGAATAGCCCGGGATCAGGGCAGTGCCGATGCCATGCAGCATTAGTGCCACGGCGAACGCTCCGATCACGCGGGCCTTGATGCTGTCTAGGTTAAGGGTCATGCGTGGCTCCGTTTGGCGCTGCGGTCTTGCAAGGCGATCAGCACCACGGCGACCACAAGGATGGTGCCATAGGCGACTTGCAGCACATAAGTTGAGACGTTGAAGGCGGTCAGCAGGCTTTGCAGCAGGAAAATGTCGATGGCTCCGATGGCAGCCCCTAGCAGGCCACCGCGCCCGCCTGCGAGACTGACGCCGCCCAAAGCGACGGCTGCGATGGCGATCAGGGTATAATTCGCGCCAACCTTAGGGTCTGCCGAGCCGATCAGGGCGGTCAACATCATGCCAGCGGCGCCCGCCAAAAGCCCGGTCAGCACATAGGCCAGAAAGCGGGTCAGCGTGACGGGAACGCCTGCGGTATAGGCGGCGCGGTCGTCAGAGCCTACGGCCCTCAGTTGCGCATGAAACGGCGTGCGGCAGAGCGCCCACCACAGGGCGGCGATGATGCCTCGGGGGAGGAAGCTCCACACCCCAGCCATTGCTTTCAGCCAATCGGGGGCGGGGCCGTTGGGGGCGGGCAGGATGGTCAGCGTCAGGCCGCC
>NZ_JAQGKQ010000062.1 GCF_028290025.1 Cypionkella sp. | reverse complement strand
AGGTCATCCACCGTCGCGGCCCCTGGCGCAGCTTTGAGGCCGTCGAATACGCCATATTGGAATGGGTCGACTGGTTCAACAACCGCCGCCTGCTTGAACCCATCGGGAATATCCCGCCCACAGAAGCCGAGGCCAATTTCTATGCAGCTCTGGAAATTGAAGCCATGGCCGCATAACTAACGTCAATCAGCCTCCGGCAAACTCGGCGCGGTTCATTCTTAGTTATGAGACACAGACTGATAGTAAGGGGCAGACCTCACATCAAAACCTATTAGACCTTCTCGATCAATTAAAAAGTCGACGAATAATTGAAGCTGATAAAATATCGCTAACTTCCGATAATGCAAGCTTCGTGTTGGCACTCATGAGGCACGCATCCCGTCTTGCCAGAACGAAGAGCTCCGACAAAACAATACCGATTGGCGTTGAACGTCAGGCAGAGGAAAAGCTACAGTTTTCGATGAAACATTTGAGAAATCGCTTCAATACTGTTGACGATTTGCTTCTCGAAGGACCGCAAAAAGTTCTGCTTGTTGGTCTCCCTGGCGCCGGAAAAAGCCATTCACTTTGCTCTGCTGCTGCTAAATTATCAAAAGTGTTGCAAGATGCCAGCCTCGCTGAGGGGGTAGACATCAGCGACATTATAATACCGATATCTGTAGATATGAAGCAATACGATGGAGATCTATGGAGCCTTGGAGAACACCCTGCCTGCAGGAGTATCGCTTGAACATCTTGTAATAAAATTTCAGGGTAAAGATTTTCGTGGATTCATTTAATGAGATGCCAAAGAAATATTGGACGGACGCGCAATATGAACTAGATCTAGCAAGTTTCCTGAAACGAATTTCGAAATCATCTATAGTAAATGCGTCTAGAACTTCACACGGTATCCCGGCCGATGAGTTTGAAACATTTACGCTGGCGAGCATTGATAGAGAGCTCGCCGAGGAAGCACTGGTGGCTGGTGGATTCCAGCTTGGCGGGGCATTTCAAGGCGAAATGGTTGAACTTGTAAGAAGGCCCTTTTTCTACCGTCTCCTATTGAATGGGAAAATTAGCGTCGGGAGCTCGCGCAACCCGAGATCAATATTCAACCGGATGTTTGACGAGTTGGGCATGAGATTTCGAAATCGCTTTCAGGTACCAGTTGACTTAATATTGATTTTGGAACGTGTCGCCTTTTCTAATCTAAATGCAGGTACCGAGTTTTTTAGTGCATTGGAATTGGAAGCGGAAATAGTAGCCGCATTGGAGGTCGTTGGTTGTGAAGCCGTCTTGCCAGATGATGTGATCAATTGGCTAATTTCCGATAGAATCCTTCAGCCTTTACCAAAACGGAAACTCGCCTTTTTTCATCAATCTGTCACTGAGTTTTTAGCCGCTTCGCATTTGGCAATTCGCTTCAAGCAGGACCAGTCGATCCTCAGAGAGGTTTTGCGCTTTCGCCGATGGGACCAAGCACTGATGCAGACTATGGCTCTACTGCCCAAACGAACGGCCAGCCAGTTATTGGGAAAAATTGTTGAAGCAGAACAAAAGCTAGCATTGCTGTCGTGTCAGTATCTGGAGGAAGATCGTGATCAGGTAATTCTCTCGATGTTAAAAAAGTGCATTTCAGCCCATGATGCGGAATTTTTCCGGGATTTGGGGCTTAGCTGGGCCATCCGAACTGACTTACCGCTAAATGCTTATCATGCTCCGTGGCTGCGAAAATGTGCCGAGAAGGGAGGAGTTCTGGGAAGTACGGCAGTAATTCGGTTAGCGGAAATTGGTGGATATGAAGAGAAGCCAGGGCTTATTAAAATGCTTCTTGAAGGCAAAAGGGACTATAATTTTCTGGCAAATGGGGTAGGAGAGTTGGCAAGGGGAAATGTGTCAAACTTGGCCGCAGATATTCTGTGCGACATAGCGCAGGAAAAAGGTACGCAAGACTGGTTGGATATTTGTATCAAATTATTATCAATATCGCCCCACAATGCAAGCGTTGCAGCCTACTTCATCCTCAATTTTCGTAAGAAAGGAAATAGCTTACTCTTAGATGCTGTGGGAGCAAAAGAACTCGAAATCATAATTCAAATCTTAATGAAGGGTGATGATTTTGCCCTCTCTGCTTTGGTTCAAATATGCGCAAATTCAAAGTCTTGCTCTCGGATTGTTGCACTGAAGGCTGAAGGAGAGAGCGGATTGAAGTCGGCTATTCTTAGGTATTGCGCTGATTCAGGTCACACAGAATTAATATTTGACGCCATTGAAGGCGCTGTCACAGGCACAATTGCTTTCGGCGGTAAAATCCGGGCGCTCACTCATGTGAAACTTGATTGGAATTACAATAACGAATTGTTTATAAGAGTTTTTAAATCGCGGCAAAAGCGCCTTATTGAAGGTATATTGCCAAGTGGCTTAGGTGAGGAGCTCGAAACGCTTGGTAAGGTGGACTTCGGCGATGTGGCCGACCTCATCTTGTACATAGATGAGCAGCTGGTCGTTAGTTCGGGTAAGAAGAATTGGTTTGAATCCCGTTTCGCCTCAATACTAGGCACTCATTGTGATCAGCAAACAATGTTTCGCCTTGTCGGGGTGCTTGGCGATGAGCAGTCAAAACACCGTGCCATCGTTTCCCAAATGGTGCTACCTTATTGCGAGAGTTTGACTATATCCGATCTGCCTGAACGCGCCATTTCGTTTTTGCTTGCTGAGATGAGGGCCTCTAAACGACATAAGTGGGGGCAATTCTTGATAGCTAAATTAGCAGATCAAGACTTCGTAGAGGAAAGGCTCTTGACCCTACTTGGTGAAGATAAAAGCCAATTTCAAGATAGCCTTAGAGCTGCGCTAGAGTATGTCAGGGCAGAAGATGAAGGATGCAAGTTGAAGGCGGCCTTTCAATCTTAGCGCGTTGCAGCGCCACGCCTAGGTCAAACAACAGGGCTTGCAGCGGTAAGTGAGGATCATACTCAGGCCAGCCGAATAAGTTGACAATTGTCACGGCGGTGCGCTGTCGTATACGGCCGCGCGTTCGCCTTAAACTCTAAGCCTCGCGCCGGGCTCGGCTCACGGCTTTCCGACGCTTTCCTGTGGCGCTGCTTGCGGTGCATTCATGCCAATGTCCGTGATCAGCCGTACCAGCCAGTCAACAAACACCCGGACCTTGTTGCTCAGGTGGCGGTTGGGCGGATAAACCACGTAAAGCGGGATGGGCGCTATGTGCCAGTCCGGCAGCAGTTCCACAAGTTGCCCGCTGGCCAGAGCCTCCGTCACCGCGAGGCGGACCACCTGACTCGCGCCGAGGCCCGACAGCACGGCGATCATGTGACTGCGCGCATCATTGACCGAGAGCACATAGCGGGGGGCGACCTCAACCTGCTCATCGCCGTTCCGGAACACGAACGGCATGATGCGGTTGCTGGGTGCCATGAAATAACTGACGCAGTGGTGGCTATGCTCGAAGTCGGACGGATGCAACGGGGTGCCCCGCTGTTCGATGTAGGACGGCGCTGCGCAGAAAATCAGGTCGAGTTGCCCCACGCGCCGCGCAATGAGCGACTGGTCTGCAGGTTGGCCGCCCCGCAGCGCGATATCGACGTTCTCGGCAAGGTAGTCCACAGTGCGATCGCCAACGCCTAGGTCAATCTGGATGTCGGGGTAGGTCCGACTAAAATCCTCTAGCGCGGGGATGACGAACCAGTCCGCGAAAATGCCTGCCATCTCCACCCGCAAACGTCCGCTTGCTGTCGATTGCGAACGTGAAAGGCTGCCGTCAAGCTCGTCGATCTCGGCGATGATGCGCTGCGCCCGCTCGTAGTAAAGCGCGCCGTCGGTAGTGACCATGACCCGCCGTGTCGTGCGATTGAGCAGCTTGGTCTTTAGATGGGCTTCAAGGTTCTGCACCAAGTTGGTCATCGTTGCCTTGGGCAAGCCCAGCACTTCGGCCGCACGCGAGAAATTCCCAGTCTCGACGACGCGGACGAACGCGCGCATGGCTGACAGCTGATCCAACTTTGAACGCCCACTCTTAGGTTATTGTTCGAATAGTCGAATAGTGTTGCCATAATTTCCTATCTTATTCAATACGGCGAACAGGCGTACCTCATGGCCCCAGCGGATTGGTGAGTGCCATATCTGAATGTCCCCCAAGGGTAGCGAAGCTATGACCGTCGAAATGAAGCAAGTGGTTCTGGAAAAGGTGGCCATCGGTCAGGTCTCCGCGCAGATCTATCAGGATGGCGAAGCCGCAAAGTGCTCGCCGGTGCTTTTGTATTTTCATGGCGGGGCCTTTTTGCGCTCCGGTCTCGAAGACTGTCCGCTGGCGCGGTGTTTTGCGGCTACCGGGGCCATCGTCGTGGTGCCGTATTACACCGCACCGCTGGGCGGCGTGTTTCCGCATCCCTTAGAGGTCGGGTTTTCGATTTTCTGCGCGCTGGCGAAGAAGCGCGCCGGGTTCGGTGATCGCAAATCCTTGCTGATCGTCGCGGGCGCGGAGGCCGGGGCTAATATCGCGGCAGCTGTCGCGCTGAAGGCTCGGGACCAATTTGCCAGCGAACTGGATGGTCAGGTGCTTGCCTCCCCGTTGCTGGACCCGTTCATGGGTTCTGCCTCGTTCCGCAATGCGGACGACATCGGCATGCGCCGTACGTGGGAAGCGGGTTGGGCACATTATCTAAGCGGTGGGATCTGTCATCCCTATGCCGCGCCCAGCATGTGCTCGCGCCTTGGCGGCGTTGCACCCGCCCTTGTGTTGACATCGCAGGATGATCCGCTGCGCGACGAAACCGCAGGCTATGCCAAGCAGCTGACGGATGCCGGTGCTTGCGTGCAGTCGCACACTCTGCCCGCCGCGACGGGATGGCCTTCCGTCTATGGCGGCACCGTCACCGATGTGCCAACTTGGCAAGAGGCGGTGGGTCGGCATTTTACCAATTTTATCCGCGATCTCGGCCCGTCCTGAGCGGGTCAGAAGCGCGCTGACATCATCCGGCATCCATACGCCGCAAGGAGACTAAAAATGACATCGATAATCAATCGCCGGGCCCTTGTTGGTGCCGGGCTTGGACTGGCTGCGCTTCTTTCGACCGCCGCCATAATCGTGGACCTGCCGCTGACAACGAAAGCCGCAGCAGCGGATGTGGCAGCGGCAGCCCCAGCCGTGCCCGTCACCATCTCTGTCATGCAGGCGCGGGACGTCAGCACTTGGCAGCAATTTTCTGGACGGCTCGAGGCGGTCGACCGCGTCGATATCCGCTCGCGCGTTGCGGGGGCCATCCAGTCTGTGGACTTCCGCGAAGGCTCGTTGGTCACAAAGGGCGACCTGCTGTTCACCATTGACCCCGCGCCTTATCAGACGGCCGTCGCTCAGGCCGAAGGTCAGATTGCGTCGGCTGAGGCAAGGCTGACGCTTGCCGAGATCGAACTGGGCCGCGGCCAGCAGCTATCTCAGAACAAGACGATCTCTGATAGCAGTCTTGACCAACGGAAAAACGCCGTGGCCGAAGCGCAAGCTGGCCTAAAGACCGCGCAGGCTGTCCTGCAGGGCGCACAATTGGAACTTAGCTACACCCAGCTGCGCGCGCCGGTCACGGGGCGTATCGGCAAGGTGGAGATTACCGCGGGCAATCTGGTTGCCGCAGGTTCCGCCTCGGCCGCGCTGACCACGCTTGTCTCGGTCGATCCAATCCATGCGAGCTTTGACGTTGCTGAAGAGGTTGCCGCGCAGATATTGGCGACGCTCCCAGCCTCCGACACCGCAGGCACCGGGCTTGAGCAAATCCCGGTCGAGATAGCCTCACCAACGGAAGGCGGCGCTCCGCTTAGGGGCAAGTTGCAATTCATCGGCAACCAAGTCGATGCGGCAAGCGGCACCATCAGTGTCCGGGCTGTATTCGACAATCCGAGCGGTAAATTGATCCCCGGCCAATTCGTGCACATCCGCATGGGTGAACCGAAAGCCGAGAAGCGGGTTCTTGTCAGCGAGCGGGCCATCGGCACCGATCAGGACAAGAAATTCGTCTATGTCGTCGGCGCTGACAATACGGTGGCCTATCGTCTCGTCCATCTCGGGGCCACTGCGGAGGGGGAACGCATCGTTGAAACCGGGCTCGCTGCGGGCGACCGGGTGGTCGTTAACGGCCTACAACGTATTCGTCCCGGCACGCTTGTCGCCCCTGAAACGGATGACGTTGTCGCCGCGCTGAACTAGCGGCTGCTGCGGAGCGTCGTTGGCGCTCTGTAATTTCAAACCTGCTTTTTGCTCGCCTGCGGGGATAGCCCCGCAGACGGATGACCTGTTGCTAACATTGCTCCGGAAAGGGCTTCGACATGAGTATCTCGAGATTTTTCATCGACCGCCCGGTATTTGCCGGGGTGCTGTCGGTTCTCATCGTCGTAGCGGGCCTGATCGGCATGAAATCGCTGCCGATTTCGGAATATCCGAATGTCGTGCCGCCCTCTATCGTCGTTCGTGCGGTCTATCCGGGCGCGAACCCGGTCGTGATCTCCGAGACGGTTGCCACGCCGCTTGAAGAACAGATCAACGGCGTCGAGGATATGCTGTATATGAACAGTCAGGCCACCTCTGACGGTGTGCTGACGCTGACGGCAAC
This sequence comes from Cypionkella sp., assembly GCF_028290025.1. GTDB lineage: Bacteria > Pseudomonadota > Alphaproteobacteria > Rhodobacterales > Rhodobacteraceae > Cypionkella. Next base: position 6,847 of record NZ_JAQGKQ010000062.1, on the reverse strand, counting down.
TTTCAAGCTGGGCACCGACCCCGACAAGGCGCAGCAGTTGGTGCAGAACCGCGTCGCGCAAGCCGAGCCCCGCCTGCCTGCCGAGGTGCGCGCAATCGGCGTTACCACCGTCAAAAGCTCGCCTGACTTCATCATGCTGGTGAACTTGGTCTCCGACACCGACCGCTACGACATCACCTATCTGCGAAACTACGCCACCCTCAACGTCAAGGACAGGCTGGCGCGCATCGAGGGCGTCGGACAGGTGCAGGTGTTTGGGGCCGGCGACTATGCCATGCGCATCTGGCTCGATCCCGAAAAGGCAGCCCAGCACGGTCTTGCCGCAAGCGATATCACCAATGCGATCCGCCAGCAGAACGTTCAGGCAGCGGCAGGCATCATCGGCGCGTCGCCATCGCCTTCCACCACGGAACTGCAGCTGAACGTCAACGCGCAGGGCCGTCTCGGCACCCCCGAGGAGTTTGGCGAGATCATCGTCAAAACCGGCACGAACGGCCAGATCACCCGGTTGCGGGATATCGCCCGGATCGAACTTGGTGCCGCTGATTACACTCTGCGGTCGCTGCTTGACGGTGAACCGGCCGTGGCCGTGGCTGTGCTACAAGCCCCCGGCTCGAATGCAATCGAGATCGCTGACCAAATCTACGCGACGATGAACGAGATGCAGCTTAACATGCCGGAAGGCGTCAGATACGAGATCGTCTACGACACGACCAATTTCGTGCGCTCGTCTATCGAGAAAGTCATCCATACCTTGTTCGAGGCGGTCGCACTGGTCGTGCTTGTCGTCATCGTGTTTCTTCAGTCGTGGCGGGCGTCGATCATTCCGCTGATCGCGGTTCCGGTTTCGATCATCGGCACCTTTGCCGTGATGTACGCCTTTGGTTTCTCGATCAATGCCCTAACGCTGTTCGGGCTGGTGCTGGCCATCGGCATCGTCGTCGATGATGCTATCGTTGTGGTCGAGAATGTCGAGCGTAACATCGACACCGGGCTTAGCCCGCGCGAAGCCACCTATCGGGCCATGCGCGAAGTGTCCGGGCCGATCATTGCCATAGCACTGGTGCTGGTTGCGGTCTTCGTGCCTCTCGCGTTCATCAGCGGGCTTTCCGGCCAGTTTTACCGTCAGTTCGCGCTGACGATCGCGATCTCGACGGTAATTTCTGCCATCAATTCACTCACGCTGTCGCCTGCATTGGCGGCGCTGCTGCTGAAAGATCGTCACGCGCCAAAGGATCGGCTGACCCGTGGCATGGACTTCGCCTTCGGCTGGTTCTTCCGGGGGTTCAACAGATTGTTTGGTTCAGCCTCTGCCACTTATGGCAAAGGCGTCGGCGGCCTGATGTCGCGCAAAAGCATCGTCATGGTGATCTATATGGCTCTGGTGGCGGGCACTTATTCTGTTTTCAACGCCGTGCCCGGCGGCTTTGTCCCGGCGCAGGACAAGCAGTATCTGATCGGCTTTGCCCAACTGCCCGACGGGGCGACGCTTGACCGCACCGAAGCCGTCATTGAGAGGATGAGTGCCATCGCGCTGAAACAGCCCGGTGTCGCCCATGCCATCGCCTTTCCGGGCCTGTCGATCAACGGCTTCACCATCGGCTCAAACTCTGGGATTGTCTTTGCCGTGTTGGATGACTTTTCCGAGCGCAAGTCGCCTGAACTGTCGGGCGATGCGATTGCCCTGCAGCTGAACCAGAAGTTTTCGGGCATCCAGGACGCCTATATCGCCATGTTTTCACCACCGCCGGTCAACGGGCTTGGCTCTACCGGCGGCTTCAAGATGCAGATCGAGGACCGTGCCGGGCTTGGCTACCAGGCGCTCGACAAAGCAACCAAGGATTTCCTTGCTCAGGCGAGTCAAGCGCCCGAGCTTGCCGGTCTGTTCTCTAGCTTCCAGATCAACGTTCCGCAGATATTCACCGACATCGACCGACCGAAGGCTCAGCAACTTGGAGTGGCGGTGACGGATGTGTTTGATACGTTGCAGATCTACCTCGGTTCGCTTTATGTGAACGACTTCAACGCCTTCGGGCGAACCTACAGCGTCCGTGTTCAGGCCGATGCGGCGTTCCGCGCCCTGCCAGAGGATATCGGCAGGCTTCAGGTGCGGTCGCAGTCGGGCGAGATGATCCCGCTGGCCGCCTTGCTGCGAGTCAAAAGCACCACAGGTCCGGAACGAACGACACGCTACAACGGCTTTCTGGCCGCAGATATCAATGGTGGCCCAGCCCCCGGATTTTCATCGGGTCAAGCAAAAGCCGCCGTCGAGCGCGTTGCCGCAGAGACTTTGCCGCCGGGCATTGGTTTTGAGTGGACCGATCTCACCTATCAGCAGATTTTGGCAGGAGATTCGAGTCTTGTCGTCTTCGCCCTCTCGCTGTTGCTGGTCTATCTGGTGCTTGCCGCCCAGTACGAAAGCCTAACGCTACCAATCGCCATCATCTTGATCGTGCCGATGGGCGTATTGGCGGCGCTGACGGGTGTCTGGATCACTGGCGGAGACAACAACATCTTTACCCAGATCGGGCTAATGGTGTTGGTGGGCCTATCCGCTAAGAACGCAATCCTGATCGTGGAATTCGCCCGCGAACTGGAGTTTGAGGGTCGAACCCCGGTCCAAGCCGCCGTCGAGTCAAGCCGCCAGCGGTTACGGCCGATCCTGATGACCTCGATGGCCTTCATCATGGGCGTCGTGCCGCTGATCACCTCCACGGGCGCAGGGGCAGAAATGCGCTCGGCCATGGGCGTCGCGGTGTTCTCCGGCATGATCGGCGTCACCTTCTTCGGCATCTTCATGACGCCCGTGTTCTATGTCCTGATGCGCCGGGTGGCGGGTAATCGACCGCTTGTTCACCATGGGGACGCCACCGAAGCCGACGTCGCGAGGCCCGCTTTGGTATCAGAATAGCCAGACAGACGGCCGCAATCACCTTTGCGGCCGTCGAAAACAGCATCAAACCTCAAGAGGATGTGCGGGGGCTGGAGCAGCCAGATAAGTACCCGGTGCGACGCCTAAACCCACCGCCACACTATTTCTGAGTCGTCAAAATTAATAACGAACTGCCCGATTCGTGGCTTTACAAACATACATGAATGTATGTATTAAGCCGCTCACACGATGGGCAGGCTATGCGTAGAAGCAAAGAAGACGCTGAACAGACTCGTATCGCTATTCTCGATGCGGCAGAGCAGATGTTCTGCGAAGCAGGCATTTCTGCCGCTACTCTCGAGAAGATTTCGCGCAGGGCGGGGATTACTCGCGGCGCAATCTATTGGCACTTTAAGGACAAATTGGATCTGCTGCGGGCGCTTCAAAAACGCTGTGAGTCGCCGCAGAAAATGATGATCCGGATGGCGGCGCAACAAGGGCATGACGATCCGCTTGGCCTTCTTGAGCAGGCTGCCGAAGACGTTTTGCTTAGTTTTGAGCAAAACGAAAACCAGCAGCGGATTTTTATCATCTTGAATGCACATTCTGCCGACCCCGAAAGCCAGGCTTGGATGCAAGAGATGAATGCCGATATGTTTCTGACGCTTACCGCTTTGCTTGATCAAGCCGAGCAGCAGGGCGGCTTGGCGCCGGATTTTTCTCCGACTGAAACAGCGGGAATTTTGATGGCGACGATGAACGGCTTGCTGAGTGAATGGTTGCGGTCAGGCAAATGTTTCTCACTTTCCGGTCTCGGAAATCGGTTCTTACGCAAGCAAATGACGCTTTTTCGTAAGCAGCTCATCTAACCAAAGTTTCCGATCTCTTCCTGACATCCATTTCCCGCCACCTCCTCAATCGCGAACAGGTCAATCCATGCAAAATCTCTTTCGAAATGCGCCGATGCGCGCTTCTTTCTTCGCGTTGGCGCTTTGCGTGGCGCCTGTGACCGCAAAGGCTCAGCAAGCGCCGCCGCCTCCGGCCGTGACAGTGCTGGCAGCCAAGGTTGGCGAGTACACGTTGACGACGCGTTTGCCGGGGAGGATTAAGGCGTCAACCGTCGCGGAAGTCCGGCCACAAGTTTCGGGTATCATCCGCGAACGGCTGTTCGATGAGGGCAGTTGGATCGAGGCGGGTCAGCCGCTTTACAAGATTGAAGTCGAGATTTATGCGGCTGCCGTTGCTGTTGCCAAGGCATCGGTAGCGCAGGCGCAGGCCAACTATAGCCTCGCTCTGTCGGACGCAAATCGCGCCGAGGAACTGTTGTCGACAAACGCTGGATCAGCTGCAAACCGCGATAAGGCCATCGCGGCAAGGGACGCGGCGGCTGCGTCGCTGCAAGCTGCCAAGGCGCAACAAATCAGCGCCGAGATTGACCTTGAGCACACAACGATCCGCGCAGCTGTCACTGGTGTGATAGGTCTGTCGCAGGCGAATACTGGGTCCTTGGTAGGCGCGCAGCAAGCAGCCACATTAGCGACGATCCGCACGCTTGACCCGATCTATGTCGATGTGACGCAATCGGCAAATGATCTGCTGCGCTGGAACAGCCCCGGCGCGATGCGCGACTTTATGCAAACCGCCGAAGCCACGATGATTTTGCCCAACGGCGCGGCCTATGGTCAAAAGGGTCAGTTAAAGGCCGCCGAGCCGCAAGTCGAGCCTACAACAGGCATGGTTACGTTGCGGATCAGTTTTGCCAACCCGGATTTCACTTTGCTGCCAGGACTGTATGTCGAGGTGGAACTGCCCCAGGCCACTGAAAAGAACGCGATCCTCGTGCCCCAAAGTGCTGTCATGCGTGATACCACTGGGGGTGCGAATGTGTGGATCGTCGAAGGCAATGCGCAGGGCGGAAAGCTCGCGGTGCGTCCTATTACGATCCTTGGCGCTTCAGGCGGCAACTGGGTGGTCACGGCGGGCCTAAATGCGGGTGATCAGATTGTGACGACGGGCTTCCAGAAGGCCGGACCGGGTGCTGATGTTGTGATCCTGCCGCCTGAGGGTGCGACTGACGTTGCCTCCGCTGCCGCGCCGACTGAAGGAAACTGATCCATGTCGCGCTTTTTTATCAATCGCCCGATCTTTGCGTGGGTTTTAGCAATTATCGTCATGGCCGTCGGTGTGCTGTCGGTCATGCGTTTGCCGATCTCGCAGTATCCATCCATCGCGGGCCCTTCGATCGTTATCAGTGCCAGCTATCCCGGTGCCTCGGCTGAGACGGCCGCTGATACCGTCGTTCAGATTGTCGAGAAAGAAATGACCGGGCTTGACGGGCTGCGTTACATCAACTCGTCCACCACCTCTACTGGTCAAATCTCGATCACCCTGACGTTCGAATTAGGCACAGATCCTGACATCGCGCAGGTTCAGGTGCAGAACAAGCTGGCGCAAGCGCAGGCTGGTCTGCCAGAAACTGTTACGCGGCAGGGTGTCACCGTAGAAAAATCGGCAACCGGGTTTTTGATGGTCGTCGGCCTCGTTTCCGACAGTGGAGCGCTGAGCAACATCGACCTTAACGACTATCTTGCGTCCAACCTTGTCGAGCCAATCTCGCGGCTCGAAGGCGTTGGTAAGGTTCAGGTGTTCGGCTCGGAATATGCAATGCGGATTTGGCTCGATCCGCTGAAACTTAAATATTACGATCTCTCGCCCCAAACCATCATCGCAGCTATTCGGGCGCAGAACGCGCAAATCTCGGCCGGGAGTTTTGGTGCAATGCCTGCGCCGGCTGGTCAACAGTTGAACGCAACGATCACCGCGCAATCGCTTCTTAGAACGCCTGCGGACTTTGAGCGCATCGTGTTGCGTGCCGATACCGACGGTGGTCTTGTGCTGCTACGCGATGTGGCACGGGCCGAACTGGGTGCTGAAAGCTACGAGATATCGGGCTTTTACAACGGCAAACCCGCCGCTGCGATGGCCGTGCAACTGGCCTCAGGCGCAAACGCGCTAGAGACCGCCACGCTGGTCGAAGCCAAAATAAAGGAACTGTCGCGGGCTTTCCCGGCTGAGACCAGCTATGTCATCCCCTACGACACCACGCCTTTCGTGCTGCTGTCAATTGAGGCTGTGATCGAAACGCTCATCGAAGCAATCGTGCTCGTTGTCATCGTGATCTTGATATTCTTGCACAATTTCCGTGCCACGCTAATCCCAACGCTCGCGGTTCCGGTGGTTTTGCTCGGCACGTTCGGCATCATGGCCGCTCTGGGCTTCTCGATTAATACCCTGACGATGCTTGCGATGGTGTTGGCCATCGGTCTGCTGGTGGATGACGCCATTGTGGTGGTCGAAAACGTCGAACGCATCATGCAAGAAGAAGGAATCGGCCCAAAAGAGGCGACTGAAAAGTCGATGGAGGAAATCTCCGGCGCGCTGATTGGCATCGCGATGGTTGTGTCAGCAGTGTTCGTACCGATGGCCTTCTTTGGCGGCGCGACTGGCGAGATGTACAAGCAATTCGCGGTCACGATTGTCTCTGCGATGGGGCTTTCGGTGCTGGTGGCATTGATCTTTACACCTGCGCTTTGCGCAACGATGCTGAAACCACATGCTCATGGGGGCAAGCGGCAGGGGATACTGGCAAAAATTGGCGGTGGTTTCTCTAGTTGGTTCGAGCGTAACTTTGGTCGTCTTACCAATGGCTACACCCGCATTGTGCGTGCGGCGACAGCAAGACCGCTAGGTATGTTGGTGATCTATGCGTTGATCGTGGCCGGAATGGTGTTTCTGTTCCTGCGCACGCCGACATCGTTCTTGCCAGATGAAGACCAAGGGTCGCTGATTACCATTGTGCAACTGCCTTCGGGTGCCACCGCAAGTGCTACCGAAGCGGTGCTGAGCAAAGTTGAGAATTACTGGCTGAAGGGTGAAGCCGCTAACACCGACGCGGTGTTCTCTGTCAGAGGTTTT
>NZ_JAQGKQ010000045.1 GCF_028290025.1 Cypionkella sp. | reverse complement strand
ATCGCCGACGAGGCCCACGCGCTTGGCTTCGTCTTTGGCACCTTCTGCGACGCGGGATGCGGCGTCGGAGAGGCGGTTTACGATTTCGTCGCCTGCGGTTTTGCGGTCTGGCACCATATCCGACAGTTCAGACTTGGTATCCTCATAGACCTGTTTTGCTTCGCTTGCGGCTGCGGTGAACACGTTCTTGATCTTGTCTTGCTCATCAGCAAACACCCGCTGCGCTTCGGCAAACAGGTGGTCGCGTTCGGCGCCAAGCGTGTCATCCTCAAACCGACTGCGCGGCAAGGCACCGCCCACCGCAGCACCAAGCGCCACGGCAAGACCGCCCATGACCAGCGGCTGATCCTTGAACAGATCCAACGCCACCTGCCCGCCTCGCTTCAAAGCAGCACTGGAAGACGCTTGCGCATCATATGCGAGCTGCCGCGCTGCAAGCACACGGGCCTTGGCTTCTTCGGAAAAGCCTTCGGTTCCCGACAAAAGCCTGGCTTTGAGATCGGCCGCTTTATCGCGCACGGTTCCGGTCGCTTGCGATACCGCGCTCGTCACTGCGCCTGCGCCGCTGCGGACTGACCCCATAACACCCCCCGCATCGTTGTGCATCCGCGTCGAAGCATCGCGATCTTCGGCCTGCCAATCGCTGTCTTGCGCGCCCTCCAACCAATTGCGGCTGGAATCGCGCGAGAACGTGTCGCGGCCTTGTGCGGTGACGCGTTGATCGTTCCACTCATCCCAGTTGTCCGTCGGGATGGCGTCGCGGTTGCGGCGGGCTCGGTCAGAACCGGACAAAGCACCATCACGGCCAGATGCCTGCCCCGAGCTCGTCTGCCCAATGATCAGCCAGGCAAGCCCAACCCCGACCAGCGCCACCGCTGCCGGGTTACGCCCGACGGTCTGGCTGATCGAGCGGCCAAGGTCGCTGCCTGCGCCTTTGATCCCCGAGCCTTTGAACATTGCGCCAAGATCGCTGACGATAGACTCCACAGAGAACTTCTTCTGCAAGTCATTGATCGTGCCGCTCAACCGGGCGCGCTCTTGCTCAATGTCGCGCTCAATCTCATCAGCGGTGCGGGTGTCACTTGTCATTATACGCCTCCTTGATGGTTGTTGCGTCGCGCTGGATGTTGCGCGCCGCGCGGGTCGGCATGAAGTCGATCCGGGTGAGGGCCGATTTGCCCCCCAAAAACAGGGCGAAAGCGATTATCAGCAAGGCGATGCCCACAACGGTTGCAGCCCAAGTTGGCGGTACGCCCGCCCAAATCACCAGTGCAACCAAGGCGGCGGCCAGCACATTTAGCCCGGTGATTGCCACCAAAAGCGCCACGGCCATCATCGCCACAGCGCCGCCCGCCTTGCCGAGGCTTGTGGTGATTTCGGCGCGGGCCAGATCGACCTCGTTGCGCACCAGATTGCTGACATTTCCCATAATGTCCGCCATCATCTCGCCTGCCGATTTTGCGGTGTCAGGAGGTGTCACGTCTGCAAACCTCCTTCTTGCAAGCCGTCGTCAGCCACACTTCCGCCAAACGCATACGCCCCGCCTTGCCGTTGTGCCCCGCCTTGCGACTGCGAACTGCCTTGCGTTTGCGAGCTGCCTTGCGACTGCGAACTGTCTTGCATTTGCGAGCCGTCTTGATCCTGCGCGCTGTAGCTGCTTTGCGACGTCTGAGAGAAATCCAAACGGCTTAGCTGTCCAGACGAAGCTTTGGCAAAACGGCTGGCAGCAAAGCCCAGCAAGGCAGCACCGCCCAAGAACAACACCGGATTTTCTCGCGCAACACGGCTCGCAGCTTGCAAGATTTCGCCGAGATCCTTGTCGCGCAACGCATCCGAAGCGTCCGCAAGGCTGCTGGCGATTTTGCCCAAAGTGCGCTCTTGCGGCGAGCCACCGCGCATTTCTTCCGAGGCGCGCCGCAGCGCCGACGCCGCATCGCTAACCTCGCTTGCAACGCTGGCTTTCGCATCATTGGCCTGCGATTTGACCTGGGCTACGGTGTTGTCAAAAGTCCGGGAGGCTGCCGCTTGTAGGTCTGCCGCCACGCTACCAACCATCGATGTGGCCTCGTCGCTGCGCCCAGCGTAGGGCGTTGTCTCTTCCTGCGTCATCGATTGTTCCTTTCTTCAAATTGCACATAGCCCCGTGCCAAATGCCCACCAGACACCGCCACAGCGCGCTGCCAAAACGGACAAAACCCGCTCATGGCCATGCTCAACTAACCTTGATCCCCCGATTCCGTTCCGCACCCAAAAAAGCGATTTTTCAAAAGAGCACCGAAATCCGCGCGAACAATAGCCGCCCCGCAGGCAGCTCGGTTCGCAGCTTTGGCAACGAGCAACAACGCTCTGAGGATCAGGCGCGGATCGCCACCAAGGTCACACAATCCTGCGCGGTGATGCGGAATTGGGCGCGGTAGGTCGTGCCGGCGAATGCCAAATGAACTTGATCATCGGTGATGCCTACAAGCGTGACGTCATGGAAGCCGGGCATCTGCAGCAAGCGCGATGACAGAGCCTTATAAAGCGACTCCTTCGCTGAAAAGGCCAGTGTCAGAAAGTCGGAGAAAGGCAGCAGCGCAGGACGCAACGCCGCCTCGGTTGGCGTGATTATCTCCGGATGCAGATTTTCAGCCTGTTCGGCCGATATCATGGTTTCGCAATCGACACCCAAGCCTACGTGATGGCGCGAGATCACCGCTATCGCGCGGTTGTCGCTATGGGTGATAGCGCCTGCGATGTCCGAAGGCCAGACGGGCGCGCGGCCTTGCCGAGCCACTTCGGTTGGCAAACTTGCCCAGCGCAAAGCCATCGCAGCACAAAGCCGTCCCGCCAAAAACTCTGTTCGCCGCTTTGCGACAGCCTCTACTAGGTCAGGTACGAGCGTAACGCGAACCGGGCCGAGCGGGTCTTCTGACGTCGCCATTTCGTTGAGGTCAGCCGGAATAAACCGCAACTCGCGCCATATCAGGCCGGGTTCTGCGAAAGGCGCAACAAGGATAAGCGAGCCAGCAATCATGCCGCTAACAAACAGGGGAACGCGATTGAGGTCAATTGATGCGCGCTCGCATACGCGTCGTTTATCGCGACGGCCACACGGCCAGCGGCGCTGGTGTCAGGCTTGGATATACCCCTCATCGCCAAGTGGCATCGCGAAAGTAAACGCAATCTCGCCACCATTGCAGCGTGCGGTAAGCGTGCCGCCATGCCCGCGTGCAATCTCGGAGCTGATATAAAGCCCCAATCCCAGACCGCTTGAGGAATGCGCCTCGGCGCGCCGGAATGGCTGGAACAGTCCCTCCAGCACCGCATCAGGAATCGGCCGACCCTGGTTGATCACCGTAATCGTCAAAACCTCTTGGCTGATATTGGCATCCAGCGTCACCGGGAAGCCCTCAGTTCCGTGCGTCACCGCGTTGCCGATCAGGTTAGAGAGCAGTTGACCGATGCGTTGCGGATCGCAAAAGATAGGCGCGTCCACCTTAGAGCGCACAATGATGTCCTGATCCGAAAACGCTCGGATCTCCGTCACGACATCGTTAATCAGATCATCCAGAATAACGCCCGGTTGCTTTGCCGCAGCGATGCCGCCGCCAAGTCTGCCGCGCGCCAGATCCATTAGGTTTGAGATAATCGAACTCATCCGCGCGATAGATTTCCGCATCTCGCGGCGCACCACGTCAGATTGCGGCACGTTACGCTCTAGCAGACGCAGACCCGCCGAGACTGCCGCTACAGGGTTGCGCAAATCATGGCCGACCACAGCGATGAACTCCTCGCGCAGTCGCGCAGTTTCGCGTTCTGCAATCAAAGCGCGCGCCGTTTCTTCCGACGCGCTTTGCGCTGAAAGCTGACTGGCGATCAATTCTGCAAACAATTTGAACATACCAATCGTCTCTGGCGTATTGATTTTACGCGGATTGGTATCAATTGCACAAAGCGTTCCGAACAGAGTGCCGTCGGTCTGGATAATTGGCACCGAAATATAGCTGCGCAGGCCATATATGCGCGGAGTGTGATGGTCTTTATATTTATCATCCAACGCGGCATCGTCAAACACCACGACCTGCTTGTGTTGGCGGATTTCATCGCAGATCGTGGTTTGCAAGGGCAGCTCATCCCCAGGCTTTAGCCCGAATCCGACATTGTCGAGTGCCGCGCAGGTCAGCCAGGTATCATCGGTGACGCGGGCAACGGCGCTAAAGCCCATTCCTGTCACCCGGCAGCAAACATCAAGGATGAGACCGACCTGTGATATCCGCTGAACGCGCTCCACATGCGTGGCGTGTTTAGCGAGCGACGGCGGAGATGCAGTCATCTTCCATCCTTCATCTGCCAACGTCGGTATATTTGCGCCATAACCTTAAGCATTACCTTTGTTAAACTAATATTTCACATGCGTCGGAACACGACCTAGTCCGCCTTTGCAACTTAAACGTGGGGAATTGCAATCAACACCTGCTTATGCGCGAATCGAGGACTATTTGCCGATTATCAATTTGAATGGCCAATTGAAAGAGTCGCCATCCGGGCACTATAGGCGGATTTGCGCCTTTTTGCTGTTTGACGTTACAGAAATTGGAACCCGCCTCACGCGCCCGCGTTGCTCTGCCAGTGGCCGCCACGGTTACTTTGCTGCCAATTTAGGAGTACCATCATGTTGAAACATAAGACCGCAATTCTCGGCACTTTGTTAAGTGCGACACTTGGCGCTGGTGCTTTTGCGCAAACCACCACGGCTCCGGCAGACACAACGTCACCAGCCGAAACCACCGTGCCTGCCGACAATGCAGCACCCGCCGATGCGACGACAACTCCGCCCGCAGCTTCGACGACCGCACCGGCGGATGGCACAGCCCCAGCAGATACCACTATGCCAGCCGATACTACGGCTCCGTCAACCACAACTGCGCCCGCAGACACCTTGGCACCAACTGACCCGACGGTACCGGCAGATACAACTGCACCAGCCGACACGATGACCGCTCCTGCTGACACCATGACATCGCCCGCAGATTGCGAAGCGCAGTTCATCACGCTTGACGCGGATGCGAACGGATTTCTTTCCGAGACCGAAGCCCCACGCGAATACGCACGCTCGCGCGTAGACTCGATGACACTGCAAGAAACCGGGCTCAGCAGAGAAGAATATTTGAGCCAGTGCAGCAGCGAAGAGTGGACTGAAAATGCCCCGGAACAAGGTGCTCCGTTTGAAGGCGCTAACAGCTTTACCGAACAACAAGCGCGTGACCGCGCAGTTGCCTGGAATGTCACCGATGTCTCCACTTTGGTGCTGGACGACCAAGGTATCTGGCGCGGTGAGGGCAAAGTGAACGGCGCTGCCGTATCAGTTGCCATTGATTACAAGGGCAATGTGGTGACCTCGCCGAAAATGTAAGCGCTTTTCTCGAAATGCGCGTCTAGCAACAAATCGACAACTGGAGAAAACCATGTCAGTCACCACCCGAGTTTACGACGATTACGAAACGGCGCAACAGGCCGTTAACGAAGTCAATTCTCTCGGATTGTCCGGGGTCGAAGTTTCGATCTTGGGCAACGAGAGCATCCGCGATTACTACGACACCAACGTTTCGGGCACAGACACCCTCGGCAGCGAAACAGGTGGAACGGATACCCTCGGCAGCGACTCCCTAGGCACGGGCACTCTTGGCGCCGGAGGCACAGGCGCTCTTGGCGCTGGCACTCTTGGTCTCGGCGGGGCCGGTCTTGGCGGCGATACTCTTGGCACAGTCCCGGCGCGCGATACGGTTACCGGGCGTCCGGATGTGTATGACACTGACGCCAATGCTTCGGGTACCGCCACAGGCGCGGGCATCGGTGCAGCCATTGGCGGCGGTGCCGGCCTTCTAACCGGTCTGGGCTTGCTTGCGATTCCCGGCGTTGGGCCACTGGTTGCGGCGGGCTGGTTTGCAGCTACAGCCGTTGGCGCCGCTGGTGGAGCGTTGGCTGGCGGTGCGGTTGGTGCGATCGTTGACTTGGGTCTGTCCGAAGAAGACGCTCCGGTGTTTTCAGAAGCCATCCGTCGCGGCAACGTTGCAGTCAGCGTGCGCTTCCCAGAAAGCGAGCGCGCCACCGTGCAGAAAGCCCTAGATCGTATTTCGACCACCTCACTGCTGGATCGTCGGGCGCGTTATGAGGCCGAAGGCTGGGACTACAACGAAACCGCAGATGATCGCGAAACGCGTTTGCGTGATACGCCTCCGGTTGATCCGATAAATCGGACGTTCTGATAACCCGCTAGATCACAGAATGGGGCCGCGCTATGCGGCTCCATTTTTCGTTTAAGTCATGATGTGGCGGCTGTTCCTGCGGCCCGCGTTAACTCCCGACGCTCGCCTTCGTTCAACAGCGCGCTGACCACAGCCAGCACCAAATCGGCAGAAGCTCGCGGCGTCAACGTCTCTCCGGTCGCACGACGCAGCCAAATCCCGTCAATAAGCGCCCCGACCGTCAGCACAATTTGCGCAAACCTTTGGGCAGGCAACACCCCAAGAAACGCCGACGCGAGATTAGAGCGCAGCCGCGCGTAAAATATGCGTTGCAAGCGGGCGTAGCGCGGGTTGGTAGCCGACGCTGCACATACCGACAACCAAGCATGGGCAATGTTAGGCTCAAACATATGTTGCGGAAAATTGCCTGCAACGATTGCCTCCAACCGATCCCAGCGCGTCGTAGCACGCGCCAGACCGCGCGAGACCGCCTCCATCAAAACGCGATTGTTCAGCCGCACCATGGCGAACAACACATCGTCCTTGCCGGTGAAGTAGTACGACAAAATACCGGCCGACATCCCCGCTTCTTCGCAAATCCGCTTCGTCGTCATACCGCCAAGCCCGTGCTGCATAAAAACACGATGCGCCGCCTCGATCAACTCTCGCCGACGCAGATCTTCAATACGGGTGCGAACGCTCAATTTAGTCATCATTTTTCTTAGCAGGTCGAAAACTGAACGCCCATACAAAAATTTATGTTGACGTATAAATTTTGCCTGCGCAGGCTTCAAACTAGCAAACAAGGGGATAACCATGCGCAAGGTTCTGGCGGGATTATTGATGACAGCTATCGCAGCGGGTGCCGCCCAAGCGGCCGAGCCCGAAGCCTGTAAAGCGGTGCGAATGTCCGATCTTGGCTGGACCGATATCGGCCTGACCAACGCCACCGCCGAAACTATTCTTAACGCACTGGGCTATCAGGCGACGCAGACGCTGCTCAGCCTCGACGTGACAATGGTGTCGATGCAACGCGGCGATATCGACGTTTTTCAAGGCAACTGGCGGCCATTTCAAGACGTGCAATACGCCAAGTTCTTCGACGATGGCTCGGTTGAGCGCCTGGGGATGAATCTTGAGGGCGCGAAATACACCCTCGCCGTGCCGAAATACGTTGCCGATGCAGGCGTGCATAGTTTCAACGACCTGGCGGCACATGCGGACAAGTTTGAGAAGAAGATTTACGCGATTGAACCGGGCTCTAATCAGCCATTGCTGGATATGGTCGCCGCAAACGCGCATGGCTTGGGCGATTGGACGATTGTGGAAAGCTCGGAAGCCGGGATGCTGGCGGAAGTTGAACGCTCGGTCGCACGCAAGGACTGGATTGTGTTCCTCGGCTGGCAGCCGCATCCGATGAACGTGGTCTATCAGATCGACTATCTCGCGGATGGCGATGCCGAATTCGGCCCGAATTTCGGTGGTGCTTCGGTCTATACCATCGCGCGCAAAGATTACGCCGCCACCTGCCCGAATGTCGGCAAGTTCTTCAGCCAGCTTGCGTTCAACATCGACTACGAAAACGCCGGGATGCAATTGGTGATGGGCGAAGGCATGGAGTTTCCCGCCGCCGCCACTGCTATGATGGCGAAGCATCCCGAAATGGTTGAGGCATGGCTGAAAGACGTTACCACCTTTGACGGCGAGCCCGCTTTGCCTGCGGTGAAGGCCGCGCTGGGCCTGTAAATGACCCTGATGCGTGCGGCTATAATGAACGGCTTTGGCCAGCCCTTGCGGCTGGTCGAACTACCGGTGCCGGCGGCTGGCCCCGGTGAGATTTTGATCCGCCTGGAAGCCAGCGGCGTTTGCCATTCCGACGTGCACATCTGGAAGGGCGAAACCCGTCCCGGCATTGATCCCGATCCGTTCATTCTCGGTCACGAAGGGGTCGGAGAAGTCGCAGCCCTAGGCGAGGGCGTCGAAGGCTGGGCTGTGGGCGAGCGCGCGGGTGCCGCTTGGCTGCATGACACCTGCGGCACCTGCGATCTGTGTCTGGCGGGCGAGGAATCGTTCTGCGCGGCTCAACGTGCGCACGGCTTCAACGTGCCGGGCACCTTTGCCGAATATGTCGTCGCGAAAGCCGCCTTTGCGGTTAAGGTTCCTGCCGGAGATGGCCCTGCTTTGGCACCGCTAATGTGCGCTGGGTTGACAGCTTACGGCGCGATTGAGCGTGCAAAGCTGGCGCATGGCGAAACCTGTGCGATTTTCGGTTGCGGCGGTCTGGGCATGTTTGCCGTCCAGCTTGCCGCGCGAAAGGGTGCTACGGTGATCGCCGTTGATAGCGACCCTGCCAAGCTGGAAATCGCCCGGCAAATGGGTGCAAGCGCCACCGAACTCGCGGTGCCGGGGTTGGCAGAGGCGTGGCCATCGTCTCAGCGCGCCCATGCAACGATCAATTTCGCACCAACCACTCGCACTTGGCCCGCAATGCTGGCTGCGACGCGGCCTTTGGGCAGGATCGTTGCGGCAGCGATGGTGGCAGAACCCGTGCCGCTCAGCCAAGAATGGCTGACCTGGACCGGCATCACTCTGACCGGCACAAGCGTCGGCACGCGGAGGCAGATGGCCGCGTTGATGCAGCTTCACGTCGACGCCCCGCTGCAAAGCGCGGTCGAAGTGATCCGCTTGCAAGACGCTTCCGACGCGCTGATGGCTTTGGATCAAGGCTGCGCGAAGGCTCGGTTTTCCATCGCCTTCTGACACTGGCGCTTAACGCCCCGTCATCCTATCCTCGCCACCAATGCGGCTGATGTGGAGACTGGTATGACGCGTATCGACCTGAACTCTGACCTCGGCGAAGGCTACGGCCCTTGGGCGATGGGCGATGATGCGGCGATGCTAAAGCTGGTCAGCAGTGCCAATATCGCCTGCGGCGGCCATGCCAGCGACCCCGAGACGATGTATCAAACCCTGCTTTTAGCGGCGCAAAACGGCGTCAGTATTGGTGCGCACCCCGGCTATAACGACCCGCTGGGCTTTGGTCGCCGCATCATTCCGATGGCCCCGCCAGAGATCGGTCGCATGGTTGCCGCGCAGATCGGCAGCTTGCAGGCGATGGCATTGCTGGCAGGAACCCGCGTGGCTTACGTCAAGCCCCACGGCGCGCTCGGCAATCTCGCCGGCGATGATGGTGCGGTAGCCGATGCGATTGCGGTGGCGATAAAAGCGATTTCACCCGATCTGGCCGTGCTCGCAATTTCCGGCACCGAGTTGGAACATGCCGCCCGCGCCGCTGGTATCACCGTGTTTTCCGAGATTTTCGCAGACCGTGGCTATACGCCTCAAGGTCGCCTCGTTCCGAGATCCCAACCCGGCGCGATGATCCATGACCCGATTGCGGCCGTCGCGCGCTTGCTGTCGTTCCTCGACTCTGGCCTGATGCCAACAGTCGGCGGCGATCCAATCCGCCTCGCCGCCCAGTCGATCTGCGTGCATGGCGATAGCCCCGGCGCGGTCGAAATGGCCCGCCAAATCCGCAACCGCCTTGGCGCTGCGGGCGTCACCATCGCCGCGTTCCTGTAACCCATGACACCGACCCCCAGCGTCCCGATTTTCCGCGCCATCGCCGAGCGCGCCGTGCTGGTCGAGTTTGGCATTTCCTTGGACCAAGCCGCGCATGATGCCGTGTTGCGGATGGATAAAGCATTAGTTGCCAATCCCTGCCTGGGTTTCCGCGAAGCCGTGCCCGCCTTCGTCAACCTGTTGGTTGAGTTCGATCCGCTGACCACCGATCATCCCGCAGTCATCGACCATCTGCGCAGCCTGCTCAGCGCCCAGCCCAAAGTCCACAAGCCCAGCGCCGAGCGTGAGGTGCTAGTATGCTACGAAGGCTCGCCCGACCTAAACGCTGTGGCGCAGCAAACCGGCCTTTCACCGGAAGCCGTTATAAACGCACATCTTTCCGGCGATTATGCGGTGTTCATGTATGGCTTTGCGCCCGGCTACGCCTATCTCGGCGGTGTGCCCGAAGCGATCCGGCTAGACCGCAAGCCTGCGCCCGTGCGCAATATCCCCGCAGGTTCCGTGATGATCGCAGGCGCGCAATGCCTTGTGACCACGCTGGTGATGCCGACCGGATGGTGGATCATTGGTCGCTCCCCCACACCAATCCTAACCCAAAACCCCGCCCGCCCGTTTCTGTTCGATGTCGGGGACAAGGTGCGCTTTCGCCGCATTAGCCCCGCGGAATACGAGGCGGCGCTATGACCGACGCCACGCTCAGCGTCAGCTTCGCAGGCCCGCATGTCACCATCCAAGACGCCGGTCGCCCCGGCTTGATGCGCTACGGTGTGCCCGCCTCTGGCCCGATGGACCGCAGTAGTTTCCGTCTGGCAAATGCTGCGCTCGGCAACACCGCCGATCATCCCGGCATCGAAGTATCCCTCGGTGGCCTGACACTTCAATGCTTGAGCGGAGCCGTCACCTTAGCCCTAGCAGGCGGTGGCTTCATCGCAGAAACCCCCAATCGCACTCTCGGCACGTGGAACATCTTCACCCTGAAAGCAGGCGAAACCCTCACCATTCGCCCCGGCCCTTGGGGCAGTTGGACCTACCTCGCCTTCGCAGGCAACCTACAGGCGAAGCAATGGTTGGGCAGCGGCGCCACCCACGGCTCGTCCGGTTTCGGCGGCGGCAAGCTGACCACTGGCCAAAGCCTGACCATCACCAACGCGCAAACCCGCCCTGACCGCGAAGGCCGGATTTCCTGCCCGGTCTGGGCGCGCCCACGCCATGTGCTGCGCTGCACCCTCGGTCCGCAAGACCGTTTTTTTGACGCGGAAACTCTCACCACGTTCACCACTGCGCGCTTCGAGATGACCGACGCTTTCGACCGCATGGGCCTACGCCTGCGCGGCCCCGCCTTGGTTCCCGTGGAGGCCCTTTCGATTCCGTCCGAACCCATCCTGCGCGGTTCGGTGCAAGTTTCCGGCGATGGCACCGCCACAGTGCTGCTGTCAGATCACCAAACCACCGGGGGCTATCCGAAGATCGCCACGGTTATCTCCTATGACCTCGACAGCTTTGTCCAATGCCGCCCACGCGACGCCGTGGCTTTCCAAACCATCCCACCACAACAGGCCATCGAAACAACGCGGCAAAGAGCATCCCGCTTTGCCGCGTTTGAGGATCGGATCCGACAGCGCTAGATGCCGTGCCCAGCCCAGGGCCCGTGGCTGTCGGCGATACCGTCCACCCGCTCAAACCCGTGTGCTCCGAAGAAATCGCGCTGGGCTTGGATCATGTTGGCGGTCGAACGCCCGGTCCGCATCATGTCAAACCATGCCAGACCCGAGGCCAAAGCCGGTAGCGGTAAACCACTCAACGCCCCTGCCGCAATCACTTGCCTTAAAGCGCCGTGGGTCGCTTTCAGATGGTCGGCAAAGAACGGTGCCAGCATCAGATTGCGGCTAGGATCATCGGTTAAAGCCGTCGCCATATCGTTCAGCATCGACGACCTAATGATACAGCCCTCGCGCCAAACCCGCGCGATATCCGGCAGCGGCATTGGCCAGCTAAACTGCTTAGAAGCGGCCGAAATCAAGGCAAAGCCCTGCGCATAGCACAGGATTTTACCCGCAATCATCGCTTGTTCCAACTGCGCCAACGTCACATCGGCAGTCGCTTTCGGAGCGGCACCAAACACCGCCTCACCCGCCAGACGCTCCTCTAGCCGCGACGACAGGTTACGCGCCATCACTGCCGCCTCAATCGCCGGAATGGTCGCGGCCAAATGCTGCGCCTCAATCACCGTCCAGCGGCCCGTGCCTTTTTGACCGGCGCGGTCCAAGATCATATCCAGCATCGGTTTGCCGGAATAAGTATCGGTCGCCGACGCAACTTCGCCCGAAATCTCAATCAGATAAGATTGCAGCGGGCCTTGGTTCCATGCCTTAAACGTCTCGGCAATCGCCGCCGCATCCATGCCCAAACCATCCCGCATCACGCCGTAAACCTCGGCGATCATCTGCATGTCGGCGTATTCGATGCCGTTATGCACGGCTTTAACGAAATGCCCCGCCCCGGCTGGCCCCATGTAGTCGGCGCAAGGCTCGCCCTTATATTTTGCCGCAATCGCGTTCAGCACGGGTGCGACCCGATCCCAGTCACTGCGCAAACCGCCGCCCATGATCGCCGGGCCATGCCGCGCACCCTCTGCCCCGCCCGACACGCCAATGCCAAGGAAATGCGGCCCACTGAGAGCCGCCGCGGCAGAGCGCCGATCGGTATCGTGGAACAACGCATTGCCTGCATCGATGATCAGATCATCACGGTCCAACAGCGGCGTCAGATCGGCGATCATCTCGTCCACCGGAGCGCCCGCCGGCACCAACAAAATGATCGCGCGCGGTTTGGCAATCGCAGCGACCAGATCGGCCAAAGTCTCACACGGGGTTATCTTATCGGCCAACACCCCCGCTTCAGCCTTAAAAACATGCGTTACCGAAGCTGTGCGGTTCCACACCGCAATCGGAAAGCCCTTTTCTGCGATGTTCAGGGCAAGCATTGCCCCCATTGTGCCAAGGCCGATCAGGCCAATTTGCGATTGGGTCATGGTGTCTGCACTCCGACGCGGTTCAAGGTGATAGCGTATAGGCTGGTTGTGGCGGTGATGAAAAGCTGGTGCTTGGCCCGCCCACCAAAGCAGATGTTGGAGACTCTTTCGGGCACGAGGATTTTGCCCATCAGATGACCGTCAGGTGCAATGCAATGCACGCCGTCGCCAGCTGACGACCACAGATTGCCCTCGGTGTCACAGCGAATTCCGTCAGCTTTGCCCGTGCTGATGCTGTGGAACATCCGGCTCTGTTGCGGTCTGCCCGAAGCCATGGAAAAACTGCGGATATGGTGCGGGTCGTCATGATACATGCGTCCAGTGTCAGCAACGTATAGCACCGACTCATCCGGGCTAAAGGCCAAGCCGTTCGGGCAATTGAAGTCGATCAGCACTGCCTCAATCGTGCCATCGGGATCAACACGGTAAACGTAACACGGCAGCTCTTGCTCTGCGGCAAAGCCTTCGTAATTTGAGCCGATGCCATAGTGCGGATCGGTAAACCAGATTGAGCCATCCGACTTTACCACCACATCATTCGGCGAATTCAAAAGCTTCCCCTGATAACTGTCAGCGATAACCGTGATCGCGCCGTCCAATTCCGTTCGGGTCACACGCCGCGTTCCGTGCTCGCACGAGACCAAGCGCCCCTGCCGATCTCGGGTATGGCCGTTGGCGTAATTCGACGGCGCACGGTAGGTCGAAATCCCCGCTCCGGGCGTGTAGCGCAGGATCCTATTGTTGGGGATATCAGAAAACAGCAGGCATCCGGCATCGCCAAACCACACCGGACCTTCCACCCAATCAAACCCGCTCGCCAACTGTTTAACTGGCGCGTTGCCCAGCACGAAGCGGCCAAATGCGGGGTCATGGATTTCAAAAAATGACACGGCACGGCCTCCCCTCACACAATGTGAGCGATATCATAGCGCAAGGTCAAACCGAAAGGTATCCTGTTGCATACCGGACCCGTGCGCGGTGGATGCCCGCCAATCTAGCCGAATAGGCGTTGGTTGCGAAAATCCGCAATACCGGGCAAGTTGCAGCGGGGGTCTTGCCTCATTTCGATTGAAACAGGAGTCATTTATGAATTTCGACCAATTCCTTGGCAGCGGCGCCGTTTTTCTGGCGATTGCGCTTTTTATCATCGTCGCTTTATTCAAAGCTATCCGCATCGTGCCGCAAAGTGAAAAGTTTGTAGTTGAACGGCTCGGCCGCCTGCGCTCAGTTCTCGGGCCGGGCATAAACTTTACTGTGCCGTTTCTTGATCGTGTCGCGCATAAAATATCCATTCTGGAACGCCAGTTGCCCACCGCGCATCAAGACGCAATCACCACTGATAACGTGCTGGTCAAAGTTGAAACATCGGTGTTCTACCGGGTGATCTCGCCTGAAAAGACGGTTTACCGGATCAAAGATGTGGACTCTGCGATTGCCACCACCGTTGCTGGTATCGTGCGCTCGGAAATCGGCAAGATGGAACTTGACCAAGTGCAATCCAACCGCAACGAACTGACCGCCAATATTCACCAGCATGTGCGCGCAATGGTCGAAGATTGGGGCATCGAAGTGACTCGCGCCGAGATTCTGGACGTGTCGCTGGATGAAGCCACTCGCCACGCCATGATGCAGCAGTTGAACGCCGAACGCGCCCGCCGCGCACAAGTCACCGAGGCCGAGGGTAAAAAGCGTGCGGTTGAACTGAATGCCGACGCCGAACTTTACGCAGCTGAACAAGGTGCGAAAGCCCGTCGCGTTCTGGCCGATGCCGAGGCCTATGCAACCGAAGTCATTGCAGGCGCGATCAAGGAAAACGGCATTGAGGCCGCGCAGTATCAGGTTGCGCTGAAACAGGTTGAGGCGCTGACGACCGTTGGCCAGGGTGCCGGAAAACAAATGATCATCGTACCAGCGCAGGCTTTGGAGGCGTTTGGTGATGCGTTCAAAATGCTGAAAGGGCGGACTTAAATGTGGAATGTCTGGTGGGTTTGGATTGCGGGCGGCTTTGCCTTGGGCGTGGCAGAGGTGCTGCTACCCGGCTTTATCTTCTTGGGCTTCGCACTCGGCGCGGTGCTGACGGGGATTCTGCTTGGCATCGGCCTATCGGTCAGCTTGCCTCTGCTGCTGTTAATCTTTGCCCTGCTGTCGCTGGCGTCTTGGATCGGCCTGCGCGCCACGCTCGGCGCGCAAAAGGGCCAGGTCAAACTGTGGGACAAAGACATCAATGACAACTGAGCCGCGCTGATGGATTTCATGGGTTGCAAGGTGGCGCTGCTGTGTGGCGATGCCTTGCTGACCTATCTGCGCGATGACAAGCCCGGTTTGCCGTGGCGCGCGAAGTGGGATCTTCCGGGCGGCGGTCGCGAAGGTGATGAAACACCCGAAACCTGCGTGCTGCGCGAATTGCATGAGGAGTTCGGACTTCATTTTCCGCCGGATCGGCTGATTTGGCGGCAAGTCTGGCCCAGCATGATCGACGCCACCCGTCTGTCGGTGTTTTTCGCAGGTCATATCTCTTCGGCAGAAATCACCGCCATTCGCTTTGGCGATGAGGGACAGTATTGGCAAATGATGCCGCTCGCCGAATACCTAGCCCACCCGAACGCCATCCCGGAACTCCAACGACGCATTTCGGCTGCACTGCCACATCTGTGACCCGCACGATTGCACCGCCGCCCTGCGCCGCAAACGCATCAAGCCTTTCCGTCGCTGTCACCGTTTTGTAGGGTAAGGCGCGATGAGGGGGATGAATGTGAGCGACGACACCGTAACGCCGATGATGGCGCAATATCTAGAGATCAAAGCGCAAGACCCCGGCGCGTTGCTGTTTTACCGGATGGGCGATTTCTATGAGATGTTCTTCGACGATGCCGTGGCCGCAGCCGAGGCTTTGGACATTGCGCTGACCAAACGCGGCTTTCACCAAGGCGAGCCGATTTCGATGTGCGGCGTGCCTTATCATGCCTCGGAGGGCTATCTTCTGACGCTGATCCGAAAAGGCTTTCGCGTCGCGATTGCCGAGCAGATGGAAGACCCCGCCGAGGCGAAAAAACGCGGCTATAAGTCAGTTGTCCGTCGCGCCGTGGTGCGGTTGGTGACGCCAGGCACGCTAACCGAAGATTCCTTGCTAGAGGCGCGGCGGCACAATTACCTCGTCGCGTTCGCAGATGTCCGCGAGGACGGCGCTTTGGCTTGGGTGGATATCTCAACCGGTGAGATGCGCGTGATGCCTTGCCCGGAAGTGCGGCTGGCCCCGGAACTTGCGCGGCTGTCCCCGCGTGAAGTACTGGTTTCGGAAGCGCGGGAGGGCGATCTGGCCTTATTGGTGACTGAATCGGGCGCGGCGCTTACCGCCCTGTCACGCGGTAGCTTCGATTCGACCAGCTCGGAGAAACGACTGCGCAGTCTATGGAACGTCGGTTCGCTCGACGCTTTTGGCACGTTCGGGCGGGCAGAAATCTCGGCGATGGGCGCGCTGGTTGATTATCTTGACCTCACCCAACGCGGCAAACTTCCACTCTTGCGACCGCCTCTGCGCGAAACCCCCAACAGCGCGATGCAGATTGATGCCTCAACCCGGCGCAACTTGGAGATCACCCAAGCCCTGTCCGGCGGTCGCGAAGGCTCACTGCTCGCCGCAGTAGATCGCACGGTCACCGCTGCGGGCGCGCGTCTGCTGGAACGTCGGCTGTCCAGCCCCTCACGCGATCTGTCGGTGATCCACCAGCGCCTTGAGGCGGTGCGATTTTTGCTGGAGCAAAGCCGACTGCGCGAAGATCTGCGCGCCGATTTGCGCCGTGTGCCGGATATTGATCGCGCCTTGTCGCGCCTCGCCCTAGATCGCGGCGGCCCTCGCGATCTGACCGCAATTCGCGCCGGACTGACCCAAGCTCAAAGCATCGCCTCGCGGTTGTCAGAGGTGCCGTCTCTGCTCGGCGATGCTGCGAAATCGTTGGTCGGCCACGGCCCGCTAATTGACTTGCTGGACGAAGCCCTAATCGCAGAGCCACCGCTGATGGCGCGCGATGGCGGCTATATCGCGGCGGGTTATGATGCCGAACTCGACGAAACCCGCCGCCTGCGTGACGAAGGCCGAGGCGTTATCGCGCAGATGCAGGCCGAATATATCACGCTGTCAGGCGTCCAAAGCCTTAAAATCAAGCATAACAACGTGCTTGGCTACTTCATCGAAACCACCACAACTCACGCTGAACGGATGTTCACGCCGGAGTTGGCCGAGACGTTCATTCATCGCCAAACCACCGCCAATCAGGTGCGCTTCACCACGCTGCCGCTGAACGAGATCGAAACCAAGATCCTCAACGCAGGCAATCACGCGCTGGAAATCGAAAAGCGCCACTACGAAGCACTGAAGGCGGCCATTTTGGACCAATCCGGCCCAATCGGAGCGGCCGCGCGTGGCTTGGCTGAGATCGACCTCAGCGGCGCGCTTGCTGATCTTGCGGCCGCGGAAAACTGGACGCAACCCCGCGTCGATAACAGCCACGCCTTTAACGTGACAGGCGGGCGGCACCCGGTGGTGGAGCGGGCTCTGCGCAGGCAAAGTGGGGCTGCGTTTGTGGCAAATGACTGCGCGCTGACCGAGGATAAAACTCCGGCAATCTGGCTGCTGACCGGGCCGAATATGGCGGGTAAATCGACCTTCCTCCGTCAAAACGCGCTGATTGCCCTGTTGGCGCAGGCGGGCAGCTTTGTGCCAGCATCTGCGGCGCATATCGGTCTGGTCAGCCAGTTGTTCAGCCGGGTTGGCGCTTCGGATGATCTGGCGCGTGGACGCTCTACCTTCATGGTGGAAATGGTCGAAACTGCGGCAATTCTCAACCAAGCCGATGACCGCGCTTTGGTCATTCTCGATGAAATCGGCCGCGGCACGGCAACCTATGACGGGCTGTCGATTGCTTGGGCAACCATGGAGCATCTGCACGAAACCAACCGCTGTCGCGCATTGTTCGCCACGCATTACCACGAAATGACGGCGCTTTCCGCCAAGCTCGACGGGGTGGAAAACGCCACCGTGACCGTCAAAGAATGGGACGGAGAGGTTATCTTCCTGCATGAAGTCAAAAAGGGAGCCGCAGATCGCAGCTATGGCGTGCAAGTAGCCCGGCTGGCGGGATTGCCTGCATCGGTGATTGAGCGGGCAAAAGTGGTGTTGGAGGCTTTGGAATCAGGCGAGCGCGAAGGTGGCTTGCGGCAAAAGGCGCTGATTGACGATCTGCCACTGTTCCGTGCCATGCCCCCGCCTGCACCAAAAACCATTGTGAAAGCTTCAAAGGTGGAAGCGGCGCTGAAAGACGTGCTGCCGGATGACCTGACGCCAATACAGGCGCTGCGGCTGGTCTATGAACTAAAAGAAATGCTGAAAACTTAAACTAATTCGCTTCCGCCTGGGCTCGGATAGCTCACGGAAGGTCTGTCACATTGGCTCGAGGCCAATGTGACTTGGAGGGTGTTAGACCCTCCGATGCCAACAGCAAATCAGCCTTGGTTGTTCGAAGATACGCCGACCTGCGCTGGACGCAGCAGGCGGTCATGCAGCATGAAGCCCACGCCCAGAACTTGAATGATCTGGCCAGCTTTGGTGTCGGGCAGCGGCGCTTCAAACATCGCTTGATGCAGCTGCGGATCGAAAACCGCGCCAACTTCAGGATTGATCTCATCCACGCCGTGTTTTTTGAGCACGTTGGTCAGTTCGCGCATGGTCAACTCTAACCCCTCAATCAGGGCCGGAGCCTGCGCGCGTGTATCGTCGGACGCCGCATCAAGCGCGCGCTTCAAGTTGTCGTAAACCGGCAGCATGTCACGCGCGAGTTTTGAGCCGCCGTATTGCTCCGCCTCGCGCCGATCACGCTCACCGCGCTTGCGGGCGTTTTCGGCATCAGCCAACGCGCGCATGAAACGGTCGCGCATTTCATCCCGCTCGGCGCGCAGCGTTTCCATTTCGTCAGCTGCGACAAAATCTTCGAGCCCTTCGAGATCGCCGTTCTCTGGGGCGGTATTTTCCTGCGCCATCGTCTTTCCTTACATTCCGTTCCGCTTTGGGCTGCTTTAGCCCGAACCGCGTTCGGACAAAAGCCTGCCGACCAGTTGTGCGGTGTAATCGACAATCGGAACAATCCGGCCATAGTTCAGCCGGGTCGGTCCGATCACGCCCACCGCGCCAATGATCTTTCGATCAGCGTTCATATAGGGAGAGACCACCAGAGAGGAACCCGAAAGTGAAAAGAGTTTGTTCTCAGAACCGATAAATATGCGCACACCTTCGCCAGTTTCGGCCAGTTCAAGGAAATCAGCGATGTCGCGCTTGCGTTCAAGGTCGTCGAACAGGATACGAATGCGGTCAATGTCTTGAGCTTCGGCAGAGTTTTCGATCAGATTAGAACGGCCACGCACGATCAACCGCTCGGAATGTTCGTCGGAATTATCCCACAGGGCAATGCCACTTTCGACCAGCGCCCGCGCAAGCGAATCAATTTCCTGACGCCGGGTGGCAATTTCTTGGCCTATACTGCGCCGCAACTCGGAGAGGGTTTTGCCTTCAGCAAGCGCATTGAGAAAATTCGCGGCTTCGCGCATCGAAGACGGCGTTTGACCGGGCGGCGGGGTGAAAACGCGGTTTTCCACATGGCCGTTGGCGAACACCAGTACCACCAAAGCCCGATCGGCGGCGAGGCTGACAAATTCAATGTGGCGAATCGGTGCCTCGGCCTTGGGCGCAAGCACCACCGTGGCGCCTTTGGTGATGCCAGAGAGCGTGCCGCCGATATGGTCCAGCAGGCTTGTGATGTCCTGATCATTGCTCGCAGAGGCGGTGTCGATCAATTGCCGGTCTTCAGCGGCAACCGCGCCAACCTCAAGCAAACCATCTACGAACATCCGCAGACCCTTTTGAGTTGGTATTCGACCCGCCGAAATATGCGGGCTGTCCAGCAGGCCCAAAAGCTCCAGGTCTTGCATCACGTTACGGATCGTGGCCGCCGACAGCCGTTCGGACATGCTGCGCGTCAAAGTTCGCGAGCCCACGGGATCACCCGATGCCAAATAGCCTTCGACGACGCGGCGAAACACTTCGCGAGAGCGATCATTCATCTCGGACAGGATCTTAGTGCCATTGGTGGTCATCGAAAAGTCCCTGCTGTTGGCTTCATTAAGGAGGCTGCGGCGCGAACGTCAATGGAGGGTTGCATCAGATGCGGCCCAAGGACTATTTGGAACAAAGCGAAAAGGATAATATGATGCGCCCTTCTGGTCGGAAATTGAACGAAATGCGCCCGGTTTACATTGAAATCGGCGTGATGAAGCACGCTGAAGGCTCTTGCCTGATCAAGATGGGCGAAACTCATGTGCTGTGCTCGGCGACTATCGAAGACAAAGCACCGCCGTTTCTGAAAAATACCGGGCTAGGTTGGGTGACGGCCGAATATGGCATGTTGCCAAGGGCTACCAATACACGGGTTCGCCGCGAGGCTGCGGCGGGCAAGCAGTCAGGCAGAACCCAAGAGATTCAAAGACTTATTGGACGGGCTTTGCGGGCTGGGGTTGATCGCTCGGCTTTGGGCGAGCGCCAGATCGTGATTGACTGCGACGTGCTGCAAGCCGATGGCGGCACCCGCTGTGCCTCGATCACGGGCGGCTGGGTTGCGTTGCGTTTGGCGATGAACAAGTTGCTGAAAGCCGGTATTATTTTCAGTGATCCGATGATTGATCATGTTGCGGCGGTATCTTGCGGCATATATGCTGGGCAGCCCGTGTTGGACTTGGATTATCCCGAGGATTCTGCGGCGGGGACCGATGGCAATTTCGTTCTGACCGGGCGCGGCCGGATCATCGAAGTGCAGATGTCAGCCGAGGGCGCAACTTTTTCGCGAGACGAGATGGGCGAGTTGCTCGATTTGGCCGAGGCTGGTGCCGCCGGTTTGATCGCCGCACAGAAAGCAGCTTTGGGTATCGTGTGATGCGTAAATTCTCAGGTGATCGGCTTTTGGTGGCGACGCACAATCGCGGAAAGCTTGAGGAAATTGCCAAGCTGCTGGAACCGCTGGGTATTTCTGTCGTATCGGCGGCTGATTTCGGCTTACCGGAACCCGCAGAGACCGAAGACAGTTTCGTTGGAAACGCCCGCATCAAAGGCCATGCAGCGGCGCGTGCGACAGGGTTGCCTGCTTTGTCAGATGACTCGGGCATTACCATTGACGCTTTAGGTGGCGCGCCCGGCGTCTATACGGCTGACTGGGCAGAAACCCCCACCGGCCGAGATTTTGCCCTGGCGATGACAAATACGTGGAGCAAGCTTGAGGCCATTGCCGCACCGGAACCCAGACTTGCTCAGTTTCGGTGTACGCTTGTTTTGGCCTGGCCGGATGGCCATGACGAAGTGTTTGAAGGCGTCATGCCGGGTCAGATCGTTTGGCCAATGCGCGGAAATCAGGGCCACGGCTACGATCCAATTTTTCAGCCCTTGGGAAGTGCGCAAACGTTTGGAGAGATGGATCGCTGGGAAAAGAACCAGATCAGCCATCGCGCCGATGCGTTTCGCAAGCTTGTGGACGGATGCTTCAAATGAAACGTATTTCGACCGGATCACCCTTTGAGAAAACCATGGGTTACAGCCGTGCCGTGATAAAAGGCGGCTGGTGCTTTATGTCTGGCGTGACGGGCTACGATTACGCAAACATGCAGATACCGGATGATGTGGCAGCGCAAACCAGCAACTGTTTTGCAACAATCGGCACCGTTTTAACCGAAGCCGGCTTCGAAATGGCTGATATCGTTCGGGTGCAATACACTGTCATTGCTGCCGATATGGTTGAAGCCATTGCGCCGATGCTTGCGGATAACTTAGGTCACATCAGACCTGCAGCGACGATGATTATTGCTGGTCTGATCCGCCCCGAGATGAAAATCGAAATTGAAATTACCGCGTTTAAGGGCTGAGATGGAAGATTGGCAACACGGTGGTTTCGGCCTGTACCTGCATTGGCCGTACTGCGAATCGAAATGCCCCTATTGCGATTTCAACAGCCACGTAGCGAGTCATATCGACCAAACCCAGTGGCAGCGGGCTTATCTGTCCGAAATTGATCGCTTGGGGCGCGAAACCCAAGGCCGCATTTTGAACTCAGTGTTCTTTGGTGGCGGCACCCCATCCCTGATGGCTCCAGAACTTGTTGTGGCTATTATCGAACGCATTCGCGCGACTTGGCCGATGTCTAATGACCCCGAAATCACGTTGGAGGCCAATCCGGGATCGGTGGAGGCGGGTCGCTTCCGGGGTTTCCAACAAGCAGGTGTAACGCGAATATCGATGGGCATGCAGGCGATGAACGACGCGGATCTGCGTCGCCTTGGCCGCAGACACACTGCCGAGGAAGCCCGCCAAGCATTTGAAATCGCTCGGTCTTGCTTTGACAGAGTTAGCTTTGATCTCATCTATGCACGGCAGGACCAAACCTTGACCGCTTGGCGCGAAGAACTGGGTCGCGCACTGGAATTGGCGATTGATCACCTGTCGCTGTACCAGCTGACCATTGAGGACGGCACCGCTTTTGCAGATAGATTTGCCAAGGGCGGGCTGAAGGGCCTGCCGAGTGAAGATCTTTCCGCCGAGATGTTCGAACTTACGCAGGAACTATGCGAAAAGGCTGGTCTGCCGCCGTACGAAATTTCAAATCACGCTAGACCCGGAAGCGAATCGCGGCACAATCTAATTTATTGGCGCGGCGGCGACTACGTTGGTATCGGCCCGGGCGCACACGGGAGGCTTACTTTGCTTGGCACCAGGTGGGCGACTGAGGCACCGAAGTCACCTGCGCTATGGCTGAATATGGTGGAGCGCGGCATGATGCCCGAGCTGCCGCGCAGTGCGCTTTCGGCTGAAGAACACGGCTTGGAGTATTTGCTGATGTCGCTCCGCCTAAACGAAGGTCTCGATTTGCAGCGTCACCGCCAGATCTCGGGAACTTCGCTAAACCCTCATAGAATCAAAGGCTTGATGGATTTGGGCATGATCAATTCCGACAATGATCGACTGCAAGCCACGCCCGGCGGACGGCTGGTTCTGAACGCGGTTTTGCGCGAACTCGCAACCGAATAGCGCGACGCGCGCGCCTAAAACTCTGCGTCTCGGGGAATGGCGGATAACACCCGGCATAGCAGATCAAGCTGCTCAAGTGAGCGATAACTGATCGTAACCTTGCCACCATCGCCGCCTTGGAGATGGTCAATCTGCACCCCCATGTGAAGATTTGCAGAAAGATCCAACTCAAGCGCTTTGGTGTCAGCGTCTTTCTCCCCGCGCTGTCTAAGTGCGCGTCGCTTGGCGGGATCAATCGCAGATTTACGCACCAGCTCTTCTGTGTCGCGCACGGAAAGGCCACGACCAACCACCTGAAGGGCGAGCTCGGTAGCGTTTGCCGTCGTGATCAAAGCCCGCGCGTGCCCCGCGGACAGAGTACCCGACTTGACCATTTCTTGAACATCGTGAGGCAGCGTTAACAACCGAAGCAGATTGGCAATGTGACTACGGCTTCGCGACAGCGCTTCGGCAATTTTTTCCTGAGTATGACCAAACTTATCCATCAACTGCCGGTACGCGAACGCTTCATCAATAGAGTTCAATTCGGCGCGCTGTATGTTCTCAATAATGGCAATTTCCAAAACCTCAGAGTCGCTAAATTCTCTGATAATCACTGGCAATTCATGGAGTTGGGCCATCTGAGCCGCACGCCAACGGCGCTCTCCTGCGACAATCTCGTAGAGATCCTCATTCGACTTTTTCCGCACAATAAGCGGCTGGATAACACCCTTCTGCAGGAGGGAGTCCGCGAGCTCTCTTAAAGCCTGAGCCGGAAAGTCCCGCCGTGGCTGGTCGGGATTTGGAACGATTTTTTCAATCGGCAGGCTTAACTCTGAGCGACGAGCGTCAGGCAGCGCAGATGCGACATCAAGGTTGACGTCCGCCATCAAAGCCGACAGCCCGCGATTAAGACCGCGCCGATCAAATTTTTTGTCCATTAGACTGCCTCTTCTTTGAATCGATGCCTGATCGGATTGCGCTGAAGAACCTCAGCGGCGAGCGCCCGGTAAGCTTCAGCGCCCTTCGACGCGCCATCATAACTGAGAACCGGTTGCGCGTAAGACGGAGCCTCGCTCAAGCGAACATTTCGCGGAATCATGGTTTTGAACACCAAGTCTCCCAGCGTGCCGCGCGCATCCTGTTCAACCTGCTGCGAAAGGCGGTTGCGGCTGTCTACCATCGTGAGCACCACGCCCTCAATCCGCAAATCCGGATTGGCACTGCGCCTAACGTCTCGGATCGTCAACATCAGCTGAGAAAGCCCCTCCAGCGCAAAAAACTCGGCTTGCAGCGGCACCAACACTGCGTGGCTGGCAACCATGGCATTCACCGTCAGCACGCTGAGCGACGGAGGGCAGTCAATAAGGATAAAATCAAGGCTGAGTGTCGCTACCTGCGGCTCTCTCAACGCATCATGAAGCAGAAAACTGCGCTTTTCGTTAGAAATGAGCTGAATATCGGCCGAAGACAAATCGGCGCTGGAAGGACATAGCAACAGACCGGGAAATTCCGTAGGGACCACAGTGTCAACAAGCGGTTGCTCGTCCACGAGCAGATCATACGTCGTCTTGATGCGATCCGTCGGAGCAAAGCCGAGGCCCGTTGAGGCATTGCCTTGTGGGTCTAAGTCCACCAGCAGTACGCGCGCACCAAGCTCCACCAATGCTGCAGCAAGATTAATCGCGGTGGTGGTTTTTCCGACACCGCCCTTCTGGTTGGCGATCGAGAATATCCTCGGGCCAGCGTCATTCACGGACCTACGCATGGCGAATATTTCGCACTGAAAATATAACCGCATCAGGATTCGTACGGCTTGGAATTTCGGTGTGGTCGAACAACCAGCCTACCTGAGCTACTTGAAGCTCTTGCTGTGCGTTGGCACCTTTCGGAAATAACGCCAAGCCAGACGATCGCAGGTGGCGACTCGCAAGGCCACACAGTTCTGAAAAGGGCGCCAATGCTCGCGCCGTCAAAACGTCGGCATTTTGCGGCGCAAGATCTTGAATGCGTTCGGTTTTAATCACTGGGCTTATGCCAAGATGCCGAGCCGCCTCGGCAAGAAATACAGATTTGCGCCGGTCAGATTCGACCAGTACGACATGCATTTCGGGGACAAATTCTTCTGCCAGAACAGCCATAATTATCCCAGGGAAGCCGCCACCACTGCCTAGATCGCAGTAAAGTGCCGCATCCTCAGGTATATGAAAAACGAGTTGCGCCGAGTCGATGACGTGTCGCTGCCAGAGATCGGCGACACCGCCTTTGGAAACCAAATTAATAGCCGGATTCCACTTTTCTACGAGATTGCTAAACTCAACCAGTTTGCTGAACGTTTCACGTGAAACATTCAGCCAACCCGGCAGCACTTCGTTTTCAAACCTCACTTTTCAACGCCTCTCGCCTGCGCTTGCGGAGATGCGCCAAAATGAGTGTCAGCGCTGCCGGCGTCATTCCCTCTATTCGGCCAGCCTGCGCTAAATTTGCAGGTCGAAGGCGCGACAGCTTTGCCGCAAGCTCCGCTGATAACCCAGGCAACCCCGTGAATGCGAAATTAGGGGGGATTTCCGCAGCCTCCTCGCGCCTGAGCATGGTGATATCCGCATTTTGGCGTTGGCTATATTGTAAGTATAGCGCGTCCGTCGCGGTTTGCTTTCGGATTTCAGCGGAGAAAGCAGAAAATTCTGGCACCAGCCGGTCGATTTGGCCTTCTAAGACGTCAGGAAACGCCATTATCGCTTTGGCTGTGCGACGAGTTCCGTCTAAGCTTACCCCAACGCCCACCTTCGTCAATTCTGACGGTGAAAAGCTTTTACTCTCTAACAGATCGGCAGCGGCCATAAGCCGTTCGTGTTTTTGTGCATAGCGCTGCTCACGCGCGGCCCTAACGCATCCAAGCTCAATTCCTTTCGGAGTGAGCCGTTGGTCGGCGTTGTCAGCCCGTAGCGTCAATCGATATTCTGCTCGCGAAGTAAACATGCGATATGGCTCAGTAACACCGCGTGAGGTAAGATCGTCAACCATGACACCAATATAGCTGTCAGTCCGACTAAACTGAATGGCGTCCTTAGAAATAGCCAGCGCCGCGGCGTTCAGCCCCGCGAGCAGTCCTTGAGCCGCTGCTTCTTCGTATCCTGTGGTCCCGTTTATCTGCCCAGCGAGGAATAGCCCAGGCGCAGATTTAACTTGAAGTGACAAGTCTAGGTCACGGGGATCAAAATAGTCGTATTCGATCGCATATCCGGGCTGAGTTATTCGGACATTTTCAAGGCCCTTGATTGACCGGACATAAGCTTCTTGCACATTAAACGGCAACGAAGTTGAAATTCCGTTTGGATAAACAGTGCTATCGTCAAGACCCTCAGGCTCCAAGAAAACCTGGTGCGATGCCTTTTCGGCGAACCGCACAATTTTATCTTCTATCGAGGGACAATACCGTGGTCCCACCCCGTCTATGTGCCCGCCGTACATAGCCGAAAGATTTAGATTGCTCCGTACAATATCATGTGTTTGTTCATTCGTATGAGTTATCGCACATGCGATTTGTCGCACTTGCGGCGATTTGTTCATAAAAGAAAACACGACTGGATCGTCGTCGCCCGGCTGCATTTCCAACTGGTCCCACGCGATTGTGTCCCCATCCAATCGTGGAGGCGTCCCGGTCTTCAAGCGTCCTCGAACCAGTCCGAAGCCGTCGAGTTGCGCAGCCAATCGGACCGAGGGTCTGTCGCCGACCCGCCCGCCGGGCTGCTTTTCAGCACCGACATGCATAATTCCATTCAGAAACGTGCCAGTTGTCAATACCACGGCCGTTGACGTCAGCTCAATTGATTCTGCAAGCTTTACACCAGTCACTCGACCTCTGGATTGCATCACCTCAGTGACCTCGCCTTCTATGATCGTCAGATTTTCCTCTGCCATTAGAAAATCAATTATCGCCGCGCGATACAGCTTTCGATCCGCCTGCGCCCGCGGGCCTTGCACCGCCGGACCCTTACGCCGGTTAAGCAGTCGGTATTGTATCGCAGCACGATCTGCCGCCACAGCCATAATCCCATCAAGCGCGTCTATCTCACGGACGAGATGGCCTTTACCTAAGCCCCCGATAGCTGGGTTGCAGGACATAACGCCGATGCCGTTTTTCCGGAGTGAAATCAACGCAGTTTGCGCGCCCATCCGTGCCGACGCCGCTGCTGCCTCGGCTCCCGCGTGTCCGCCCCCGATAACGATCACATCAAAATGTTTCACGTGAAACAACCTCATTTTCCGATACAAAAACTTGAGAATATCTCGTCGAGCAAATTCTCAATATCGATTCGTCCCGTCATAGTTTCTAAGACTCTCATCGAGCGATGCAAATCCAGTGCGATTAGTTCAGGTAATGCGACCGCGCTTGCCATCCCGCCTATGGCCGATTCCAAGTATACGACGGCCGCTTCCATTGCGATACGCTGACGTTCCCGAATCAGCAACCCCGCAGAGGCAGCACGGTCGCTTAATCGGAGCGCAATTTCGCCGATGAGCCAGTCGATACCTACCCCCGTCTTGCCGGATACAGCATTGTCGCTTCCAGTGCGAATGTCTGCTTTACCTAAAATCACGATATCGCCGACTTCTGGCTGCAACATTAATGCCTCGGCGGTATTCTGCATCAAGAAAACTCGCAAATCTGCGCTCCGGGCCCGATCTACGGCACGCTCCACCCCCAGCTTCTCAACTATATCCACCGAATCACGTAAACCGGCGGTATCAAGCAGAGTCACGGCCAAGCCAGCAATATCCATCCTGACTTCGATCACGTCACGTGTCGTACCCGCGATCTCCGAAGTAATCGCCGCCTCCCTGCCGGCTAAGGCGTTGAGGAGGGTAGACTTTCCAGCGTTCGGCGCCCCTACTATCGCAACCTCAAAGCCGTGCCGGATTTGCTCCGCAGCGCGCGATCCGGCTAATTCGGCGCGCAATTGACGCAGCAGCTTCTCAATCAAGTCCCGCACTTCGGGAGTGACATCGAAAGGCACGTCTTCGTCGGCAAAGTCAATTGTGGCCTCTATCAACGCCGCCGCGCGCACGAGATGCAAGCGCCAAGCCTCGACACGCCGCCCCAAAGCTCCCGAGAACACGCGCATCGCTTGTTTCCGTTGGGCTTCCGTTTCGGCATTAATCAGATCTGCCAGCCCTTCGACCTGCGCAAGATCAAGTCGGCCATTTTCTAGGGCGCGCCGGGTAAACTCGCCGGCCTCAGCCAGCCGTAGTCCTGAGATCCCGCTCAGGACACGCAATACCCGAGCAACCACCGCCAAACTGCCGTGCAGTTGTAGTTCGGCGCTGCACTCTCCCGTAAAACTAGCACCTGCCTCGAATAACAGCACCAAAGCCTCATCCAGCACCTCACCTTGCCAGATTAGCTGACGTAGGGCTGCATGACGCACTGAGGGCAATGCACATAACTCTGCGACCGCGGCATGCGCCGAAGGCCCAGAAAGCCGAACAACGGCAACGCCCGCCTTACCCCGCGCCGAGGCCAAAGCAAAAATCGTGTCCATAGCCAAGCCTTTGAATTAATGATCTTTTAGGCGTTCATCGATTCGAAAAACTCGCCGTTACTCTTGGTCTGCTTCAACTTCGAGATCAAGAACTCGATCGCATCCGTGGTACCCATTGGGTTCAGAATCCGCCGTAGTACATAGGTTTTCTGCAGATCAATCTTCTCAACCAGCAATTCTTCCTTACGTGTGCCGGATTTCAGGATATCGATCGCCGGGAACACCCGTTTATCCGCAACTTTTCGATCCAGAACGATCTCACTGTTGCCGGTGCCTTTGAATTCTTCAAAAATCACTTCGTCCATCCGGCTGCCAGTATCAATCAAGGCGGTTGCGATGATGGTCAGCGAACCGCCCTCTTCAATATTCCGCGCCGCACCAAAGAAGCGCTTTGGCCGCTGTAACGCGTTGGCGTCAACGCCGCCGGTCAAAACCTTGCCAGACGACGGCACAACCGTGTTGAATGCGCGACCAAGCCGAGTGATGCTATCAAGCAAAATAACCACGTCGCGCTTGTGTTCAACCAAACGCTTCGCCTTTTCGATCACCATTTCTGCCACAGCCACATGCCGCGTCGCAGGCTCGTCAAAAGTCGAAGACACCACCTCGCCCTTAACGCTACGCTGCATATCGGTGACCTCTTCAGGCCGTTCGTCAATCAAAAGCACGATGAGATAGCATTCTGGGTGGTTCGTCGCAATCGAATGCGCAATGTTCTGCAATAACACGGTCTTACCTGTCCGTGGCGGTGCAACAATCAATGCACGTTGCCCTTTGCCGATCGGACACACCAAATCAATTATCCGCGCCGAACGATCCTTGATCGTGGGGTCTTCGACCTCCATTTTCAGCCGCTCATCTGGATAAAGTGGCGTCAAATTGTCGAAGTGAACTTTGTGACGCGCCTTCTCAGGGTCATCAAAGTTAATCCGGGTGACCTTGATCAGACAGAAATATTTCTCATTTTCTTTTGGGGCCGCCATGGTGCCCTCAATCGTATCTCCCGTGCGCAAGCTGAATTGCCGTAGGATATCGGGAGAGACGTAGATATCGTCAGGCCCCGGCAGATAGTTCGCAGAGGGCGAGCGCAGAAAACCAAAACCGTCCTGCAGCACTTCCAGCACGCCGTCGCCGCCGATTTCCCAGCCTTCTTCGGCATGCTCTTTCAGGATCGAGAACATCATCTCGCCCTTGCGCATGCTCGGCGCGTTTTCGATCTCCCACTCTTCGGCCATCGCCAGCAGCTCGGCTGGCGTCTTGGCTTTCAGGTCCGCAAGATTCAAATGCTCAATAGTCATCGGGAATTCACCTTCGGCGCGTGACCCGAAACTTAGGCCAACAGCAGCAATGTCAATGGAAAGCGTGATGGCCGAATGGCCGCGCTGAGGCCCAACTAAGGCCAACATGATCCCGAGTCAAGGTTTTCAGAATTTAACAATCACCGAAGCCACAATTACTACCATCAAAAGCGTCGGCACTTCGTTCATCAGCCGATACTGACGTCCGGTTACCGTGTTGCTGTCTGCCACAAAATCCTTCCGCCGCCGCGCCAGCCACACATGAAACACTGTCATTGCGACGACCGAGGCGGCCTTCGTCCACGGCCAAACCGCATTCCAATCGACAATCCCCGGCGTAAAAACCAAAGCCAGACCGAACCCCCAACTTGCCACGCTCGCTGGGTTGATAATCCCCTTCAGCAAGCGACGCTCCATCACTTGGAACATGGCATCGGTCGGCGAGCCCTTTTCGACCTGCTCAACATGATACACAAACAGCCGCGGCAGATAGAACAACCCCGCCATCCACGCGATCACCGAGATCACATGCAGCGCTTTTATCCATGGATAATACGTCGCCAGAAAATCGGTCACAGGCTCACCT
The DNA here is from genome assembly GCF_028290025.1 of Cypionkella sp. GTDB lineage: Bacteria > Pseudomonadota > Alphaproteobacteria > Rhodobacterales > Rhodobacteraceae > Cypionkella. The sequence continues at coordinate 36,480 of NZ_JAQGKQ010000045.1, read as the reverse complement.
CGGTTCTCAGCCTCTTCTTAAAGAATAGATTCTAGAAAGAAAGATGTTGTTGTAGGGGCCGTGGATAACAGAATTCCAGCACTTTTCCCAGACTCTGTCCCCAGTCGTTAGGATGTGTTCAATTATCCAACCGGGTCTGAAACTTCATAAATGTCATGTATTAACAAACAGTTAAACTGCTTACCACCGACCCGACTGCATCCACAGCCTCTGGATAACTTTCCTGCACACAGCTTTGTTTTCGCTTCATCCCATTGTGGGCAATTCTGCCGAGCGTCAGCTGTGCGCTTGACAAAATGTCGTTGATCCCGCCTTTTCCACTCCAAACCCGGCTTACCCCCAAAACCAGCCGCCGGAACAAACCGAGCTTATCCACAAGGCCGCCTCGATGCCGCGCCCGCTTATTTTAGCCTCTGCCTCCAGCATCCGCCTGCAGCTTTTGCGCAATGCGGGGCTTGAGGTTAGCGCACAGCCTGCGCGGATTGACGAAGAAGCCATCCGCCAATCGCTAGAGGCTGGCGCCGCCAGTCCGCGTGACATCGCCGATGCTTTGGCCGAAATGAAAGCCCGCAAGCTTGCCGAAAAAAACCCTGATGCTCTGGTGTTGGGCTGCGATCAGGTGCTCGCCTTTAAGGGGCGGACCTATGGCAAACCCGAAACGCCAGACGAAGCTCGAGCGCAGCTGACCACGTTTCGCAACCAAACCCACCAACTGATCTCCGCGCTGGTGCTTTATGATGCGGGTCAACCGATTTGGCGGCATATCTCGCAAGCCTCCCTGACGATGCGTGACCTGTCCGACAGCTATCTCGATGGCTATCTCGCGCGAAATTGGCATAGTTTGCGCTCCTCTGTCGGCGGCTATAAGCTCGAAGAAGAGGGCGTCCGGCTGTTCTCCGCAATTGAGGGCGACTATTTCACCATTCTTGGCCTGCCACTTTTACCGCTTATCGGCTATCTTGGTATGAGAGGGTTCATCACAACATGACCGAGCTGCCCCGCATCCCGCTCGCTGGTGTCATTGGCCACCCGATTGCGCACAGCCGCTCGCCGGCGCTGCATGGCTTTTGGCTGAAGCGGTATGGCATCAAAGGCCATTACATCCCGATGGATGTGGCCCCGCAAGATTTGCGACAAGCGCTTGAAATTCTTCCAAAACTTGGCTTCGTCGGCGTGAACGTCACTATCCCGCACAAAGAGGCGGTGTTGCAGATTGCCGATGTGGTGACGGATCGCGCTGCTCTGATCGGCGCTGCCAATACGCTGATCTTCCGCAAAGACGGCCGCATTCATGCCGACAATACCGATGGTGCGGGCTTCATCGCCAATTTGCGCCAAAACGCTCCGAACTGGAATCCCACCGCGGGGCCAGCAGCGGTTTTTGGTGCTGGAGGTGCCGCGCGCGCTATCGTAGCGGCGCTGATTGAGGTCGGCGTAGCCGAGATTCGCATCGCGAACCGCACCAAGCCCCGCGCCCAAGCTTTGCGCGCCGATTTCGGCTCGAAGCTGCACATCTATGATTGGGTTCATGCACCCAATATGCTGGAAGGCGCGGCGACTGTCATCAACTCCACGTCTTTGGGCATGTCGGGTAAATCAGAGTTTCGCGTGCCGCTTGATGGACTGGAATCTCACTCACTTGTCACCGATCTGGTCTATAACCCGCTGAAGACTGGGTTTCTTCTGGAAGCCGAGGCCAGAGGCTGCACCATCGTAGATGGCCTCGGAATGTTGCTTCACCAAGCCGCCCCCGGCTTTGAGCGTTGGTTTGGCCAACGCCCCGAGGTCGACGAAGCCACCCGCCAAGCTGTGCTGGCAGCATGACGTTTCGCCTCGGCCTTACCGGCTCGATTGGCATGGGCAAATCTACCACCGCCGCGATGTTCGCAGCCGCCGGTCTGCCGGTCTGGGATGCCGACACCGCCGTCCACGGTTTATACCGGCAAGGCGGCGGCGCCGTTGCTCCGATCACCGCGATTTGCTCGGAAGCCACCGCAGGGGGCAGCGTTTCACGTGAGGTGTTGAAACGCCATATCGCAAGTGACCCAACTCTGCTCGCCAAACTTGAAGCCATCGTACACCCCCTTGTCGCCGCTGATCGCAGCGCGTTTCTTGCCCACACCAGCGCTGACATTGCCGTTCTCGACATTCCGCTCCTGTTCGAAAAATCCAACCAAGCCGAGTTTGACGCCACGCTCCTCGTGACCTCGCCCGCAGATCTGCAACGACAACGTGTCATGCAACGTCCCGGCATGACCGAGGCAGATTTCCAAACGCTTCTTGCCCGCCAGATGCCCGACGCCCAGAAGCGAAGCCTGGCAACCCACATCGTTGAAACGCTGGACCTCGCGGCCACCAACGCCTATGTCATCTCCCTGATTGCCCATATCCGAGCCCGCCATGCGTGAGATCGTTCTCGACACCGAAACCACTGGCTTCGAGCCGTCCGAGGGCGATCGCATCGTAGAAATTGGTGCGGTAGAACTGTTCAATCACTTGCCCACCGGCAAAACCTATCACCAATACATCAACCCGCAGCGTTCAATGCCGAAAGAGGCGTTCGATGTGCATGGTCTTGGCGATGATTTCCTGCGCGACAAACCGATTTTCCGTGCCATTGGCCAAGCCTTCCTTGATTTCATTGGTGATGCTCAACTGATCATCCATAACGCCAGTTTTGACATGAAATTTCTGAACGCCGAGTTAACGGCGATCAATTTGCCCGCGCTTCCTTTCAGCCGCGCCACCGATACCTTGATGATTGCGCGCCGCAAATTCCCCGGCTCGCCCGCGACACTCGATGCGCTTTGCCGTCGCTTCGGGGTCGATAATTCGGGCCGTGAAAAACACGGGGCTTTGTTAGATTCCGAGCTCTTGGCAGAGGTTTATCTCGAACTCGTCGGCGGCCGGCAACCCGATTTCGGCCTCAGCCCCGTCGCGCAAAGCAACAATTCAGCCGGGTCGCACGTGGAAGTGGATTGGCGTCCGCGCCCAAGGCCAAATCCCCTGCCGTCGCGCTTGACTGAAATTGAAATCGCCGCTCATATCGCATTTGTCGAAAAAATCGGTGATGCCGCCATCTGGAAAAAGCGCGTTTGATACGGCGAAACCGTTCCTTAACTATTTGAAAGATATTATGAAAAGCATCTTCGTCACCGGCTCTGCGGGCTTCATTGGCTATCATCTGTGTAAACTTCTGCTGGCAGAAGGTTTTCATGTCGCGGGCTACGACGGGATGACCGATTACTACGATGTCACGCTTAAACAGCGCCGCCTCGCGATGCTGCAACAAAATCCAAACTTCACCAACACCGAAGCCCTGCTCGAAGACCAGTCTATCCTAGAAACCGCGATGCGCGCAGCCAATCCCCAGGTGATCGTGCATCTCGCCGCCCAGGCTGGTGTCCGCTATAGCCTTGAAAACCCCCGCGCTTATCTGAATGCCAACCTCGTCGGCGGCTTCAATGTGCTAGACCTCGCCCGGGAGCTCAACGTCCAGCATCTGCTGATGGCCTCCACCTCATCGGTCTACGGTGCCAACACCGAGATGCCGTTCCTTGAGACCCACAAGACCGAAACCCCGCTCACCTTCTACGCCGCCACCAAAAAAGCCAATGAGGCGATGGCACATTCCTATGCCCATATCTACGGCCTGCCTGTCACGATGTTCCGGTTTTTCACCGTATATGGCCCGTGGGGCCGCCCCGATATGGCACCCTATAAGTTCACCAAGGGCATCCTCGACGGCACCCCGATCGACATCTACAACAACGGCGATATGTGGCGCGACTTCACCTATGTCGATGACCTCGTGCGCGGCATTCGCCTGCTGATCGACGCCGTCCCGCAACGCCCCGCCACGCCCGAAGACATCACCCCCGGCGACAGCCTCTCCCCGGCCGCCCCCTACCGAGTGGTTAACATCGGTAATTCCGACAAGGTTAAGCTGTTGGATTTCATCGAGGCCATCGAAGACGCCACTGGTCGCAAAGCCATTCGCAATTACATGCCGATGCAAACCGGAGATGTCGTAGCCACTTGGGCCGACGCCAACCTGTTGAAATCCCTCACCAACTATCAACCGCAAACCAATGTCCGTGACGGCATGACGGCTTTCGTCAGCTGGTATCGCGACTACTACCAAGTCTGACAATGCAAAGGCCGACCCCGCAAGGTCGGCCCTTGTCTCAATCAGTTTGCGACCGGAGCAGGCTGCGCCCTCCGCGCAATTTCCTGCCGATACAGCGCCAGAAAATCCACCGTGTCGATGTTCAGCGGCGGGAACCCCCCGTCGCGCGTCACATCCGAGATAATCCGCCGCACGAACGGGAACAGCAGCCGTGGACATTCGATCATCAGGAACGGATGCAACTGTTCTTCCGGCACGCCTTCAACATGGAAAATGCCGCCGTAATCGACCTCCAACAAGAACAGCATATCGCCGTTTACCTTGTTCTTCGAGGTCACCTTGAACTTCGTCACAATATCAAACTGATGGTCTTGCGAACGTTTCCGCGCATCCAAGCTCACCTGCACTTGAATGTCCGGCTGCACTTCCGAAGCCGAAAGCCCCTTTTGCGCCACCATGTTTTCAAACGACATATCCCGCACGAATTGCGCCAGAACAGACATTTTGATCTGCGGCGCGCCGTTATTTTCCTCGGCCATAAGCCCACTCCCTGAAAAATCCTGCATATCCCTAGCAGGTCATTTAGGGGGCCTCAATCCTCGCGCCACTTCGAAGGCTGCGTCGTGCCGCCAATTTTATCGCGCTCCGGCACCACTTCTTCATATTCTGCCTCAACCCAATCGGCCCTTGGCTGACCCCGCCGCGCGGCAAAACCGTGCACCTGCACCCGCGAAGCCAGCAGCGCAATCAGTCCGGTCCGCACAAACGGCACCAACAATAAAAGCCCCAGAAAATCGGTAAAAAATCCGGGCAGCACCAACAATATACCGCTCAGCATGATCAACGCGCTATGCGCCATCGGCTGCAGTGCCGCGATACCGCCGCCGCCGCGCACTTCTCGCAACGCGCTCATGCCAAGCCCGCGGATCAACGCAATTCCCAGCATCGCCGACAATATCACCCACGCCAGCGTCGCCCACAGCCCAATCCAGCCGCCCACGACCACAAACAGCCCGATTTCCAGCATCGGCCACGCCAAAAGCAGCGCAAAAACCCACATCTCGGTCGCCTCTCTGTATTCGAGCGCCCAAACCATAGACTTGGCCGCCCCCAGCCCCTACATAAGGGTCCAACGCCCGGATCACCAACCCCCCGGGCCCGATTTGAGGCGCCCGATGAATTCCTCCTTGATTCAACTGCTGGTTCTGGCCGGAATTGCCGTGTTCCTGATCCTGAAACTGCGTTCCGTTCTCGGCTCGCGCGAGGGCTTTGAGAAGCCTGTTGTTCCGCAAGACACCGCTAGGCCGCAGCCGAAACTGGTGCCTGCGCCCACGGCGGACGGCGTCGATCTCGACATTACCGACCATGCTCCTGCTGGTAGCCCCGCCGCCGCAGCCCTCGCCGCAATGAAGGTCGCAGAGCCCGGCTTTTCGGTCGGGGAATTCCTCCACGGCGCGCGCGGCGCTTATGAGATGATCCTGATGGCGTTTGAACGCGGCGATATCGACTCGGTGCGCCCCTTCCTCGCCGATGAAGTTGAGGCTTCCTTCACCCAAGCCATCAACGCCCGCGAACGCGATGGTCAGACGGTTGAGGCCAATTTCCTCGGCCTGCGTGAAATGACGCTGTCGGATGCCGAATACGATCCGACCACTCGCACCGCCGAAATCACCCTGCGTTATACCGGCGAGCTCACCTCGCTGATCCGCAACAAGGCCGGCGAAATCATCGAAGGCTCGCCAACCGAGGTCAAACGCCAGCGGGACACATGGACCTTCGCGCGCCGCATGGGCGTGCAAGATCCCAACTGGCAACTCGTCGGCACCAGCGATTGAAGCGTGTTGCGTCCTCTTACAATCAAATCCTTGCTTGCGAAGCCGAGGCAGCGATTGCTCTGCAAACGCGTTCGGCTTCGCAAGCAAGGTCAAATTGACACAACGCGCCCTTGTGGGATGCGTGCGCTGCTCGCCGCCTGCCTGCTGGCCTTTCAAATGACAGCCACGCCCGCCCCGGCACAGATGCTTGATTTTGAGGCGTTGGAAGGCTGGGGCGACGACGACCACCGCGCTGCCCTGACCGCTTTCCTCAATACCTGCGACAAACTCGACACCCCCGATTGGCAGCCGATTTGCCACCTCGCCGCCGACGCCGGGGCCACGGATGCCTCTGCCAAAGCCTTCTTCGAGCTGATGTTCAAGCCGGTGCTGATCGGCAATCCCCCCGCCCTGTTCACCGGCTACTACGAGCCCGAACTGAACGGCTCTTACACTCGCACCCCGCATTTTGCCTACCCGATCTACGCACGCCCACCAGAGCTTCAAGATGGCCAAGTCTACTACGACCGCGCCACCATCGAAAGCGGTGCGCTGCGGGGCCGAGGTTTGGAAATCGCTTGGCTCGAAGACCCGGTAGAGGTTTTCTTCCTTCAAATCCAAGGCTCTGGCCGGATTAAAATGACCAACGGCCATGTTATCCGCGTCGGCTATGCAGGTCGCAATGGCCATGGCTATCGCTCGGTTGGCAAGGAAATGATCGCGCGCGGTATGCGCACCCCAGATCAGGTCTCCGCCCAAGACATCAAACAATACGTTCGCTCTAACCCGACCGAAGGCAACGCCCTGCTGGCGATTAACCCATCTTACATTTTCTTTCGCAAAATCGCCGATCTGCCGTCAGACAAAGGCCCAATCGGCGCAATGGGCCGCAGCATAACCCCGCTGCGTTCCGTCGCCATCGACCCGGCTTTCACACCATTAGGCGTCCCGGTCTGGATCGAAAAATCCGGCGACAATCCCATTCGCAGCCTGATGGTCGCCCAAGATACCGGCGGTGCCATCAAAGGCGCGCAACGCGCCGACATCTTCTACGGCACCGGCGATAACGCAGGCGAAGCCGCTGGCACGATCAAAGACGGTGGCCGGATGATATTGCTGCTACCGATAGACCGTGCCTATGCCATGCTGCCGGAAGGCTGATCATGGTCCGCCGTCGCACCCTGCACCCCGACGAACAGGAAATCTGGCAAGCCGTCGCCCGCACCGCCAAGCCGATGCATCCAATGGGTCATGTGTTCGTAAAACCCGTCGAGCCAAAGCCGCAGCCGACCCAAACCGCAGCCCCGGCCACGCCGCGCCTGCCCTTGTTCCGCTTAGGCGAAAAGTCCCGGACCAAACCCGGTCACGATATTTTGCCGAGCCTGCCAGACAGTCTGGCAGCCGCACCGCTGCAAATGGATGCTAAAACCCACGGCAAAATGACCCGTGGCAAACTCTCGCCTGAGGCTCGGATTGACCTGCATGGCATGACACTGTCCGAGGCTCATCCAGAACTGATCCGCTTCATCCTCAACGCTCAAAGCGCCGGGATGCGGCTGGTTCTGGTGATCACCGGAAAGGGCAAGCGCGGCCATGACGTTGGCCCGATCCCACAGCGCATGGGCGCGCTGCGCCACCAGGTCCCGCAATGGCTGCGCTTGCCGCCGCTTGGCCCAGCCGTGCTGCAAATCACCGAAGCCCACCTGAAACACGGCGGCTCTGGTGCCTATTACATCTATCTGCGTCGGCGCTAAGCCCAAGTGGGCGGCGGTTAATAAACGCTTAACGCAAAAAGCAACTAGTTGATAAATATCACAAAAAATCATGTCCGCGTGTGGGCACACCTTACCGCGTCAAATCGGAAGCCACCGTTGCCACAGGCCGCAACACAATCTGAGTCGCATTCTGCACCGACAAAACCACCCCCGGCAGCAGCCCCATCCGCGCCCTCCGATCTGCTTCAAACGCGCTAGAAACGTCGCCCAAGCGGTCCAAAATAGCAATCAAAGCCGCCGAATCCCCCATCACAAAATGCCCCGAGCCTTTCGAAAACGCCCCGACATCCATGAACGTCACCTTCAAATCCGCCACCCGCGATACATCCTTCAGCGACCCCAACCGCTCATCCTGGCCAGTCATCAGCGCCGACAAACGCAGATATTTATCGCGGTCAGAACCAAAAATCACAAACGGCTGCGGCAGCCTTCCCATCGCATGGGCGCTGATTTTGAACACATCGACGTCAATATCCGGCGAGATAAAGATCACCCCGCCAATCAAATCCAACGTCTTCTTGTCTCCCCGGATCGCCGTCTGCCGCAATGCCTCCATCGTCAGGCCCGCGCCCATCGAATGCGCCACAATCAAAATCCGCTTCGCCCCCGCGACTGCAACTTCATGCATTAAAGACTCCAACCCATCCCGCGCAAACAACGCAGAATCGCGGTCGTAAGCATAGCCCAGCGGTTCAGCGGCCGAGGGCCAAGCATAGTGAACCACCGCGCCCGGCAGCTTCAAGTCATGCGCAAACTGGGCGACCCGATACACCCCTTCGGAGAAATTGTTGTTGTAGCCGTGCACGAAAATAACTGCCTCGCCGCCATTCGCGGCCAATTCGGCTTTCAAATCTTTGCGGAACGGCAGATCGTTTTGATAGACGATCTCATCAGTGGTCAGGAAATGCTTCGCCGGGTCGGCCTTGCCGTGACGGGGCGGCCAGTTGATCTGGCCCAGCTTGCGATCCGGCGGGACTGAAACATCATAGCGCGCGAATTTGACTTCTTCTGAACGATAGGTTCCGAAAGAGCCATCTTGATTTTGCTTGCGTGTGGTGCCGATAAAGATGCTCTCTACCTGCCCGACACTGGCTGCTTGAGGGTCGAGGGTGACATGGCCGCGAGGGGAGCAGGCCAGCATCAAAGTCAGTGTGAGGGTGAGAAAATACCGGATCATTATGCGCCTTTTGGGGCCAAAATCGAGAGTTTCAAAGGTATGGTCAAGTGACGTTATGTTGCAGGTGCAGAAATCGAGGTGTCTACGCGTGGCGCAAGAATTTTTGTTATATTTATCAATATGTTGGGTATTTTCTTCAGGAATTGTTAACCGAGTCCGTTTGAATCTATACGAAAAAGGGGCAGCAGAGACCAAAGATTAATAATCCGTTAATGATACCCCGTTAACCCATTGAAATGATAAGAGACGCGACCCTGTTCACGCGTGGACAGGATCGCGGACCCTTACAAGCGGACCCTTACAAAACGTATCGGGAAATATCAGCGGACCGCGACAGCGCGCCCAGATGTTTCTCGACAAAATCGGCATCGACGACTACTTCATCGCCAGCCCGATCTGGTGCGGTAAAGGACAACTCCTCAAACACCCGCTCCATCACCGTGTAAAGCCGGCGCGCCCCGATGTTCTCGATGGACTTGTTGACCTCCGCCGCAATCCGAGCCAGCGCCGCGATGCCATCCGTCGTGAAAGAAACCGTAACATCTTCCGTCCCCATCAGCGCCGCATACTGCCGGGTCAGCGCATTATCCGTCTCCGTCAGGATGCGCACGAAATCACCTTCCGTCAGCGGAGCCAGTTCGACCCGGATCGGTAAGCGGCCCTGAAGTTCCGGCAGCAAATCCGAAGGCTTGGCGACATGAAAGGCGCCGCTCGCGATGAACAGGATATGATCGGTCTTTACCGGACCGTATTTGGTGGAAACCGTGGTGCCCTCAATCAGTGGCAACAAATCCCGCTGCACCCCTTCACGTGAAACATCCGCCCCCCGAGCATCCGCCCGCGCGCAGATCTTGTCGATCTCATCCAAGAACACGATGCCGTTTTCCTGAACCGCAGCCAGAGCCGCCGACTTGACTGCCTCATCATCCAGCAGCTTGTCAGCCTCTTGGCCGATCAGAAGATCATAGCTGTCGGCGACGGTGACTTTCTTGCGCGTGGTCCGCGCTCCGAAAGCCTTGAACAGATCTTGCAGACCTTGCATCTGCATTTCCATACCCTGCCCGCCCATCATCGGCATCGCGGGTGCTGCATCGGCGATCTCAAGTTCGATCACCGTCTGATCCAACTCGCCGCGCCGCAACTTGCCGCGGAACATTTCACGCGTCTGCTCGCGGGCATCTTTGCCAGCCAGAGCTTCAACAACCCGCTCCTCCGCCGCCTGCTTCGCTTTAGCCGCCACATCCTCCCGCATCCGCGCGCGGGTATCGATCATCGCAGCATCGACCAAATCGCGGATGATGCTGTCCACGTCGCGACCCACATAGCCAACTTCGGTGAACTTGGTGGCCTCAACCTTCAAGAACGGCGCCTTCGCGAGTTTGGCCAGCCTGCGGGCGATCTCGGTTTTACCCACGCCCGTCGGCCCGATCATCAGGATATTCTTCGGATAGACCTCATCGCGAATATCGTCAGGCAGATTGCGACACCGCCAACGGTTACGCAAAGCGACCGCCACGGCGCGCTTTGCGTCACGCTGGCCGATGATATGCCGATCTAGTTCGGAAACAATTTCACGTGGAGTGAGGTTAGTCATGCTGATCTCCTCTGCGGCAGGGCGCGAGCCATCGGAGCCCGGACCACCGGAACCATCTGACGCGCCGCACGTTGGTTTGGCTTAAACAATTCGGAGGATACACCATGCAAGACCCCCAAGAGCTTGAAGCGGATTTTTGGAGCGCCCTCGACTCGGACCGCACCATGATGCTGGGCCTTGTTGGCGTTGACGAAGGCCATACGCGGCCGATGACGGCGCAGATTGAAGGCAAAAGCGGCCCAATCTGGTTCTTCGCCAGCACGGACAGTGAGTTGGTTCGCAAAATTGGTACCAGCGACCGCGCTATTGCGACGTTCCAATCTAAAGGCCACGATATTTTCGCCAGCGTGCATGGCAAACTCTCCACCAGCCATGACCGTGCGGTCATTGATCGGCTTTGGAATCCCTTCGTCGCCGCTTGGTACGAGGGCAAAGACGACCCGAAGCTTGTTCTGCTGCGCATGGAGCCCGATCAAGCTGAAATCTGGAAAGACGGATCGAGCCTTGTTGCTGGCATCAAAATGCTGTTCGGAATTGATCCGAAGACCGATTATAAAGACAACGTGGCGAAAGTCTCGCTGTCTTAGCCTTGGTTGCGTTGCCGCCAGATGGCCAGCCTTAGGGCTGGCCTTTTTGCATAGATTACCGCGCAATGCGTTCCACCGTCAGGTTGCCATTTGTGAAAACGCAAATCTCGGCCGCAATTGCCATTGCCCGACGAGCGATGTCTTCTGCCGGAAGATCTGTTGTCATTAGACCGCGCGCTGCGGCCAACGCAAAATTACCGCCCGAACCAATCGCTGCGATGTCGTGCTCTGGTTCCAACACGTCTCCGGCCCCGGTGATGACGTAAAGATCGCGACCGTCGGTGACGATCAGCATCGCTTCAAGATTGCGCAGATACTTATCCATCCGCCAGTCCTTCGCCAAATCCACGCAAGCCCGAGCGAGTTGACCAGGAGCGGCTTCCAGTTTTTTCTCCAGCCGCTCCAGCAAGGTAAAGGCATCGGCTGTCGAGCCTGCAAAGCCTGCAACAACATCGTGCCCGCCGGGAGACAGGCGGCGCACCTTGCGGGCAGATCCTTTGATAACTGTATTTCCCAACGACACTTGCCCGTCGCCTGCGACCACAACCTCGCCACCACGGCGAACGGCGAGAATAGTGGTGCCATGCCAACCGGGGAATTTGTCTTCAGCCATCTCGATCTCCATTTGCTCAGCATTATATGGAAGGGCACTGGAGCGGGCGCAAGCGCGTGGCTGGTGGCTTTGGAGGAATACGCCTAGTTTGGCAGAATGAAGCGAGTACTGACTTTTTATTTGGATGTGGGCAAGCGCGCCGAAGCCGAGGCCAGTATCGGGATTTTTGGCGCTGTGGTGAGTGTGGTGAGGGCTGCGGGCTGGCAGGTTCGCTATGCCGAGGCCCAGACGGAGGTTGGCGGCGACGGGTACCATTTGGTCTACAATCGTGCGGTTGAGGGGCCTTGTTGCCTTAGTTTAAGGCGCTGTTATCTTGATCAATATTACCGGATTGAAGCGACGAATGATCGTTGGGACTGGCAGGTTGCGGGGTCGCGGTTTCCCGGCAAGCCGGGCCAAGCTTGGTTCCAGCGTTATTGGCGAGAGCGGCTGTTTCGCGGGCTAAGTATCGCTAACGGTGGGTATATTTTTATGCCGCTGCAGGGCAAGCTGTTGCAGCGAAGGCATTTTCAGACGGCCTCGCCGATTGAGATGATCCAGGCCACTTTGGCTGCGGACCCGGTGCGGCAGATTGTGGCGACCTTGCATCCGCGCGAGGTTTATACGACGCCAGAACTAGAGGCGTTGCGGGGGATTGCGCGGTTTCAGTTGGTGAAAGGCTCGCTGCCGTGGTTGGCGGGGTGCGATTATGTAGTGACCGAGAACTCGTCGATGGCGCTGACCGGGCTATTTGCAGACAAGCCAGCGGTGCTGTTTGCGCGGATTGATTTTCACCATATCGCAGCATCGGTGCACAGGCTGGGGGTCGCGGGGGCATTTGAAGCGGTGCATCAAACCCAGTCCCATGCGGATTATTTGCACTGGTTTTTCAAGCAACAAGCGCTGTGCGCGGTGGGCAAGGATCGTGATGCGCTGGTCTTGACGCGGTTGCGCCAACATGGCTGGCCGCTCTGAACGAAGGCCCCCCGAGGGGAGCCTTTGATCGAGCTTGTATAGATTCAGAGCGCTGTGGCAATCCAATTGGCCAACGCGGCTTTCGGAGCAGCGCCGGTTTTGTTGGAGACAACTTCGCCATTTTTGAACAGAAAGAGCGCCGGAATGCCACGGACGCCAAGGGCGGCCGGGCTATCCGGGTTTTCATCGACATTGATCTTCACGATCTTGACTTTGCCAGCGTATTCGGCGGCAAGTTCTTCCAAAGCTGGGCCGATTTGACGGCAAGGGCCGCACCATTCGGCCCAGAAATCCACGACGACCGGGATGTCCGATTTACGAACTTCGGCGTCGAAAGTAGCGTCGGTGACGGCGACGGTATTGGCACCCATGATGGGATCTCCTAGGGGAAATGACAGGCATTGAACCTAGGCACGGCTGGTGCGCGCGTCAAGGGATAGTGGCGCGTTGCATAGCGGCCCTCACAATATCGGGGGGCAGTGGCATCAGCGTGGCGGTGCGCGTCCACAAGATTGCGGTGTCGATGCGGTGGGCGGGATAGATCTGTCGGAGAGCCTCGGCATAGGCGGCCATCTGGCGCAGTATGCCCTCGGGGGTTTCGGTGGGATTGGTGGGCACGCGATGGTTGGATTTGAAATCGACGGCGAGGATGTGATCGGGCGCGATCAGCAGACGGTCGATCGTCCCGAGCATTGGCTGGCCGTTGAGGCTGGCGGTGAAAGCGACCTCGGCCAAAGATTCCGGCGCGAAAATATACGGATGGGCGGTCAGGACGGCTTCGGCCTCGGGCAAAAGAGCGCTGCATTGGGAAGCATCGGGAACAAGGGCCGCGGCAACGGTCGGCCAATCCGCGCGAGGAGTGGTGGGCAGATGCTCGAGCAGAAGATGCAGCGCAGTGCCACGCGCCTTAGCAGTGTCTTCGCCAGAGCCATCAGTTTCCCCTGCCAACAGCTTTGCGCCTCCGAGATCAGAGGGTGATAAGAGTTGTGCGGGACGTGTCGGGGCAGTGGCAGATTGGGTTGCCCAAGCGGGGAGCTCGGGCAATTTCGGCAACATTAGAGACTGTTTTGGAATGGAAGCCGGCCAGTCGCCGAAGCTGTGACGCACCGCACCGCCCGAAATGGGATGAGCCCCCGCGGCCTGCATGCCTTGCGCGACCAGCTTATGCCACGCGCCCTCCTTCTTTGCCTCGCCAGCACCGCAAACGATCAGCCAAGTGCGGGCGCGGGTAAGCGCGACGTAAAGCAGCCGCAAACTTTCTTCCTCGCTTTTGTCTTTGCGAAGCCCCCGGGCCGTGACAATCGGTGCGGGGCTATGGTCGGACGGCGTTTTCCAGACCGGGATACCGTTATCCAACGCGTAAATCTCATCTCGATCTTGCGGGCTGCGATCACCGGTATCGGGCAGGATCACCAACGGGGCTTCCAAGCCCTTCGCGCCGTGGACGGTCATTACGCGGATGCGGTGGCCTTCGCTATCCATCTGGCGCTTGACCTCAATGTCATCAGTTTCCAGCCAAATTATGAAACCTGTCAGGCTTGGCACTTCGCTGCGCTCAAACGCCAGGGCCTGGGAGAGGAATTCGTCAACGCCATCCTCGGCCTCGGGCCCAAGCCTAGCCAGCAAACGACGGCGACCGTCGTGACGGGTCAGCGCGCGTTCGATAAGATCGTACGGACGCAAAAAGTCAGCTTGATCGCGGAGATCTTGCAGCATCGCAAGGGTATTAAGGTGGGTCTTGGTGTCTCGCAGTGCTTCCCACAGAAATCCCTTGCGGGGCTGGGCAAGACTGTAAAGCTCTGCCTCAGTCCAGCCGCAAAGCGGAGAGCGGAGTAGGGCTGCGAGCGATAAATCATCCTCAGGAGTAGCGAGGAAGGACAGCAACGCCGCAAGGTCTTTGACGGCAAGCTCAGCGCCCAATTTCAGGCGATCTGCGCCTGCAATCGGAAGATCGGCTTTCTTGCAGGCGCGAATGATTTCGGCAAACAGAGCAGAGCGGCGTTGCACTAGGATCAAAACGTCACCGGCATGAAGTGGGCGACTTTGATTAGGATTTTCTGCCTTATCAACCGGGATTTGCGTGCCTGCGTCAATCAGTGCGTTGATATAGTTGGCTATTTGCTCTGCCAAACGCGCCGTGTGATGAGTCTCCGAAACTAGATCAATCGGATCTTCCCAGTTTTCATCTTTGGGATCGTCGGATTTCTCTAGCAACGGCCATAGATCGACCCGCCCCGGCAGATCTGATTTGAAAGCGAGATGCCGAACGGAAGCGCCCATGGCTTTCGGAAACCGGTCACCAAAAGTCTCATCAACCACGCGCAGAATAGCAGCAGAAGACCGGAAGGAATATTCGAGATCAAGCCGGACGAAGTTTTTCTGCGCAGAGTGGAACTTAGTGCCAAAATCAGATTGCTTCTCATCAAACGCCGCCACGTCAGCGCCCTGAAAGGAATAAATCGACTGCTTTTTGTCACCGACCACGAACAGGGTGCGGGTCTCATCGCGCGTACCTTGGCCTGCGGTAAACTCGGCGGCGAGCAGTTCAATCACTTGCCATTGGTCGGGACTGGTGTCTTGCGCTTCGTCGACAAGAATGTGGTCAATGCCGCCATCAAGCCGAAACAGCACCCATGCCGCGACCGATGGATCGGTTAGCAGAGCTTTGGCTCGGGTGATCAGATCGTCGAAATCAAGGAATCCCCGGGCAGACTTCGCGGACTCATAAAGCGGCAAGAAAGCCGAGGCGAATCGGTGCAGGATCGCTGTTTTTAGCGCGGCTTGCAGGGCGATGCGGCGCGGGCGGGCCGCTTCAACGCGCAGCATCAGCGCGTCGAGTTGAGGCAGGTGATTGCCAAGTAATGCCTGCGTCGGCTTGGTCGGCAGCTTGCCGATTTTTGCACAGAACGGGGCCGCTGCTTTTGCGCCGAACAGCAAAGCGTTTTCCAGCGCGGCCAAAGTGGAAAGGCTGGGGCTGTCCAAATTCAGCGCTGCGAGCGTATTGGCGGTTTTGCTATCGGTTGAGCCGCCGTTTTTCAGCGCTGGCAAGATGTTGGCGATGAGGTCAGCCTCGTACCCAAGCAGGACGTCGGCCAGAATTGTATCGGCTGTTTCGCAACTGGGAACGTTGAATAATTCGCGGGCCTGATCCTCGCTTAGCGGGTTGAGAAAGCCGGCGCGTTTGGACGAAACATGCTCCATCAACGTGGCGAAATCTTCTCCTGTGTAGGCGCGGGCCACTTCGGCGATCACTTGCGGCGCACGGAACTCGGCCATTTCCTCGACGATGTTTTCGCGAAGCAGGCGGGCGGCGCGGTCATCCAACTCGGTGAATTGTGGCGAAACACCAGCCTCCAGAGGGAAGCGGCGCAGCAGCGTGGCGCAAAAGCTGTGGATGGTTTGGATGCGAAGGCCGCCGGGGGTTTCAATGGCGCGGGCAAACAATTGCCGGGCCTTGGCAAGAGCGCCCGGATCATGGCGGGTATCGTCACCCAGATCGGCGAGGGCGCGGTGCAGGTCGGTGTCGGGCTTCATCGCCCATTCGCCCAAGCGGCGGAACAGCCGGTTTTGCATCTCGGTCGCTGCGGCCTTGGTGTAAGTCAGGCAGAGGATATGTTGCGGCTCAACGCCGCGCAAAAGCAGGCGGGCAACGCGGTCTGTCAGCACCCGGGTCTTGCCCGAGCCCGCATTGGCGGAAAGCCAGACGGTATCGGCGGGGTTAGAGGCTTGAACCTGGCGTTCAGAGGCGTCGTTGCGGCTCATTCATTGCCCTCCGGCGTTGCGGGTTCAACAACTTCTGTCCCAACCATTTCAGCAACTGCGCGATCAGACATTTCCCATTCGCCAAAGCGCGAAAGGTGGTCGTAATCGCCGGGGTGGCGAATTTCAAATAGAGCGCGGCGCGCCGTATAGCCTGTGGACCGGCGGAAATAGCGGGCAATCAGGGCAAGCAGTTTATCCCAATGCTCGGTCAGTAAGGCTTCGGTAATTTCGGTCTCAACCACATCTTCCCCGCTGCCGAGTCCGATATAGGTTATCTTGGCCACGCGAGAGGCCCCCAGATCAGCGAAACCGCCGCGATCCGCCATCACTGCGGCAAGGAGCAGTTGCTTGGCGTAGGTTTTCTGCTGCGCTGCAGTGGGGGCGGCACCGGTTTTATAGTCGATGAGTTGCAAAGTGCCGTCGGGAAGGCGGTCGATGCGGTCGGGAGTGCCAAACAGCGTGAAATCCAAACCATCGAGCTTCAGCGCGCCTTTGGTTTCGATCGCAAGCGCGGTGCCGCCGTGCTTGGCATCTTGGGTCAGGAAATGATCAGCGGCGCGGTCAAGCTTGGCCAGCCAAAGCGCGCGGGCGGAGGGAAAGGGGGATTCTTCGGCAAGCACCTCGCGGGCGAGGGTGAGCAGCCGTGCGCGGGCCTCGGCACGGTTTTCGTTTTCGGGGCGTGTTTTCACAAATCGCTCCAGCACTTCATGCACGATAATACCGCGATCTCGGGCGTCTGGAGCTTGGTGCAGCGGGTCAAGCGGGTGGAGCCGCAGAATATAGCGGGCATAAATGGCATAGGGGTCGCGGATCAGTCGCTCGATATTGGTCAGCGACAATTTCGCCGGGCGCGCGGCGATAGGGGGCTGCGGCGCTGGACGGTTGGCAGGCTGCAGGCGGGGATCGGCTGTTTGCTCGACAGTCGGTTGTTCCAAGGCGCGAGCCAGGGCCAGCCACTCGGCACCGCGCGCGCGCATCTCTACCAAAGCGAGGCCGCCATTGCGCTGCGGCAGACCATCCATCAGGTTCATCAACCGGTTGAGCCAGCGGCTTGGCACGGTCTCGGCCTCGGCATTGCGGACGGCACGAGACAAGATGACGCGAGGCGCGGCGATGGCTTGTTGGTAGTCATGCGCCGACAGGCCGATCTGGCGTTCTGGCAACAGCAGGGCCGCTTTTTTGCGCATCGAGCGGTTCAGCCACGGGTCAGGCTGAGGTGTTTTCGGCCAGATGCCGTCGTTCAGACCGCCAAGAATAACAAGCTCTGCACCCTGCACGCGGGCTTCCAGCGTGCCCCAGATCATTATGTTGGGATGCGCCTGCACCGGTTCGCGAACCTCGCCTTTGTTCACCAGCGACTCAAACAGATCGCGATATTCTGCGGCTGAGAAGGTGCCGCCATATGGGGCCTCGGCGGACAGATTATCCACCAGCGCCAAAGCCTCAATGCCGGCGGCTTTATTCCAAAGATCACCGCTGCCGCTGGGATCGAGGCCACGCGCCAAAGCCTCAGATAGGGCGCGGTGATGAGCGACATGCTCGGTCAATGGGCGGCGCGCAACTTGATCGAGGTCTTCGAAACTGGTCGCGACGAAATGCGCCCACGGTAAAGCATCGTCCCGACGCGCCTCGGCCCAAGCCAGAAGGTCTGCGGTTGTCGGAAAAGCCGGGCCTTTCTTACGCAACTTGAGTTCAAGGTCACGGGTGAAGCGCAGATGCGGGCCACGCGCTGGGCCTGAGGCTGTGAGCGGATGTTTTAGCACAGTGAGGAGGCTATCGGCGGTCAGTCTCTGACCAAGCAAAGCGGCAGTGTGACGCAAAAAACGGCCAGGAGCGGAAAGTGCGAGCGGACGGCCTGCGGAATCGTCGGGCAGTAAAGCCCAGCGATCCAAGGCAGCTGTGACTTGCCGGGTCAGATTGCGATCAGGTGTGATGAGTGCGGCCTTGGTGCCCGCCTCCGCCGCCTCACGCAGAATTAAAGCGATGGCCAGAGCTTCGGCGCGTGGTGAGGCGGCCTCGATCAGCGTCAGATTCGCGGTAGCGGCGGGCAGATCGGGCAGATGGGGGCCTTCGATCAACCATTGATCGGTGACAGGAGCCGGACGAAGCGACAGCGAAATCAGTCGGTTACGGTCCGGGTCGGGCGGCTGGGTGTTGCGCCAAGGCTTAATGCCACCGGGTGTGATCTGAAGCAGATCCACCAGATGACGGAAGCGATATTGCGGATGATCTTCGGCGGTCAGGGCGTCGTCCATCGCTTGCCAGACGCTCGATGGGGTGTCGAAATCGAAACCGGGCAGTACCAACGCACCCTGTGGAAGCGTTGCAACGGCCTGCATGAACAATGCGGTGGTGCCGCGCGAACCGGTAGAGCCTGCGATCAGAACCGGGTTTTGGGGCGGATTGCTCTGCCAGAGTCGGGCGATGTGCTGCACCGCGAGGCGCTGGCGAGACTCAGCGTCAGTGGGTTCTGTAAAGAGCGGGGCGACGATGCGCAGGAAGGTCTGAGTTCTTTCCCAATGTTTGGAGTGGGTCGAGACATCCAGACCGGAAATAGCCTCAACGGAAACGCCTTCACCTTGCATCTCGTCCATCAAATTGGCCAAACTATCGGCCAGATCATACAGGGCAGAACGAGGAGCGAGATCAGGTTGCGCATCAAGCAATTTGGCAATGAGTTCAGCCATTTGAAGGCGTCGGCGCAGCGGGGGAACCGGGGCGGCCAAAGCAAGGGTCGGGTCTTGCGCAAGATCTGTAACGAGCGGCAGGCGGGGCAAAAACCGAGCCCCCTGTTCGGTGAAAAGTTGTACGACGCGGCGTCGCATTCGGGCGGTATTCAAATAAACAGTGACGCGTGCCATAGCCTCGGGTGGCTGCGCGGCCATGCGCTCGATTAAACCCAATACCAGCTGAGCCGGGAAATCCGCCCCCGGCGGCAGCGCGAATATGCGCGGCGCGTCTGGGCTAAACATGGAGAGATTCTGCCAGTGCGATGCCCTCAGGCCGACCGACGTCACACCAGCCCCCCTGATGAATTATGCCGTAGGCGCGGCGCTCGGCGATGAGGCGATCCCAAAGCCGGTTGAGGCTGAAGACCCGCTCTGATATTGCCTGTAAGCCACCAGTCTTAAGAATTTGTGCGCCCAGATAGATCGGGGAATCCGTCTGGTTTGCGCGGGAAAGTCTTCCTTCGGCGTCGAGTAGGAAGTCTCCAGCGCCGATATGACCTAAAGCTTTAGAGGCGGGAAGCAGCAAAAGCAGAGCGTCCATTTCTTCAGGATCCCAAGCGTTTAGCAGCTGAGTCAGGGGGTTCTGCCCACTCCACACGGCGTCGGTGTTCATAGTTAAAACTGGACCATCGCCCAACAACGGCAGCGCGGCCTTCAAGCCGCCGCCGGTTTCGAGAATTTCAGGCTCCCACGACAGGGCGATGTCGCGATGCTGTACGTGGCTTGCAATTTGATCGCCCAAATAGTGTAGATTGATCACTATCTTGGCGATGCCAGCCTGATCGGCGACCGCCAAGGCGTGGTCAATCAGAGCCTTGCCCGCCACTTCGATCATCGGTTTTGGATGATGAGCGGTCAGGGCGCCCATGCGAGCGCCGAAACCCGCAGCAAACAGCATTAGCGGAAGTGGCCGCACTGGGCACCTATTTTGGCAAGAGCTTCGGGGGTAGGTTCGGGCAGAAGCCTGGTGCATATTTTGGCGAGGGGGCCAAGCTGCGGTGCCGAGAGATTGCGTTGAAGCTGGTACCAGACGCGCGGCATCAGAGCAAGATAGCCAGGCTTGCCGCCGTGAAGGCAAAGTCGGGCGAAAATCCCCAAAATCCGCAGGGCGCGCTGGGCACCGATTGCGGCGTAGGCAAAACCGAACTCGGCATGGTTGGTGCCCGTAAGTTCACAGAATGTGCGGATCATCGCAGTCTCAGTGTCGGGCGAAACATCCCGGCGTGCATCTTGTAGCAACGAGACGAGATCGTAGGCGGGTTGACCCAGTTGGGCGAGTTGAAAATCCAACAGACCCACGCGCGCGATGCCGGCGCGATTTGGCAACCAAAGCAGGTTCTCGGCATGGTAATCACGCAAAATCATCACGCGCGCGGCATCGGCGTGGCGGGTCATCGCATCTGTCACGGCTTGGCGAAAATCGGTGGGGTAAGTGCGGGTGCCGGTGATGGCAAAGCGATACCAATCGAGCGAAAAGCAGGCGGCCTCAGCCCAATCGGCAGCCGAGAGGTTTGGCAAATCAGGCGCGGGAGGGTGGCGTTGCAGATGCGCGAGCACTTCGGTCGCGGCGGTGTACAGCGGGATTTCAAGGGCAGGCGCTGTTTCCATAACGCGAGCGAAGATTTTGTCACTAAGGTCTTCAAGCAGCAAAAAGCCGTTTTCGAGATCGCTAGCGTAGCAGGCTGGCGCGGACAGGCCGATGGTCGAAAGATGCGCCGCAATTGTCAGAAAAGTCGCTGGATCATCACCTTGGCCCGGCGGAGCGTCCATTAAAACAGCGGTTTGCGCGCCGCGTATCAGCCGATCATAACTGCGATCCGAGGCATCGCCGGCGAGGAAACGACGTTCAGCGCCCCCCCAGCCGGCACTTTCTATGAAGCGTTGAGATAAGGCGATGCGGTCGCTCATTCCGGCCAACTTTGCGCAAACTCTACGAGCAACTCGGGATGGTCCGGTGCGGTTAATTCCACGCGGCGGCCATCTGATTGTGTAGACAGTTTTAACCGAATGGCGTTTGGCGGCAGGGATGCACCCAGACGGTCCGGCCATTCTATCAGGCAAATGGCCTGCGAGAACGCGTCTTCCAAGCCCAGTTCGGCAACCTCGTCCGGGTGGGATAGCCGGTAAAGATCGGCGTGCCATATCTCGACATCGGCTTGGTATGTTTGCACCAGAGTGAATGTCGGCGAGGGCACGTCTTCCATGCGACCCAATCGGGTGCGGATCAGGGCGCGGGCCAAGTGGCTTTTTCCAGCGCCGATCGCGCCATCCAGCAGCAAGCAATCACCAGCTTTCAACCGCGGGGCAAGCCATCGGCCGAGTTCGGCGGTGTGCTCTTCCGAGGGCAAATAGGCAAAGACGGAACCAAGCTGCATCATATCGCGAGTCTATCGCGCCTAACCGCCGCTGCAAGTCGAAGTTCAGGCGCGGCGGAGGCTGACGCTTTCGGCTGGGTTTGCTTGTCCGGCTTCGACCGGCTGCATCGCCCGGAATGTGGCCAGGGTTGACCCACCGATCAGGGGTGAAAATCGACAAGCGACCAGGCGGCCATCCAGCAAGCGAACCTCACCGCGCCAGCAGTCACGATCACCGACGGTGGCGACGTAATCTTCGACCTCAGCCCATATTGCGTTAGGTGCCGATAGCGCCCGCCAATGCGCGGAAAGCGTCTTCACGGTCGTGTCGCCCAAAGTTTCTGCAGGGTCATGGCCCCAAAGGGTCGCATAGCTGTTGTTTGATATCACAAGTTGACCGTTCTGCGAGAAAACCGCAATTGCTTCGTCCATTTGATCAATCACCGACTGACCGAGTTCGAGGTCCGCGCGGTAACTGCGGGTGCGCAACATCTCGGTGGAGATATCTTCTATCAATAGCGCCAAAGCCCCATTCGGATGTGGCCGCCCGATCACCTTGTAGGTCTGGCCGTCTGACAGGCTCCACGTTTCTTCGTAAAGCCCACTTGCGGCGGCTTTTTCGATCTCGATAATCTGACGACGCCAGTCGCGGTAATCTTTCGGTTCTGGCAGCACTTTGCGATCACGCATCGCGTCCAGCACCGCCAGCAGTGATGGCCGCAATGACAGGAAATCGGCTGGAAGTTGAGTCAGATCCATAAGCGCGGAGTTAAAAAGCTGCAATTTCCGCTGTCGATCAAAGATCGCCAGTCCAATCGGCAACTGCGCAAAGGTTTTGGTCAAGGTTTGCATGAAATCACGTAAGGCAACCTCAGCCTGAACCACTGCGTCAGCTGGAACGGCGAACATCAGATGGCCGTCAGTCTCTGCTTGGCTCGACAAATCAAACCAGATCGTTGGATTGCCAGATATCGTCAGGCTTTGTCGCTGATCTTTGCCAGACCGTGTCGCCGCGCGATTGAACAGACGAGGCAGCGGCCAACCAAGTTCCTTGCCATCTTCAATAATAGCGCAAGCCTGCAACAAGTAGGGGCCATTCGCCCAGACAACATCGCCAGCAGTATTTTCGCGCCAGACCAGCATCGGGGCGCTGGAAACAGTTTCCCGCAGCAAAGTGAGCTCATCAAGCACAGCGCGCTGCGCCAGCATATCGCCGCCACGGGAGGGATCGTCCTTCAACGCATCAAGCAACGTCAGCCGCGTGATGCCACCGGCATGTTCCGCTCTTAGGATGAGAGGCTTTGTAGTGCCGTTTGAGGATATATCTATCGCTCCGTCGCCGGGCAACCGTGACAACTGCGCTTCAAGATTTTCGAAACGCGAGGAGAGGAACGCCATCAGGCGCACCCAAGGTGCGCCGGTTATTGGGCTGGCCGCCAGCAAAGCCCGCGCATGCGAGGTGCTGTCGATCATCGACTCTCCATCGAAAAGAAATACGGTCTCACTACCGGTATCAGCGAACAGGCTGTTCTTAGGGGGAAATTCACGCGATGGAAAAACCCACAACGCCAATATTCCGATGCTGGATGCCAGTAAGGACGCGGCAACCACAGCAAGAATTAGCGGCCAAATCATCATAAAACCCCGTTCGTGGGAAAACCCCATGCTGAGATCAGCCTAGCGGGCAGATCGTTAACAGCAGGTTAAGGATGTTGCACGGCATTCCGAGTTTGATGACGTTACCCGGTTATCGGCTGATTTTCCCCCAACCCGCGGACGCTCTCAGCAAGAATGGCTGCCGATGGCCAGACGACCTCAACAATTGCGCCGGACCGTTCTGGACGCTCTGCGGATGAAAGAAATGGGTCGGCGGCATTGGCGAAGGATAGCTCGGCTCCGGTGCGTTCCAACAGGGTTTTTGCGATAAAAAGTCCCAGACCCATGCCCTCGTATCCCGGCCTACGACTCAGGTCTTGTTCATCCCGGCGCGAGCGCACAAAGGGGTCGCCAATACGGGCGAGCACTTGCGGCGGAAAGCCGTCGCCATCGTCGATGATGCGCAGCATGATGCGATCTGGAGTGTATTGCGCATCAATCCAAACTTTGCTGTTTGCGAAATCAACGGCGTTTTGCACAAGGTTGCGCAGCCCGTGGATAAGCTCGGGGCGGCGCAATACTTGCGGCACAGCGCCTGTGCCTGACACCGTAAAAATCACCTCAATGCCGCGGGTCGTGTGCGGTTCGGCGGCCTCGTGCAGCACCGTTGTCAAGGAAGCCTGCCGCATCAGCAGATCATCCTTGCCGGCCTTGCCCATGGATCGAAGAATGTCGCGGCAGCGGTCGGCCTGTTCGCGGATCAGCCGCGCGTCTTCCGCGAGATCGGGATGTTCCGACAATTCGTCAATCATCTCGGAGCTGATCAGCTTTATCGTGGCCAGCGGCGTGCCCAACTCATGCGCAGCGGCAGCCACAACACCGCCAAGATCTGTCAGCTTCTGTTCCCGCGCCAAGGCCATCTGGGTCGCCAATAGCGCATCGGACATCAGACGCATTTCAGTGGCAACACGACGGGAATAAAGGCCCAGAAACGCAATGCCGATCAGCAGCGAAATCCAAAATCCAAAACTGAAGAGCGCTGGGGTGCGGAATATCGAACCGTCGGCAAGTCGCAACGGCAGATTGAATAGGCCGATTGCTGTCACGAAAATCGCAGCGAGCGTGCCCAAAATAAGCGTGCTTCGCAGTTTGAGCGCGCTTGCCGAAACCGTGACGGGGGCGAGCACGAGAAGCGCGAACGGGTTGGTTAAACCGCCGGTGAGAAAAAGCAGGAAGCAAAGCTGTGCCAGATCGAACAACAGCGTCGCCATCGCCTCTGTTTCAGTCAGACGTTTGTTCTGCGGAAAAATGAAGATCGACAGCAAATTGGCGATAATAGCCAGCCCGACCGCGAAAAAGCACAAACCGAGCGGCAGCTCCATTTCGTAGTAACGGCTGGCGACGACAAGCGCCGCCAATTGGCCAAAACTTGCCATCCAACGCTGAAAAATGAGTGTGCGCAGACGCAGCCAATCGGCGCGCTCGGGCCGGAAACTTGCAGATTGGGCGGTTATGTCACGCTGGATTGACATGGTTCGGCCTTGGCGAGGGCTGGTCTTTGTGATGGCTTTGCGATTGATAAGGGCGCTTATAGCGCGGAGCAATGCGCAAAAGGAGAGTCGTGCGATGCTGAAACTCTATGCCGGGCTGGCCGTTGTTGCCATTGCGGGGCTTTTGGGCGGGACGGCTCTTGTCGCTTGGCAGCAGCGCAGCAATGACCCTTTCGCTGATTGCCGAAGCTCGGCTGTTGCTGGAGGCGGTGGCGACATTGGCGGGCCGTTCACGCTGGTCGATGAGAACAACAAGACCGTCACAGATCAAGAGGTGCTGAGCAAACCCTCGCTGGTCTATTTCGGCTACAGTTTTTGCCCGGATGTTTGCCCGCTTGACGGCGCGCGCAATGCCGAGGCGGTGGATTTGCTGAAAGCGCAAGGTTTGAACGTAACCCCGGTTTTCATAACCATCGACCCCGAACGCGATACTCCCGAGGTATTGAAGGATTTTACAGAAAATCTACATCCCGAAATGGTTGGACTGACCGGCACGCCAGAACAGGTGCAGGTGGCGTCACGCGCTTATAAGACATTTTACAGGAAGCAAGAGACGGGCGACCAGTATTACATGATGGATCATTCGACGTTCACCTATCTTATGTTGCCCGGCATCGGCTTTGCTGATTTCTTCACGCGGGACGACACGGCAGAGCAGATGGCCAAACGCACAGCATGTTTTATTGAGAAGAGCTAAGTAACTATCGAGCGACGGCTGCCCGGGAAGGCAGATATAGGAATTGGGGGAACTTCATGACGGATGAACTTGGCGCTGACCTTGTATCGCAGCTTGGGCCGGATCGCAGTTTGTTGTTGGTGGATGACGACGAAGTATTTGTAAAGCGGTTGGCTAAAGCGATGGAAAAGCGCGGCTTTTTGCCCGAAACCGCTGGCAGTGTCGCGGCGGGGCGCGCAATCGCGCTGGCGCGTCCGCCTGCTTATGCCGTGATTGATTTGCGGCTGGAAGATGGCAACGGCCTCGACGTTGTGGAAACCTTGCGAGAGCGCCGACCGGACTGCCGCATCGTGGTGCTGACGGGATATGGGGCGATTGCGACCGCAGTGGCGGCGGTTAAAATCGGCGCGACGGATTATCTTTCGAAGCCCGCGGACGCTAATGACGTAATGAATGCGCTTCTGGCAAAAGGTGCGGCAATGCCTGGGCCGCCAGAAAATCCGATGTCTGCGGATCGGGTGCGGTGGGAACATATTCAGCGGGTTTATGAAATGTGTGAGCGTAATGTCTCGGAAACTGCGCGCCGATTGTCGATGCACCGAAGAACTTTGCAACGTATTTTGGCCAAACGAAGCCCAAAATAAATCCGATCTTGATGATAATTTGCTTTCAGCCTAAAAGACCTCACGTTAATCCAAAAGGGAGTGCGTCGTGAATATTGATATCAGTGGACTATCGCTTAAAGATTTGAAAGATCTGCAATCACAGGTGGCAAAAGCTATTTCCTCGTTTGATGACCGCAAGAAAAAAGAAGCTCTTGCGGAGATTGAAGAATTTGCACGCACTAAGGGTTTCACTCTCGCTGCGCTGACTGGCGTGACGGCTACCCGTAAACGCTCTCCGGCTGTGGCCAAATATGCAAACCCTGCTGATGAGCAAGATACCTGGTCTGGCCGCGGCCGTAAGCCGCGTTGGTTTGTTGCAGCATTGGCAGATGGCAAACAACCAGACGACATGGCGATCTGAACTTTCGCAAGCTTAGCGGAATTGGGCCGCCTTAAATGGCGGCCTTAAGCCATTTAATAAAACTTTCAAATTTGTGGGTTTTGGACCCGGCCTTGTGATTAAATAATAGGCATGACTTTCGTCTTTAGTCTCGCACGCAGCGATACGATTGCCGTTCGCCAAATTCTCTCTATCAGGCCATGAGCTTCGACATGGATCTCTAGCCTCGGCGGGCCACAGATAGTGCCAATTCCTCGATCGGAATATAGGGATACTCATCGCGTCCGGCTTTAGCACATCGCTACGCAGCCAGATCAACGCTTCGGGTCAGTCAGGTTCGATCAACCACGGCATCGCGAAGATTTCCGCTGCGGTAGATCTATCGCGGCCCTGCAAAAGCGAGCCCAATCGCCGCCCGCGTGATCGCTTTCCCAACTGCCCAACGGAACCCCGTTGGATCAAGACCCCGCAATCGGCTTTAGGTCTTGAGGCTCGCCAGCAAGGCTAAATGACGCGCGACAAAATCTGCTCGCACCTGTGCGGGCTGACGTAGTTTTATCTCGAGACCGCGCAAAAACGCTGTGTCTGGGCGGCCAAACAACCGATCAGCCTCGGGCTCTGAGAACCCCGCGATCTGCACCGCCTCAAGCCAAGCCGAGACTTTGTCGGCTGACTTAATCGCTTTCTTCACCAGAACGGGCAGCACCGCAGGCAATCCAAAGCGCAGATGCACCGCCGCCGTCAGCCGCAAATCCATTTCACCGTAGCTCGGCCCTATCGCCGACTTTACGGGGCTGATCATATCGCCGATTACATACTCTGGTGCATCGTGCAGCAAAGCCGCCAGCTGCCACTTGGGATTAGCGGGGTTTTGGCGCGCGTAAATCTCTTCAACCAGCAAAGAATGCTCGGCCACTGAGTAGGCAAAATCGCCCCGGGTCTGGCCATTCCAGCGCGCAACAAATGCCAGACCATGCGCGATATCGGCAATTTCAATGTCCATCGGTGTCGGGTCAAGCAGGTCTAGCCTGCGGCCCGAAAGCATCCGCTGCCATGCGCGTGGTTGTTTCATTGACACTTCTCCTGACGCTGTTTCGTGGCATTCGCAGCGCGTGTTGTCGAGAGGGCGAGAAAATGTTATCTGGCCGCAATGCAGGATCAAGGAGTGCGCTAAATGGTGAATGATTACATTGTCAAAGATATTAACTTGGCCGAGTACGGTCGCAAAGAACTGGTGATCGCTGAAACTGAAATGCCGGGCCTGATGGCCTGCCGCGAAGAGTTTGGCACCACTAAGCCATTGAAAGGCGCGCGGATTGTCGGCTCGCTTCATATGACAATCCAGACAGCTGCGTTGATTGAAACGCTGACTGCGCTGGGTGCAGATGTGCGCTGGGCGTCGTGCAATATCTTCTCGACTCAAGACCACGCGGCGGCTGCGATCGCTGCGGCTGGCGTTCCGGTTTTTGCAATCAAAGGTCAAAGCCTGACCGAGCATTGGGATTATCTGGATCGCTCTTTCATGTTCCCCGAAGGCGCGAACATGATCCTCGACGATGGCGGCGACGCGACGCTTTACGTTCTGCTTGGCGCGCGCATGGAAGCTGGCGAAGATGTGCTGGCGGTGCCGCAGTCTGAAGAAGAAGAAGTTATCAAGCTGCAAATCCAGAAGCGCATGAAGCAATCGCCGGGCTGGTTTGCCAAGACCAAAGCCGCGATCAAGGGTGTTTCGGAAGAAACCACCACTGGCGTTCACCGCCTTTATGATCTGCACAAGAAGGGCCAACTGCCTTTCCCAGCGATCAACGTCAATGACAGCGTTACCAAGTCAAAGTTCGATAACAAATACGGCTGCAAGGAATCGCTGGTTGACGGCATTCGTCGGGCGACTGACACCATGATGGCTGGCAAAGTGGCTGTGGTTTGTGGTTACGGCGACGTCGGCAAAGGCTCGGCTGCCTCGTTGCGTGGCGCTGGCGCTCGGGTGAAGGTCACCGAAGTTGATCCGATCTGCGCGCTGCAAGCTGCGATGGATGGTTACGAAGTGACGCTGCTGGAGGATGAGATCGCTAACGCTGACATCTTCATCACCACAACTGGCAACAAAGACGTGATCCGCATCGAGCATCTGCGCGCGATGAAGGACATGGCGATCGTTGGCAATATCGGCCACTTCGACAACGAAATCCAAGTTGCTGCGTTGAAGAACCACAAATGGACCAACATCAAAGAACAGGTCGATATGATCGAGATGCCTTCGGGCAATCGCATCATCCTGCTGTCGGAAGGCCGTCTGTTGAACCTTGGCAACGCGACCGGGCATCCGTCGTTCGTGATGTCGGCTTCGTTCACCAACCAAGTTCTTGCGCAGATTGAATTGTGGACCAAGGGCGCGGATTATGCGCCAGGCGTTTACATTCTGCCGAAAGAGCTGGACGAGAAGGTGGCGCGTCTGCACCTGAAGAAAATCGGCGTGAAGCTGACGGAGTTGAGCAGGGATCAGGCCGATTACATCGGCGTGAAAGTGGAAGGCCCGTTCAAGGCCGAGCATTATCGGTACTGATCTCTGTCGATAAAGCGAATGGCCCGAGGGAAACCTCGGGCCATTCGCATTTGACGTCACGTCAATCAGCTCGGGCAGTGGGGGGAACCTCTAGCCAAATTTCCCTTTGAGCGATTTCCTGCATCCCCTATGGTCTGGCCATTCTGCCTAGCCGGGCAGCCCATTATAATTTGAAAATATCGAGGGGTTTATACATGAGCAAGCGTGACGATCTGATCGCCAAATATGCGGACGATCTGAAGACCAAGTGCAAGATCAACCCGGACATGGCGTTTCTGACCAAGGTGACCATCGGTTGTGGCCCTGCCATTTACAGCGCCGACAGCGAGACGGTCTCAGCTTCGGACAAGTCTGAGCTTGAAACCGTTAAGAGCAACTTCTTGGTCAAGAAACTGGGCCTAGCGGACTCGCCCGCCCTGATGGAAGCGATCAACGCGGTTGTTGATACCTATGGCCGGGCGGAGCGTAACAAGTATCGTGCCGTGGTCTACTATATGCTCGCCAAGCACTTTGGCAAAGAAGCGGTCTATAACTAACCGGATCGGCGTACCTGCAACATGCCCGTCGGGAAACCGGCGGGCTTTCAATTTAAGTTCGGCTCAAATTGTCGAAGCTTGGCGTTTGCGCCTTCGAAATAACTTGAGTAGTTTGATCGAACAGGCAGTAGCCTAGGACCTTTACAGAACACGTGTGGTGCTGAGGGAGCACGTGGGGTGGATGGGGGGTTCTTTAGGGGTAATGGGCCCCCCGTTTCTATCCCGTGCGGCTTTAGCCCAAACCGCCCAAATCACAGATAATCTTCCATTGTTCGGGGGTAACCGGTTGCACCGACAGACGAGAGTTGTGGATTAAGACCATTTCCTCTAGCCCCGGCTGTACCTTGCAGGTTTCCAACGATACGGGCCGCAGTAGTGGTCGTACAGCGCGCAGGCAGACGCAATCCCAACGCGGATCGTCGGTGGTGCTATCTGGTTGCGACTCGCGACAGACCTCAACGATGCCAACAATCTCTTTGCCAATGTTGGAGTGATAAAAGAAGCCCTGATCGCCGATCTTCATTGCCCGCATGTTGTTGCGGGCCTGATAGTTGCGTACGCCGTGCCATTCTTCACCCGCTGCACCGCGCGCCAGCTGGTCGGGCCAACCCCAAGTGTCAGGCTCGGACTTGAACAGCCAAAAGTTCATTGCAGCCCACTTAACCGATAACCTTTTTCCATTCGCTGATCGTTACGCTTTCGAACAGCCCTGCCAATGCGTAGGGGTCCGCCGCTGCCCAATCCTGCGCTTCCTTCAATGTCTCGACAGTCAGCACCACAAGGCTACCCGTCATCGCGCCGTCCGACAAGAATGGTCCGGCCATCTCAACAACGCCAGAAGCTTCAATATGCGCGAGATGAGCGGTTCGGTTGTCGAGGCGAGTTTGCAAGTGACCGGGTTTGTCGTGGCAGATGAGGGCAACGCGCATGGATTATTCCTGTTTTAATGGGCGGGACAGCAAAGCGGAGATCGCTTGTGGCAGAGTGATTTGCTCTGAGATCAGTGCCGAGATCATGCTGGTGATGGGCATCTCAATCTGTAGGGTATTCGCCATGTTAGTAACAGCAATTGCCGTCGCCGCACCCTCAACGGTCGCCTTGGGGTCGAACAATTTGCCAGCGCCCAAGGCATGGCCGAAGCGAAAGTTTCGTGATTGAGTCGAGGTGCAGGTGAGCACCAGATCGCCGAATCCCGACAGACCCGCCAGTGTTTCCGCACGACCTCCGAGCGCCATCGCCAATCTCGTCATCTCGGCATAGCCACGCGTCATAAGCGCGGCGCGCGCGGAATCGCCAAGACCGGCGCCCATCACAATACCGGTCGCAATGGCAATCACATTCTTCAATGCACCGCCAAGTTCCGCACCGATCACGTCAGAGGTTCGATAAAGCCGCAAGCTGGGCGTAGCGAGCAGATGCTGCAGAACTTCACCTTCGGCGCAGGCTAAGGTCAAGGCGGTGGGCAGACCGCGCGCAATGTCGGCTGCAAAGCTTGGTCCCGTCAGTATGGCGAAAGTTGAGGCTGGGCAGGTTGCCTTGATCAACGCGGTCGGACCTTTCAGCGTCACCAGATCAACACCTTTGCAGCAGGCCACCAATGGCAAGCCGTTCAGGCTGGGGTTGGCGCTAAGAAATGCGCGCAATGCCTGCATCGGCAGCGAAAGCAGCACTGCATCAGCGCCCGCCAAGTCAGAAATTTCGGCTGTGACGGAAACTGTTTTCGGCAGCACTACTCCTGGTAGGCGCGCTGCGTTTGTGCCGGCTCTGGCGATTTCAGCAATATGATCTGGGTCGCGCGCCCACAGCCGGACTTCGCGACCCTCGCGGCCCAAAGCGACCGCCAAAGCCGTGCCAAACGCCCCTGCACCCACAATCCCGATCATGCCTTGGCTCCCTTTTTGCCCGAACCGATCATCGGTGCGGCGGTTGGGTCCAATGGCCAGCGCGGTCGCGCAACGAGATCCATGCCATCCACCGCGCCGGCGCGATATCGCTCGATCCCGGCCCAGCCTATCATTGCCGCGTTATCGGTGCATAACCAAAGCGGAGGCGCTAGGAAGCGGGTATTCGATTGAGCACAAAGAGACTCTAATCTTGCTCGAATAGCTGTATTGGCGGCCACGCCACCAGCGACGGCGAGCGCCGGCTCGTCGGGGCATAGGTCAGCATAAATCGCCAATGCTCGGCGGGTTTTCTCGGCAAGCACTTCGGCGACAGCAACCTGGAAACACGCGCAAAGGTCGCGGCGATCTTGCACCGTCAGCCCACCTTTCTCTGCAGTCAGGGCGTCGCGAGCGCGCAGCAGGGCCGTTTTCAAACCCGAGAATGACATATCGCAGCCGGGGCGATCCAGCAGTGGCCGCGGAAATGAAAAACGCTTGATATCCCCTAGCGCCGCTTCGGCTTGCACCGCGGGACCACCAGGTTGCGCCAAACCTAAAAGTTTGGCTGTTTTGTCAAACGCTTCCCCCGGAGCATCATCTATCGTGCCGCCAAGCCGCTCAAACCGTTCTGCAGAATGCACGACCAAGAACTGGCAATGCCCGCCAGATACCAGCAGCATCAGATACGGAAATGCCAGTTGATCCGTCAAACGCGGCGTGAGCGCATGTCCTGCGAGGTGATTGACACCTACCATTGGCAGCCCAGTTGCTGTCGCCAGCCCCTTGGCCAACATCACACCCGACAAAACGCCACCGATCAGGCCCGGCCCCGCCGTGACTGCGATACCATCCAGCCCGGCTAGGTTAACGCCGCTTTCGGCCAATGCCTGTTCGATGCAGTGATCTAGCCGTTCGGCATGGGCGCGGGCGGCAATTTCGGGAACGACGCCACCGAAAGCTGCATGAAGTGCGGTTTGGCCTTCCACAACCGATGATAAGATCTGCGGAACCTGCCCAGGAACATGACGGACCACGGCTGCAGCGGTGTCGTCGCAGCTGGACTCGATGCCCAGAAAAGTCAGGGTGCCTGGATCGCTGAAAGCCTCAGTCATGGTCCGCCGTTGATTGCTTGTCCCATCGCAGGTAACACCAAGGGCATGGCCAGACAATCCCAACCCACCGTGCTGCTGACGCGACCCTTGGCACAAAGCCAGCGGTTCGCGCGGGACATTGGCGGCGCGCTGATCTCGCCATTGATGCAGCCGAAATTTCTGACGCCAGCTTGGCCTGCTGGCGATTTCGCTGCGGTGATATTTACGTCAGAGACCGGCGTCGAAGCGGCACGGAGGATTTCCGTCTCGGGAATGGCGCTGCCGACGCGCGCGTTCTGCGTTGGTGATCGGACGGCTGCGGCAGCGCGCTCTGCGGGTTTTGACGCAAACTCTGCTGCAGGCAGTGTCAAAGATTTGTCAGCGTATATCCAGCGGGCTGAATCGTCAGGCACGATGCTAATTTTGCGAGCACAGGATAGCGCAGGGAATTTGGCGGAAGATCTATTTTCAGCTGGAATTGAGACCGTTTCGGTGGTGGCCTATAAGCAGCAAAGCCTGCCGCTTAGCACTGAGGCGGTTGACCTACTGCGCGCTGAAGAACCGGTGATTGTGCCAGTGTTCTCACCGCGGTCCGCCAAGTTATTGACAGCGGAACTGTCGCGTATCAAAGCAAAAGCACCGATATGGCTGGCAGCGCTTAGCGGCGCGATCTCCGAGGCATTTGAGTTTCCAACGCAGCGCAAGCTCGTCGCGGTACGACCCGACGGCGTCTCTATGCGGGACCTTATCGGAGTTATGCGCGGGTTTGCATGACTTCTTGAACCATCGTAGGCTCGGCCTAACTTTGACAGATTGGCGGCCAGACTAATGGCTTGCAGAGTACAAATGCGGGGGCTGCGATGGCAGAGACAGAGACGAGCGAGCTTGAGGCACCGCCGGTAGCAGTGACGGAGCCGCCGAAAGCGTCAGAACCTGTGCGCCGCCGTGGCTGGATTGCGCCAATGGTCGGAGGAGTGATTGCGGCCGGGTTGGGCTTCGGCCTTGCGCAATATGTACCGAACGGGTGGCCGTTGCAGGATACACAGGCTTTGCAGGCGGCGCTAAATGCACAACAGGCAGAGACCGAAAGCCTGAAAGCGCAGATTGCAGCCTTGGCGGCAAAACCTGCCGCTCAGGATGCCGATCTGCAAGCGCAGGTGGCGGCTTTGACCGACCGCGCTGCGCCGGATCTTGCACCGTTGCAGCAGCAAATTGCTGGGTTAGAGCAGCGACTGGCTGCTGTGGAAGCAACTCCTCTCAATGGGAGTGCGCCTTCGCCCGCAGCGCTGGCTGCGCAAAAAGAAGCGGCAGATGCGGTTCTGAAGCAGGCCGAAGACACCGCGGCGCGCATCAATGCAGAGGCGGAGGCTATGGCGAAAGCTGCAGAAGTTCGGGCGGCACTAGGCCGCGTACAGGCGGCTTTGGACAGCGGCGCGGCTTATGCCTCGGCACTTCCCGCGCTAGGCGACGTTCCCGCTGTTTTGACTGAGAACGCAGAAATCGGGCAGCCGACTGTGGCGGCGCTGCAAAGTGAGTTTCCTGCGGCTTCTCGGATGGCATTAGAGGCTGCATTGCGGGCGAACATGGGAGAAACCTGGTCGGATCGTGTAACCAATTTTCTGCGGACCCAAACCGGGGCGCGATCTTTGACACCGCGTGAGGGCAATGACCCTGACGCGATCCTGTCACGAGCCGAAGCCGCTTTGGCGACTGGCGATATTGCCACAACGCTCAGTGAGATCGCAACGTTGCCACCCGAAGCTCAAGCGGCTTTGGCGAGTTGGCAGGCATTGGCGCAAAAACGGCTGGCGGCGGTGGCGGCCGTAGCTGACCTCGCCGCAGCCGTTGAATAGGAGCGTGCAATGATTTGGTCATTGGTCAAAGTTTTGCTTTTTATCGCCGCGATTGCGGGAATTACTTATGGCGCCGACATGCTGTTGCACAGTGATGAAGGCATTCGCATTTCGATGGGCGGCTGGGAGTTAACGCTTGGTCCATTGCAGACGGCGATTTTGCTGCTTTTGTTTGTCATAGCCCTGTGGGCATTGATGAAGTTGGTCGGATTCATCGTGGCGACCTTGCGTTTCCTCAATGGAGATGAGACCGCGATCTCACGGTACTTCGACCGCAATCGCGAGCGTAAGGGCTATCAGGCGTTGAATGATGGCCTGATGGCGCTGGCGTCCGGAGAGGGTCGGTTAGCCTTGATGCGGGCGCAGCGGGCGGCAAAATTTTTGGAGCGGCCAGAATTGACTACATTGTTGGTCGCGCAAGCAGCTGAGGCCGCAGGCGATACCAAGCGTGCGACCGAAGCGTATAAAGCGCTTTTGGCCAGCGATTCGTCGCGTTTTGTCGGAATTCGCGGCCTGCTGAAGCAAAAGCTGGCCGAGGGGGATACCGACACGGCGCTCGCCTTGGCTGAGAAGGCGTTTGCGCTAAAACCGAAACATGCCGAGACGCAGGATATCTTGCTGAAGCTGCAATCCGAGAAGGCCGACTGGAAAGGCGCGCGGGCTACTTTGGGGGCCAAACTGAAAGGTGGAGCTTTGCCGAAGGATGTCTATCGCCGCCGCGATGCAGTGTTGGCTTTGCAAGAGGCACGCGGGGTGATGGATGAAACAGCCTCGGTCGAGGCGCGGGAGGCCGCGATTGAGGCCAACCGAAAATCCCCGGATTTAATCCCGGCAGCGGTGATGGCGGGGCGTGCACTGACAGAGAAAGGCGATAAGAAATCCGCCACGCGGGTTTTGAAAAAGGCGTGGGAAATGATCCCGCATCCTGAAATTGCCGCAGCCTTCGCCGAGATCGAACCCGAGGAGGCGCCGCATGCTCGTCTGAAACGCTTCAAGGCGCTGACGTCAAGCCACCCGGATAGCGACGAGACCCGGCTGCTGCTGGCCGAGTTGAACATCGCCGCCGAGGAGTTTCCCGATGCTCGGCGCGCACTGGGCGATCTGATCACCCGGCATCCAACCCAGCGCGCCTTGGCAATCATGGCGGCGATCGAGCGCGGTGAGGGCAGCGATGACGCGGTGGTCCGCGGGTGGCTCTCTAAGGCGTTGACGGCCCCGCGCGGGCCGCAATGGTGCTGCGATAAATGTCAGGCGATCCACAGCTTGTGGCAACCGATCTGTGAGAATTGCGGCGGGTTCGATACGCTCAGCTGGCGCGAGCCGGTAGAGGTAAATGGCCCCAGCGTAACGGGCGCAGAGCTACTGCCGCTGCTGGTGAACGCTCCGATGCCGCCGTCCGACCGTGACGACGCTGCGCCAGCGACGAAGGAGGACGACGAAATCATCGACCTCGCCGCAGTCGCCCGTAGTGGTGCGTGAAGGGCGCTGCGGGGGTTGACTTCGATTCAGGCGCACCATAGGAGAAAGCCACCAGAAAGTGCCGCTGTAGCTCAGCTGGTAGAGCACGTCATTCGTAATGATGGGGTCGGGAGTTCGAGTCTCTTCAGCGGCACCAATTCTTATAAGTTTCGTCAATTAAGACAAATAGTTATGGATTATATGCTGTGGTGCATCCACCTGGCAGTTGCCATAAAATAGACGATTGTCAGTCGGAAGCAAAAGTTTGCAAGTCGGCCCACAGGAGAGTGCGCTGAGTACCGCCAACCTGCTCGGGCGGCATCAGCTCTACTAGGGTGGCGGAGAGCCGCAAGCAATCAATGCCAAAGCCCGAATCGACCTCCGACGCCTTTGGCAAACACGGCGCGATACGTGATACGTCTCGCATCGGGCGGCGAGGCCCGGCAGATCAGCTGGTCGGGTCGCAAGCTCCGGGCAGATCGCGCGCGCATCCGTCGGCGGCATGCCTTGGCGCAGACCTTTGGCTTCCGCGGCGTGGTTCAGGCAATGCAGATGTTCGGCATTGCCCGCGCGCAGCACCAAAGCAAACGCGCCCTCAACCGGGCGCTTGCGCCGGCTGGTGTCGCTCGCGAGCTTCGGAAACCAAATTGAAATCAGACGACGTGCCATTCCAGTCCAATACCCAAGCGCCGAGTGTTCCCTTTTTGTTCTTTGTAAGAGACCAATGATGCAGAGTCGAGTCCGCAGCAGAGCTGGGTGACGCTTCGCAGAGCCAACGGGA